>NZ_JBITMD010000028.1:0-106340 GCF_044465905.1 Nonomuraea sp. NPDC049480
ACTCAAGCCGAAGCGCTCACGCTTTGGTGATGCGACGGACCTTCCAGGCCGTAATGCCTGGATTGCCGAGAGTCGCTGAGACTCTCAGCAACGGTCGCAAGGAGATGCTCGGCGGCGGCGGCTACATCTCGGTGAGGACGTAGAGCAGAGCGTTCATGCTCGTGCCGCTGATGATGTCGCGCTTGTCGATCCGGCACAGCTTGCGCCGGATTCTCAACCGCAAGGGGATGACGTCCGACGGCGGGGATGTCTCGCGAGCACCGGCGTAGTAATGCCGAGCACGTTGTCACTCTGCCGTCATGGCCGACCCCATGGTGTTAATCGGCCCACGTGTAACTGTTGGTGGAAGCCGGGCCTCCGCCAGTCGGTTCGGCCAGGGCATGGGCGGGACTCGAAATTACGGTACCGGCAGCAACGAACACCGCGGTGATGAGCATTTTCCTTAACTTTGAAGCCACGGAAATACCTCCGAATACGAATTCCCAGGGGATCCTGGTCTCCGCCCAAGGCTCGACGGAAGTGATCGTACATAAGTAATCGAATACCGACAAGAGTAATAATTTGGGACATGTCAAATAATGCGGGTTGCTGTTGGCATCACGTCGCATTAAAGAGTTGAGCGACTCATTCCGTCCAGGCTGCGGTGGTTTCGAGGCGTTTACGCCAGAGTTTTTCGCCGTCTCCGCCCGGTTCCCAGCGGGTGCAGAAGTCGAGCAGGTCGCGGCAGCGCGCCACCATGGCCGCCTGGCGTTCCGGCCACTCGGGCACCGCGCCGTCGTAGGCTGCGAAGAAGTGCGAGAGCAGTGGCACGTGCTCGGGGTGGTGGCTGCGGATGATCCACTCGCACCACGCGAGGTCCTCGACCGGCCGTCCCGGGTGGGCCCACTCCCAGTCGAGTATCGCGGTCGTCTCGAACGTGGCCGGGTCGAACAGCATGTTCTGCGGCCCGTAGTCCCCGTGCACGATGCCCAGCCGGTGGATCCCGCCCAGGATCCGGCCGCACTCCGTGAGCACCTCCATGGCGCGGCCCTCGTCCAGGAGGTCCTGGCCGTGGGCGCCGGAGACGAAGCGGGTGGTCAGGCTCGTCGAGGTGATCTTGTGAACGCGCGGGACCGGGATGCGGCCGCGCAGACGGCGCAGGTACCTGCTCTCCGTGCTCAGCCTGAACGCCGCCTCAGGACCCTCGTAACACTTCACGACCAGGGCGCCGTCGCCGAACGTGCTGTTGGTGTACCCGTGCTTCACAAGGGTCGATTCTGGCGCACCGGAGCCCCTCCCGGGACCCGCGGCACGCTACCTCGCCCGCCTCCGATACACGATGTAAGGACGGAACAAATAGCCCAACGGGGCGGAAAGCGCATGCACCAGGCGGCTGAACGGGAAAAGTGCGAACAACGCCATCCCCATCACCGCGTGCACCTTGTAAAGATCGCCGGCGTGGCCCATCGCCGCGGCGTCCGGGTGCAGCGTGAGGATCCCGCGGAACCAGGGTGCGACGGTGGTCCGGTAACTCGCTTCGCCCGGCGCGAACCCCGCCGCCGTCGTCACCACGCCCGAGACGATCGCCGCGGCCAGGACCGCGTACATGGTCTTGTCGTTGGCCGTGGTCGCCAGGAACACCGGGCCGTTGGCGCGGCGGTAGATCAGCAGGCCCAGCCCCACGAGCGTGGCCAGCCCGGCCGCCCCGCCCCAGATGACCGCGCTCACGTGGTACGCCTCATCGGACACGCCGATGGCGTCGGTCCACCGCGCCGGGACCAGCAGGCCGGCCACGTGGGCGACGATCACGACCAGCAGCGCGTAGTGGAACAGCGGGCCGGCCACCCGCAGCAACGGGCCCTCGTAGAGCTGGGACGAGCGGGTGGTCCAGCCGAACCGGTCGTACCGGTAGCGCCAGATCAGGCCGCCGACGAAGATCACGATGGTGACGTAGGGTGCGACGATCCAGAGCATGCTCTCGCCCCAGGTCATGCGTACCCTCCCACGGTTTCGGCCGGGGGCCCGCCCGCGGCCAGCCGCCGGGCCCGCTCGCGCTGGGCGGCCGTGATCGGCGGGAGCGCCCGGCACACGGCGCCGATCACGTGCGCGTACGGCGACCCGCGCTCCGTCAAGGCGGCCAGCAGCAGCTCCAGCCCCACCCGGTGCTCGGCCAGCAGCGCCACCCCCGCGGGGTCGACCGCGGCGAACTCCAGCACGACGGGGAGGAAGTCGGGCAGTTCATCCTCCATCAGCTCCCATCCGGCGGCGCGGTAGCGGCGCTTCAGCGCGGCCAGGGACTCGCCGCGGCGGCGGGTGTCGCCGTCGGTGTAGTAGGTCAGGTAGAGGCAGCAGCGCCGGTCCAGGTCGAACGTCTCCACATAGTGCGCCGCCAGCTCGCCGGCCCCCAGCTCGGCGGCCCGGTCGAGGAACGCGGCGAAGTACGGCTCCGCCGCGTCCTTGATCAGCGGAAGGCGGCGCCAGAAGCGCTCGTCGGGGTAGGCCAGCAGATGCGCGGCGGCCTGCCAGATCACCGGTTTCGTCATGGCCTCTTCCTCCTGGGCGGGAACAGCCCGGCCGGGGTGCCCCGGCCGTCCCAGTTGAGGAGGTTCACCCGGTCGTGGGTGACCTCGTCGCTGGTCTGGCGCTCCTTCAAGCCGTGGAAGCTCTCGATCGACACGGGGACGGGACGGCCCGACGCCTCGCCGAACGGCGGCTGCATGCCGGGCCCGGCGTCGTAGTCGAGGCTGCAGCCGGCCTCCTCCACGACCCCCGGCGGGTTGCCGTACGCGGTCGGGATCACGTAGCGCTCGTCGTACTTGGCCAGGGCCAGCAGGCGGTACATGTCGCGCAGCTCGTCCTCGGACAGACCCGCGTCGGGCAGGACCGGTGGTTCGCCGAGGTTGACGGCACGCATGTACGAGCGCATCGCGGCAAGGCGGCGCAGCGCGGCGTTCACCGGCGCCGGGTCGCCGGCGGTGAACAGCTCGGCCAGGTAGCCGATCGGGATGCGCAGCGACTCGATGGCGGCGAACAGGTTGACCGCGTCCTCGCCGTCGTGGCCGGTGCCGGCGAGCGCGTCCACGACGGGGGAGAGCGGCGGGACGTACCAAACCATGGGCAGGGTTCTGTACTCCGGGTGCAGGGGGAGCGCGATCCGGTATTTCTTGATCAGGGCGTGGACGGGCGACCTGCGGGCCGCCTCCAGCCAGTCGGCGGGCAGGTCGGCGGTGGCGGCGGCCGGGTCCTCCGGGTCGATGAAGACGTCCAGCTGGGCTTCGTACAGGTCGCGTTCGTCGGGGACCGAGGCCGCCTCTGTCACGCGGTCGGCGTCGTACAGCAGGACCCCGAGGTAACGGAGGCGGCCGACGCACGTCTCCGAGCAGACGGTCGGCAGGCCGACCTCGACCCGCGGGAAGCAGAACGTGCACTTCTCCGCTTTGCCGGTCTTGTGGTTGAAATACACCTTCTTGTACGGGCAGCCCGTCACGCACATGCGCCACCCCCGGCAGCGGTCCTGGTCCACCAGCACGATGCCGTCCTCCTCACGCTTGTACAGCGCTCCGGAAGGGCAGGACGCCACGCACGACGGGTTGAGGCAGTGTTCGCAGATGCGCGGCAGGTAGAACATGAACGCCTCCTCGAACGACAGCTTGACCTGCTCCGACACCTTGGCCAGCACGGGGTCGGGCGCGGGGTCGCCGCCGAGGTTGTCGTCCCAGTTGGCGCTCCAGCGGATCTTGGTGGGCTCGCCGCTGATCAGCGATCGGGGCGGGGCCACCGGGACGTCGCCGGAGAGGGGGGCGTTCGTGAGGTTCTCGTAGTCGTACGTCCAGGGCTCGTAGTAGTCCTGGATGGTGGGCACGACCGGTTCGCCGAAGATGGACAGCAGCCTGTGGAGACGGCCGCCGGACCGAGGCTTGAGCTTGCCCTTGCGCGTCAGGGTCCAGCCGCCGTGCCAGCGGTCCTGGTCCTCGTAGCGTCTGGGGTAGCCCTGGCCGGGGCGCGTCTCGACGTTCTGCCACCAGGCGTACTCGACGCCGGGCCGGTTGGTCCAGGTCTGCTTGCAGGTGACGGAGCAGGTGTGGCACCCGATGCACTTGTCCAGGTTCATCACCATGGCGATCTGGGCCATGATCCGCGGGCTCACGTGTAACGCACCTCCTGGGATCTGCGCCGGATGGCGGTGATCTCGTCGCGCTGGTTGCCGGTCGGGCCGAAGTAGTTGAAGGCGTACGAGAGCTGGGCGTGGCCGCCGATCAGGTGGGTCGGCTTGATGAGGAGCCTGGTCAGCGCGTTGTGGATGCCGCCGCGGCGGCCGGTCGCCTCCGATTTCGGCACGTCGATCAGGCGGTCCTGGGCGTGGTGCATGTAGACCGTGCCCTGCGGCATGCGGTGCGAGACGATCGCCCTGGCCACGACCACGCCGTTGCGGTTGACCGCCTCCACCCAGTCGTTGTCGGCCACTCCGATCCTGGCCGCGTCCTCGACGGACATCCAGATCGTGGGGCCGCCGCGGGACAGTGTCAGCATGAGCAGGTTGTCCTGGTACTCGGAGTGGAGCGACCACTTGCTGTGCGGGGTCAGGTAGCGCAGCGTGCCGGCCTGGGCCTCGCCGAGGAGCGCGGCCATGTCGAGCGGGGGCCGGTAGATCGGCAGGGCCTCGCCGTACTCGTGCATCCAGTCGTGGTCGAGGAAGAAATGCATGCGGCCGGTGAGGGTGTGCCACGGCTTGCCGTGCTCGACGTTGATCGTGAAGGGCGAGTAGCGGCGGCGGTAGGTTGCCTTGCCCGACCATTCGGGGCTGGTGGCGACCTGCCGCGGTCCGGCCTGGGTGTAGGCGAAGATGATCCGGTGGCTCTTGCGGGCCAGGCCGTCGAGGTCGGCGCCCGTGCGGGCGGTGAGTTGCCGGAAACCCTGGGCGGCCAGGCGTCCGTTGCTCGCGCCGGACAGGGCGAGGATCGCCTCGCAGACCTTGGCGTCGGTGTCCAGCTCGGGCCTGCCCTTGGCCACGCCGCGGGGGACGAGGCGGCAGCGTTCGCCGAGCCAGGCGACCTCCTCGTCGGGGGTGAACGTGAGGCCTTTGGCCGGGACGCCCAGCTTCTCGGTGAGCGGGCCGAGGGCGGCGAGTTTGTCGGCGATCGTGCTGTAGTCGCGTTCGACGAGGTGGAGGACCGGCTCCCGGTCGTGGGTGATCTCGCCGGGCGTGTCGTGCTCGTGGGGCGTCGCCACCACATCCCTGCGCGTGCCCAAGTGCTCTTTTGCGAGGTCGCTGAAGGCGCGGGCGATGGCGTGGAAGGCGGAAAAATCCGTCTTCGTCTCCCATGGCGGGTTGATCGCCGGGTTGAACGCGTGCACGAACGGGTGCATGTCCGTGGAGGACAGGTCGTGCTTCTCGTACCAGGTGGCGGCGGGGAGCACGATGTCGGAGAAGATCGTCGAGGAGGTCATCCGGAAGTCGAGCGTGAGAAGCAGGTCCAGCTTGCCGGTCGCCGCCTGCTCGTCGGGGTGCTCCAGATTGGAGGCGGTGCCCAGGAGGTGGTGCAGGAAGTACTCGTTGCCCTTGGCCGAGGAACCCAGCAGGTTCGAGCGCCAGAGGGTCAGCACGCGCGGCCAGTTGCGCGGGTCGTCCGGGTCCTCGGCCGCGTACCGGAGGCGGCCCGCGCGCAGCTCGGCGCGGGTGTGCTCGATGGGGTCGCCGGCCTCGCCGAGGTCCAGGGGGTTGCGGTCGAACGTCGGGGACATCGGCATCCAGCCGTTCCGCACCGCCTCCGCCACCAGGTCGGCGGTGTGCCGGCCGCGGAAGGCGCCGCGGCCCAGCGGCGAGGCCAGCTCTCCGGCGTCGAAACGGTCGTAGCGCCACTGGTCGGTGTGCAGGTACCAGAACGCCGTGCCCGGGGCCTGCCGCGGCGGCCTGGACCAGTCGGTGGCGTTCGCCAGCAGCGACCAGCCGGCCTGGGTGCGGCATTTCTCCTGGCCCACGTAGTGCGCCCAGCCGCCGCCGTTGCGGCCCTGGCAGCCGGTCAGCAGGAGGAGCGACAGGAACGCCCGGTACATCGTGTCGCCGTGGAACCACTGCGTGGTCCCCGCCCCCATGATGATCATGCAGCGACCCTCCGTGGCCTCCGCGGTCCTGGCGAACTCCCTGGCGATCTTCACGGCGCGGGCGGCCGGGACGCCGGTGATCGGCTCCTGCCAGGCCGGTGTGTACGGCTCCGCGGCGTCCTCGTAGCCGGTCGGCCAGATCCCCGGGAGGCCCGGGCGCCGGATCCCGTACTGGGCGAGCAGCAGGTCGTACACGGTGGTGACGAGGTGGTCGCCGACGCGTTTCACCGGCACGCCCCTGATCAGCGGGTCGCCGCCGTCGAAGCGGGGCAGCAGGACCTCCGCCGTTTCGCTCCCGCCGATCGTGAGCTGGGGATCGGTGTCCAAACCGAGGTTCCAGCGGCCCTTTCCCGACTCCGTCCAGCGGAAGCCGATCGAGCCGTTCGGCACCACGGGGTCACCTGTGCCGGAGAGGAGCACCGTCTTCCACTCGGCCGCCTCCTCCTGGGAGCCCAGATCCTTCGCCGTGAGGAACCTGCCGGGTACGTGGCCGTCCGCTCGTTCCTCGAGGCGGACGAGGAAGGGCAGGTCGGTGAAGCGCTTGACGTAGCCGGTGAAGAACGGCGTCGCGCGGTCGGCGAAGAACTCCTTGAGGATGACGTGGCCCATGGCCATGGCCAGCGCGCCGTCCGTGCCCGGCCGGACGCTGAGGAACTCGTCGGCGAACTTGGCGGCGTCGTTGTAGTCGGGGCTCACGACGACCGTCTTCTGGCCCCGGTAGCGGGCCTCGGCCATCCAGTGGGCGTCGGGGGTGCGGGTCACGGGGACGTTCGAGCCCCACATCACCAGGTACGCGGCGTCCCACCAGTCCGCCGACTCCGGCACGTCGGTCTGGTCGCCGAACACCTGGGGGGAGGCCACCGGGAGGTCGGCGTACCAGTCGTAGAAGGAGAGCATGGTGCCGCCGATCAGGGACACGAACCTGGAGCCGATGGCCTGGGAGACCATCGACATGGCGGGGGTGGGGGAGAAGCCGGCGATGCGGTCGGGGCCGTACGTCCTGATGGTGTGGACGTGGGCGGCGGCGATCATCTCGGTGGCCAGATCCCAGGT
Organism: Nonomuraea sp. NPDC049480; assembly: GCF_044465905.1. Lineage (NCBI taxonomy): Bacteria > Bacillati > Actinomycetota > Actinomycetes > Streptosporangiales > Streptosporangiaceae > Nonomuraea > Nonomuraea sp. NPDC049480. Next base: position 7,135 of record NZ_JBITMD010000028.1, read on the forward strand.
GATGCGGACGAGGCCGCCGCGGCCGCGGGCCTTTTGGTATTTTTCCCGCTTTCCCGGATTTGTCGTGATTTCGGCCCAGGCGTCCACGGGGTCGCCGAGGCGGTCCCGCGCCTCGGCGTACATCTCGACCAGGACGCCCCGGGCGTACGGGTAGCGGATGCGGGTCGGCGAGTAGGTGTACCAGGAGAAGGCGGCACCGCGCGGGCAGCCGCGGGGCTCGTACTCAGGGCGGTCGGGGCCCACGCTCGGATAGTCGGCCTCCTGCGACTCCCAGGTGATGATCCCCTCCTTGACGAACACCTTCCACGAGCACGAACCCGTGCAGTTCACCCCATGCGTGGAACGGACGACCTTGTCGTGGCTCCACCGGTCCCGGTAGAAGGCGTCGCCCTCCGTGCCGCCGGTCAGGTAGAGGGTGCGCAGGTCGTCGCTCGTGGTCGACCTGCGCAGGAAGCGGCCGGTCTGCAGCAGGACGTCTTCTGCGCTCATACCTTCACTTCATCACAGAAAGTGACTCTCTGTTACACAGGGTGCATGTCTGAGATTCGTAAAGGTTGGGGCGGAACATGGCCCCGGCAACGGCGGCGTTCGCGATCACATTTCGGACATGGATCCTGATCGGGCCGCCGGTCGGAACACCCGGTACGAGCCCGGGCGCCGGGGGCTTCGCGACCGGCGTGCTGGGAGCGGGCATGGGCGGGGCCGCGCGGCCAATGGCCTGGTCGTGCTCCTGCACACGTGGCGGGCATCCCGGGCGCTGCAGGGGATGGGTGGCCTTGGGGCAGGGGGCTTCCCGGGCGCTGTAGGGGATGGGTGGCCTTGGGGCAGGGGGCTTCCCGGGCGCTCCCGAGGCGCTCTGGCGGCGCGAAAATCGTTTGCCGAGCGTGGGGATGCCTTGTCAAGGTTGTCGGAATGCGCTCCCTTCCTGAGGCCGACCCTGGCGTGCCCGACATACGCAGCCCGCTCCGTTACCTGTGGTGGAACGCGCGGCGGCAGGCGCCATCCCTCCTCGCGGGCATCGGCTTCGCGACGCTGTGGTGGCTGGTGCAGGCGTTGATGCCGGCCGTGCTGGGACAGGGCATCGAGGCCGTCACCGCCAAGGACACCAGGGCGCTGCTGATCTGGGCGTCCATTCTCTTCGGGCTGGGGCTGCTGCAGGCGTTCACCGGCGTCATGCGGCATCGGCTGGCCGTCTACAACTGGCTGGCCGCCGCGTACCGCACCGTTCAGGTCACCGCCAGACAGGCCGCCAGGCTCGGCGCCACGCTGCCGAAACGGATCTCCACCGGCGAGGTCGTCAGCGTCGGCAACTCCGACATCGCCCACATCGGCAGCTCCATGGACATTCTGCTGCGCGGCGTCGGCTCCGTCGTGGCGATCATCACGGTCACCGTGATCCTCATCTCCACCTCGCTGCCGCTCGGCCTGCTCGTGCTCTTCGGCGTGCCGCTCATGGCCGTCGCCGTCGGGCCCCTTCTCCGGCCCCTGCACCGGCGGCAGGCCCGGCAGCGCGAGCTGACCGGCGACCTGTCCACCCGGGCCGCCGACATCGTGGCCGGGCTGCGCGTGCTGCGCGGCATCGGCGGCGAGCAGGTCTTCGCCGGCCGCTACCAGGAAGAGTCGCAGCGGGTGCGGCACGCCGGCGTCGGCGTGGCCCGCGTCGAGTCGGTGCTCGAAGGCGCCCAGATCCTGCTGCCCGGCGTGCTCGTCGCGATCGTCACCGGCATCGGCGCCTCCTTCGCCGTCGCCGGGGAGATCCCCACCGGGCAACTCGTCTCGTTCTACCTGTACGCGGTGTTCCTGATCGGCCCCATGCGGACTCTCACCGAGACCGCCGACAAGCTCACCAAGGGGCATGTGGCGGCCGGGCGGGTGATCCGCATCCTGTCCATCGAACCCGAGGTCAAGGGCGGCGGCGGGAGCAGCGAAGGCGGGGTGTTGCGCGACTCGTACAGCGGGGTCACCGTCCAGCCCGGCGTGCTCACGGCGGTGGCCGCGAGCACGCCGGAGGACGCGATCGCCATCGCCGACCGGCTCGGCCGGTATGCCGATGGGGACGTCACGTTCGGGGCCGCCGACCTGAGCACTCTGCCGCTGGACGAGGTACGGCGCCGCATCCTCGTCGCCGACAACACCGCCCGCCTCTTCACCGGCCAACTCCGGGACGAGCTGGACATCCACGCCCGCCCCACCCTTGCGCCGAACGCGGGCCGGGCTGCCTTGGAACGATTGAGCGGCGGTGCCGGTGGCGGATCCGAGCCTCTGAATGGTGCTTCCGGCCAAGCGGACGTCCGGCCCGAGGTGACCGCCAAGGCGGGCAAGAGGGACGTGAGCAAGAGCGACGACGCGCGCATGGGCACCTTCGGCCCGTCGGACACGCACCGAAGCGCCGATGGCCTGCGGCAGCGGGGCGTCGATGACGAGCGGATACGCGAGGCGCTTCACACCGCCTGTGCGGAGGACATCATCGACGCACTGCCCGACGGGCTGTCGACGTGGGTGGCGGAGGCGGGGCGGGAGTTCTCCGGTGGGCAGCAGCAGCGGCTGCGGCTGGTCAGAGCGCTCGTGGCCGACCCGGAGGTGCTCATCCTGGTCGAGCCCACCAGCGCCGTCGACGCCCACAGCGAGGCCCGCATCGCCGAGCGGCTGGCCAGGAGCCGCGTCGGCAAGACCACGCTGATCTGCACGACCAGCCCGCTGGTGCTCGATCGTACCGACCACGTGATCTACGTCGAGAACGGCCGGGTGCTCGCCGAGGGCACGCACCGCCAACTGCTGGACAACTCGCCCGAATACGCGGCGACCGTGACTCGTGGGGAGGACTGACTCATGGCCCGAGAAATCCTTCCGGTCGCCGACCGGAAGCAAGTGCGCGCCTACGCCAGGCGGCTGACGCTGAAATACCCGCGCCAGCTCACGACGGCCCTGCTCCTGCACGGGCTGGCCGCCGTCGCCGGGCTCGTCGTGCCGTGGCAGCTCGGCGACCTGGTCGAGAACGTCGAGCGCGGTGTCGAGGTCAACGTCGCCCTCGTGGCCGTCTCCATCGGCGGCTTCCTGCTGCTGCAGGGCGTCCTCATGAGGTACGCCGTGCTGGCCTCCGCCAAGCTCGGCGAGAAGGTGCTGGCCGAACTCCGCGAGGAGTTCGTGGACCAGGTGCTCGCCCTGCCGTTGTCCACGGTCGAGCGAGCCGGGTCCGGCGACCTGATCACCAGGACCTCCCGCGACGTGGACTCCCTGTCGCGCACGGTGCGGCACGCCGTGCCCGAGACCCTGATCGCGATGGTCACCTTCCTGATCACGTTGGGCGCGCTGGTGCTGGTCAGCCCGCTGCTCATGCTGCCGATGCTGATCGCGGGGCCGTTGATCTGGGTGGCCACCCGGTGGTATCTGAAGCGGGCCCGCGACGGCTACCTCCGCGAGAACGCCGCCTACGCCGACATGACCGAGGGCCTGGCCGAGACCGTCGAAGGCGCCAGGGCCGTGGAGGCGCTCGGCCTCCATGAGCGCCGCCGGGCGCGTACCGACGGCGACATCCGGCGGTCCTACGCGGCCGAGCGGTACACCCTGGGGCTGCGCGTCATGTGGTATCCCGCCGTGGAGCTGGGCTACGTCATCCCCGTGGTGAGCGCGCTGCTGGTCGGCGGCCTGTTCTACACCAACGGCTGGGTGACGCTCGCCCAGGTCACCGCCGCCGCCCTCTACGCGCAGCAGCTCATCGACCCGCTCGACAGGTTCCTGATGTGGATCGACGAGCTCCAGGTGGGTGGGGCCGCCATGGCGCGGCTGCTCGGCGTGGCCAACGTGCCCGACGACCGGGCGCCCTCCGCCGCGCGGCCCTCCGGAGAGCTGCTGGAGGCCTCCGACGTCCGGTACGCGTACCGGGAGGGGCGCGACGTGCTGCACGGCGTGTCGCTGACCGTACGGCCCGGTGAGCGGCTGGCCATGGTGGGGCCTTCGGGTGCGGGCAAGTCCACGCTGGGACGGCTGCTGGCGGGCATCCACGGGCCGCGGACCGGGTCGGTGGCCGTGGGCGGCGTGCCGCTCGTGGACCTGCCGCTGAACGATCTGCGGGGGCATGTCGCACTCGTCACCCAGGAGCATCACGTCTTCAAGGGGACCGTGCGCGACAACCTCCTGATCGCCCGGCCCGACGCCGGCGACGCTGCGGTGCGGAAGGCGCTGGAGGCGGTGGACGCGCTCGACTGGGCGCTCAGCCTGCCCGCCGGGCTGGAGACCCAGGTGGGCTCCGGCGGGCAGGCCATCTCGCCCGCCCAGGCCCAGCAGCTCGCGCTGGCCAGGCTGGTGCTCGCCGACCCGCACACCCTGGTCCTGGACGAGGCGACCTCCCTCATCGACCCCCGGGCGGCCAGGCATCTGGAGCGGTCGCTGGCCGCCGTCCTGGAAGGACGGACGGTGATCGCGATCGCCCACCGGCTGTACACGGCGCACGATGCCGATCGGGTGGCGGTCGTGGAGGACGGGCGGATCAGCGAGTTGGGGTCGCATGACGAGCTGGTGGCCGAGGGCGGGTCGTACGCGGCGCTGTGGACCAGCTGGCACGGCGCCCCGACGGCCAGCACCCGGTCCTGAGCGGGTCCTGGCCGCCTCGCGGTCCGGCCGGTGGCCGGCGCGACCGCTGAAGGGCGGGTCCACCTCCATGGAATGGGCCTAGCAGTTCGTGCGGGTGGGAGGCAGAGTGCGGTCTGTGAAGTAGCGGTTCGCGTGGTCGCGGGCGCACTTGTTGTTGCCGTAGAGAGTGTGGCCCGGGCCGTCGTGGTAGACGGTCGCGCTTCCAGGGACCTGGGACAGGACCCGGGCCACCGCGTCCGACTCGCCCCACGCACCCGCACCCAGCATGGGCGGCAGGCTCTTGGGGAGCGGGGCGGGCGGATTGCTCACGGAGACCGGCCAGCCGATGCAGCCCAGCGTCGCCGAGGCGAGGGTGTTGGCGGCGCCGGCGTTGGGGGCGATGCGAAGCAGACGTTTGGTCGTGGCGGCCGCTTCCTTGCGGCTGGCGAAGCGGGGCCAGTCGGTGCATTCGGTGACACCCGTGGCCTGGTCCGGGTAGCGGACGCCGCGGGTGGGCACGAAGCCGGAGGCGTCGCCCTTGGCCGCCTTGCGGATGGCCGCGGCCAGCTCAGGCCAGGCCGTGGCGCCTTGGCGGGCGCGGCCCAGGGCGAAGGATTGCAGGTCGCGGGACTTGTACGCCACATTGGCGGCCTTGGCCGGGATGGGGGTGCGGTCGGCTCGTGTGATCACAGAGCGCCAGAGGCCGGGGACGTCCTTACAGTCGTTCGTGGCGCACCAGGTGAAGAAGCGCTGCATGAACTGCTCGTTGGACTTGGCCATCTCCTCCAGTTCGCGGGTCCAGTCGTCGCTGCTGTGGCTCCAAGTGCCGTCGAGGACCATCGTGCGGATCCGGTCGGGGAAGAGGCGGGCGTACGTCTGGCCGTAGAAGCCGGCGTAGGAGGCGCCGTAGTAGTTGAGCTTGTCGTCGCCCAGGGCCTTCCTGATCGCCTCCATGTCCCTGGCGTGGTCCGCCGAGCTCATGTTGGCGAACAACTCGGGGTCCTTGAGCCGGCAGGCCTCGGCGTAGCCGCGGTTGGTGTCGGACAGGCGGCCGAAGTCGGCGTCGTCCTGGGGGAGGCCGGGGATGGGGATGCGGGTCCAATTGCATTGCAGGCCGGTGCTGAGTCCGCCGAATTGCTGGCCGTAGCCGCGGGTGTCCCAGGTCACGATGTCCATGCGTTTGCGGAGATCGGTCCACCAGCCTGAGGCGGACGACTGGGTGATGGCGATGCCGGGGCCGCCGGGGCCGCCGTAGGCCACCAGGATCGAGCCTTCCGAGGTGCCGGTGGCTTTCAGCCGGCCGAGCTTGAGAGTGATCTCACGGCCGTCGGGCTTGCGCCAGTCGACGGGGACCTGGAGGTCCGCGCACTCCATGCCGATCTTGTCGTTGGGGCAAGGAGCCCAATCCCGCACCGTGGGCGCCGTATCGGCGGCCGCTGCCGTGGCGGTCAGGCCTGGGGCGAGGAGGGTCAGGGCCATGATGATGGGCTTCAGCATGGCGTTAACGATCTCGGATCGGGGCGTTCGGGCGCGTCGGACCGTGGTTTGGTTTTCAGGGGCGGGAAGTCGTACCAGGGGTTGTCAGACTGCGGGTGGGGCTTGCGGCGGTGAAGTGACGTTGTCAGCATCGACGGTGTGAGCAGATGGCAGTGGGCCTGGGAAGGCGTGCTCGGCGTCCTCGTGGTGCTGGCGGTGGGCATGGTCGTGGTCACCGCACCGACGGCGCACCTGCCGAACGTCCTGGCGTCGGCCGCGCCGCTCGGACTGGTCGCCGCGGGGTTGTCCCTGTCGCTGCGTACCGGTGTGCCCAACCTGGCCGTCGGCGCGGTCTCCGCTCTGTCGGGCGCGTTGATCGCCACCGCCGTGGAGGTCGGCGAGATGTCGCTGGTCACAGGGGCGCTGCTGGTGCTCGTGCTGGCGGCGTTCGCGGGGCTGGTCATAGGGGCGTTCACGGTGCTCGTGTCGGCGCCCGCCTGGGCGGTCACGCTGGGCGCGGCCGTGGCCTGCGAGGCGCTGCTCGTGGCCGTCACCGACGCCCGGGTGATCCCCGTGGAGGTTCCGCAGTTCCCGCGGGCGTTATGGTTCGCGGTGTTCGCCGTCGTGTCGGTGGCGGGCGGGCTGCTGTGGGCCAGGCGGGACGTTCGCGAGCGGCTGAGCAAGGGGTGGACGGCCGGGCTCGTCGGCCTGGCCGGATCCGGCATGCTCGCCGCGTTGGGCGGATTCGTCCTGCTGATGCGTCTGGGCGCGGCTCAGCCGAGCTCCAGCGGGACGTTCACCACCGTCTTCGCACTGGCCGCCGTTCTGCTCGGCGGCACCAGCCCGAACGGTGAGCGCGGCGCGGTGACGGGCACCGTGTTCAGCGTGCTGTTGCTGTCCATCGTGCAGGGTCAGCTCGCGCTGCTGAACGCCCCGTTCTGGGTCTACTCGCTGATACTGGGGATCGTGGTCGCGGTCGGCCTGGCCGTGTCCCGGCTGCTCGACGCCCTCCGGCCGTAACCGCGGGTCACGAGGTCACGCCCAGCGACCGCTTCAGGAACTCCACCTGGAGCAGCAGCAGGTTCTCCGCCACGACCTCCTGCGGCGTCATGTGGGTGACACCCGAGAGCGGCAGCACGCTGTGCTGGCGCCCAGCCGCGAGCAGGGCCGAGGACAGGCGGAGCGTGTGGGCGGCCACGACGTTGTCGTCGGCCAGGCCGTGGATCAGCAGCAGAGGACGTTCGAGCTTGGCGGCGTCCGCGAACAGCGACGACTTCTCGTACACCTCGGGCTGCTCGTCCGGATGGCCCAGGTAGCGCTCGGTGTAGCACGTGTCGTACAGCCGCCAGTCCGTCACCGGCGCCCCCGCCACGGCCGCGTGGAACACGTCGGGACGCCGCAGCACCGCCAGCGCGGCCAGGAAGCCGCCGAACGACCAGCCGCGAATGGCCACCCGCGTCAGGTCGAGGTCGTCGGAATACTGCTCCGCCACGCCGTGCAGGGCGTCGATCTGGTCCTCGAGCGCCGGGGTCGCCAGGTCGTTGAGCACCGCCCGCTCGAAGGCCGTGCCCCGGCCCGGGGTGCCCCGCCCGTCCGCCACGACGACGGCGAAGCCCTGCTCGGCGAACCACTGGCTCTCCAGGAACGCACCCCGCCGGTTGAGCACCCGCTGGGCGTGCGGGCCGCCGTACGGGTCCATGAGGACCGGCAGCTTGCCCGAGCCCTGCTCGTGCCACGACGGCAGCACCACGGCGGTGGCCAGCTCGCGGCGGCCGGAGCGCCCGATCGAGACCCGCAGGTCGAGCCCCGGACGCTCGGCGTACGACGGGATGGGCACCGCCATGCCGTCCCGGCGTACGACCGTGGTCGACACGCCTTCGGTGTCGAGGCTCTGCTCGCTCAGCACGCCCACCCCGCCGGACATCCGCCCCGAGAACACCCCGGACCGGGTCGAGACCGGCAGGAGCGAACGCCCGTCCCAGGTCCACAGCTGGATCTCGGTCGGGTCGCCGCTGGCGCTGAACAGCACGCTGTCGTGATCGACGTCGAGCACGGCCCGCACCTGCAGCGTCGGCGGCGTGACCGCCCGGTCGCCCACGAACAGCCGGTGGCCGCCCTCGGCCCCGGCCACCCAGACCAGCGATCCGTCGTCGAGGTGCGCGGGCACGCCGGTGACGATGTCGGCCCAGGCCGGGTCCGTGTCCTCGCGGACGAGTGCGGACACGCCCGTCGCCGGGTCCACCGTGAACAGCCGCATGGTCCGCTGGTCGCGCGTCAGCGTCACGATCGACAGCGCGTGCTCGTCCCATGCGGCCGTGGCCAGGTATTCCTCGTCGTACGGCACCGCGACCCGCGACCCGTCGAGCCCCAGCACGTGCAGCTCCGTGACCGCGTTGGGCGTGCCGGCGGCAGGGTAGCGCTGGGCCGTCGCGGGCCGGTCGGGGTTGGCCGGGTCGGCGATGTGCCAGATCCGGACCGGGGCCTCGTCCGCCCGCTCCACCAGCAGCGCGTCGCTCGACGGCGCCCACCAGTAGCCGCGCATCCGGTCCATCTCCTCGGCGGCGATGAACTCCGCCAGCCCGTACGTCACCGTCTCGGTCTCCGGCGTGGCCAGCGCCCGGTCCTCGCCTGAGGACAGGTCCTGCACGCGCAGGGCGCCTCCCGTGACGTACGCGACATGTCGCCCGTCGGGGGACAGGCGGGGGTCGATGACCGCGCCCGGCGTGTCGAGTTTGCGGGCCTGGCCCGTCCCCAGCTCCACGACGTACAGGCCGCCGGACAGGGCGAAGCAGGCTCGAGTCGCCGGGCGGTCGGTGGCATAGGCCACCACGCCGCCCGCCGCCTCACGGCTGCGCTCCCGCCTGGCCCGCTCCTCGGGCGGCAGGTCCTCCTCGTCGCCGTGGAGCGTACGCGGATCGACGACCAGGCGTTCGACGTGAGTCTCCGTGTCGAGCTCCCACAGGCAGGTGACCGGGTCGGTGCCCGACCGCGTCCGCAGGAAGATCACCCGGCCGCCGTCGGGGGAGATCGTGAAGCCCCTGGGCACTCCCAGGGTGAACCGGCGGGTCCTGGCGGACAGACGCGGGAAGCTCTCAGTCATAGGCACAATCCTGCCAGGAACAGGGCCTTGTTACGCTCGTGGCCATGACTGATCGACGCCTCCTGCTCGTGCACGCCCACCCGGACGACGAGTCGATCGGCACCGGCGCGACCATGGCCAAATACGCCGCCGAGGGCGCCCACGTCACGCTGGTGACCTGCACGCTCGGCGAGGAAGGGGAGGTCATCCCCGAGGACCTCGCTCATCTGGCCGCCGACCAGGACGACGCGCTGGGCCCGCACCGCATCGGCGAGCTCGCCGCCGCCTGCCAGGCGCTCGGCGTCGAGGACCACCGCTTCCTCGGCGAGCCCGGGCGCTGGCGGGACTCGGGCATGATGGGCGTGGCGTCGAACGACCACCCCAGGGCGTTCTGGCAGGCCGACCTCGACGAGGCGGCGGGCGAGCTGGTCAAGGTGATCCGCCAGGTACGCCCCCAGGTGCTGGTCACGTACGACGACAACGGTTTCTACGGCCACCCTGACCACATCCAGGCTCACCGTGTTTCGCGCAGGGCGTTCGAGCTGGCCGCGAAACCGGACTTCGGCGAGGGCGAGCCGTGGCAGATCGCGAAGTTCTACCACACGGCCGTGCCGAGGTCCGTCATGCGGCGCGCGGCGGAGGCGCTGCACGAGGCGGACGTCGAGTTCATCGTCGAGGACGTCGACGACATGCCGTTCGGCTGCCGCGACGAGGACGTCACCACCGAGATCGACGCGCGCCCGTGGATCGTGAACAAGCTCGAGGCCATGCGCGCGCACGCCACCCAGATCAGCGTGCGGGGCCCGTGGTTCGCCCTGTCCAACAACATCGGCCAGGAAGTCCTGGGCGTCGAGCACTACGTCCTGGCCATCGGGGTGCCCGGCCGGCCGGTGCCCGGGCCGCCGATCGAGGCCGGCGGCCTCGGTGAGCCGCACAACCGGGAGAACGATCTCTTCTCGGGCATCCACTAACCTCAATCGACATGGAGCATCGCAGCCAGGCCGAGTCGGCGCTGGGTGGGGCGGCCTACGGCATGCTGTTCGTGCTGGGGGTCGTCATAGGGGTCGTGGGCGGCTTCACACATCCGGATCCGGCGTGGCAGGTGGGCCCGGTCCCGGTCGCGGCCGTCATCTGGGTGCTGGCGCTGTTCGCGGTGTGCCTGGGGGCGGGCAAGCTGATGCGCGCCCGGCTCGGGACCGTCGTGACGGCGGTCGGGTGGCTGCTGGTGACCATGCCGTTCACGTTGGAGCTGGGGGCCGGGGACCTCGTGATCGCCCAGGGCGCTCCCGGCTATGTCTACCTGTACGGGGGGCTCGCGGCTCTTGTCGCGGCTTACCTGCTTGCGCCATCGTCAGGTGGGGAATCGTGGCTCCTGCGAGGGTACCCTCCGAAGAATCCCATGTAGCGGCATAAAGTAACTTCGTGCATTCGATAGAGCGGCACGTGGACCCGGAAACGTATCGCAAGGTCGTCGGCCGCTTCGCCACAGGGGTTGCGATCGTCACGACCAGCCAGGGCGAGATCGATCATGCCATGACGGTGAATTCGTTCACGTCTGTTTCGCTCGAACCGCTGCTCGTGCTGTTCTGCGCCGAGAAGGTGGCCCGCTTTCACGACGCGGTGCTGGAGTCCGGGGTGTGGGGGGTGTCCGTGCTGCCCGCCTCGATGGAGGACGCCTCGCGGTTCTTCGCGCACCGGGGGCGGCCGTTGAACGGGCAGCTGTCGCGGTGGCCGCATCATCGCGGGGAGTCTGGGGTGGCGTTGTTCGACGACGCGATCGCCACTCTGGAGTGTGCGACGACGGCCGTTCACGGGGGCGGGGACCATTCGATCGTGGTGGGCGAGGTGACGGCGCTGGACACGCCGTCCGACGGAGCGCCGCTCCTCTATCACGACGGCCTGTACAAGCGGCTCTGATCGTCCGCTGTTTCTTCCGCCCTGCCCCAGGAGTACGAGGCCCGGACCGGCGAGGTCTGGCCGCTCAACGTGGGGCAGGTCTACACGACGCCGCCGCGGGACGAGCCGTTGATCAAGGTGCTGGTGGGCATGACGGTGCCCGGCGCGCTCGATGCGGCGGAGGCACGGCTCACGGGGCTGACGGCGCGCGCAGCAGCGCGCCTTGGGACGCTGGCCGACGACGTGCTGTGCGGCCGCTGAACGGATCGGGCCAGGCCCCGTGGTGGCCTGGCCCGATCATCAGGTTGGTCGGAATCCTCCTGCTACTGGGCGGGAGGGGTGACCGTCTCCGTCGGTGTCGTGGTGGGGGTTTCCGTTGGGACGTCGGTGGGCGCGTCCGTCGGCGGCAGCGTGTCCGTCGGGACGTCGGTGGGCACGTCGGTCGGCTCCTCCGGCGGCGGGCAGACGGGGATCTCCTCCGTGGGGGTCACCGTCGGCGGCAGCATGTCCGTCGGGGTCGAGGTCGGGGTCACGGTCGAGGTCGCGGTCGAGGTCGGTGTGGCCGTCGAAGTCGCGGTGGGCGTCTGCGTCGGGCTCACGGGCGGCGTCTCCGTCGGAGTCGTCGTCGGTGTCTCAGTCGGGGTCTCAGTCGGTGTCACCGTCGTGGTCGGCGTCCCCGTGGGGACGTCGGTCGGCGAGAGGGTCGCCGTCGGCGTGGGCTGGCAGGTGAACGTCACCGTGACCGTGGGGCCCGGCTCCGTGACCGTCACGGTCGGCAGGGGCGTCACGGCGACGGCGGGTTCGCCCCTTTTCTTGTACGTGCCCCAGCCCAGCCTCTTCGTGGATTGTCCAGCTCCTGTGGTTACCGGGATGTCGGCGGTCACGGTCTTGCACGACCTGCGCTTGCACACTCGCTGCTTGACGCTGAAGATTGCGGCTCCGGTGTACTCCACGGAGACATCCAGATGGGAAAAGCCTCTCTTCTTGGTCACCGCCGTCGTGACGACGAAGTCCTCGGCCGGCGGTGTCGCCGTCGGCGTCGTCGTCGGTGGTGGTTCGGTGGTTAACGCCACCTTCGCGTCGATGGGAGTGGCATTGAATCGTAGGGGATCGGACGCTGACGTCTGGGTGAACGCGACTCCGCCGGCTCCTGCCAGTGCGACGGTGCCGAGCAGCGCGCCCAGGATGGAGAATCTCATAATCCTGCTCTTGTAGGAGATTTCAGGACCCTGGTCATTATTCCGACATGTCAAGATTGGTCAAGACTGAGACGCATGGACAGGCGCTTTCGGTTCCGGCGCGCGGCGAACTACATCAATCTCGCCACGCCGCTCGGTTTGCTGATCTCGATCATCGGCGGCGCCACCCGCCGACCTGGCCCCAACGGGCTCATCCTCGCCTTCGGCTACCGTTACCGTTTCCCCATCGCGGGGGCGTTCACCGTCGGGAACGTCGTCCTGACCAGGTGGGACTCGCTGAGCGACCGGTTGCTCCTCCATGAGGAACGGCACGCCACGCAGTGGGCCTGGTGTGTCGGGCTGCCCATGCTGCCGCTCTATTTGCTGTCCATGCTCGTCTCGGTCGTGATCTGCGGAAACCAAGCGACCTACAACGTTTTCGAGCGATTGGCCAATCTGGAGGACGGCGGTTACCCCCGCGCGCCGCTTTGGTGGAAGAGACGCGGGGGCAGCCGAGGTTGACTCCTCCAGTCAGAAAACGCGCTTGGGCACGGCGTGCGGCCGAAGGCCAGCGCGGGGACGCGGGCAGGCCGGCCGGGCCATGACGCCGAGGTCGAGCGAGGGGCGTGGCTGGGTCAACGGCGGTCTTTCTGGAGACTGCCGGTTGTCTCCTCGTGGCTCGGGTCCTCGGACGGTCGTTGTCCGAGACGGCTGTCAGACGGCCACCGTCCGAGTCGGCTGTGAGAGGGCCATCGTCCGAACCGGCCGAGCGCGAGGACGGCGATCGCCAGGCCCGAGATCGCGCCGGCGCAGAGCATGGACGCGGTGGACGGGCTCACGACGGTGACACCGGCCAGGGCGAGAGCGGATACGGCCGTGGCGAACCCGGCGTACGTCCAGACCGCGAGGCGTACCAGGCGGACACGCAGCTCCTCCGAGGGCAGGGCGCGGGCCAGGAGCCAGGCCAGCGCGAGCAGCAGCAGGACGCCGTGCATGAACACGGCGTGGGCCGGCTTCAGCGCGGCGGCCACGGTGTACGCGAGCTGCTGGTTGCCGGTCACCACCTCGACGACCCCGCGTGCGATCATGACGGCGCCGAAGACCAGAGCCGTGAGGAGGGTCGCGAAGCCCGCGCGCACGGCCAGCCGCATGCTCGGCGCGAGATCCGGGCCGGCGCGGAAGGCGGCCACGGTCATGGCGATCGCGACGGCGACGAGCACGCCGCCGCCTGCCGCCAGCGTCCTCGCGACGGCCGCGTCGACGGCGGTCTCCATGTTGAAGTGGGAGGGCACGCCGCGCCACGCCTGGACGGTGATCAGGGCGACCTCCATCGCCGACGCGGCAGCGAAGGCGCCCAGCCAGAGGGAGCGGGCGCGGAGCCGTACGAACTGGGAGACCCAGGTCAGCGTCAGGACGCTCAGCCCGAACGACACCCCGAACGTGAACGGCTTGCGCCACGACACCGCGCCCTCCCACGGCCCGCCGTCGACGACGAACACGCCCAGGTGGACCAGGCCCGCAAGGAGGAGCAGGACGCCGATGAGATACCAGACGCGATTCATGCGGCCATGCTGTCAAGCCGGGCCTGCCCCGCGCGTCGGCCCAGGGGTTGGCTCGCGGCTACGACGACGGTCGTACGCGCCGAGGCCCAGCACCGGGTCCTGCGGTCGGACACACCCTCAGGGCGTCAGCCTGAGGGTGTGCAGGGCCGCCTTCCTGACCGACTCGGGCTTGGAGTGCATCGGCAGCAGGCCGCCCCCGGCCCACACCTCCGCCTGGTCCCAGTAGTTCTCATGGAAGGCGTGCCCCGACGCGCCCGTCAGATTGATCCACTGAGAGTTGTCCATGTCGGACAGATCGACGATCATTCGCATTGACGGCACGGCGGTGACCTCGTAGTCGCCCTGAACGTTCCAGCCCGTGGCGTTCACCGCGTCCTTGTTCCCCGGAACGGCGAACGGCCCGCGGTTGAACAGCGCCTCGACCGGCGCGATCCCCGAGGTCCCCAGTGAGCCGTTGACCAGCTCCAACCGGTGCAGATCGCCCCACCGCCACGACGCGACGTCCTCCCCGAGCCGGTCCGCCAGCTCCTGGTACGCCGACGCCAGCGCCTGCCGCAGGATGTCGTCCCGCGTCTCCGTACGGTTCTTCGTGGTCACGTCATCCCAGAAGGGGTCGTCCGGCAGTTGGAGCAGCCGCCTGATCACCTCATACCAGCGGTCGCCGCCGCCGGGCCTGGCCCCCTCCGGCAGCTCGTCGTTGAACGTCAGCATCAGCACCTGGCGCCAGACCGCGTTGAAGTACGCGGCCGCGGCGGAATCGACGCCCTGCGTGCCGTCCCACGACTTCAGCAGCTCCCTGGCCTGCCCGCCGGGGCCCGCCAGATCCACCTCCATCAGCGCCGGGACCAGCGTCTCCGCGAAGCCGTTGCGGGTGTCCTGCTGGATCGCGGTCATGGCCGCCGCGTCGACCTTGCCGTTCTCGATCGCGGCCTTGACGAGATCGCGGATGCGCTCGGAGCGGTAGCCGTACGCCCAGTCCTTGGTCAGCAGCGGTTTGTACCGTTCGGGGTCGATGACGGCGTTGTTCGCCGTGACGATGAACCCCTCCGCCGGGTCCTCCACCGACGGCAACTGGTCGTACGGGATGGGCGCCGCCCGCCAGTCGTACTCGCCCGTCCACCCGGGGACCGGCCAGGTGCCGTCCCCCTTCGCGCGCACAGGGATGCGCCCGGGCGCCTGATAGCCGATCTTGCCGGACGTGTCCGCGTACACCAGGTTCTGGGCGGGCACCTCGAACAGCGCCGCCGCGGCCTTGAACTCCTGCCAGTCGGTGGCCTTGTTCAACGCGAAGATCGCGTCCGCGCTCCTGCCCGGGGTCAGCGCGGTCCACTGCAGCGCCACCGCGTTCGCCTCGCCCGTGGGCTTGGCGGCGGACATCACCTCGTTGATCAGCGGCCCGTGCACCGTGCTCCGTACGGTGATCGTCACGGGGGAGCCCCCGGCCACCTTGATCTGCTCCTGCCTGGTCTCCAGCTTCACCTGCTCGCCCTTGTACAGGTACGTGTCGCCGTCCACCTGCTCCAGGAACAGGTCGGCCACGTCGGGTCCCAGGTTCGTGAAGCCCCACGCGATCTTGTCCGTGTGCCCGATGATCACGCCGGGAACGCCGGAGAACGTGAACCCCGTCACGTCGTACGGGCACTCCTCCGTGACCTTCTGGCAGTGCAGCCCCGCCTGGTACCAGACGGACGGCAGCTGCGGGGACAGGTGCGGGTCGTTGGCCAGCAGCGGCTTGCCGCTCTTGGTGTGGTCGCCGGAGATCACCCACGAGTTCGACCCGACGCCCTCGCGGTCCTCGGTGCCCATCGTGCTCGGCACGGAGTCCAGCGTCTTGGCGGCCTGGGTGAGTGCGCCGGTGCCGGCGCGGCCGCGCAGGCGCGGCTCGGCTCGCTGGTCGAAGCGGTCCTGGTCGATGGTGCCCTGCGTGACGATCGGGGCGTGGCGGTCGTACGGGTAGGCGGGGTAGAGCTGCTCGACCCGCTCCCTCGGCACTTTGGCCGCGATCAGGGCGCGGTCGATCTCGTCCTCCATGTTGGAACGCAGGTCCCACGCCATGGCCTTGAGCCAGGAGAGCGAGTCGAGGGCGGTCCACGGCTCAGGCCGGTAGTCGCCGTTCTGGATCTTGATTACGGAGTATTCGAGGCTGCGGTCGGAGGCGTTCGGGTTGGCGCTGAGCCAGGCGTTCACACCCTTGGCGTACGCGTTCAGGTAGTCCTGCGTCTGCTGGTCCAGCTCGGGGAGCTCCCGCTCGGCGACCCTGCGCCAGCCCATGGTCCGGAGGGCCTTGTCGGTGTCGAGGGTGGAGCTGCCGTAGAGCTCCGAGAGGCGGCCGGCGGTCATGTGGCGCCGGAAGTCCATCTCGTAGAAGCGGTCCTGGGCGTGGACGAAACCCTGGGCCATGAAGAGGTCGGCGGCGCTGGCGGCATAGATGTGCGGGATTCCCGATTTATCACGATAAATCTCTACATTCCCGGTTAAACCGGGCAGCCGCAACGTCCCCTCCACCTGCGGGAACGATTTCCGCACGGTGTACACGAGGACCCCTGCCAGCACGAGCGCCAGGGCGAGAAGAACGGTCAACACCCGAGCGAACCACCGCAACGGCCGCGGCATCCACGCATAGGGCCTCACCGACACCTCCATCTTGCCGAAAACTGGCACTAAGTCTGGCAGCCCGCGATCACTCCTCTGGCCGCATTCACGGCCCTTCGCGGCGGACTTTGAGCCGGGCGGTCACGGCAGGCTTCCACCACCTCACCCGCCGTAGAGGTCCCGAGGCTTTTGGGAAGGAATGGGTGGATCGCCGGACCGCGGGCCTTCGGAGGGCCGCGTCCCAGAGGCGTGAGGGCGGGAGGACGCGGCGAGGAGCACAGGCGGGGATGGTACGGCGGGTATGGGTCAGACCCAGGTCTGGCCTTCGGGGGTGTCCGAGACGCGGACCCCCATCGCGGCCAGTTCGTCCCGCAACCGGTCCGCCTCCTTCCAGTCCCCGGCCTCCCGCGCCCGGGCCCGCGCTTCCAGCAGTTCCCCCGCCCCGGCGGGCAGCACGGGCACCTTCCCGATCTCCGTGGAGAGATCCAGCCCGAGCACCTGATCCACATGCAGGAACGACTCCAGCTTCGCCCCCGGCGCCACCGAATCGTCCCGCTCCAACTCCCGCAGCACCCGCAACGCCCCGGGCGTGTCCAGGTCGTCGTCGAAGGCGGCCTCCACCCGCTCCACGTACGCACCCGCCATGGGCACGCTGGGCGACTCGGCCCATTCGGCCACCCGCGCCCGCCACCGCCGCACCGTCCGGTCGGCGGCCCGCAGCGTGTCCCACGTCAGGTTCAGCTGCTGCCGATACCGGTGCTCCAGGAACGAAAGACGCACGGCCAGCGGATCGAGCCCGGCCGCCGTCACGTCGGAAAGCAGCACCACGTTCCCCGTGGACTTGGCCATCTTGCGTCCGTCGAACAGCAGGTGCTCCCCGTGCACCCAGTGCCGTACGACCTCCTGCCCGGCCGCCGAGTTGGACTGGGCCCGCTCGTCCTCGTGATGCGGGAACCGCAGGTCGATCCCGCCGGTGTGGAGGTCGAACGGCGCCCCGAGGAACCGCAGCGACATGGCCGAGCACTCCACGTGCCAGCCCGGGAAGCCGCGCCCCCACGGGGTCTCCCAGGTCAGCTCTCCCTCGGCCGGCTTCCACAGGGCCCAGTCGGCGTGGAAGCGCTTGCGCGGGTCGACGGCTTCGATACGGTGGGCAGGCTTCAGCGCCTCCAGGCGATTTCCCGAAATTTCGCCGTAGGTGGGAAATGTTCGTACGTCAAAGAACACCGACCCGTCCGGCACCACATAAGCGTGCCCTCGCTCGACCAGCTTGGCGATCAGCTCCACCATCAGGTCGATCGTCTCGGTCGCGCGCGGCGTGTGCTCCGGTGGCCGGATGTTGAGCGCGGCGGTGTCGTTCACGAAGGCGTCCTCGTAGAAGCGCGCCAGCTCGCGCACGGAGCGCCCCTCCGCCTGCGCCTGCTGCACGACCTTGTCGACCCCGGAGTCCTCCGCGAGGTGGCCGACGTCGGTGATGTTCTGGCAGGCGAGCACGCGCACGCGCCGCCGCTCCAGGACCCGCCTGATCAGATCGGACAGCACGTAGGTCCGCAGGTTGCCGACGTGCGCGTAGCGGTAGACCGTCGGCCCGCAGGTGTACATCCGCAACGCCCGTCCGGGGGCGAGCTCCTCGACCTGCCTGGCACGCGTGTCGTAGATCCGCAACATCTCCCGAGCTTAGCCCGGCGGCACACGCGCGGTGAAACAGGCTTCGCCCGGTGTCATCCGCCCAGGAACCCGAGGATGTCCCGGTCGCCGCGCTCACGCAGCCTGCCCAGGATCTCCTCGCGCGTCGCCGTGTCGGGCACCCCGATCCTGGCCCCGATCAGCCGCAGCCCTTCTATCTCCGACGCCACGGGCGCGGTGTAGCCGATCAGGTAGAGCGCCCGGTTGAGCGGCGGCATCCCGACCGGCGCGGCCGGCAGGTGGCGGGTCAGCAGCTCGCCGCCGTCGGACACGGTCAGGAAGATGTGGTCGCCCTCGGCGGCCCTCGACTCGGCCAGGATGTTCCTGATCGACCCCATGGTGGGCTGGTTGTGCCAGCTGATCACCACGTCCCCGGACGGCGCCGAGGCGGTGAGCTGCCCGCCGGGCGCCATGCCCAGGTACGCCGCGAACCCCGTCGGCAGGGGCGACCCCGACCCACGCAGGTGCTCGGCGTTGACGTCCACCCGGTGCCACCAGCGCCCGTCCCGCGAGCGGAAGCTGCGCCGGGTCAGCGAGACGTCCTTTCGCGGCTGGTACGGCTCCGCCTCCCCGCCGCCAGAGGTGCCCGCCACCCGGATCCAGCCCCGCTGCGTCCGCTCGAACCCTGGCCCGCCCGAGTACGCCCGTACGGAGCTCTCGCTGACGTCGTACTTCGAGGTCAGGCTCGTCACGATCGTGCTCACCGACGCCTCGCCGCCGGCCCGCTCGATCTCCCTGGCGATCATCTCCCTGATCCCCAGGTACTCGTCGCCGCCCCACCGGGCCAGCCCGTACTTGTTCCGGTCCACCCGCAGGAAGCGCTCGTCGGCGGTGAGCTGGTTACGGATGCCGACCAGGCTGTAGTCCTCGCCGATGCGTTCCTGGATCTCCTCCGGCGCCAGCGGCGTGCCCGCCACCGCCAGCACGGCCTCGGCCTTCTCGTTGATGCTGCGTGGCCACGGCACCACGTGCTGGCCGAGCACGCGCAATTGCGGCACGTCCAGGATCCACCGCTCGGCCACGTCCTCGCGCACGCCGAGTTGCGCCACCATGGAGACCGCCTCGCCGAGCGGGCGCGGCCCGTCGGCGAACAGCTGGCGGGTCTTCTCCCTGAGCTCGTCGGCCCCGCCGGCCACGAGCCACCCGTCGGACTGGTCGTAGCCGGTCAGCAGCGTACGCACGAACCGCCACGCCGGGATCCCGAGCGTCCGCAGCTCGGCCCGGTGCCACGGCACGGCGGCCTGCAGGTCGTCGGCCGGGACCGCGGAGCCGAGGCGGGTACGCAGCCACGCCACGTGCGCCACCAGCGCCGCCGCGTCCGGACCGCCGAGCCAGGCCTCCACGTGGTCGCGCAGGTCGCGCTCGATCTGCCTGATCCGCTCCCGCGTCACGGAGAACCGCTGCGCCAGCTCGTCGAGCGTGGCCCGCTGCGCCGCGTACAGCCGGTCCCTGGCGATGGCCCGCTGCCGGTCGTCCAGTCCCGCGAACAGCTCGTCGATCACCTCGGGCAGCGGCTTGTCCGGCCTGGACGGCGTCGGCACCGTCTCGGGCGCGGGCTCGAGCAGCCGCTCGAACACGCCGGTGAACAGCTTCTGCACGACGTCCTTGCCCAGCGTCTCCGGCGTCCGCTCGGCCTCGGCGGGGTCGGAGAAGCGCAGCAGCGGCAGGATGTCGCCGAGCTGCAGGTGACCCCAGCAGGCCACGGCCAGATCGGCCAGGTGGCCCGCCACGGTCTGCGTGCCGACGATGGCGCACGCGCGATCGAGGGGAACCGCCTGCCACCAAGCCCCGGGCAGCTGCGGCTCCTCCACGATCGGCGCGACTTGACCAGGAGAGGTCCAGCGCACGGGTGGCGCGAGGTCGCTCAGGCTCAGGTTCATTGAGGTCCAACCGGCAAAGGGAATATATTTCCGCAGTTCAGACTATGTGATCAGGGTGGTAGGAAGGGGCTGCCTCGTCCGGAATGGGAGATATAGAGCATCGCACGCGCGCGCGTGCAGGCGACGAACAGTATGCTCCGTTCGCGCTGCAGAGCTCGAGCCCTTGCGCCAGGTTCTTCCGGCGGCGGCTCGGGCACGACGTCCTCCGCCACGCCGATGAGCGCCACCCGCTCGAACTCCAGCCCCTTCAAATGCTGGAACGTCGTGGCCCGTACGTCCAGGCCTTCCAGCGTTTTCTTGGCCTGCCGCACGAGCCGGGTGGTGCGGGCGCCGACGGCGATCTCGGCGGCCGGCACGCCGTCCGCCAGCCACGTCTCGATCGTGCTCCGCAGCCCAGCCAGCTCCGACTCGGGCGAGTCGTACGCCCTGACCACCGGGCGGTCGCCGTTGTGGGTGGCGCGGTAGCCGTACATCTCGGTCACGCCATCGACCAGGCCGGGCGCGGGGCCGCCGCCGCGTATCCGTACCACGTAGGTCAGCAGCTCCTGTGGCAGCCGGTAGGAGATCTTCAACGCTTGCTGGACGGCGCGGATGCCCACCGCGCCGAGAGCCACCCGCGTGTCGGTGACCCGCTGGTGTGGATCGCCCACGATGAACAGGTCGTCGTGCGCGCGCGGCACCGCCGCCCGCAGCAGCCGCCACTGTGCCGGGCTGACGTCCTGCGCCTCGTCCACCACGATGTGACGGTACGGCTTGCCCTCCGGTTCCACGTCGTCGAGCAGGTCGCCGGTCGTGAGCGACAGCAGCCTGAGCGCCTCGTCCGTGAGCTGGGCCAGCGACCGCGCCCCCGGGCCGACCAGCGGCGGGCGGCGGCCCTCCGCGTCGGCCACGATGCGCAGGGCCAGGCGCTCGGCGTTGTCGACCTCGACCCGCTTGCGGACGATCTCATCCTCGATCAGCACGTCGAGCCTGGCCGACAGATCCTCGGCCAGGCTCTGCGAGAACGTGACGAGCAGGACGGGGCCGCTGCCGTTCGCGGCCAGGTGGGCGGCCCGGTGCAGGGCGATGACCGTCTTGCCGGTGCCGGCGCCGCCGACGACGAGCACCGGATGCTCATAGCGGGCCGCCGTGGACAGCCGGTGCTGCGTCGGATGCGGGAACGTGCACCACTCCGGCGCCGCCAGAACCCGGTCCAGCACCACCTTGTCAGGCGCGAACGCCGCCCGGTCCGGGCTGCGCCGCAGCGCCGCGTGCAGGTCGCCGGGGTCGATCGGCCCGTGATCCGCGTACGAGGCCCGCCAGGCGCCCAGCTCCCGCCACGCCTCCGCCAGCGAGCCGCCGCGGGCCAGGACGGCCAGCGGCAGGTGCTGGGTGGGCGGCAGCAGCGGCTCCAGCGCGGCCACGTCGGCCTCGGTCGTGATCAGGCGGAACAGCGGCAGCGCGTGCCAGTCCAGGCCCAGCGACAGCAGGTCACCGTCGCAGATGGGGTCGAACAGCCGCGACGGCCTGATCGACCGGCGCAACGCGGGCTCCACCCGCTCCAGCGCCTCGGCGTCCCACTCCTCGACGACGCCGACCACGGGGTTGACGCCGTACCTGTGGCGTCGCGCGTACGACCAGGCCTCGGGGTCGGGCAACACTCTCAGCAGCCAGTACACGTCCCGCTGCCGCACCACCACCCCGCGATGCCCCTCGGCCAGCCGGAGTGTGGCGACTCGCGGGTCCCTGGCGCCCCTGACCCGCTCGGGGTGCGGGGCGCCGGCCACGTTCAGCAGAAACCGGCGCAGCGCGACCACGGTGTCCCTGCGCACCGGCTGAGCCAGTGCGCTGAGCTCCCTGGGAAACTCAGGGCCGATCGCGAGCCGCGGCACAGGCTCAGTCCAAGAGTGCAAGCAGGTCGCGGTCCCCGCGTTCGCGGAGCCTGGTGAGCAGGTCCGGCAGACTCACCGGGCCGGTCATGCCGATCCTCGTGGCGATCACCCTGGCCGCCTGATCACGGGTACCGCCTGGGGCGGTGTACCCGACCAGGCGCAGCGCCTTGGTGATCTTCTCGGCGCCCTGCGCTGCGACCGGCAGGTGCCTGGCCCGCAGCACGCCCTCGTCGGACAGGGTCAGGAACAGGTGCCCGCCCTCACGCGCGCCCACGTCCACCAGGAGGCGCTCGATGTTCTCCAGCACCGGCCGGCCGTGCCACGTCATGGTCAGCTCGCCCGCGGCGCTCCTGACCGTCCTGCTCTCTCCCGGCGACAGGCCCAGATAGGACGCGAAGCCCGTCGGCAGCGCGCACTCGCCGCCCGCCAGCTGTTCGGCGGTCACGTCGATGCGCAGCCACCAGCGGCCGTCCGGCTGCCTGAAGCAGCGCCTGGTCTGGGAGACGTCCTTCAGCGGCTGGTACGGCTTCTGCTCGCCCGACCCACCGTTGGCCTCGTTCACCGGGGGCGCGACCGGCGTGAACGCCTGGAACTGCGGCGGCCCCGGCGGCGGCGCCACCGGCACGGGGCCGAACGCCGACTGCGCCGGCAGATCCAACTGCGGCTGCGGCTGCGGCGGCAGGTCGATCTGGGGCTGGAACTGCGGCTGGGGCAGTGTCGCCAGCACGAACTGCCAGGCGGGCACCTCCAGCGCGCGGATCTCCACGTTGTGCCAGTCCGCAGCGCCGATCAGCTTCTCCTTGGGCGCCGCCGGCCCGAGTGTCCTGCGCAATTCATCCAGGTGCGCCCGGTACGGTGCCGCCTCCTCGCTGGCCAGCCAGTTCCCCAGACGGACGCGGAACTTCTCCTCCGTGGCGGAGATCTCGGCCGGTGGGACCGCGAAGAGCTTGGCCAGCTGGTCGACGGCGGACGGCTCGTCCGTGAACACCCGGTTCTGTGCCACGGCCCAGCTCTTGTCGTCAAGACCGGCGAACGCCGCCTCGATGAGAGCGGGCAACTCCTGCTGGTGGACGTCGTCATCCACCGGCTCCGGCCGCTGGTCACCGCCGGCCTGCTCGCCACTCGCCGCCGCGGGTTCGTACTGCTGCTCGGCTTGCCCGCCGTCCTCCGGCACGCCCGCGCCTTCGGGGTGCGCACTCTCCTCCGAGGCGTCCTCGCCTTCGACGTGCGCGCCTTCCTCCGGGGCGCCCTCGTTTCCGGCGCGCGCGCCTTCCTCCAGCGCGACCGCCTCTTCGGCGGCAGGCTCGGGGGCAGGCTCGTCGGCGGCGTGGACGACCGGCTCAGGTCCGTCGCCCTCCTCGGCGACGGGCTCGGCATCGGCATCCAGCACCCGCTCGGCGCCCTCGGCCGCATCTTCGCCGGCAACGTCCTGCTGAGGCACCGCGCCCTCACGGGCCACCCGCTCGGGACCATCCTCACCCCGCGCAGGGGCTTCGAGGCCGTCCTGAGCGGCGGCTTCGAGGTCGTGGTCACTCTCGCCCGGTTCGGCCTCCAACCGGCCCTCGCTCTGAGCGCCGGGCTCGCCGTCCGGCAGCGCCGCCGCTTCAAGGCCGGCCTCGCCAGGCGTGGCTTCCGCCTGGACGGCCTCAGGCTCGCCAGGCACAACCTCGCCCACCCCGGGCCCGTCCGGCGCAGCCTCGGCCTCGATCGCCTCAGGCGCGCCAGGCACAGCTTCGCCTTCGCCCGGAACGGCGTCGGCCGCGTCCTCGTGCACGGCCGCGGCTTCGTGCACGGCCGCGGCTTCGGGCGCGCCCTCGTGCGACGCCACGGCCTCGTGCGGTGCGGGCTGCCCGGCCAGAGCATCGGCCCGCTCGCCCTGGGACTCGGCCGGTTCCCCCTGGGACTCGGCCGGTTCCCCCTGGGACTCGGCCGGTTCGCCCTCGGACTCGGCCGGCTCGCTCTTGGATCCGGCCGGGCCGGCCTCGGGCTGCTCGGCTTGCGGGGCGTGCGCGTCCTCGGGGGGCTCCATGGCGTGGGCGGTCCGCGGGTGCTCTTGTGCGGCGAGTTCAGGCTCGCCGGCATCCCGCGCAGGCCGGTCCGCGACAAGCCGCGGGGACTCGTCCGCCGCGGCGGGCGACGGCGTGCCCGGCGCGACCGCCGGCCCCGCCGCGGCCGCGGACTGTGCCGGCTCCTGCGCCTCGCCACGGGGCGCGGGGACCGACGGGGGCGCCGGTTCGGCCGCCACGATCTTGTGCGGGTGCGCCAATCGGGTGAGCACGGCCGAGAAGAGCGTGTTGAGCACCGGGCGCGCCTGAATGAAGGGCTGGTCGACCAGCTCCCGGCTGGTGAGCCCCAGCAGCCCGGTCCACGAGCCGGCCCGGTCGAGCGCAATTGCGACGGCGGGCTCGTCGGCCTCATCCGGGTCGAGGACGTGCAGCGCGGGCAGCACGTCGCCCACCGCCGCCGCCGGCCAATGCTCCAGGGCGATCTCCGTCAGCAACTCGCCCAGGGACTCGGGGCCGATGGCGGCGAGGACCTGCGGCATGGGCAGACTGCGCCACCACGCATCCGGCAGGTCCGGCTGCCCGGTCAACAGCGTGATCGTCGACGCGTCGCTCCACCTCAACGGTGGTACGAGGTCGCTCAGGCAGAAGTTCATCCCGTTCCGTTCACCAGCCCCTCACGCCGCCGCAGCGGTGCAGCCATAATCTCGCCGCCCACGGAACAGACCATAGTCCGGCAAAACAGCCCTACGCATCATTCACTACGCATCAGCGCCGAACGGCGGCAAAGCGTAGGCGCACGTAGTCGGCCATCCAGCCAGTCTCCCTGCGAAGCGCGGGCGCCGCCAGTTCGTTGACCCGACGGAGCAGGGGCTCCACGATCTCCGGAGGGAGCCCCTCGAGCACCGAGGCGGCGAACATGCGCACCCAGTCGGCGGCCCCGCCGGGGCACTCCTCGAGCGGAGTCGGCCGGTCGAAGTATTCGAGCAACCTGACGACGAACCCTTCCTGCTCGAGGCGGCGAGCGTACTCGGCAGGCGAGGGAAAGTACCACGGCAGCTCGGGCTCACGCAGGCCGTACTCGCGCCACGCGGTCAGCATCGCGGCGGTCAGCTCGGCGCAATTGCCTGCCCCGCCCATTTCGGCGACGAAACGCCCGCCGGGCGTCAGTGCCTCCCGGACGTTGGCGATCACGATCCCGGGGTCGCGGCTCATCCAGTGCAGGGCCGCGTTGGAGAAGACCGCGTCGTACGGGTCCACCACGGTGAAGTCGTGCCCGTCCCCGACGATGAAGTTGATGCCCGGATATTGCGCCAGGGCCTTCTCGATCATCGCGGACGAACCGTCGATCCCCAGCACCTCCGCGCCCCTGAAGGCGATCTGGGCGGTCAGCACGCCCGTGCCGCACCCGAGGTCGAGCACGCGATCGCCGGGCCGTGGATCCAGCAGATCGACCAGGGGCGCGCCCTGGGTGGAGACGTAGCCGAAGCTGCTGTCGTAGGCACGACTGTTCCACCGATCCACGCTCGGTGTGTCGTATCTCAAGACGATCAGCTCACATTCGTCAGACATCGGGCCCCCGTGGCCGTGCTGTCTGTTCACTTTAGAGCCTGAACGTCCCTACGACATATCAAGTCACATCGGACTCATCCCACGCTCTTCGCCCACTGCTCCTTCACGTACGCCTTCGCCGCGTCTGCCTGCGGAATCGTCATGAGAACCGGCGGGCCGGGCGCCTTGGGCAGTTTGGCGGCCTGCTCGGTGTCGAGCGTCCCCTTCATGAGCATGGCCTCGCCGCGCGCCGGCCGGGCCCAGCCCTTCTGCAGGAGGTTCTGGCCCTCGTCCGAGAACAGGAACTCCTGCCACAGCCGCGCGGCGGCCGGATGCGGGGCCGCCTTGCTGATCGCCTGCACGTGGTAGCCGCCGAGCGCCGCGTCCCGCGGGATCGTCACTTTCCACCGGTCGGAGTGCGCGGCGCTGCGGGCCGCGTTGAGGTGGTCCCAGGCGATGATCGTGTTGGCCTTGGCCGGCTCGGTGAGGCGCCCGGCCTGCTTGAGCTTGGCGAACAACGCGACCCCTTGCTCCGGCCGCGGCACCCCGGACCGCATGGAGGCGGCCATGACGCCGCCGAACGCCGACGCCGAGCGCAGCGGGTCGCCGTCCAGCGCCACCTTGTACGCGGGCTGCAACAGGTCGGCGAAGGAGGCGGGCGGCTTGACGGCGCGCGGGTCGTACCCGATGGACATGTAGCCGCCGTAGGCGGCGTACCAGGCGCCGGCCGGGTCCTTGATGTGGTCGGGCAGGTCCAGCCAGCCCCGCACCTTGTACGGCGCGAACCGCCCGGCCTCCTTGACGGCCACGTCCAGCGTCAGGTCGAACACGTCGGGCTTGAGCTGCGCGGCCGCGTCGATCTGGCGCCTGCTGTTCGCGCCTGGCTCGAGCTCGTTGACCTTGAGCCCGTACTTGTCGGCGAAGGCGTCGATGACCTCCCCGTAGTTGACCCAGTCGCGGGGCAGCGCGATGACGTTGAGCTCGCCCTCGCGCCCGGCGGCCTCGACGAGCCGCTCCATGGTGGCGAAGCCGCTCTTCAGCGAGCCTGCCTGCACGTTGACCGGCGGGAGGTCCTTGGCCGACGTGCGGTCCGTGGACGACGCGCCGCATCCGGCGCTGGCGAGGATGGCTGCTGCGGCGGCACAGATACGTACGGTCACAGATTGAATACTTGCTGTTACATTCGCTCAGGTCGAGGAGGCGCGGCCGGAACGACCTTGGCCGCGACCAGGGTCTCCTCGGAGATCTCCACAAGCGTGCCGTCTTTTTTACGAACCCGCAGCACGCCGCCCTCCCAGGACTCGAGGATCCCCACGACGTCGCGAAACCCGCCGGGGACGCGCCTGCGCGTGGTTATCCGTGCGCCTATATCCTGAGTTGTGATCGCGATGACGAGGCGTGCGGCCACGAGTTTGCCACCCTCCGTTTCGGCCAGTTGGCAAGCACGGCAATACTAGGGCGTAGCAAACCGCGGTCAGAGACATGCCATGGTGCGGAGAAGAAGGAGCTCGAGGTGACCTACGTCATCGCGCAGCCTTGCGTGGACGTCCTGGACAAGGCGTGCATCGAGGAGTGCCCCGTCGATTGCATCTACG
Source organism: Nonomuraea sp. NPDC049480 (assembly GCF_044465905.1). Lineage (NCBI taxonomy): Bacteria > Bacillati > Actinomycetota > Actinomycetes > Streptosporangiales > Streptosporangiaceae > Nonomuraea > Nonomuraea sp. NPDC049480. The sequence continues at coordinate 34,070 of NZ_JBITMD010000028.1, forward strand.
AGGGCGAGCGCATGCTTTACATCCACCCCGACGAGTGCGTGGACTGCGGCGCGTGTGAGCCTGTATGCCCCGTCGAGGCGATTTTCTATGAGGACGACCTTCCCGAGCAGTGGAAGGACTTCTACAAGGCGAACGTGGACTTCTTCGAGGACCTCGGCTCGCCGGGAGGCGCCTCGAAGGTCGGGAAGATCGACAAGGACCACCCGGTGGTGGCAGCCCTGCCGCCGCAGGGTGAGGACCACTAACCGGTCCTGACGTCGTGTGGGGCCATCCAGGCCGGATGCGCCCCTTCGGCGTGCGATCTTTTTGTACGGCACGCAACACCCTGGAGAACCGTGAACAAGCTGCCCGAATTTCCTTGGGACCGGCTGGAGCCGTACAAAGAACGCGCGCAGGCGCACCCCGACGGCATCGTCGACCTCTCGGTCGGCACGCCGGTCGACCCCGTGCCCGCGGTCGTCCAGAACGCCCTCGTCCAGGCCGCCAACAGCCCCGGCTATCCCTTCACCCACGGCACCAGGGCACTGCGCGAGGCCGCGGCCGGGTGGTTGCGGCGCAGGCACGGCGTCGCCGTCGAGCAGCAGGACGTGCTCCCGCTGATCGGCTCCAAGGAGTTCGTCGCCTGGCTGCCCACCTACCTGGGCGCCAGGCGCGTGGTCTTCCCGGAGCTGGCCTACCCCACCTACGACGTGGGCGCCCGGCTGGCCGGGGCCGTGGCCACCGCCTCCGACAGCACGCTCGCGCTCGGCCCCGAGCAGGTGGACCTGCTCTGGGTCAACTCGCCCGGCAACCCCACGGGCCGGGTGCTGCCCACGGAGCACCTACGCAAGATCGTCTCCTGGGCTCGCGAGCGCGGCACGGTCGTGGCCTCCGACGAGTGCTACATCGAGCTCGGCTGGGAAGAGGAGCCGATCTCGATCCTCCATCCCGACGTCTGCGGCGGCTCCCACGAGGGGCTGCTCGCCGTCCACTCACTCTCCAAGCGCTCCAACCTGGCCGGCTACCGCGCCGGGTTCGTGACGGGCGACCCCGTCCTGGTCAAGCGCCTGCTGGAGACCCGTAAACACGCGGGCATGATGATGCCGGCCCCCGTACAGGCCGCGGTGACGGCCGCGCTCGAGGACGACGCGCACGCCGACGCCCAGCGCAAGCTGTACGCCGCCCGCCGCGCCCAGCTGCGCCCCGCGCTGGAGCAGGCCGGCTGGAGCATCGACCATTCGACGGCAGGGCTGTACTTCTGGGCATCCAACGGGCAGAACGCCTGGGACCAAGTAAGTAAGCTCTCCGAAATCGGCATTTTGGCCGCGCCGGGTGACTTCTACGGATCGGCAGGTGAGCGGCACATCCGCATCGCCGTTACCGCCACTGACGAACGCATCAGTGCGGCGGTGCGCCGCCTCCAGTAGGATCGCCCGTCATAGCAAGCCTCCGACCCGCACGGACCGGCTTGACTCACATAAATCGATAAGGGCTTATGCCGAGGCAGACCGCGAGTGGAGCGAGCTGATCGATGAGCATGACCTCCATGGTCGTACTCGGGCTGAGCATCGCCCTGGTCCTGCTGCTGCTGGGAGCCTTCTGGGCCACCTTGAGGCAAGACAGGAAAGGCCGTCCGAGCACGCCGCGGCCGGCGATCGAGGTCGCTCCCGTCGAGAGCCCGATGCCGGCCCCGGTGAGCGTGCCGGGGCATGCCGGCACCGACTACACCGATCCCCGCACGATCCGGACGGGGGACCGCATCGAGGTGCACGGCTCACCGGCGCGCGTGCTGGGCGCGATGCACATTTCCTGTCAGGGGCAGCAGTGGACCGAATTCCTGCTGCGCGACGCCGCCCGCCGGCTCCAGTGGCTGTCGGTCGAGGTGCGTGACGGCGATCCGCCCCATCTGGAGGTGCTGCTCTGGACCGAGGTGCCCACACAGGGCATGGTCCCGGCGAAGAGCATGCTGATCATGGAAGGCGTGGAGTTCTTCCCGGTCGAACGGGGCACGGCCGCCTTCAGAAGCGAGGGCGACACCGGCAACCCGGACCGGGGCCTGCTGGACTTCGCCGACTACCGCGCCTCGGACGGCCGGCTCCTCTCCTTCGAACGCATCCAGGGCAGCGCCTGGACCGCCAGCTACGCCCAACCCCTGCCCCCGGGCTCCATCTCCATCGTCCGCCGCGCCTCCTGACGAACGCGACGGCGGTAGGTGCCGTCGCAATGTGCCGATCATTGCGCGCAAGCGCCCGAAAGGACGCGACGAGGACCGCACGCCACGGAATGCGGCTACGAACGCGGGGCTACGACAGTTCGACCCGGGTGGTGCCCGACACCTCGCCCTTGCGCCACCCCTCCGCCTCGACATCGTTGGACCAGGTCGCGCCGGCGTACTGGACCCGGCTCAACGCGTACTTCTCGGCATGCGCCACCGACCACGCGGCGATCAGCCACCCGCGCTTCTTCGAGTTGATCGCCGCGCTCCCGAGCGTCCGGGTGAGGTGCTTGCGCGCCTCCGCCGTCTTGGGCTCGGGCGCCGGGGACTTGGTCGTCGGATACCAGCAGTGCACGGCCTGCGGCACGCGCCCGGTGAAGGCGGCGGCCAGGATCTTGGCCTCCTCCTCGTGCGGCGCGTACGCGTAGCCGCCCGCCGAGCGCTGCACCGCCTGCGCCGCCTCCGCCAGCGGGATCTTGCGGTAGTTCTTGACCTTCACCAGCGCGGCGAAGAACTTGTTCGTCGCGTAGACCGGGTCCATGATCTGCTTCTTCGTGCCCCAGCCCTGCGACTCGCGCTGCTGGAACACGCCCACCGAGTCCCGGTCCCCATGGTCGAGGTTGTAGAGCTTCGACTCCTGGATCGCGGTCGCGTACGCGATCACCACGGCCCGCTCGGGCAGCCTGCGGCGGGCCGCGACGGCGGCGATCGTGGCGGAGATCTGCGCCTGCTCGGGGTCGAGGGTGCGTTCGGCCCCCGGCGTGCGGACGGTGCAGTGGGCCTCCGGCACCGCGAGGGGTGTCGCCTTCTTCAGCAACTGGACCAAGCCCACGGAAATGCCGACGGCGAGCACGACCACGATGATCGCGATGGTGATGACTCCACGGGAGAAGCGCATGCGCACCCTGAAAAACCTACCCGGCCGGATAAGCTCCGTGGCCATGAGTGACGTGACCACCTCCTCACCGATATCCCCGGCCATAGACGAGCTGTGGGCGCGCCGCGCGGAGCTCTCGCCGGCCGACGTCGACGCGCGCCACCTCGTCGTCGGCGCGGTGGATCTGCTCGACAGGGGTGAGGCCAGAGCGGCCCGGCTGGTGGGCGGCGAGGTGGTGGTCGACGAGCGCGCCAAACGGGCGATCCTGCTCGCCTTCAGGGTGCTCGGCATGGCCCGCTCGCAGGTGGGCGACTTCCACCACCACGACCGGGTCCCGCTGAAGAGCTCCTTCGAAGGGGTGCGGGTGGTGCCGGGCGCGATCGCCCGCTGGGGCGCCTACCTCGCGCCCGGGGTGGTGCTGATGCCCTCGTTCACGAACATCGGCGCGTACGTGGACGCCGGCACGATGGTCGACACCTGGGCCACGGTCGGATCCTGCGCCCAGATCGGGCGGAACGTGCACCTGTCGGGCGGCGTCGGCATCGGCGGCGTGCTGGAGCCGCCCAACGCCGTGCCGGTCGTCGTCGAGGACGACGCGCTCATCGGCAGCCGGGCGATGATCGTCGAGGGTGCCCGGGTCGGCCAGGGCGCCGTCGTCGGCGCCGGCACGATCCTCTCGGGCTCCATTCCGGTGATCGACGTGGAGACGGGCGAGGAGCTGGCCCGGGGCCGGATCCCCGACTGGTGCGTGGCGGTCGGCGGCACCCGGCAGAAGGAATACCCCGGGGGCACGTTCGGGCTGCCGTGCGTGCTGGTGATCAAGCGGCTGGCGCCGGGGCAGCGGCACGACAAGGCGGCGCTCAACGAGGTGCTGCGGGAACACGGGGTGAACACCTGATGCTGGACCTGACGCAGGACGTACGCGCGCTCACCGCGGCGATCGTGGACGTCGAGTCGGTGAGCGGCGGCGAGCGGGCGCTGGCCGATGCCGTCGAAAGGGCACTCTCGGCGCTGCCGCACCTGAAGGTGAACAGGTCGGGCGAGACCGTCGTCGCCCGCACCGGCCTGGGCCACTCGGAGCGCGTGCTGATCGCCGGGCACCTCGACACCGTCCCCGTGGCCGCCAACCTGCCCAGCCGTGTGGAGGGCGACCTGCTGTACGGGTGCGGCACGTCCGACATGAAGGCCGGCGTGGCGGTCGCACTCAAGCTGGCGGCCACCGTGCCCGCCCCCAACAAGGACGTGACGTACGTCTTCTACGACTGCGAGGAGGTCGAGGCCGAGCGCAACGGCCTGACCCGTGTGGCCAGGGACCACGCCGACTGGCTGCTGGCCGACTTCGCTGTGCTGATGGAGCCGACCGACGGCGTGATCGAGGGCGGTTGCCAGGGCACGCTGCGCGCCGACATCACGGTGCCGGGCAAGCGGGCGCACAGCGCCAGGTCGTGGTTCGGGGTCAACGCCATCCACGGCATCGAGCCGGTGCTGGCCAGATTGAACGCGTACGAGCCACGCCGGCCGCTGGTCGACGGGCTCGAGTACCACGAAGGGCTGAACGCGGTCGCCGTGCGCGGCGGCGTGGCCGGCAACGTCATCCCGGACCTGTGCGTGGTGACCGTGAACTACCGGTTCGCGCCCGACCTGTCGATCGAGCAGGCGCAGGAGCACGTGCGGGAAGTGTTCGACGGCTTCGCCGTGAGCTTCGTCGACGCGGCGCCCGGGGCGAGGCCGGGGCTGACGCATCCGGTGGCGGCGGCGTTCACGGCGGCCGTGGGCGGCGAGCCGCGGGCCAAGCTGGGGTGGACGGACGTCGCCCGCTTCTCCGCGCTGGGCGTGCCGGCCGTGAACTACGGGCCCGGCGATCCGAACCTGGCGCACCAGCAAGGGGAGTACGTGTCGCTGACGAAGATCGTCGAGAGCGAGCGCGCCATGCTCGATTGGCTGACAAAATGAAAGTGGCCTTCCTCGCCGGCCATTTGGCGGGGAAGACCACTTTCAGTCCCGAGCAGCACCCTCGGCAGTTAGACGCGGGGGAGTCGAAATCCGGTTCCCCGGTTTCTTCAAGATTTTTTAGGCTGTTGTTCTACCCCGCTTACCTGCGGTTTCGCCCACAGGAGGCAGCCTAGGACCCCGTACGGGTAGGGGCGCGGGCGTGGAGTCGGCCGTGTGCGAGAGGGACTAGCGTGATCCACATGAAACAAATTCGTCGGGAACGCCGCCAGGGTCAGGCCTTCGTCCGCGGCAACCTCGTCCCCAACTCCACCCACGACCAGCGCCTGCTGGCCCGTCAGGGACCCTCCGACTGGGTCCACATGGATCCGTGGCGCGTGCTGCGCATCCAGGCCGAGTTCGTGGAGGGCTTCGGCCAGCTGGCCGAGCTGCCGCCGGCGGTCACGGTCTTCGGCTCGGCGCGCACCGTCGCCGGCTCGCCCGACTACGAGATGGGCCAGTCCCTCGGCCAGTCGCTCGCCGAGGCCGGCTACGCCGTGATCACGGGTGGCGGGCCGGGCGTCATGGAGGCCGCCAACCGGGGAGCGAGCGAGGTCGACGGCGCGGTGTCGGTCGGGCTCGGCATCGAGCTGCCGTTCGAGCAGCACATGAACGACTACGTCGACCTCGGCATCGAGTTCCGCTATTTCTTCGTGCGCAAGACGATGTTCGTGAAGTACTCGTGCGGCTTCATCGCCCTGCCCGGCGGCTTCGGCACGCTGGACGAGCTGTTCGAGGCACTGACGCTGGTGCAGACCCACAAGGTCACCTCCTTCCCCGTGGTGCTGATGGGCACCGAGTTCTGGGGCGGGCTCACGGACTGGATCAAGGGCACGCTGCTGAGCTCCGGCAAGATCGCCGCCCAGGACCTCGACCTGATCAGGGTGACCGATGACGTGAACGAGGCCGTACGCATCATCGTGGACGCCGACATGGCCCGCTCCAAGCAGCGGGACGAGGAGTGGGAGGCCGCCGAGGCCCAGACCGCGGAGCCCCAATAGGCTTCCTCCACGTGAACATCTGCGTTTTCTGCGCCTCGAGCCTGCGCATCGACAAGAAGTACATCGAGCTGGCCGGACACGTGGGCACCGAGCTCGCCAAACGGGGTCACACCCTGGTGAGCGGCGGCGCCACGGTGTCCTGCATGGGAGCCGTCGGCTCGGCCGCCCGCGCGGGGGGCGCGCACACGATCGGCGTGATCCCGCAGGTCCTGGTGGACATCGAGGTGGCGGACGAGCAGTCGGACGAGCTGCTCGTCACCTCGGACATGCGCGAGCGCAAGGGCCTCATGGACGCGCGCTCCGACGCGTTCCTCGTGCTGCCCGGCGGCATCGGCACGCTGGAGGAGCTGTTCGAGATCTGGACGGCACGCTTGCTCGGCATCCACGACCGCCCCCTCGTGGTGCTCGACCCCTGGGGCCTGTACGACCCGCTCAGGGAGCTGATGAACCACCTGTACGATGAGGGCTTCACCCGGCCGGAGACGTTCGACGCGGTTTCCTGGACGACGACGGTCGAGGAGGCGTTCGCCCGCCTCGAGGCCCGTCCGCATCCGGTCCGGCCGAGCGTCGCCGAGCTCGGCGAGTCCAGCGGCTGACCTGGCGCTCGCCGCCCGAAGACGCACCGGCTGAGGCAAGTGCGGGGCTCATGCCCCGATGCTATGAGTACGATGCCAATGTGCTGGTCATACTCGCCATTGCCGCTATCGCCATCCTGGCCTGCGTGGTCCTGGTCTCCCTCGGCAGGGGCGGTGAGCTGACCGAGTTCCCGCCGGATGTGCCGCCGCTGGACCTGCCGGAGCCGGGGCAGCTCACGGCGGTCGACTTCATGGCCCTCCAACTGCCGGTCAACCTGGTCGGATACCACACGGCGAGCGTCGATGAGACGCTGCGCCGGGCCGCCAGCGCCATCAGCGTGCGCGACACCCGGATCGCGGTGCTGGAGCAGCGGGTCTCCGAGCTGTTGTCGAGCCGGCTGTACGCGCGGCAGGAGGTCTACGCGGCGCCGGGGGCGGGGCTGCGTACCGACCACTCGCCCGACGCGCCGGCCGTCGCCAGGGAGCTGCCGGAGTCAGGCGACCCCGTGTCGGCGAGCGGGGCCGCCGTGTCGTGGGACAGGGACGTGGAGCTGACCCACCCGCCGGAGTGGCGCCTGCCCGAGACCGGCGGCGCGGCCACGGCCAACGGGGCGGCTCCGGCCGGCCGGCCGGATGCGGGCGCCGAGCAGCCGTCGGCCGAGGAGGCGTCGGCCGAGCACGATGACAGGCCCGCTGAGGCGGCCGGCGCCGAGGGCGAGTTCAAGCCCGGCGACGAGGCCGGCACGGCGGATGACCTCGGCGACGAGCGCGAGCCGGCCGATGAGCCGCGTGACGAGGCCGGGGTGTCCGTCAAGGACGAGAAGACGGCTGAAGACGAGAAGACGGCTGAGGGCGACCAGACGGTCGAGGGCGACCGGACGGTCGAGGACAAGACGAACGAGGACGACAAGGCGGTCGAGGAGGCGGAAGCGCCGGAGGAGCCCGTACGGGCCTCGTCGGGCAAGGACGGGGACGGGCGTTCGTGACCGAGCCGATCCGCTGCTCCTGGGCCGGCATGACGGACCCGCTCTACCTGACCTACCACGACGAGGAGTGGGGCCGCCCGCTCAAGGGCGACGACGCGGTCTTCGAGCGGGTGGCGCTGGAGGCGTTCCAGTCGGGTCTGTCGTGGCTGACCATCCTGCGCAAGCGGGAGAACTTCCGCGCCGCCTTCGACGGTTTCTCCATCCCCAAGGTGGCCGCGTACACCGAGCAGGACGTGGAGCGGCTGCTGGGCGACGCCGGGATCGTACGCAACCGCGCCAAGATCGAGGCGGCGATCCAGAACGCCAGGGCCGCGCTCGACCTCCCTGACGGCCTGTCGGAGCTGGTATGGCGCTACGCGGAGCCCGGCGCGCCCGTGCCGAGGTCGATGGCCGATGTGCCCGCGATCACCCCGGGCTCCACGGCGCTGGCCAAGGACCTGAAGAAGCACGGCTTCAGGTTCGTCGGCCCGACCACCGCCTACGCGTTGATGCAGGCCATCGGCCTGGTCAACGACCATCTCGAGGACTGCGTGGCGCGTACACGCTGAGCTCGGCCGTGTGGGTCCGCCCGAGCGACCCGCCGAGCTCGACGGTGACGGCGGGACGGGCGCCCGGCCGCACCGAGACGGTGTCGTCGGTCCGGACGACGCCGCGTGCCGGGCGGTCGAGCGTCAGCGTCACCGTGTCGACGGTCCTGCTGGGGTCGGCCACGGCCAGGTGGATCCGCCCCCCGGCCCGCCGTACGAGCACCAGGCACGGCGCGTCCACGCTGACGCCGTCCACCTCGCCCGCCGCCCAGAACGTTGCCGCCAGCAGCCCGCGCGCCCGCACCGCCTGCAGCAGCGGCGTGTTGGCCGTCACCCGGACGGGACGGGCGCCGCGGAAGGCCCGCGTGCGCTCGCGCGAGGCGTTGGGCAGCAGGACGTAGGCGTAGGAGGCGTCCACCGGGTTCACGCCGTGGTCGAACCAGAAGGTCACGTACCGGCGCGTGACCGGGTCGAACGCGCCGCTCGTGTCGTCGCCCGCGTTGATGTCGCGCCACCTGCCGGTACGCGTCTCCACGAGGCTCAGCGCCCCCTCGAACACGTAGCCGCCCACGCCCGCCAGGTGTGCCCAGCCGTCCCCGAGGTACGGCTCCGCGTCCGTGGCGCGGTTCTCCACCACGGTCTCGACGGTCCGCCCGCCGGTGCCGGTGATGCCGCTGCCCAGCGCCACCACGGCCGTGTCCAGGCAGAACCACGACTTGCGCGCCCGCAGGTCCACCCCGTCGCCGGCCAGCTCCATGGCGGCGACGCCGTACCGGCCGTCGAGCACCGCACCGCCGGCCCACGCGTTGTCCGGGCAGTGGGCGCGGAAGGACAGGTCCTCGCGTTCGCGGGTGTCCACCGTGGTCCCCGGCAGCCGGTACGGGTCCACGGTCGGCCAGAAGTCCTCGCCGAACTGTCCCAGGTCGCCGTTGTAGAGGTAGGTCATGCCGTCGCCGGTGTACCAGCCGTGCAGGTTCTCCCCGTTGATCGCCTCGTAGGCGGCGACGCGCCGCGACGACATGCTGATCGCGAACGACCAGCCGGGCCGCCGGTGCACCACCCGGTCCATCGACGGGAACACGAAGTGCCCGACCGGCCCCGGCGCGGCCTCGACCGTCTTGTCGTCCAGCACCGCGACCGCCCGCCGCGTCTCCGGTACGTCCGCGTGGTCCAGATAAGGACGGTGCCTGCCGCGCTCGATCCACCCCTTGGCCAGCTCCTTGAACCGGCTCCGGTACGGCTCGGGCGCGCACCGGGCCAGCAGCAGCACGGCCCCGATCGCGCCATGGCCGGCCACGCCGTCGGAGAACGCCTGGCGCGTGGCCGCCCGCCCCCTGACGGTGTCCATCAGCAGCCCGTCGTGCATGAACGGCGCGAACGACCCTTCCACCGCGTCCAGCACCACGCGCCGTCCGGGATCGGTCACCTCCCAGGGCGACCCGTCGAGCAGCGCGAGCGTGTGCGCGACCGCGATGAGCAGGGACAGCCCGTACGAGCCCGTGTAGGCCACGTCGCCGTGCTGGATGAACGACCCGTCCCGGTAGAACCCGTCGCCGGACTCGACGTAGCGGAACACGCCGCCGCGCACGTCGGACAGCCCGTCGCGGGCCAGCGCCATCCTCTCCGCGCTGCGCCCGGCCAGGCCGCGGCAGGCGACGATGAACGCCTTGTCCGCCCGGTTCGCGCCGCTCTCCGACGCCTCGAGATTGCCGGCCCGGCGGTCGGCGTCCGGGCAGAACCGGTCGATCGCCCCCAGGTACGCCTCCAGCCGGGCGGCGTCCAGCCGGTCCCCGAGCAGCACGCACGTGCGGCTCAGCTGGCTCGGCGTGCCGATCTCCCAGAACCACCAGTTGCCCGTCTCCGGGAGCCGCTCGTTGTAGTGGCGCTCGTAGAGCAGGTCGAGCGCGTCCACCACCTTCGCCGCGACGGCGTCGTCGCCGTGCTGCGCGGTGCCCGGCGTGGCCCAGGCCGTGGCGATCCGCCGCAGGCGGGCGTGGCCGGCGGTCACGTTGCCCGGGCGGCCGTCCATCGGCAGGTCCGGCCAGAGCGGTCCGGGCGACATCGCGGCCAGCCAGTGGCCGGCCGTCTCGCTCAGCCGGGCCAGCGGCCGGGCGTAGACGGGGTCGGAGACGTCGATGTCGCCGCCGGTGAGCAGGTCGAGCGCGGTCGCCCGGAGGGCGTCGAAGGACCGGGACGTCACTGGGCGGTGAAGGTCGGGCGTTCCTTGGCCAGGAAGGCTCTTGTCGCGTTCCGGTGGTCCGTGGTGGCGGCGCACTCGTCCTGGATCTGGGCCTCCATGGCCAGCGCGTCGGGCAGCGAGTGCGTCGCGGCGTAGGCCAGCGCCCGCTTGGTGGCCGCGTAGGCCAGGGTGGGGCCCTGCGCGAGGCGTACGGCGAGCTCGCCGGCGGTCTTCAGCACGTCGCCGGCCGGCACCACGCGCGTGACCAGCCCCAGCTCCAGCGCGCGGGCCGCGTCGAGCGGCTCGCCGAGCAGCATCAGCTCGACGGCGCGGCCGCGCCCTATCAGGCGCTGCAGCGTCCACGACGCGCCCGAGTCCGGCGCCAGGCCGATGCCGGCGAACGCCAGCGCGAACTTCGCGGTCTCCGCGGCGACCCGCAGGTCGCAGGCGAACGCCAGCGACGCGCCCGCGCCGGCGGCGACGCCGTTGACCGCGGCCACCACCGGCTTGGCCATGGTGGTGATCAGCTCCACGATCGGGTTGTAGTGCTCGCGTACGGTATTGGCCAGGCCGCGGCCGGCCTCCAGGTTGTCGGCGTGCTCGCGCAGGTCCTGGCCCGCGCAGAAGGCCCGCCCGGAGCCGGTGAGCAGGACGGCCCTGATCGCGGGGTCGCCCGCGGCGCGGCGCAGCGCGTCGAGGAGGGCGTCCTTGAGCTCGGCGGTCAGCGAGTTCATCGCGTCTGGACGGTCGAGCGTGATGGTGGCGACGGCGTCGGCCACGTCATAGCGGATCAAATCAACTCCCTGTCGACGAACGCGGCGGCTGCGGGGAGCAGCCTGGCGGCCTCCTGCTCGAAGTAGGCCCTGGCCTTCTCGCCCGGCCAGCCCGCGGGCAGCAGCTCGGGAGGCAGGCCGGGGTCGCGGAACAGGAAGTTGCGCCATCCGTGCACGAGCCGGCTCCTGGCGGCGAACACCTGATCGTCGGGCGCCGACTCGGGCAGCGTGCTGATCAGCGTGACAGCCTCGGCGTGCCACTGCTCGTACGCCTCGCCGATGGCGTCCAGATCCCACGCCCGCGCGACCAGTTCGTGCGGGTCGCCCTCGAGCGCCGCGTCGAACCTGTCGGCCCGCACGCCCTCGCTCTCCAGCAGGTTGTCCAGCTCGATCGACGAGCGTGGACCGATCCAGGTCGTCTCCGACAGGGCGGCGTAGCCGAGGAATGTCAGGTCGGCCCTGAGCCGCTCCCTGCGCGGACGCTCCTTGACCGGCTCCAGGACGATCATGTGCCACCGGCCGTGCCAGGTTAAAGTCCCGGCTCGGTAAATTCTCAAAGCCGCCTCATCGAGCCGCCGCACGCACTTGGGCGTGAGCGCGTACCCCGCTCCTTGCGGGAGCCTGATCGGCCGCAGCCATCCCTGCCGCACCATGCGGGAGACCGCCGTGCGAACGGCCGGAGCGGCTATTTCCAGGGGTTTCATAAGCCGGACGAGCGCGGCGACGGACGCCTGCCCACCGCGCGAACGCAGGTGGTCTCCATAGAGATCGAAGAGAGCGGCGCGAGCGTGCACGCAGTCCAGTTTGGACGCCATCGCACCGCTCGACAACGCATTCTGGGAGGAGATCGTTACCCATGAGCGCTCTCGATGCGGGAGAATGGGACATCACAGAAGGCGTGAATGCGCCGACCACCCCCGACGGGCGGTCGGAAATCGCGGGCCGCGGGAGCCCAAGGCAGGAAGGGATGCACGCATGGCGGCGATGAAGCCGCGGACCGGCGATGGTCCGCTCGAGGTCACCAAGGAAGGGCGCGGCATTGTCATGCGGGTCCCCCTGGAGGGTGGCGGCCGGCTCGTCGTGGAGATCTCCGCCGACGAGGCCAAGGCGCTCGGTGAGGCGTTGAAGAACGTCGTCGGCTGAGCGCTCCCGAGAGACCACCTGATCCACGACCCTGGCGTAATCCGGCGCCAGGGTCGCTGACGTTCGAGGAGAGATTTTCCGTGCCCATAGAGACCACTGCCTCGGTGGTCGCCGAGGTTCCCGACGACGCCGAGCTGCTGGCCGTCCCCTACACCTCCGACCTCGACCCCGCGTACGCGGTCGAGCTGCACCTGCCGGTGAGAGACCTGCTGGCCCACTACGAGGCCAAGGGGGAGGCGGGCGAGGTCGTCGAGGTGCCGGTGGCCCGGGCCGGGGGTGTGGGCCGGGTGCTGTTCTACGGCGTGGGCGACGGGTCGCCGCGGGCGCTGCGCAGGGCCGGGGCCGCGCTTTCCCGCCGGGCCAAGGGCAGGGACACGCTGACCGTGGTGACGCCGGAGGGCGACGCGGCGGTGTTCGCCGAGGCGGCGCTGCTGGCGGCGTACTCGTTCAAGATCGGGAACGTGGGCACCAAGCCCGTGCGGGCGCTGGCGTTCGCCGGGGCCCCGGTCGATGAGCTCGCGGCGGCGGTGGGTCGCGCGCAGACGGTGGCGCAGGCGGTGGCGCTGGCCAGGGACCTGGCCAACACGCCGTCCTCGGTCAAGGACCCCGCCTGGCTCGCCGAGCGGGCCGCCGAGACCGGCGTGCCGGTACGGGTGTGGGACGAGGAGCAGCTGCAGGCCGACGGGTTCGGCGGCATCCTGGCCGTCGGGCGGGGCTCGGCCAGGCCGCCCAGGCTCATCCAGCTCTCCTACACGCCCGAAGAGCCGGCCGACCGGCACGTGGTGCTGGTGGGCAAGGGGATCACGTTCGATTCGGGCGGGCTGTCGCTCAAGCCGACCGACAACATGAAGTTCCAGAAGACGGACATGGCGGGCGGGGCCGTCGTGATCGCCGTGCTCGGCGCGCTGGCCCGGCTGAAGGCGCCGGTACGCGTCACCGGGCTGATCGCCGCGGCCGAGAACATGCCGTCGGGCACCGCCCAGCGGCCCAGCGACGTCATCAAGCACTACGGCGGCCGCACGGTCGAGGTGCTCAACACCGACGCCGAGGGGCGGCTGGTGCTGGCCGACGCCCTCGCCTACGCCGACGCCGTCCTCGATCCGGACACGGTCGTGGACATCGCCACCCTCACCGGGGCGATCAGCGTGGCGCTCGGCCGCAACGTGGGCGCCGTCTACGCCTCCGACGACGTGCTGGCCAAGGAGCTCCTGGACGCGGGGCAGGCCGCCGACGACCGGCTGTGGCGGATGCCGCTGATCGAGGACTACATGCCCGCGCTGGAGTCGTCGATCGCCGACCTGGCCAACGTCGAGGCCGGGTCCAGGTTCGGGGCGGGGTCGATCACGGCGGCGCTGTTCCTGCGGGAGTTCGCGGGCAAGCGGCCCTGGGCGCACCTGGACGTCGCCGGGGTCGGACGCAGCACGGTGGACGAGGGGACCCTCAGCAAGGGCGCCACGGGGTTCGGCGTGCGGGTGCTGCTGGAGTGGCTCACCCGTTCTTGATCTTGACGGCGGCTAGCAGGCCGTCGCCCAGCGGCATGAGCACCGAGCGCAGGCGGTCGTCCGACTGCACCAGTTTGCCCACCTCGCGCACCGCCACCGTGTCCGGGTCGCGCTGCGCGGGGTCGGCCACCCGGTTGTGCCAGAGCATGTTGTCGAAGGCCACGATGCCGCCCACGCGCAGCAGGCGGACCGCCTCGGCCAGATAGTCGGCGTATTCCTGCTTCGCGCCGTCGGCGAACACCATGTCGTAACCGCCGTCCGACAGCCGCGGCAGCACGTCGAGCGCCCGTCCCGTGATGAGCCGCACCCGCCCGCCGGAGAAGCCCGCCTCCGCGAACGCCTGTCTGGCCAGCCGCTGATGCTCGGGCTCGACGTCGACGCTGGTCAGCGTGCCGTCGGCGCGCATGCCGCGCAGCAGCCACAGACCGGAGACGCCGCACCCCGTGCCGATCTCCACGACCGACTTGGCGTTGACGGCGGTGGCGAGGAAACACAGCGCCGCCCCGCCGCCGGGAAGGATGGGTATGGCCCCCATCTCCAGCCCGCGCTGCCGCGCCGCGTGCAGGATCTCATCTTCGTGATGGAACTGCTCCGCATAGGCCAGAGTGGCCTCCACCTGATTGGTCATCGGCCGCCTCCCCCCACTTTCGTGCGATTGGTCCGCGTGATTGGCACCGATCGCAGCCTAGGGGAGACACGCCGGGACGGGAACTCAGGAGGGTCTCAAGGCGTTGCAGGTTTAAACGGGCTTTGCCGGTCCGGAGGGCAGGCAGTGCGCACGAAGGGACGAAACCAGGCACTATGACGGTAGCGGTGGTCCCAGAGAGAGGAGTTCTGGTGGACGAAAGCGACCACCAGACCGATACTCCCGTGTCGTCTGACTGGACGCCTCCCACGTGGGAGGAAGTCGTGCGGACACATTCCGCGCGCGTGTATAGGCTCGCGTACCGGCTGACCGGCAACGTCCACGATGCCGAGGACCTCACTCAGGAGGTCTTCGTCCGGGTCTTCAGGTCGCTGTCGAGCTACACCCCTGGCACGTTCGAGGGGTGGCTGCACCGGATCACGACGAACCTGTTCCTCGACATGGCGCGCCGCAAGCAGCGCATCAGGTTCGAGGGACTGGCCGACGACGCCGCCGAGCGGCTGCGCGGTCGCGAGCCGTCTCCGGCGCAGGCGTTCGACGATGCCCACCTGGAGCCCGACATCCAGGCCGCCCTCGACGCGCTCGCCCCCGAGTTCCGGGCCGCGATCGTGCTGTGTGACATCGAGGGTCTGTCTTACGAGGAGATCGCGGCCACGCTCGGCGTCAAGCTGGGGACGGTCCGAAGCCGTATTCACCGTGGCCGGGCGCAGTTGCGGGAGGCGCTCGACCATCGGGCCCCCCGTAATACTCAACTCCCCCCGACCGTAATCCGTGGGGAGGAAGTCTGATATGGCTCATCTTGGAGAACGCGTTTCCGCACTCGTCGACGGGGAGCTCAACCACCACGAACGCGAGCGCGCGCTGGCGCATCTGACGTTCTGTGCTGACTGCCGGCACGAGGTCGAGTCGATGCGGGCGCTGAAGTCGCGCCTGCGCTCGCTCGACACGCCGGTGATGCCCGCCGACCTGACGATGTCCCTGCTCCGGATGGCGGAGCCGGGAGGGCCCCTGCCGCCGAGGGAGCGCCCTTTCCCTTCGCGAACGTTCGGGGGGGTGCCCATCCCTGGGCCGCACAGCATCGCTCCTCTCGACAACCGCCCGCGCAGGGACGCCACCGGTGGGGCCTCGGGCCCTGGACGCGGTGGTAGGCGGCGCACGGCGTACGTCGCGGTCAGTGTCGTCTCCGCCGCCGTGGCGCTCGGGACGTTCTTCGCCGTCTCCGGCGCGGGGCAGGAGGCGACCGGGCCGGCGGTCGAGCTCTGGAAGGTGCAGGAGTCGCCGACGAACGCGCCTTCGGTCGCCACCCCTTGACGGCCGGATATGACCGGAATGGCCGAGGTTGGCGTAGTCGACCACGCTAGGGGCATACGATCTGGGTTCGGGATTTGCCACAGGCGATTCCTGGCAAGTGCTTTATGACCCTCGTATGCCGCAACAGCGAGGATTGCGGTGGCCGAGCCAAGGAGTGGTGAGACTTAGATGACCGACGAGACGCGCCCCACCGAAGGACGCACGCCGTCGGACTACCCCGAGCCACAGGGGCGGCCGAACTTCCTGCCCGCCGACCGCCCGGCCGAGCAGCCGGGCCGGCGACCGGAGCCGCCCGCTTCGTTCGGCGCCTCGTGGGGCGACCCGTCGGGCCGCCGCGAGGTGGCCGGCGCGCCGCCGTACGAGAGCCGTTCGTACGACGACCCTCCGCGGAGTGGCCCCGCGTACGGTGCCCCATCCTTCTCCAGCGACCCGAGCCGCCCGTCGTACGGCCCTCCGTCGTACGGCGAGGAGGAGAGCGACCCCTACGGCGACGGCGGCGCGCGTCCGTACGTGAGCCCGTCCTTCGGCGACAGCGGCACGCGCGTGTACGACAGCCCTTCGTTCGGCAGGCCGGACGGCGATCCTTCGCCGGGCACCGGTCCCTCGTTCGCCGGGCCGGGCAGCGGACCCTCGTTCGGGAGGCCGGACGGCGGTCCCGCGTTCGGCGGGCCCGACAACGGGACGCGGTCGTACGAGAGCCCGCCGTTCGGCGGCTCGTCCTCCTACGGTGGCGGGACCCCGCCGCCGCCCCCGCACCAGGCGCTCGGCATGGGATCGAGCTGGGCGCCGCCGCCCCCGGGCGGTAAGGGCGCGGCGCCGCGGCGCGGGCCGGGCACCGGCGCGCTGGTCGTGATCGCCGTCGTCATCGCCCTGATGGCCTCGACGATGGGCAGCCTCGGCACCTACCTGCTCACCAAGCCCAGCGGCGGCAACGACCCCTCCTACAGCCTCGGCCCGCTGCCGTCCGGCGCCACCAACCGCGCACCTGACTCCGTGGCGGGCGTGGCGGCGCGGGTGCTGCCCAGCGTGGTCTCGCTCGAGGTCGGCAACGGCACCACCGAGGGGGCGTCCGGGTCCGGGTTCCTGATCAAGAACGGCTACATCGTCACCAACAACCACGTGGTGTCCCTGGCCGCGCAGGGCGACGGCGAGATCCGGATCATGTTCAACAACCGCAAGACCACCTCCGGCCGCATCGTCGGCCGCGACCCGGGCACCGACCTGGCCGTGGTCAAGCCGGAGGAGACGTTCGGCACCCCGGAGATCACCCTGGGCAACTCCGACCAGGTCGTGGTCGGAGACCCGGTCATCGCCATCGGGTCGCCGCTCGGCCTGACGGGCACGGTGACGACCGGCATCGTCAGCTCGCTCAACCGGCCCGTCATCGCCGGCGACGACACCGGCACCAGCAACGAGGAACCCGCCTACATCAGCGCCATCCAGACCGACGCCGCCATCAACCCCGGCAACTCGGGCGGGCCGCTGGTGAACAACCGAGGCGAGGTCGTCGGCGTGAACTCGGCCATCGCCACCCTCGGCCGGTCCGCGACCAGCCAGAGCGGCAGCATCGGCCTGGGCTTCGCGATCCCGGTGAACCAGACGCGGCGGGTGGCCGAGGACCTGATCAGCACCGGGCGGGCCAAGCGGCCGAAGATCGGCATCACGCTCGACAAGGACTACCGGGGGCAGGGCGTGAAGATCGCCTCCTCGCCCGCCGGGGGGCGGCAGCCGGTGGACGCCGGGGGGCCCGCCGACAAGGCGGGGCTCAAGGCCGGTGACGTGATCCTGGAGATGGACGGGCTGACGCTGCAGGACGGGAACGAGCTGATCGCGCTGGTCCGGAGCAAGGCGCCGGGAGCCAAGATCACCATCAAGTTCCAGCGCGCCGGCCAGGAACGCACCGCCACCTTGACCGTGGTGGCCGAGTCGGGGCCCGCCCCTACGCCATCCTGATCTTCTTCTTTTACGGCGGGGCCAAGTAGGCCCCACCCGCCGACGCCGGTGACCGGCCCTCCAGGGGGACGGTTACCAGCTTCAGTGGCGCACCACCGTTACGGCGCCCGGGCACCGGCGTCTTCGGTCCCACCCGGACGCCGTTCCCAACGCGCCGAGCCCCCACCCCACCGAGTCCCGCCGGCCCGGCGCCACGAAAACAACCGCGGGGCTCGGATGCTGCCCCAGCCCTCCGGCACTCGGGCCACCCAACGGCACCGACGCCTGCCGGGGTGACGCCTGAGTCGGGCCGATGGCTGGAGGACCCATGGCCGGCGGACCGATGCCCGGCCGGACCCATGGTCGACGAACCGATGGCCGATGCGTGGTCGGCCGGGTGTCGCGGACCCGACGGCGGCACTCTTATCCCGCAAACACCTTCCGCCCGACGGCGGGGCACGATGCGTGGTGGTGCTGGAGGTGCCGAAGCCGCCTCCGGGTGCGGTCTGTTCCGGGCGTCGGTCAAGGCGATGAGGTGGCCGGGTCCGGCGGAAGGGCCCGCACGTGGGGTGGGCAGGGAAGGCAGGCGCGGGGGATCCGGGAGGGAGGCGACCGAGCTAGGCCCTGGAGCCCTTAGTCTGTGGATAGGCCGGGGTTGTCCTCGGAGGCTGAGACTGCGGTAGGAGCTCACGGTGTTCGGACTCGGGTGGGGGGAGATCGCGGCGCTTATCGTCATTGCGCTGCTCGTCTTCGGTCCCGACAAGCTGCCTCAGGCCGCCGCACAGGCCGGCAGGACGCTGCGCAACCTGCGCCGGATGGCGAACAACGCGCGTGATGACCTCCGCGCCGGACTGGGCCCGGAGTTCCAGAACTTCGACCCGGCCGACCTCAACCCCAGGAATTTCGTCCGCAAGCACCTCCTCGACGACATCGAGGAGGACTGGAACGGCAAGAAGGAGCTGGAGCCGGTCGCGGCGGCCCCGTACACACCGGAGCCGGTCGTGGACGAGCTGGGCTTCGGCGAGATCCCGCCCTACGACTCGGAAGCCACCTGACGCGCCAGTAGAGTTGCGGGTGTGAGCGACAACACCGCGGCCATCGAGGAGGGCGCCAAGAAGTCCGGCATCCTCTGGCTCACTCTCGACCGTCCCCGCCTGGCGTGGCACGCCTGGCACGACGGCGCGATCTACCTGGTGACCGGCGGCGAGGAGCAGCGCCTGCCGGGCCTCGACGCCCTCGACCGGGTCCACGTGACGCTGCGCAGCAAGGACAACGGGGCCAGGCTGGTGGAGTTCGACGCGGCGGTGTCGGTCGTGGACCAGGCCGCGGCGGCCGACGCCGTGGCGGTGCTGGCCAAGGAGCGGCTCAACGCCCGCGACAGCGAGCACCTGACCGAGCGCTGGGCCCGCGAGTCCACCGTTCTGCGGCTGACTCCCGAGCGTTAGGCGGCCACGGGTTCCTCGACCTCCGTGACGGGTGACGGCCCGGCGGACGCGGTGGCCGTCTGGGCGAGGAGCGCCCCGGACAGGACGATCAGCCCGCCCAGGATCTGGAAGACGCCGAGCGTCTCGCCGACCAGCGCCCAGGCCACCATGGCCCCGCCGATGACCTCCAGCGACGCCACCGTGGCGCCCACCGCGGCCGACAGCCGCCGCACGGCGTTCACGCCCAGGATGTACGCCACCACCGTCGCGATCAGCACCATCCACAGGTACGCGGCGAGCACCGGCAGCGTCCGCCCGCCCTCCGGCGCGACCGAGACGGTGAACGCCTCCCACGGGATGTCCCACGGCCGCGCGAACGGCACCAGCACCACGGCCGCCCCCGTCATGCCCCAGGCGATGAGCCCGAGCGGGTCCACGTCCTCGCCGAAGCTATCGCTCATGATGAAATATCCGGCGCAGCACGCCCCGGCCAGCAGCCCCAGCAACAACCCCAGCGCGTCCAGCCGCAGCCCCTGCCACGCCTCGACCACGATCCCGAGTCCCACGACGGCGACGACCGCCCCCACGTACGCGGCCCGCGCGAGCCGGACCTTGCGGACGAACCGCACCCAGGCCACCACCATCACCGGCGCCATGAACTCCAGCAGCAGCGCGATCCCCACCGGCAGCCGCGTGATCGCGACGAAGTACAGCGACTGCACCCCGGCCACCGCCATGACCGCGTACAGCCCGAAGAACGGCAGCCTGGACCGGGGGATCCGCAGCGCCCGCGGCCGCACCACGGTCAGCACGGCGAGCAGCAGCAGCCCCGCGCCCGCCATCCGCGTCCACACGGCCTCCATCGGCGCCAGCCCGGCGGTGATGAGGTATTTGGCCATGGGCCCCGAGAACGCGAAACACCATGAGGACACGAACGCGAGCGCGAGTCCCGAATACCTCATTGCACACCACCATCAGTTACGTAATGACCGTCAAGCAGGTTTGATACTGACATGTCGGGCGTGCCGGGCGCAACGGCGATGCGCTGTTAGCCTGGCCACGTGCAGATCTTCGTGGCCCGGTTGCCGGGGACCCCGGTCTTCGACCCGGCTGGGGATCAGATCGGCCGGGTCAGGGACGTCGTGGTCGGCCTGCGTATCGGCCGCCGGCCCAACGTCCACGGCCTGGTGGTGGAGGTGCAGCCGCGCCGCCGCGTGTTCATGCCCATCACCCGGGTACGCCGCATCGAGGCCGGCGCCGTGGTCTTCACCGGCCGCATCAACATGCGCAGGTTCGAGCAGCGCGCCGCTGAGACGCTGGTCGTCGGCCAGATGCTGGACCTGGCCGTGCGCCACGACGACGAGCCCATGACGGTCTACGACGTGGCCATGGAGGAGGTCAAGCCGTCCACCTGGGAGATCACCAAGGTCGCCCTCTACCGGGGCAGGCGGCGCGACCCGAGGGTGGTGGACTGGGGAGAGGTGTCCGGGTTCGACACGCTGCAGAAGGACCAGGGCGCGGCCGGGCTGATCGCGGCGTTCGAGTCGATGCGCGCCGCCGACATGGCCAGCGCCCTGCACCACCTGCCGAGCAAGCGGCGCGTCGAGATCGCCCGCGCGCTCAACGACGACCGGCTGGCCGACGTGCTGGAGGAGTTGCCGCCCGACGACCAGATCGGCATCCTCGGCACGCTGGAGCCGGAGCGGGCGGCCGACGTCCTGGAGGAGATGGCCCCGGACGACGCCGCCGACCTGCTGCACGATCTGCCCGACGAGCAGGCGGCCAAGCTGCTGGCTCTGATGGAGCCGGGGGAGGCGGCGCCGGTGCGCCGGTTGCTGAGGTATCCGGAGGACAGCGCGGGCGGCGTGATGACCAGCGAGCCGGTGATCCTGCCGCCGACCTCCACGGTGGCCGAGGCGCTGGCGCACATCAGGATGCAGGACCTGACGCCCGCGGTGGCGGCCCAGGTCTATGTGACCCGGCCGCCCACGGAGACGCCGACGGGCAAGTACCTGGGGGTCTCGCACTTCCAGCGGCTGCTGCGCGAGCCGCCGTCCACGCTGCTCGGCGCGGTGATGGACCCGTCGATCGACCCGATCAGGCCGGACTTCACGCTGATCGAGATCACCGCCTACCTGGCGAACTACAACCTCGTGGCGGCGCCGGTCGTGGACGAGCTGGGCAGGCTCGTCGGCGCGGTGACCGTGGACGACGTACTGGACCATCTGCTACCCGAGGACTGGCGCGAGGGGGCCGACCATGACCGCTGAACGACTGGACCAGCCCCGCGAGCTGCGCCGTACGCTGCGGCCGCACTACGATCCTGAGGCGTTCGGCCGGCTGTCCGAGCAGATCGCCCGCTTCCTCGGCACGGCGCGGTTCCTCGTCTACATGACCGTGTTCGTCGGGGTCTGGGTGATCTGGAACGCGGCCGCGCCCGCGAACCTCACGTTCGACCCTTACCCGTTCATCTTCCTCACGCTCATGCTGTCCCTGCAGGCCAGCTACGCCGCGCCGCTGATCCTGCTGGCCCAGAACCGGCAGGACGACCGGGACCGGATCCAGTACGAGCACGACCGCGAGGTCGCCGAGCGCAACCAGGCCGAGATCGAGTATCTGACGCGGGAGATCGCCGGGTTGCGCATGGCCATCAACGAGGTCGCCACCCGCGACTACCTGCGCGCGGAGCTCGTGCGGCTGGCGGAGGAGCTCAAGGAGCGCCGCTGAGGTCCAGCTTCCCGAGCATGCCCCTGATCTGGGCGATCTCGCCCGTGGCGAGCATGTCGAGGAACTGGGTCCTGATGCCGCGCAGGTAGGTCGGCGTCGCCTCGGCGAGCCGGGCCGAGCCGCGGTCGGTCAGCACGGCGAACAGCCCGCGCGCGTCGTCCGCGCACGCCTCGCGTGACACCAGCCCGTCGCGCTGCAGCCGGTCGATGAGCCTGGTCAGGCCGCTGCGGGAGAGCAGCACGCGGTCGGCGAGGTCGTTCATGCGCAGCCGCCGCTCGGGCGCCTCGGCGAGCTGCATGAGCACTTCGTACCAGGCCAGCGGCAGGTCATGGGCGACGAGCAGCTCGGCCTCCAGCTGACGGGTGATGCGCACCTGAGCACGCTGCAACATCCGCCAGACCGCCAGCTCCTCGACGGTCAGGCCCTCGTCGCGCAGAAGAGTCACGGAGTAACCTTAGGACGTTGTTGCATATACATCTAACAGCACGGATTAACTCAGCGGGGCCTCCGGTTCATACCATGGAGGGGCATCCTCACTGGCGTCCAGCGCCTGTCTCACATATACCGACAAAGGAGGGACGGCACTCCCTCGTGCCGACGACTTCGATGGCACCAACCCAGGAACTGGTGACTGCGGCACTCGCCACCGTCATCGACCCCGAGATCCGTCGCCCGATCACGGATCTCGGCATGGTCAAGAGCATCGAGATCGCTCCCGAGGGAGCGGTGCGGGTGGGCATCTTCCTCACCGTGGCCGGGTGCCCGCTGAAGGACACCATCCGCCGCGACGTCACCGCGGCCGTCACCAAGCTCGAAGGCGTGACGGGCGTCCAGATCGAGCTCGACGTCATGAGCACCGAGCAGCGCAAGGAGTTGCAGACCAAGCTGAGGGGCGACCGCGGGCCGGAGAAGGAGATCCCGTTCAACCAGCCCGGCTCGCTCACCCGCGTGTTCGCGGTGGCCAGCGGCAAGGGCGGGGTCGGCAAGTCCTCCGTGACGGTCAACCTGGCCGTCTCCATGGCCGCGAACGGCCTCAAGGTCGGCATCGTGGACGCCGACATCTACGGCCACAGCATTCCTCGCATGCTGGGCGCCGCCGAGCGGCCCACCAAGGTCGAGGACATGATCATGCCGCCGGTGGCGCACGACATCAAGGTCATCTCGGTCGGCATGTTCAAGCCCCCCGAGGGCAACACGCCGGTGGTGTGGCGCGGTCCGATGCTCGACCGGGCGCTCCACCAGTTCCTCGCCGACGTCTACTGGGGTGACCTCGACGTCCTCCTGCTCGACCTGCCGCCGGGCACCGGCGACATCGCGATCTCGGTGGCCCAGCGGTTGCCGGGAGCGGAGATCCTGGTCGTGACGACGCCGCAGATGGCCGCCGCCGAGGTGGCCGAGCGGGCCGGGTCCATCGCGGCCCAGACCCACCAGCAGATCGCCGGCGTCATCGAGAACATGGCGTGGCTGCCCTGCCCGCACTGCGACGAGCGCATCGCGGTGTTCGGCGAGGGCGGCGGCCAGATCGTCGCCGACGCGCTGACCCGCACGCTGGGGGCCCGCGTGCCGCTGCTCGGCCAGGTCCCGATCGACCTGCGCCTGCGTGAGGGCGGTGACGAGGGCAAGCCGCTGGTCCTGACCGACCCCGACTCGCCTGCGGCGGCCGAGCTCATCAAGATCGCCTCCGGCCTGAGCAGGCGCGCCTCCAGCCTGAAGGGCCTCCAACTGGGCCTGGCGCCCCGCCGCTGAAGCCTCCGGGCCGACCTCCGGGGAGGAGTTCCCCGGAGGTGAACCGGTCGCGCGGAGATCTCCGTTGTAGGGGCATGCGATCCTTGCCCGTCATGGCCCTGGCTCTCACCCTTGCGACCGGCTGCGGCACCGCCACCACGCCCACGGCGATCGCGTGCGCGGCCGGAGCTCCCACGGGCCGGCTGAACACCGGGGTCCTGTATCAGGTCCACCTGGACTATCGGCCGTACGCGACGCCGGAGGCGCTCGCCGCCGAGGGCGCGGAAGCGGTCGTCACGGGCCGGGTGACGGGCTGGGTGCCGGGGCTCGTCGTCGAGGAGCACATACCGGGCGACCGCACCCACTACATCCTCATGCGTACGCAGGTCGAGCGGAGGCTCAAGGGGGCCTCTGACGACGTCGTCCACGTGCCCTTCTACCAGGGACCGGCGATCGACGACCGGGGCACGCCCATCCAGAGCCAGGGCGACTTCGAGCGCGCCGTCCCCGCGGGCACGCGCGTGCTGCTGTTCCTGAACCGGCCCCAACCGGCGGGCACCGTCGTCGAGGCGCCGCAAGGCCTGCCGCCGGCCCACTCCACGCCTCCGCAGGGCGTGGTCCTGCACGAGGTGATCGAGGATCCCGGCGGGAAGGCGGTCGGCGGGCGAGTGGAGATGTTCTCCTCGCCGGGCTGGAACCAGCCGTGCGGCATCGACGGCCTCATCGACCGACTCCGCGCCAAGGGCTTCACCGGCGACTAGTACGGTGTGCGCATGCGCTCACGTCGTTCGGTTCTCGCCGTGCCCGGCAGCAACCCCCGTTTCCTCGAGAAGGCCCAGACCCTTCCCGTCGACGAGGTCTTCCTCGACCTGGAGGACGCCGTGGCGCCGGCGGCCAAGGACGAGGCGCGCAGGAATGTCGTGGCCGCGCTGCGCGAGGGCGACTGGTCCGGCAAGACGCGCGTGGTCAGGGTCAACGACCTCACGACGCAGTGGACGTACCGGGACGTGATCGAGGTCGTCGAGGGGGCGGGGGAGTTCCTCGACTGCGTGCTGCTGCCCAAGGTGCAGGACCCCACCCAGGTCGTCTGGCTGGACACGCTGCTCACCCAGATCGAGAAGACCATGGGATACGCCGTCGGCCGCATCGGCATCGAGGCGCAGATCGAGAACGCCCGCGGCCTGGTGAACGCCGACGCCATCGCCGGATCGTCGAAGCGCCTGGAGACGCTGGTGTTCGGGCCCGCGGACTTCATGGCGTCGATCAACATGCGCACGCTCGTCGTCGGAGAGCAGCCGCCCGGCTACGACGAGGGCGACGCCTACCACTACATCCTCATGCGGCTGCTCATGGCGGCCAGGATGCACGACCTCCAGGTGATCGACGGGCCGTACCTGCAGATCAAGGACGTCGAGGGCTTCCGGCGGGTCGCCAGGAGGTCGGCGGCGCTCGGGTTCGACGGCAAGTGGGTGCTGCATCCCTCCCAGGTGGACGCGGCCAACGAGGTGTTCTCGCCGGCGCAGGAGGACTACGACCACGCCGAGCTCATCTTGGAGGCGTACGAGTACTACACCACGGTCGAGAAGCGCGGCGCGGTCATGCTGGGCGACGAGATGATCGACGAGGCGTCACGGAAGATGGCGCTCGTCGTGGCCGCCAAGGGTCGGGCGGCCGGGCTGACGCGGACGAAGACCTTCACACCTTGAAGCCGATGGCGGTGAAGAACCAGAACGACGAGGTCAGCCAGAGCCCGATCAGCGCGGTGAACGCCAGCCCGCCGAGCACGGGCAGCGTCCAGCCGGGCGCGTCCCGCTTGGGCAGGGCCAGCATCTTCGCCGTGAACACGCCGTAGAAGAAGCAGCCGAGCAGCGAGTGCGCGAGCACCCGGGGCACGTCGTACTGCAGGCCGAGGGCGTACAGGCAGTGGAAGGCGACCGGGATCGTGAGCACGAACGCCAGCCGCCCCGACCAGCGGTGCACGGCGGGCGGGATGTTGATCCCGAGCTTGCCCCACATCGACAGGGCCGAGACGACCTGCACGATCGCCAGCACGAACGCGCCCGTCGTCAGCCACACCTTCATCGGCAGCGCCGCGGAGAAGCCCGCCACGCCGACCGCGAACCCGGTGGGCGTGTGCACCCGGCCGTAGATGCCGAGCGCGAGCACCACCAGGCCGCCGACCAGCAGCGGCACCAGTAAGACGGTCAGGCCGCGCGAGGGGCGGTGATGGATGGCGGTCATTGCATCTCCTCGATGAAGTCGTCGACGCCCTTCGGGTAGACCGTGGCGCCGTCGACCGTCAGGGGTGCGGTCGGCTGGTCGCCGTTCAGCTCGGGGATCTCCACCGGCTTGCCTGCCTGGGTGCCGGCGCCGACCGTGTAGTAGCCGCCGTTCGGGTTCTCCACCCTGATCCATCCGGCCTTGAAGGTGGCGCCTCTGACGATCGCCGTGGCCCGGTAGAGACCGGACGGCTTCTTCACCGTGGGGGCGACGAAGCTCCACTTCTTGCCGCCGAGCGACACCCAGCCCTTGGCCTGGCCGCCGCCCAGCGCGGCGGTGATCTTGCCGGCCGCGATCCCCTTCAGGTTCACCTGGTCGGCGGACTGGCTGCCCTTGAACCAGGCCTCGGTCCGGCCGTCGCAGAAGTAGCCGATGGCCTTGCCGTCCCTGATCGAGACGGCGATGAGGGCGCCGTTGCCCTTGACGCGGCCGGCGTAGTCGGCCTTCTCGATCCGCTTCTCCTCCGCCTTCGTGGGCGAGGGCTCCGGCTGCGCGGAGTTCTCCTCCACCGCGGGTGCCTCCGCGGCGTTGTTGTCGTTGTTGTCGGCGGCGGCGGTCGTGTCCGCCGCCGGTGTCGCGGTGATGCTGGCGACACCGAGCCCCGCGGCGAGCACTGCTCCTGCCGCGAGGGTGATGACAGGTCCCAGCCTTGACATGGACTGCTCCCAGGGTCGAAACGCTTATGACAGAGAGCATCCGCCAAAACCGGTGCCGCGTCTGTGAACTAATGCGCATCAGATGGACAGAATGGAGAGATGCAGGAGAACCCGGGGCCGCAGCTTCCGTACGGCGCGCAGTATTCCTATCCACCCGTGCCCCCGTCACGGTCCTGGTTCCTGCCGGCGCCCGGCGGGGCCCGCTTCGACCACCTGGCCAGGAACGACGCCGCCCGTCCCTGGCGGGCGATCGTCGGCACGCTCGCGCTCGCGGCCCTGTTCTTCGTCGTCGCGGCGGTGGTGATCTACGCCGGCGCGGTGGTGGCGATGTTCCTCGGCGTCTCGGCGCCGCTCGACGTCGAGCGTGAGCTCTTCGGCGATCCGGTGTTCGGGCTGGCCGTGACGCTGCTGTCGATCGCGGCCGTGTTGCCGTTCGTGTTCGGCGCGGCGGCGCTCGTCCAGCGGCGCCGGCCCGGCACGCTCTCGTCCGTGGCCGGGCGGCTGCGCTGGACGTGGCTGTCGGGCTGCGTCGGGCTGGCGGTGCTGGCGCTGGTGGTCGGGCAGGTCGTGCAGGTTCTCGCGCTGGCGTTGTCCGGCGAGGAGTACGCCGGCATGTTCGGCTGGGTCGGGTGGGCCCGCTTCCTGCCCGCGCTCATCGTGATCGTGCTGCTGGTACCGTTTCAGGCCGCCGCGGAGGAGTACATTTTCCGCGGCTGGTTCCTGCAGGCCGTCGGGGCCCACGTACGCAATCCGGTCTGGGCCATCCTCATCGGCTCCGCGCTGTTCGCGTCGTTGCACGGCTACTCGTGGGCCGGGCTGGCCGAGGTGTTCGTCTTCGGGGCCGTCATGGGATGGCTGGCGGTGCGGACCGGGGGACTGGAGGCGGCGATCGCGCTGCACGTCA
Source organism: Nonomuraea sp. NPDC049480 (assembly GCF_044465905.1). Taxonomy (NCBI): domain Bacteria; kingdom Bacillati; phylum Actinomycetota; class Actinomycetes; order Streptosporangiales; family Streptosporangiaceae; genus Nonomuraea; species Nonomuraea sp. NPDC049480. The sequence continues at coordinate 61,421 of NZ_JBITMD010000028.1, forward strand.
TGAACAACATGCTGGCGTTCGGGCTGAGCGCGGCCTCCGGAGACCTCAGGGACGCCTTGATCCAGAGCAGGGTGGAGGTGCCCTGGCAGGCGCAGGTCGGAGTGGTGGCGCAGCTCGGTCTGTACGTGTTCGGTGTTTTGTATCTGGCCAAAAAGCGGTCAATAGGCACTATTTCGGGATAAATGAGACCGAAGGTTCGGGGAATCTCGCTAGAGAGGTCTCGCTATTCCGGCTCATTCATGCTGCTCTGGATCCTGTGGACGGCTAGGGTCTCCCGGAGGTGATCGTTTCGGCCGTGTGATACTTCGTCGGGTGAGGGCAGCAGAGTTCGGAACAAGCGCATAAGAACGGACAAACTTCGTGGAACGGTCCCTGAGGATGGCCGTTCCGTACGACTCGTTCGACTAGGAGGTACGGCGCGTGGCCTCCGGCCCCAGCGAACCGCCACGGCGACCGCCGGGTGACGACGACCCGCGTTCCGAGGACACGTCGGAACCGCAATCTTCCCCAGAGCCCAGGATCAGCCATTCCCCGCCGGGTCCCACCGACGATCGGGCCAGGGGCTTACCTCTGACCTCCCCGTGGGGCATGCCGCCCTTCTCCGCGCCCATCCCGGGCGAGGAGCCGCAGGAGGCGCCCAAGGGACGCAGGCCGTACAGCTCGCCGACGGCGGAGCCAGAGGCAGAGCCGCGCCGCCGTCCCCGCCGCATCGTCAACCGGCCGGACAAGCTCGTGGCCGGCGGCCCGCCCAGGACCCCGTCCCAGGAACGGCCGCCCGCACCCGAGGCTCAGGAGCCCACCGCCGAGCAGCCGGCGGCCCCGCCCCGGCGGGATCCGCGTACGGCCCCGTACCGCCTCGTGGTGCCCGCCGAGGAGCCCGTCGCCGAGGCCCCCGCACACGCCCACGACGCGCCCGCCGAGCCCTGGAGCCGGCACATCGAGCTGCCCGAACGGCCGGAGGGCGAGCCCGAGTGGACTCAGCAGATCGACCTGCCCGAACGGCCGGAGCACGAGCCTGAGTGGACTCAGCAGATCGACCTGCCGGAGGAGCAGAGCGAGCCGTGGAGCCAGCGGATCGAGCTGCCTGAGCGGCCGGAAGAAGAGTCCGGCGAGCCCGAGGTGCGGCGTGTCGGGCGGCCGCCGGCCGGGCGGCCCGCGCGGCCCGATCTCCTGGTCGCCACCGGACAGCCGCGCCCCCAGGGGGCCGGCGGGCGGCACCACCGAGGCCCGGCCCCCGCCGCCGTACGCAGGGCCGGCCCCGCTCGCCGGGGTGGCAAGGCCGCCCCCATCGTGCTGAGCGTGGCCGCGGCCGTGCTCGTGGCCACCGGCGTGCTCGTGTGGCAGTGGACCGGCGACGTGGCCCCCGGCCTGCGCCTGGAGGCGGGCACCGGCCGCTCGGGAGACGAGTTGTTCACCGTCCCCGCCGCGGGCGACGGCACCAACCAGAAGCTCAACGACATGACCTCGGTCGGCCGCGCCGTGGTGGCGGTCGGCAGCGACACCACCGGCCCGACCCCGCGCCCGCTGTTCCTGTTCTCGCCGGACGGCGGCAAGAACTGGCAGCTCGGCCAGGTGAGCGGCGCCTCCACGCCCACGGTGCAGCGGGTGGTCGGCGGCGACGGCCGCTGGCTGGCCAGCGGCGGCGACGGCCAGTCGGGCGAGCGCGGCCTGTGGACCAGCACCGACGGGCGCAGCTGGGAGGCCGTGGAGGCGTCGGGGATGGCCGCGTTCCGGCCCGGCGACCAGATCCACGACATCGCCAGGACGGCGTCGGGCTTCGTGGCGGTCGGGCGCACGACCGGAGACGACGGCGCCTCAGGCCCCGCGGCCTGGCACTCCACCGACGGCCGTGCCTGGGAGCGGATCGAGACCACGGGTCTGGAAGTACGCGAGATCAAGGCCGTGGTCGCCAAGGGCGACACCGTCGTGGCGATCGGGCACCCCGCGGAAGGCGAGGGTTCGCGGGTTGTCCGGTCGGCCGACGGCGGGCGTACCTGGCAGGTCACCGGCTTCCAGCTGCCCGAGGCCATGCCGCGTGCCGGGACGCTGGCGGTGCTGCCCAAGCGGTTCGTGCTCGTGCCGACGCGGCAGCGCACGGTCACGGGCGACGTACGCGTCTACTGCTCCCCGACCGGGACGCAGTGGTCACAGTGCGGCACAATCGGCGGCCTGAGCGGCGAGAGCGTCGGCGTGGAGTCGCTGATCTCCTCCCCGTCGGGCGTCGGCGCGGTCACGCAGGCCAGCCTCGGCCGCTACTCCGTGCTGACCACCACCGACGGGCGCGACTGGACCAAGCGGGCCGACCTCGGCAACCTGCCGGGCGCGACGCTGCGCGGGTTCACGATCGCCGCCGGCGGCACCCTGCTCGCCGGCGGCGACCAGGCCGCCTCGGACGTGGACAACCAGCTCGTGCTCATGGCCTCGCCGCCGCGCGGACAGGCCTCGCGGGTGCAGCTCGGCGACGTCGAGGGCCTCACCCGCATCGCGCGCGAGACCACCGGCATCGCCACCTTCGCCGGCCGGTACGTGGCCGTCGGCTCGGCCTCCGGCGACGCCGGCCTGTGGACGATCAAGGACTGGCGGAGCTGGAAGTCCATGAGCCTCGGCGGCCCCGGCAGGCAGCGGCTGGAGGACGTGGCGCACGGCAGCCGCGGCTGGCTGGCCGTCGGCGGCACGGAGGCCAACGTGGCGCTCACCGACCCGCTGCTCGTCACCTCCGGCGACGGCGAGAGCTGGAAGAAGGTGAACGCCTCCGGCGACCTGGCCCGCCCGCCCGACCACCCGTACCTGGGGACGCACGTGGTGACCGCGGGCGCAAAGGGATACGTGCTGGCCGGCGAGGACCGGGACCAGGCGGGCACGGCGAGCGCGGCCATCTGGTTCACCTCCGACCTGCGCAAGTACACCCGGTCGAAGAAGCTGCCGCAGGGCGGCTCCGGCGTGCGGATCCACGACGCGGTGGCCACCGCGGACGGGTTCGTGGCGGTGGGCGGCTCCGGCTCGGCCGACCAGGAGAGCAGCGTGGTCTGGTACTCGGAGGACGGCGTCAACTGGAACTCGCGCACGCGTGCGGCCCCGCAGGACGCCACGTCGGCCGGGCTCCGCCAGATCACCTTCTACCAGGACAAGCTGGTGGCCATCGGCACCGCGCTGACAGGCGGCTCGCGGCGGGCCTTCGCCGCCGTCTCCGAGGACGACGGCGCGACGTGGCAGACGGCCTGGCTGCCCGCGGACCAGGCGGCCGCGGTGCACGACCTGGCCGCGACCGAGGAGGGACTGGTGGCGGTCGGCTGGCACGGCGTGCCCGGCGAGGGCGACAGCGCGGCCTGGACCTCGCAGGACGGCCTGACGTGGAACCGCATGGCGCTCACCAAGGACCGGTTGGCCGGGCAGGGGATGCAGTGGCTGACGGCGGTGGCCGTGTCGGGGGCCGAGGTGGTGGCGCTCGGGCGGTCCACGACGTACAACGCCGACCACCTCATCCTGTGGAGTTCCAGCCTCACCTCCTCAGGAGGCAGGTAGGACGCCCCAGCCGGTCAGGGTCTCCAGCAGATCCGCCGAGAGCGGCAGCCGGGCCAGCTCGTCCGCCGAGCACCAGCGCACCTCGGCGGCGTCGTCCCCGGCCACGGGCACACCGCCGGCCACGGTGGCCAGGTAGTCGCGGATGACGTACGTGACGCCGCCGGGGCCGGGGCGGTCAACCGTGCCGGCCAGGCGGCCCACCTCGACATGCAGGCCGGTCTCCTCCATGACCTCGCGCCGCAGCCCCGCGTCGTCGCTCTCACCGGGCTCCAGGCGGCCGCCCGGGATCGACCACAGGCCCTCGCCGGGCGGGTGTCCCCGCTTGATCAGGAGGATCCGGCCGGAGGCGTCGAAGATGATCGCGCCGACACAATTTACGCGCACATGACCAAGATTACGACGGGATAACGAGATGCGGCCTTGACGTAGCCGTGCCAGAGAAAGCACCGTGGGTAGTTGTGAGAGCGGCTCCAACCTGCCCACGGTGTTTTGGCCCGCTTCACGGGCCGAGCGCTTGGTCTAGTGCGTTTCGATGTGACACGCACGGTGACGTCCTGCCCTATCAGCCTCCGTGGCCGCCGACCAGCACGGCGCTCGAGGCGATGCGCAAGAGTTCCGTCGTGCCCGTATGGCTGCCGTGGCCGTTGCCGGCCGGCTGGCTGGTGACCGGTTTCGGGGAGGTGGGCGACCAGCGCACCGGGGCCCGGGCCAGCATTGTGGCGCTGACCGGGCCGTCGTTGATGGAAGGGCCGGCCGACATGCTGGTCATCGCCGAGGAACCGGGCATCGGGCTGGGTGCGGCGTTCGCGGGGCTGGGAGGTCCGGATCCCGGCGAGGGGTTCGACGCCGGCCCGCCGAACGCCAAGATAGAGGTGCTCGGGCATCCCACCCCGCTGTGGTGCGTGGACGGGGAGGACGACCGCGCCGTCTACGCCGGCGAGGCCCTGGGCAACTGGCTGTGGACGATCTGCTGGCCGGCCGACGCCGGCTGCATGATCGCGCTCGCCGAGCTGTCGCTGATCGACGCGCGAGACCACGAGCTGGACGTACCCTTCGGGGCGTTCTCCCCCCGACTGGAGGATTAGCGAGTCGCGCTGTCAGGCAGACCGACTAGAGTTCGGAGGCGTGACAGCGCGTATCGAGCGAGTGGTGACCGAGGGCGTCGTCGACATCGACGGCACCGAACACAAGGTCGAGAACAACACGTGGATCGTGGGCGACGACGAAGAGGTGATCATCGTCGATCCGTCCCGCGACGCCGAGAAGATCATGGAGAAGGTGGGCGAGCGGGAGGTGCTGGCCGTCATCTGCACGGCGGGCCTGCCCGACCACGTCGGCGCGGCCATCGAGGTGGCCAGCAGGGACGAGGCCATCGTCGCCCTCCACCCCAAGGACAAGCCCCTGTGGCGGGAGACCTGGACGGAGACCTGGCCCGACATCGACATGGAGGACGACGGCATCTTCGAGGTGGCCGACGTCCAGCTCGACGTCATGGAGACGCCGGGCGTCACGCCCGGCGGCGTGTCGCTCTACTGCGAGGCGCTCTCGGCCGTCTTCACCGGCAAGGCCCTGCAGGCCGACGGTCCCGGCAAGCTGGGCGGCGAATACCCCGCCCTGGCCGACCAGCTGACCTCGATCGGAGGGCGGCTATTCACGCTGCCCCTCGACACCCGGGTGCTGGCCGTCCACGGTGACGAGGTGTCGATCGGCGACCTGGAGCCGCACTTCGACGACTGGGTCTCCGGCTCCCTGACCCGCGTCGACGCCGGCGGCGAGGACGAGGACGAGGGCCCGCTGCCCGACGGCACCAAGGTCTCCGGCATCAAGCTCACCCCAGGCGACAAGTAGGTGAGTGAGCGCGGCGGCATGTGGCGACGGAGCCCGCCTCAGGGAGTGAGGCCATGAGCACAGTGGAGGGCCAGCTTCCGCTGGAGGGAATGCCGCGGCGGCTCTATGCCTGCACGCCGTCGCGGTTGAACACCTGGCTTGACTGCCGCCGCCGCTACCGGTTCACCTACCTGGACCGGCCCCAGCCGTCCAAGGGGCCCGCCTGGGCGCACAACAGCGTCGGGGCGAGCGTGCACAACGCACTGGCGGGCTGGTGGCGGGAGCCGTACGAACGCCGCACCCCGCTGACGGCCGCCATCCTGCTCACGAACGGGTGGATCGGCGAGGGGTTCAGGGACGCCGAGCAGTCGGGGCGCTGGCTGGAGCGCGCCCGCGACCTCGTGTCCGGATATGTCGCGACTTTAGATCCGTCCGATGATCCGGTCGGCGTCGAGCGCACCGTCGCCACCCGCACCAAGGTCATCGCCGTGTCCGGCCGTATCGACCGGCTCGACCGGCGCGGGGACGAGCTGGTCGTGGTCGACTACAAGACCGGGCGCCGCCCGCTCACCCAGGACGACGCCCGCTCGTCGCTCGCCCTCGCCGTGTACGCGGTCGCCGCGTCCACGATGATGCGCACGCCGTGCCGCAGCGTCGAGCTCCACCACCTGCCGACGGGCGAGATCGTCGAGTGGCGGCACACCGACGAGTCCCTGGCCCGCCACCTGCTGCGCGCGGAGGACCTGGCCACGGAGGCGGCGGAGGCGGACGAGCGCTACCGCGAGGTGGTCGGCGCGCCCGCCAAAAGCCGCGCGGCGGGCGGCCGGTCGGCCGCCACGACGGCGCGCGCTCGATCCGGGACTGCGGCGGGCGGCGAGTGGCCGGCGGCGCCGGGCGAGCGGCAGGTCGTCGGGCCCGCGCCGGTGCCCGCCGAGATCGACCAGCTGTTCGCGCCCAGCCCCGGCCCGATCTGCTCCTGGTGCGACTTCCGCCGCCACTGCCCCGAGGGCCAGGCGGCCGCTCCCGACCGCAACCCCTGGGACGGCCTCGCGGAGTGACGTTCAGGTGGGCCACCACTCCCGCAGCGCGTCCTGGACGGCCTTGGCCCTGGTCTCCAGTACGATCACCCGCTGATCTGCTCGCCCGGGTCGAGGTCACCCTCAGAAGACGGAGATGTCGGTACTTCGTCAAGTTGATCCGTTTCCCCGGTGAAACAATGGCTATGCACCTTGTGTGACACGCGTGGGGCGGTTGCCGGCGGCGGTGGCGCTGGGTGCCCTGTTCAACCCGCTCAACTCCTCCATGATCGCCGTCGCGCTGCCCGACATCGAGGCCGAGTTCCATGTCGGGATCGCCGCCGTGACCTGGCTGGCCGCGGGGTTCTACCTGACCGGCATCCTCGTCCCGCCCGTGATGGGCACGCTGGCGGACCGGCTCGGGCCGCGGCGGGTGTTCTGCGCCGGGCTGGTGACGATGGCGGTGACGGGCGTGCTGGCCGCCCTGGCGCCGACGTACCCGCTGCTGGTGGCGGTGCGGCTGCTGCAGGCGTTCGGGAGCTGCGCCACCATGCCGGCGGGGATGGCGATCGTGCAGGCGGCGATGGCGGGCGAGGACGGCAGGCCGCCGCCGCGCGTGATCGCGATGATCTCCATGGTCCTGACCGCCAGCGCCGCCGCCGGGCCCGTGCTCAGCGGGTTCCTGATCTCCCTGTGGGGGTGGCGGGCGATCTTCCTGGTGAACGTGCCGCTCGCGGCGGTCGCTCTCACCGCCGCGCTGCGCTGGCTGCCCAAGGTACGCGTGGACGGCACCCGCCGGGCCCTGCTGCCCCGGCCCAACCTGCGGCTGCTGGCCACCTGCGGCCAGTTCTCGATGGTCAACGTGGTGTTCTACTCGGCGTTCTTCCTGGTGCCGCTGTGGGCGCAGCGCACGGCGGGCGTGCCCGCGCACGTCGCGGGGCTGCTGGTGCTGCCGATGGCCGCGCTGGCGATCGTCATGACGCCCGTCGCGGTGGCGCTGGCCGCTCGGGCCGGCATGCGGACCGTGCTGGTGCTGAGCGCGGCGCTGCTGCTCAGCGGATCCCTCGCGATGTTGGCCGTCGGGCCCGTCGCGATGGTCCTGGTGGCCGCGTCGCTGCTCGGCGTGGCCTCGGCCTTCAGCCAGTTCGGGCTCAACTCGCTGGTGTTCGTCCACGCCGGCGGGCGCGACACGGGAGTCGCGGTGGGGTTGTTCCAGGCCTCCAGGTACGTCGGCGCCGCCACCGCGTCCTCCCTGCTCGGCGTGATGTTCGAGCGGGCCGGCATGGGCGGGAGCGCGTGGACCATGATCGGCGTGTCCGCGGTCGTGCTGGCGGGCGGCCTGGTCCTGCCCGTCAGGCGGGCGGCGCCGTCGGCCGGCGGCGGGGATCGGTCAGGCCCTTGAGCCCCTTGCTCACGTCATAGCCCGCCGCGCCCAGCCGCTCCCTGGAGGCCCGCAACATCTCTCGTGTGCCCGGCATGAACGCGTGGTCGTGCACGGGCTCCGGCAGCGAGTTCAGCCCCAGCCGGAACGCGCGCAGCGCCGCCGTGACCGTCGCCGCCGGCACCTCGGGCAGCGCGCCGTACATCCGCCTGGCCCAGTCCGGCAGCGTGTAGTAGCACAGCGCGCCGAAGGGGAAGTAGGCCGGCTTGCCCGCGGACAGCAGCCTGAGCTCACGCGGCAGCCGCGGCCACAGCAGGAACCTGACGGTCGAGGCCGCCTCGGGCGTCACGCGCAGGCTGGGGCGCACCTGCTTGAAGTACGCCTCCATCTCCGCGCACGTGCCCGGCACGTCGTCGGGGTGCAGGCCGACGTACGCGGCGCTCTTGCGCTGCTCGGACAGGTAGCGGTCGGCCTGCCGCTCGGTGAGCCCCAGCCCGCCGCGCCTGGCCACCTCCAGGTACGACGACACCTCCGCGCAGTGCACCCACAGCAGCAGCTCGGGATCGTCCACCCGGTGCGTCCGCCCGGTATCGGGGTCGTGGACGCGCAGCGCCTTGTGGATGCCGCGCACCCGCCGCCCGATCTCGTCAGCCTCCTCCGGGCTGCCGAACGTCACCCGCCCCACGAAGTCCGCGGTCCGCCGCAGCCGCCCGAACGGGTCCTCCTGGAAATTGGAGTTCTGCCAGACACCCCACATGGCCAGCGGGTGCAGCGCCTGCAGCATGAGGCCGCGTACGCCGCCCACCCACATCGAGCGGTCGATGTGCACCTGCCAGGTCGCACTGTGCGGCGGCTGGACGACCATTTCTTCGATGCTCGCCATAGTAAGTGCATAATTACATGGCATTGGACCTTGTGTCCAAGAAGTGTTTTTCGGCCGCGTTCCAGAACCTGACCAGCGCCGCCGCGGTCGTCTCGGGCGCCTCGACGGCGGGGGAGTGAGCGGCGCCCGGCACGACCACGCACTCGGCCCCGATGCCGGCGGCCATCTCGGACTGCGTCTCGGGCGGCCAGCCGTCGTCGTGCTCGCCGTACAGCACCAGCGTGGGCACCTCGATCTGGCGCAGATCGTCGGTGCGGTCGTGCATGGTCAGCACCTGCTCGGCCATGCGGGCCAGGGCCGTGGGGGAGTTGGCCAGCAGGCGCCTGTGCAAAAACGCCACGATGTCGTCGGGCACGTCGTTGGCCAGCGCCTCCGGCTCGAACCTGTGGTGCCACACGTGCTCGAGCCCCAGGGTGGGCACCTCCTCCACGAGCTTCCTGCCGTGGCTCGCCCGCTTGCCCTCGATCGCCGCGGGGCCCGAGCCCATCAGCGTGAGGGAGGCGAACTTCGTCCGGCCGTCGATCGCCGCCTCGCGGGCCACCAGGCCGCCGAAGGAATGCCCCACCAGGTGCACGGGGTCGCCGGAGCCGATCACCTGGGCGAGGGCGTCGAGGTCCGCACCGAGCGCGGCGCAGGTGTAGGCCTCGGGGTCGTCGGGGCCCGGGGTTTCGTACTGGCCGCGCAGGTCCACGGCCACCACCCGGCGGCCGGACTGGGCGAGGGTCATCAGGACCGCGATGAAGTCCTCCTTGCTGCCCGTCAGGCCGGGTGCCAGGAGCGCGGGCCAGCGCTCGATCACACCACTGACCGGAACCGCCTCCAAGGCCGCGAACGTGCCCTGTGACGTCTCGATCTTCTGTGGTGCGACGCCAGGAGGCAGGTCGAGGAATCGCGGCGTACTCACGTGGGGCAACAATACCCAGAGGTCAGCGCCTCGACACCGGCATGGCCATTACGCTGGTGCGAGTTCGGAGGAGATGTGACCAATGCGTGACGTCGACCACCGCCGTGCGCGTCCCCAGGGGCCTCGTGGAGGGCTCTGGGCGGGTGCCTGGGGTGCTGGCGTACCCCGACGGGGCCGCCGGGGGGATGGTGCGCTGTGGCGCCGCCTGAGGAGCACGTACGGCTGCTCCGCCCGCACCTTCACCACGCTCGGGAACGCGAAAGGCGCGCACCCCTGATCGGGTGCGCGCCTCCTTACCTCAGAAACCTCAGCCCACATGGCGGCGGGTGTTACCCCCGCCACGGGGCTGACGCCGCTGCTGCTTGCGCTCGCTGGCGGCGGACGGGGCGATGTCGTCGTCGTCCGTCGCCAGGTCCGGTGACTGGAAGATCACCGAGAACGGGCTGGCCGGAATGATCCGCTCCGGCTCGCGCACCGGGGGCGGCGGCGTGGCGAGAAAGCTCGGTTCGGTCTCCTGCCGCTCCACCACTGACGCAACCTCCTGCCGCTCCACCACGGGAGCCTTCTGCCGCTCCACCACGGGTGGAGCCTTCTGTCGCTCCACCACGGGCGGAGCCTTCTGCGGCTCCACCACGGGCGGAGCCTCCTGCCGCTCGACCACGGGCGGAGCCTCCTCGACCGCCGGCGCGGCGGTCTTGGCGGCGGCCCGCCGCGAGCGGGTGCCCTCGGCCGGCACGTCCGCCGGCTGAGTGCCTTCGGCCGGCGCGTGGGTCGCCGCCCTGCGAGAGCGGGTGGCCTTCGCCGGCGCCTCCGCCGTGTCGTCCGCGGCCTTGCGCGAGCGCGTGCTCTTCACAGGAGCCTCTGGAGCTTCGGCGAGCGCCTGCTCGATGGCCGACGTGGCCGCCCCCCTCCGTGTACGCGTGCGGCCGGTCGCCGCGGCCTGGATCTCGTCCGGTGAGAAGATCGCGGGGGTCTCCTCCGCCTTGGCATCCACGAGCTCGACCTCCGAGGTCTCGACGGGTGCGGTCTCCGCCAGTTCCCTGCCGCCGCGGGTGCGGCGGCGCTGGCGCGGCGTGCGGGCAGGACGCTCCTCGCGTTCGTCGCGGCGCTTGCCGCCACGCCCGCGAGGCCTGCCGGTCTCGCCGAGGTCCTCGATGCGCTCCGCGGACAGTCCCACACGCGAGCGGCTCGCGTGCGGCAGGACGCCCTTGGTGCCCTCGGGGATGTTGAGCTCGGCGTAGACGTGCGGCGAGGTGGAGTAGCTCTCCTCGGGCTCGGCGAAGTCGAGCCCGAGCATCTGGTTGATCATCTTCCAGCGCGTCAGCTCCTCCCACTCCACGAACGTGACCGCGATGCCCGTGCGCCCGGCCCGGCCGGTGCGGCCGATGCGGTGCACGTACGCCTTGTCGTCCGTGGGGCAGTCGTAGTTGACCACGTGGGTGACGTCGTCGATGTCGATGCCGCGGGCCGCCACGTCGGTGGCCACGAGCACGTCGATCTTGCCGTTGCGGAAGGCGCGCAGAGCCTGCTCTCGCTGGCCCTGGCCGAGGTCGCCGTGGACGGCCGCGACCGCGAAGCCGCGGGTGTCGAGCTGCTCGGCGACCATGTCGCAGGCCCGCTTGGTCTCGCAGAAGACCATGGTGAGCCCGCGGCCCTCGGCCTGCAGCAGCCGGCCGACGATCTCGATCTTGTCCATCCGGTGGACGCGCCACACGATCTGGCGCGTCAGCGGCGTGGCCTCGCCCTCGCCGCCTTCGTGCTCGGCGCGTACGTGCGTCGGCCGGTTGAGGTATTTCCGCGACAGCCCGACGATCTCGCCCGGCATCGTCGCCGAGAACAACATCGTCTGCCGCTCCGCGGGGATCAGCTTGAAGATGCGCTCGATGTCGGGCAGGAAGCCCAGGTCGAGCATGCGGTCGGCCTCGTCCAGGACGAGCGAGTTGACCTGGCTCAGGTCGAGGTGCTTCTGCTTGACCAGGTCGAGCAGACGGCCGGGGGTGCCGACGATGACGTCGACGCCCGCCTTGAGCGCCTCGATCTGCGGCTCGTACGCGCGGCCGCCGTACACGGTCAGGACCCGGGAGCCGAGCTTGCCCGCGGCGGTGACGAGGTCTTCGCTGACCTGCACGGCGAGTTCACGGGTCGGTACGACGACCAGCCCGCGGGGCTTCTTGCGGTTCTTGCGCGGCTTGCCGATGCTCTGCAGCATGGCGATGCCGAACGCGTAGGTCTTGCCCGTGCCCGTGCGCGCCTGACCGATCAGGTCCTGTCCGCTCAGCGCGAGCGGGAGCGCCATCTCTTGAATGGGGAACGGTGTGACGATGCCCTCGGTCTCGAGGGCATCGGCGATCTCTGGAGTGACTCCGAGGTCTCGGAAAGTCGTCAGCTTGGCCTGCCTCAATCTTCTATGAAGGCGGGCCTGCCGGGACCGATGGGCGGAAACGCCCCCGTTTCGTGGGTCCTCGCGGTAGAGCCAGCCCTCTCGCTTCATCAGCGACCGCGCCTCCGGGAAGTGGAGGTATCCGGGAGAAACCCCCGAATTTACACAGTGCGGTCGCACCTTCACAGAGCAGTGTACTCGATAGCACAACGCTGGCCGAGCTTACGTATGTTCCCGAAGAATCCGCGAAGTACGCTGCCAGTCATGAAGGAGTCTCCAGGAGTCGTCGACCTGCTCGGTGTGCTGGCGTACGCGGAGCTCAGCGCCTACGCCAGGATGACCGAGGACGCCACCACGCTGGCGCCCTCGCTGGCCGATCGTGCGGCACTGAGCGAGCTGGCCGTCACCGAGTACGACCATTTCCGTCTGCTGCGCGACCGGCTGTCCGAACTCGGCGCCGATCCCGCTGAGGCGATGACGCCGTTCGTGGCGGCCCTGGACGCCTGGCACGCCCAGACCCGGCCGGCCGACTGGCTGCAGGCGCTGGTCAAGACGTACGTGGGGGACGGCATCGCGCTCGACTTCTATCGCGAGGCGGCCAGGCACCTCGATCCCTCGATCGCCAAGCTGGTGGACGAGGTGCTGGTGGACGAGGGGCGGTCGCAGTTCGCGGTCGAGCGGGTCAGGGCCGGGATCCAGGCCGATCCGACGGCGGGGGCGCGGCTGGCGCTGTGGGCGCGGCGGCTCGTGGGCGAGGCGCTCAGCCAGGCCCAGCAGGTGGCGACGGCGCGGCCGGAGCTGGCGTTGCTGGTGCTGGCAGCGGAGGGCGGCCAGGCTGACATTTCCCGACTTTTCGCGAGATTGACGGAGGAACACGGCAAGCGCATGGCCGCGATGGGCATCTGAGCGCTCATCAGCGTGTTGAGCGGCGCGCGGGCTTTCGGCCGGGCTCCGCTCGGAGGCCTGGAATGGATGTCCTCGCTTCGCTGCGGATCCATCCCAGGGGTTGTACCGTGCCAGGCATGAGGGCCTCGCGCCGCTACGGCAGTTCCTTGACAAGATGTGGTCCGAACCGCTGGCTTTCCCGCGCCGTGCTGCGGAGGGGGAGCGCGGACTGTCCCGCCACCGAGCAGAGGCGGGACGACGTACATCGCCGCCGTCCCCCTCGGGGTTGTCTCATCGGGAAGCCGCGCGGCCGCATCCTCCACAAGGGCTGAGAGCAGTTTCAACAGGAGCCGGGCCGGAACCGGACGCCCCGTCGGGGCGTGCACGCCCGCGAAGGGGTACGGCACCCGCTGCCGTACCCCCCGTCCTGAGCCGTTAGAGCGTGCCGCCGAAGCCGACCGGCCTGGACTCGTCCTCGCCGATCTCGACGAACCCGAGCGCGGCCACCGGCACGACGACGCGCCTGCCCTTCGTGTCGGTGATGGCGAAGACGCCACGATCAACGGACAGCGCGTTCCTGATCTCCTCTTCGATCTGCTCGGCGGTGAGATCGGTCTCGACAATGAGTTCGCGGTGTATCGAACGTACGCCGATCTTGATTTCCATCGTGGCTCCCTAGTCGACGGGGCTGCTCACCACCATCGTGGCCGCTCGCCCCGTGGAAAACGTGAATGATCGCGCCGAGCGAACGGGTTATGCCGTACGCGGAAATCCGCTGATGCCGCGCCAGGCGAGCCTGGCCATGAGTTGCTCGGCCGCGTCCTTCGGGATGGAGCCGTGCGTGGTGACCCAGTAGCGGGCGCTCACCTCGGCCATGCCGACCAGGCCGACCCCGAGCAGGTGCGCCTCGTCGCTGGTGCATCCGGTGTCCTGCTGGATGATGGCGCTGACCATCTCGGCGCACTCCTGCAGCGACCGCTCCACCCGCTGCCGCACCGGCGCGACGTTGCGAAGGTCGGACTCGAAGACCAGGCGGAAGGCCTCGCCCTGGGTGGAGACGAAGTCGAAGAACGCCTGGAACGTGGCCTGCACACGCAGCTTGTTTTCGTGGGTGGAGGCCAGCGCGTCCCTGACGCGGTTGACCATGTCGTCGACGTGCAGGTCGAGCAGCGCCAAGTAGAGTTCGAGCTTGCCGGGAAAGTGCTGGTAGAGCACGGGTTTGCTGACCCCGGCCCGGTCGGCGATCTCGTCCATGGCGGCCGCGTGATAGCCGTTCTCCACGAACACTTCCTGCGCGGCGCTCAACAGCTGCCGGCGGCGGGCGAGTCGGGGCAGCCGGGTGCCCCGGGGCTTGGCGTCCGGGGTTGCGGTCACGCGGGTCTCCATTGGTCTCTCAGCGGGTCGTGCGGACATCCTACGTGCGCGAGGCTCAGCCGCAGTGGCAGTCGTCAGCATGGGGCATTTGCCCGCTGTGCGGCGGCCGCACGCGGACACCCGTCACACCAATAGCAGGCCGCACCGACAGTTCGTCACCGGTATTCGTCGTCGTCGAGATCCACCACGCGGTCCTGCTCGGCCGCGTCGCCGGGGTCGACGTCGATCGGCAGCTCACGGCGCAGCGTGCCGACGTTCTGGCGCATCTCGCGTTGCTGCTCGACGGCGTCGGCCTCGGGTGTCTCGATCGACACCTCCGTCTCTTCCTCGTCGTAGGGGCCCTCGTCCCCGCGAATGTCCATCTCCGACATCTTTCTGGTCCCCCCTCTTGGTACGGACGCAACAAGCCTACGCCCGGCCGAAAAGGTCGCCACGTTTCTCCACCCTGGCGAGTACGTCCGGTGCCGTGAACACCAGATCCTCCGGCCGTTCGCAATCCTCGACCTCCTTCCAGGTCAGCGGCGTCGAGACGGTCGGCTGCTCCCTGGCCCGCAGTGAGTACGCCGCCACGGTGGTCTTGGCCGGGTTGTTCTGGCTCCAGTCGATGAAGACCTTGCCCGGCCTGGCCTTCCTGGCCATGACGCTGACGACCTGCCTGGGCCGCTCCTTCTCGAGGAACTGGGCCAGCCTCTTGGCGTACGCGGAGGGCTCCTCACGGCAGTCCCAGTCCGCGTACAGCTGCATGCCCTTGTTCCCGCTGGTCTTCGGCCTGGCCGTGAGCCCTTCGGCCTTGAGCACGTCGCGCAGCATGAGCGCCACCTCGCAGCACTCGACGATCGTCGCCGGCGCCCCCGGGTCCAGGTCGAACACGAGCAGGTCGGGCGGCAGCGCCTCGCCGTCCGCGCCGACGCGCCACTGGGGTACGTGGAGCTCCAGGGCGGCGAGGTTCGCGTAGTAGACGAGCGTCGGCAGGTCCTCGATCACGGCGAAGTCGATGCTCTCGCGGTTCTTGGTGCTGCCGGGGACGGGCAGGTTGACGCGCCTGACCCAGCCCGGGGTGTGGTCGGGGGCGTTCTTCTCGAAGAAGAACTGGCCGGTGACGCCGTTCGGGTACCGCTTGACGGTCAGGGGCCGTCCTTCGAGGTGCGGCAGCAGGACAGGGGCGACGCGGCTGTAGTAGTCGATGACCTCGGCCTTGGTGAAGCCGTAGTCCGGATAGAGCACCTTGTCCAGGTTGCTCAGCGTCAGCTCGCGCCCGTCGACCTTGACCGGGACCTTCATCGGGTCACCTCCGCGGGGATCTTGTCGGGGCGCAACCCGCGCCAGACGGGGTGCCGCAGCCGCTGCTCGTCGGTCCACATCGTGTAGGCCACCTCCCCGACCAGATCTGGCCTAACCCACCGATTGCGCCACGGGACGTCGTTGCAGAACGGGCTGCGCGGAATCTCCAGAGGCTGCAGCACCTGGTAGAGGTCGTCGAGCACGGCGTCGGTGAAGCCGGTGCCGACGTGGCCCACGTACGTCAGCCCCGTGTCCGTGAACACCCCCATGATCAGCGACCCGATCCCGCCGGCCCGGCGCCCCTTGCCCGGCTTCCAGCCGCCGATCACGATCTCCCTGGTGCTCAGATTCTTCACCTTGATCCACCACGGCGAGCGTGTGCCCGGCCGGTAGGGCGAGTCGAGCCGCTTGGCGATCACCCCCTCCAGCCCCTGCTCGTACGTGGCGGTGAGCAGGGTGGAGTCGCCGGGAAAGTAGGGCGGGGCGCCGATGTCCAGCTCGTCGAGCAGCGCGCGCCGATCCCGGTAGGGCAGGTCGAACAGCGGGATCCCGTCGAGGTGGAGCAGGTCGAACGGCATGTACGTGACCGGGTACAACTCCAGCATCACCGGCTCGGGGTCGGTCAGGTGCATGCGGTGCTGCAGCCGTACGAAGCTGGGCCGCCCGCGCCGGTCGAGCGCCACGATCTCGCCGTCGATGATCGCGTTCTTGATCCCGAACCCCGATATCTCCGGGTACCGCCGCGTGTACTCCACCCCGTGCCGCCCGGTCAGCCTCAGCCCGCCGTCGAGGTGCACGATGGCGCGGATGCCGTCCCACTTCACCTCCAGTCCATACCGCTCGGGATCGGAGGGTAGTTCCCCAGGTACGGCCAGCATTGGTTCGATCGGGTATGGCATTGGTTGCCCCATGCCGGGTATGTGCCCATTGGCGAGCCGTTGAGAGCGGAGGAGCGACCATGCGCAGCATCTGGAAAGGTGCGATCTCCTTTGGCCTGGTCACGATCCCGGTCAAGCTCTACTCCGCCACCGAGCAGAAGGACGTGTCGTTCCACCAGGTGCACCGCGGGGACGGCGGCCGGATCCGCTACAAGCGCGTGTGCACGCTCGACGGCGAGGAGATCCCCTACTCCGACATCGCCAAGGGCTACGAACTGGCCACGGGCGAGATGGTCGTGCTCACCGACGAGGACTTCGAGGACCTGCCGCTGAGCACGTCCCGCAGGATCGACGTCCTCCAGTTCACCCCCGCCGAGCAGATCGACCCCATTTACTTCGCCAAGTCGTACTACCTGGAGCCCGACGCGCAAGGAGCCAAGTCGTACGTGCTGCTGCGCAACGCCCTGGAGTCCTCGGGCCAGGTGGCGGTGGTCAAGGTGGCCCTGCGCCAGCGCGAGTCACTGGCCACGTTGCGGGTCCGCGACGGGGTCTTCGTCCTGGAGACGATGTTGTGGCCGGACGAGATCCGGACGCCCGACTTCGAGTTCCTGGAGGAGGACATCGAGGTACGGGCCCAGGAGCTGAAGATGGCCGAGTCCCTGATCACCACGATGGAGGCGGACTTCGACCCGAGCGAGTACCACGACACGTACCGCGAGGCGCTGCAGTCGGTGATCGAGGCGAAGGTGGCGGGCAAGGAGGTCATCACGCCGCCGATGGAGGAGGAGGCGGGCCCGGCCGTGGATCTCATGGCGGCGCTGCGAGCCAGCGTCGAGGCGGCGAAACGCGAACGCGAAGGCACGCCGGCCAAGCCCAGGAAGGCGGCGTCCGGCAAGTCCAAGGAGAAGGAAGAAGAGAAGGCCCCCGCCAAGCGCAAGGCCCGCAAATCCGCTTAACCGGGCTGGCCTCCTCCGACCACAGCCCCCGGTCGTGAGCCGGATTGCGCTCGGCCAATTCGTCCGCAGGCGTCGCGTGGCTTGACCATCCCCACCTGACAGCGACCATTTCTCCATAGGGCCTGGCGACCATTGCGTCACCGGCCTGCCTCGGCAAAGCGAAGACTGTGTGGATACGCCCTCGGCAAGAGACCGCCGAGGGCGCACGGCATGTGGCTCCGGTAGAGCCGGGTGCCTGTGTTCCATGTCCGGTTCATCGCCTTGCCGGAGCGGATGATGTCGCTGTGGACTCGGGCGCCCGGCCGTGGTTCGCACGGATCGGGATGCGCGGCACGACCCCGTCTTTCGACCGTTCAGCACGCTACTGCAGGACGTAGCAGGGTCACTCCTCTCCGCTGCCGGCGTCTCCGCTCTCGGCTTCTGCGGCCTCGTCTTCTTGGCTGGCTGCGGACCCGGCGATCGCACAGTTATTGGACGGTTCGTGCTCCACTTCCTGGATCACGAAATCGGCCTGGACCTGGGGCTGGACCTGGGGCTGGACCTCGTTCGGGGCCACGTTCGCGAACTGGCCCGCGACCTCGTCCGCGACCTGGAACGGGATCCGGGACGAGAGCTGAGACGAGGAACGGTCCTGGCACTGATCCTGGTCCTGGTCCTGGTCCTGCTTCTCGAACTGCCGCTGACTCTGGTCGTTGTTGTTGTAGATCCTTATGCGGATCTTGTTCTTGTGGCGGTTGTAGTTGTCCCCGCCGTGGCCCATGATGGCGGTGACCGTGGCGGCCGTGGTGGCGTCGGCGGTGGTGGTCAGCGTGCCCATGCCGACGATGGCGCCGCTCATGGCAGTGCCGAGCGCGAGGCCCGCGGTGACACTCTTGAACTTGGGCATGGAATTTCCCCCGAGGATTCGGTTGCTCCAGTTCTCGATATTTTCCGGACTGGTTGGAAAACATCGCAGATGATGGCTAAATGCACCATCCATGCGACTCGTTACCGGAGCGAGTGTCACGCAAACAGGCTTTGGTGGTAATTTGCTCTACTCTAACGCTTTTATCGCCGCTTATCAGAGGTTTATAATTGAAATGGGCGACTTTGCTGAATTTGTTCCCCGGTGTGCGGCGAAGACCGCGTGGGCACGCCCTCGGCAAGAGGCTGCCGAGATCACAGCATGTGGCTCCGGTGAAGCCGGGTGCCTGTGTTCCATGTCCGGTTAGTCGCCTTGCCGGAGCGGATGATGTCGCTGTGGACACAGGCGCCCGGCCGCGGTTCGCACCGATCGGGATGCGGCGGCACGGCCCGCCTTTCGACCGTTCAGCACGCTGCTGTAGAACGCGGCAGGATCACTCCTCCTCCTCGTCTTCGGTCTTCTCTTCGTCCTCGGTCCCGGTTTCCGCACAGATGTTGGACCGTTCGTGCTCCAGTTCCTGGGTCGCGAACGGCGGGACCTGGTTCTGGCTCTGGAACGAGGAACGGCTCTGGAATTGGCACTCGTGCTGATCCTGGTCCTGCTGTTCGAGCTGCCGCTGACTCTGCACCGTGGCAGCCGTGGTGGCGTTGGCGTTGGCGGTAGAGGTGGTGGCCAGCGTGCCCATGCCGACGATGGCGCCGCTCATGGCGGTGCCGAGCGCGAGGCCCGTAGTGACACTCTTGAACGTGGGCATTGAAATTCCCCCAAAGGTTGGGTTGGTCCAGTTCTCGATATTTTCCGGACTGGTTGGAAGACGTCGCAGATGATGGCTAAATGCGCCATCTATGCGACTCGTTACCGGAGCGAGTGTCACATAAACAGGCTTTGGTGGCAATTTGTTCTACTCTAACGCTTTTGCCGCCGCTTTTCAGGAGTTTGCCATTGAAATTGGGTGACTTAGTCTGATTTGTTCCCCGGCCTACAGTGAAGCCCGCGTGGATACGCCCTCGGCAAGAGACCGCCGAGGGCGCATAGTATGTAGCTTCGGTGAAGCCGGGTGCCTGTGTTCCATGTCCGGTTCATCGCCTTGCCGGAGCGGGTGATGCCGCTGTGGACGCGGACGCCCGACACGGTTCGCACCGATGGTATGCGGCGGTACGGCCCGCCTTTCGGCCGTTCAGGACGCTGCTGTAGGGCGTAGCGGGATCACTCCTCTTCTCCGCTGGCCTTACCCCTTCTTAGGGTCTGCTCACAGATCTGCAGGGCGTTGTTGATTTGCGTGATGCCCTCCTGGTTCTGGTCCACCACCTGGTCCTGCGGGACCTGGTTCGGGACCACGTTCGCGAACTGGCCCGGGACCAGGTTCGCGACCTCGTCCACAACCTGGTTCGGAACCTCGAACTGGTCCTGGCACTGGTCCTGGTCCTGGTCTTGGTCCTGCTTCGCGTGCTGCCGCTGACTCTGCTGGTTGTTGTTGTAGATCCTGATGCGGATCTTGTTCTTGTGGCGGTTGTAGTTGTCCCCGCCGTGGCCCATGACAGCGGTGACTGTGGCGGCCGTGGTGGCGTCGGCGGTGGTGGTCAGCGTGCCCATGCCGACGATGGCGCCGCTCATGGCGGTGCCGAGCGCGAGGCCCGCGGTGACACTCTTGAACGTGGGCATTGAAATTCCCCCGAGGATTCGGTTGCTCCAGTTCTCGATATTTTCCGGACTGGTTGGAAAACATCGCAGATGATGGCTAAGGCGCCATCCATGCGACTCGTTACCGGAGCGAGTGTCAGGTAAACAGGCTTTGTGGTAATTTGCTCTACTCTAGCGCTTTTATAGCCGCTTCTCAGAGGTTTATAATTGAAATGGACAGCTTCGTCCGTTTTGTTCCCCGACGTGCGGGCGAAGCGAGGGCTCTCGAGAGCAATCTCATGTTCCCGCTGCCTTGCAAGATCGAGAGCACATATGAGTTGACAGATGCTATGGAGAAACGTACTTATGCGCATCTCCCGAGGCTGGGCGCCAACGAAGCGAAGTACCTGTGTTCCCACGTCGGCTCGTACCCGGCAATCAGTAGCCGTCAAGCTGCCGGGCTCAGGGCTCGTCCGGGCCGGGCGGCCGACGATGTACGCGTCCGGTCAGCGGATCACGCGGCAGACAAGGGAGCCGGCAGTGCCGAGCAGGGCGGCCATGGCGACGTCCGCCGCGAGGTGCTCGCGGGCCAGGTACGCGATCCACGAGTGCGAGCTGACCTTGGCGTGGCGGTGGTCGCCGGTCGAGACCGGGCCGAACGTGACGTCCACGACCGTCGCCTGGGTATCAGGGTGGTGGTGAGGAGGTGTGCAGCTCATCGCCAGGAGGGCGGGGGCGACAAAGCATGAAACTCCACGAAGGTTGGGGAGAGGCGCCCTCTTGGAGCATCTATGGGGAAGTCTGCTCAGCAATAGATAAATGCCAGGCGGTGCGGCGCCTGGCATTGGTAGTGAGTGTCGGATGCGAGTCAGTCGTTCACGGTGCCATTCCCGTCATATCGCCCCTGGTGTCGGCCGGGACCTCGTTCGGAGCGACGTCCGGGGCGACGTCAGGGGCGACGTCCGGGAGTGTGGCCGGCTCCGGGTCCGGGTCCGGCTCCGGGTCCGGGTCGGGCTCCGGTAGTGGGTCGGGCTCCGGGTCCGAGCCGGGCTCCGGGTCCGGAAACGGGTCCGTGTCGTCGTCACTGTCCCAGGCATCCCATTGGCGCAGCGCCCAGTGGAGGACGTACCAGGGGTGCCAGATGTCGTCGTTGGAGACTGCCACGTCCTTGTGCTGGACAGTGGTCGTCTCCGCGAGCGCAGGAGCGGCGAACAGCGTCGTGGCCCCGATGGCGGCAGCGGCGAGTATTGGCCTGAATTGACGCACCATACTTCCTCTCTGTAATGATAATGCTTCTTTTCGTAGCAATTTAGGTCGGTGCGATCCAGTTCCTCGCCGGTGAGCGGTCATTCGCCGGTTCGGTACACAACGTCAGGCGGCAGCCGCGCGTTCGAGGCCCGGCGCGCCCGTTTCAGGTCGTACGGCGGGCCGAGCCGTCGTCCCTGTCGGAGTCGACGGACAGGACGATGGCCCCCCAGTAGCCGTCGCCGTCTTCGACGAGTGTCAGCAGCAGCCCGGCATCGAAATACGGATCATGGGTGTTGTACGTGTCCCGCCCCCTGTGCTGGGCGTACGGCGGCTGGGACAGAACCTTCCAGTTGAGCTCCTCCTCGAACAGGAGCTGCGTGGTCAGCACGCGCGAGCCGCCGAGGTGCACCATGGCATGGATGTGCACCGTGCGCCCCGGATACCATCCCGGCCATATCGTCGTGAACTCCACAACGCCGTCGCCGTCCGTTACCTGCGCGCCGCGCAGGTAACGCTTGCCGTCGGTGGGCGTCATGTCGGGCCAGGGCCTGTCGTGGGTGATCTCGCGCGTCTCGACGTGCTGGATCATGGATTCCCGCTCGCCTCCCGAGTAAAGCCCGGAGGCGTCGCACTGCCAGATGTCCACCACCGCGCCTGGCAGCGGCCGGCACGTAGCGCTGTCTTGCACCTTGATGGCCAGGCGCAGGAGTACACCCGGCTTGTTGTCGCGGATGTCGCTGCGGATCTGGTCTGCGTCGAAGTAGAAGGGTCCTTTGGTCGCGGCAGGCGTGAGCGTGCAGGTGCGGGCCTCGGCGAACAGGTCCTCAAGGTCCGTGACCGCCGTGGCGCCGGCGCTGCGGGCGGCCAGGAGACCGCCGAGGCCGAGCGAGCTGATGCCGATGTTGGTGATCAACCGCCGGCGGCTGACCCGCTGCCCGTCATGATCGTGTCTCACTGAGATCGTTCTCCGGCAGGTCAGGAGGAGCCCCCCGACGTCTCCTCCACTGCAGTCGAAGCTCTCATGAGATGTAGGGATTTCGCTGGAGGCACGGCGCCTATCAGCTGAAAAGAAGATCGAAAGCCTTGTCGGTGATATGGGGCCTCTCTGGTGTCAGAGGCGGGCTGTAGACCATAGAGTGGGTCCGTGGAGAGGAGACGGCTGGCCAGCGTCTTAGTCTCGCGCTGGAGATGTTTGAGTTCGGCGAGCGCATGCAACGTGCTCGCCTGCGTCGGATTCGTCCCACGGCCACCGACAAGGAAATCGACGACGCTATCCAGCGGTGGCTGCTTGACCGTCCCGGCGCTTCTCTAGGCGATGCTCCCGGCCGACAGTCGCGCAGGTTCTCATGAATCGCCTTGAATCCGTGCTGCGTCAGGCAGCAGGAGATCTGAGTCGGCATGGTCACCTGTGGGCGCTTGCAGGGGGGCTCGCGATCTCTGCGCGGGCCACGCCGCGATTTACTCGCGATATTGATATGCCGTTGCGGTTGCGAATGACGTCGGAGCAGAAGAGCTGGTACGTCGCCTGCTGGGGGAGGGTTACACCTTCTTCGCCTCAGCCGAGCACGACAACGGGCGGTTGGCCACGGTTCGACTCAAATGCACTGTTGACGCCGTGGACGTCCTGGTCGATGTTCTCTTCGCCAGTTCGGGGATCGAGCCGGAGATAGCAGAGGCTGCTGAGTTCCTGGAGGTCGTGCCGGATTTGATCCTTCCCGGTGGGGCCCGGGAGTGTGGCTGTCGGCGGAGGCCCTGCAGTCGATGATCCACCAGGGGACAGGGCAGACGGGGTGCGGGTAGCCGGCCGGGGCGAGCATCGACGACGGCCCAGGGATGATCAACGTGCGGCAGCCGAGTTCTTCCACGGTCTCCCGCAGCGCCGTCTCAGCCAGCGATTCCCCGTCCTCCCAGTGCCCACCCGCCGGGAGGAACCCACCGAGTCGGACGTGATATGCCACACCGGTGACCCAATCACCGGTGTCCTCGCTGCGGCGGAACACCAGGTTCGTCGCCGTCATGTCGTACTTCACAGGCGCATCCACCAGCGAATCCTCCCCATCCATACCACCCGGGGCGAAGGACAGTCTTCCTCCCGGTTCTGCGCCGACGAGCCCGGCCACAACCCGGAGACCTGGCCCTCCATCGTCATGGCTGCCCCGTAGTCGGCCGGGACAACAGTTCGCGGCTGTTTCGCCGACGACCTGGGAGAGCGCAGAGTGGCCCGTCTGGCCGCCGAAGGCTTGTTCAACCGCCAGATCGCCGGGAAACCGTTCCTGGCGCCCCGGACCGTCGGATCGCATCTGTACCACGCATTCCCCAAGCTCAGCGTCACCATTCGAGGAGATCTGAGCAGCGCACTGGCGTCACCTCAGGCTCATAGCCCGCCTCGACGGCGGTCGTCTCGTCGCGCAGGAAATTCCGTGGAATCGGGCAGTCCACCTTGTTACGGTGCCCGCATGCGTTCTCAGCCGGCCTTGCTACCGCGCTCGACACCGGCGGCTTCGGGGGTCTCGTCCCGTTCGATCGCCGCGTTGCTGGACCGGCTCGAAGCACAATCCATCGAGCTCCACTCCATCATGGTCGTACGCCACGGTCACGTCGTGGCCGAAGGCTGGTGGGCGCCGTACTCGGCCGGGCGCCCGCATCTGCTCTATTCGCTGACCAAGTCGTTCACCTCGGTCGCGGTGGGGCTCGCGATCGCCGACGGGCGGCTCTCGCTGGACGACCGGGTGGTGGACGTGTTACCCGACCACGTTCCGGCCGACATCTCCGAGCAGGGACGCCGCATCACCGTGCACCACCTGCTGTCCATGACGGCCGGGCACAGCACGGACAGCCTCGCCGAGGCCTGGCAGCTGGAACCGGACGACCTGGTGAAGGGCTTCCTGCGCGTACCGTTCTCCGAGCCTGCGGGAACCCGGCACACCTACGACAATGCGACCACTTTCGTCCTGGCCCGGATGGTGGAACGGGTCACCGGCCGCAGCCTGCCGGAGCTGCTCGACGACCGCCTGTTCCAGCCGATGGGCGTCGACCACGCCGAATGGGATCGGGTGGCGAGCGGTGCCGCCTTCGGATTCCACGGGCTGCACCTCACGACCGAGGCCGTCGCCGCCTTCGGAGAGTTGCTGCTGCGCGGAGGCGTCTGGGGCGACCGCCGGCTCGTCCCGCGCGAATGGGTGGAGCTCGCGACCAGACGGCACATCGAGACCCGGCAACTCGAGGACGAATCGCCTAACCCCGACTTTCTGTGCGGGTACGGCTACCAGTTCTGGATGTCGCGTCACGGTTACCACGGCAACGGCGCTTTCGGCCAGCAATGCGTGGTCGTCCCGTCCCACGATCTCGTGGTCGTCGTGACCGCCGCCGTCGAGCAGACACACGAACTGCCCAGCGTCATCTGGGACTGCCTGCTGCCCGGCCTGGATGACGCGGGAAGCGCCCGGGACGACGAGATCCTCGCCGATCGGCTGCGGCGGCTGTCACTCGCGCCGATACCGGGTTCGGCTGCCCCTTCCCGTTCTGGTGCGGCGAGGATCGACGCCTCCGCCGAGGATTCGGCTCTGCCCGACGGAACCACAGTGGCCGTCGAGCCGGTGGACGGCGGATGGCACCTGCAACTCGGGTCGTCCCTCAAGGTCGCCGTCGGCCACGGCGAATGGCGGGAAAGCTCGCCGCTCGGCCGCCCGGTCGTCGCCGCCGGCGCCTGGCAGGGCGACACGTTCGTCGCCGACCTCTACGTCATCACCACCCCGCACCGGGTCCGGCTGGTGCTCGACGCCGACGCGGGGACAGCGGTGGCGACGTGGAGCACCGTGCCCCTGACTGGCCCCAGACTGGAGTTGCATCTGCGGTCGCCGCTGATGACCCGGCCCGACGTCGCCTAAGTGATGGTGACCGGGGGCATCAGCGGCCAACGTTCGCGGCCGAGATGCGGCGCCGCACCCGCCTCCACCAATTGGTCATGGCTATCGCCTGGTCTTGGCCATCGGCTTCTCCTTGTGCATATGAGGCGTTATCGGACCGTTCCGGGCTTTCCTTGACGTGGAGTTTGCCACCCACCGGCGAAATACCGACTGGGCCGGCCTCTAGAGGGATCTAGGCTGCCAGCGGTGTCTCGGAATGAGGGGATGGGCGTGCGTACGGCCTTCACGCTGCTGGGTTCGATCGTCCTGGCTCTCAGGATCGTCGTCCCTCCGACGGCGTGGGCCGCTGATTTCGGGACCGCGGTGCACGCGACGACGGCCCTGCGCCAATTCCCTTTGGAGATCATCACGCCCAACTCGGCCAATCTCGGCAGTGCTGACCCAGGCGGCTCGATCAACGCCCAACTCGGCACAGTGACCGTGATAGACGCCCGGACGATCAGGCCGACGTGGGTCGCGACCGTGTCGGCCACGAACTTCACCACGGGCGGCGGGTCCCCAGCCGAGACCATCGCGAGAAGCAACATCTCCTACTGGTCAGGCCCCATCACCAGCCAGGCGGGCGGTGGCAGCCGAGCTCCGGGACAACTCACCGCCGCGGACCGAGTGCCCCTGTCGGGATCGGTGACCGCGTTCAGCGGCCGTAGGGCAGTGATCGGCTCCCAGACCACCAGCTGGCGACCGACATTCGTCATCACCATCCCGGCCTCCACCGCTCAGGGCACCTACAGCGGGACCATCGTGCATTCGGTCACCTGAAACATCGGGGCCCTCGCGAAGCCGATACGAGCCTCGCCTCACCGCGCCCGGTTCGCCTCTGCCCGGCCGCGAAATTGGCGGACTCATGACCAGCCACGAACATAGACGCTCCACCATGATCGTCGGCATTGCGAGATATTCGACCCATGGCCGGGCCGGAGAAATCATTCCGCCCCGAGCCGGGCTTTCAGCGTGTTCGTGGCGGTAACGGGGCCATCGGTGATCCGTGAATCAGCCAGCCGATACAGCGGCCCGATATCCGCGCACTCACGTCCGTCAGCCCGCCCGCATTCTCTTATTCGTCCTGGAAGGATTCCATGCGTCACAGCTCACGGCTTCTCGGCGTTGTGCCTGCGGTCATGGCCTTGGTCCTGACGGCAGGCGTACCCACGTCAGCCTCCGCGGCCCCGAAACCGCCCCCGGGCCACCTGCGCCCATGGGTGAAGATGTGCCTCATACTCAAGCGGATGCCGGGCCACCGCGACCTCCGCTGTCGCGACCCGCACGCGGACCGGCGCGAGCGTACGGCGGCCCTGCGGACAGCGCAGGCCCGGCAGACACCGAGCTTCGCCGAAGTGCCCATCCCCACCAATCCGGCATCACCCGTGGGCATCACCAGCGGGCCGGACGGCGCCCTGTGGTTCGCCGAGAACTACGCCAACAAGATCGGGCGCATGACCACGAACGGTGTCTTCACCGAGTACACGCTGCCCACCTCAGGATCCGAACCGGGGCACATCACCACCGGTCCGGATGGCGCGCTGTGGTTCACCGAATCGGCCGGCAACAAGATCGGGCGGATCACCACTTCCGGCACCATCACCGAATACACCCTGCCCACCGCCGACGCCTTCCCGTGGGGCATCACCGCGGGGCCGGACGGCGCCCTGTGGTTCGTCGAGTCGGACGCCAACAAGATCGGGCGGATCACCACATCCGGCACCATCACCGAATACACCCTGCCCACCGCCGGTGCGTATCCGTTGTCCATCACCACCGGGCCGGACGGCGCCCTGTGGTTCACCCAACCGCTGGCGGACGACCGCATCGGACGGATCACCACGTCCGGAGTGATCACGGAATTCCCGACTGCCTCCTCGGACGCGCTGCCTATCTGGATCATTACGGGCCCGGATGACAATCTGTGGTACACCGACGCAGCCGGAAGGGTCGGGACGACCACGACCTCGGGCTCCTTCACCGAATACCCGGTGACCGATCCCAACGGCTTCCCCTGGGGCATGACCCTCGGACCGGACGGCACGGACATCTGGTTCGTCGAGCAGGAGGCAGGAAACGTCGCCAGTATCACCACATCGGGAACGATCAATGAGTATGCGCTCCCGACCAACATCCCGGGGCCCATCCAGATCACCGTCGGATCCGACGACAATCTCTGGCTGACCGAGAACTATGTCGATCAGCTCGCCCGAGTTATTCCTTGACGTATCCGGCCGGCAGCCGCGTTCCGCATGGATATGGGGCGCGGCTGCCGGCCTTTTGCGGCTTCGTACAGCGATGTCAGGGCGGCTGATGTCCGGTCACGGGGTAGCTGAAGCCTTGCGAGCGTGGAGCCGGCGGCGGCGTACCTGACGCATGACGACGACGAGCAGGATCACACCGGTCCCGACGGCGATCGCCGATGCGGTGATGAATATCAGCGACACGGGAGAGTCCAGCAGCGCCGGCAAGCCCCAGCTCGCGCTTTTCGCAGGGAAGGTGAGCGTGCCCGTGACGGTGCGCAGGATCAGGCCGCTCTGCAACGTGAGCTCGACCTGCCAAGGGCCGTCGGGCAGCCGGGCATCGAGCACGACCATGACGGGCGCGCTGCCGTTGATGGCGACCGTCGTCCCCGTCTGCGCGGGGAACGGTCCGGCGTTGAGGCCACCGGGCCCTTCGGACAGCCGCAGCTTTCCGCTCAGGTCGAGAGCGCGTTCGCCGGTGTTGCGAACCGATGCCTTGACCACGGGCTTGCCGTCATCGGTACGGCCGGGCGTCAACTGTTCGATGACGAAGTCGGACGGGGGATCGCCACCCGGACCGATGTCGAGATACACCCTGACCCCGATCCGGTGGACCAGCCGGACGGGCTCTCCGGCACCGGGCGTCCCGGAGGACACCTCGGCCCAGATGGCACCGTACCGTTCTCCCTTGGTGGCGGATTCGGGGACGCGGATCGTCGCCTTGAACGGCACGCTGCTGTTCGGCGGCACGACGATCGACGGACGGTCGACGGAAATCCACGAGCTCAGCTCATTGGCATGCGGATTCACCGAGGGCACGAATGTGCCGTCGCGGATCTCCGCCGCACCGGTGGAGATCCTGACGTGCTGCGGCTCACGTGAGGTGTTCCTGATTTCGAGTCTTCGCGAAAAACGGGTGCCGGGACTGACATGGTCGACGATGTAGATATGGGCGCGCGGATCGGCTTTCCGGCCCAATGTTGCTTCGAGCAGCCTGATGCCGATGCCGCCGCGCTCCCTGCCCGCGCGCGAACCATCCGAGTCGCCGTCGGCGAACACGGGAGCGCCTGCAACGCCGTTGAGCGTGAGAGCGAGCACGCCGATCGTCATGAACAGCCGTGACCGCAGCGACATACGGCTACGTCACCGTGTGAGTGACGGTGCCGGTGTATTGGCCGCCGATGTCTTCCAGGCCTGTATCCACAGTGAGGAGCGGATTCCAGGTCGCGCTGTTGTTGCCGGTGCCCCCGGTGTGCGTGAAGGCGGTGCGCGCGGCGCTCAACGATGCTCCGGTCACGGGGGGCGGCGGGGCGCAACCCGTCTGGCCCGGCGTGAAGGTTCCGTTTCCGGTGGTGGCGGTGGCGTCGCCCGAGCAGTAGTACACGTCGGCGACGGGAACGGTCTCGAAAGCCTCGAATGGTGCTGTGCCGGTGGTGAAGTCGGTACCGGTGACAGTCACCGTCCAGGAGGCGTCAGCTGCCGCGCGTGCGTCAGTGACGGTAACCGCCCCGAGGTTTCCGTAGGCGTATCCATCTGGTGTCGCATCGGTCGTAAGGTCCGGACTCGAACTGTTAGGAGGGCCGGGCACGGTGATTTCCAGGACGCTCGTGGTCACGTCAAACGTTACCGAAGTGACGCAGGGAGCGTCTTCGCCGCAGGTGGCTGCGTGGGCCGGCCGCACGGAAATCACCCCGGCCCCCAACACGATTGCTCCTACCAGGCCGGCACGCAAATGTCGTGTCTTCATATCCTGAAATTCCAATGCTGTATGGCGAACGACATATCGCCCCGCCTCGCGTCGATCACTAACCCTAAGACGTTAACATGACATGCGGTCCGGCATGCGACCATATGGCGTCAATCATTGGTCAAGAAGAGCCAAACCCCATGAAGGCCTCATATGCGGCTAAGTCACAGCAATATGAGGAGCTTGCGCGCTTCTCGGGCAATGCTGCATGTCAGCCGCATGCCATGGCAGAGAGGATGGGCTGGGCGGGGTCCCCAGTGGCAAAGCCCTTGGCGAACTCGGTCGTGAGAAGTCCACGGACGCCGAGTTGCTGGTGCTCAGGCACGAGAATGCGGTGTTGTGGCACAGGTTGCGCGGGTTGCGTTACGAGCCGGGTGGATCGGCTATGGCTGGCGGCGCTGTCGCGATCGATCCACGCCGCCACTGGGCGGAGTGGTCCAACCTCGTCGAGAAGACGCTGAACGAGCTCGTCCAGCTGAGGGAAATGCACTGCCGTGCCCAGTTGATCAGCAGCTTCATCGCCAAGACGAGCTCGACACCAATCCGCCATAATTCCAGCCTTTGAAGCCCTCTGCTGGAGTGATATGAATCTGTGTGTCTAGATGTGGAGGAGCTTGGGCTGTCAAATCGGGAAAGATGGATACTAAGGGGATATCTTTTGTGTCGCCATTCCGCTTGTTTTGCCATCATTACACGTTTGTCCATGCGTTCACGTTTATTGGGCCGGGTATCTTCGCAGCGCATCGCACGGCAACGCGGTGTCCCGAAAACCAATTCTCGCAATGGAGGGAAATCAATTGGTTTCTCGTATGAGCGGCTCGGCCTCACACGCGGGCGTCAGCGGTCGCCTGCTGACGTGGGTCGTCGCGGCGACGATGGCCTGTGGGGCCGTGGGAATGTCAGGTGCAACGGCGTCCGCGCACGCTGCCACGGAATCGACGGCGGGCACTGCCCACAAGCAGGTAAACCGGCTGGATGGGCCGGGGCTCGACTCGGCGTTCGTGCCTCTCACGACCGCCCCCGGCATCCTCGAGGGCTACGTCTTCCTCGTGACGGCAGACCGCGGCCACCCGCGGGTCTACGATCCTCGCGCTGCAGCTGGGCAGCGATGGGTAAGCCTCAGGAGGATAGAGAACAGCCAGGGTGGCTACGTAACCAACATCAGTATCGCGAGTGAGGGGCTCCTCGGTGGCGCTGGTGTACAGGACCTGCTGATCAGAGCGCGGACCGCTGCCGGTCTCTACGAGACGCGTTGCACTGTCCAGGAGGTCCTGGATGTTGTGGGAATCCCAACCGACACGGCAGTGCCGTTCCCGCCCACCGGGGACCTGACCAACTGTGATCCGTGGGAGGCTATCACTCCATGAGGTCATTATCAGGGCGGGCGGTTCTCGATATCGACGATACCGGGAAGATGTCCGCCCTGATTGATTGCGCTCATGTATTGGCTGGTTCTGCATATTTCTCGTGAGTATTCGCTTACGTGCTGCGACCTTTTGGGCGGACAGTAATGTGATGTCCATTGCAGCGGCTGATCTCGGTCTCTTCACATCGCGTATCGCGTCGCGCTGGATTTCCCAGTGCCTGACCTGGCGGGCGCTTGGTGAAGCCGAGGTATCTGTGTTCCGTGTGGGCCCATCGCCTCGCCGGGCGGGTGACGCCTGTGCGGGACACAGGTACCTCGGCCGCGGTTCACGCCTATCGGGATCCGGTGGCATGAGCCGTCTTTCAAGCGTTCAGCACGCTGCTGCGGAGCGATGCTGGATCACTTCTCGTCGTCCTCTTCCTCATCGTTGAAGAAGTTGCCGAGCGGCGACTTGCTCTGGTCCTGATCCTGGTCCTGGTCCTGGTCCTGCTTAGTGTGCTGCCTCTGGCTCTGCTGGTTGTTGTTGTGGATCCAGATACGGACCTTGTTCTTGTGGCGGTCATGGTGGTTCCCGCCGTGGCCCGTCACGAAGCCGTTGGCCATCGAGGTGACCGCGCCGGCCGTGGCGGCGTTGGCGGTCGAGGAGGTGGTCAGCGCGGCAATGGCGCCGGCCGTGGCGGTGACGACGGCGAGAGCCGCGATGGTCTTGAACTTGGGCATTGAAGTTCCCCCCAAAGGTTTCGGTTGCCCCTGTTCTCAATATCTTCCGGACTGCGTGGAAAATATTGTGGATGGTGACTAATGCGCCATCCATGGATTTTTATTTCCAGGGCGAGTTGGACTAAACGGGCTTCGTGGCATTTTGCTCTAGTTCGACGCTTTCGTCGCCTTCCTTGAGCGTTAGTGATATTTGGGGATTTATCCGTATTGCCCCCCGGTGTGTGGTGAAGTGAAGAACCGGGAAACGAATGAATGCGCCCTCAGCGGTGAAATGTCGAGAGCGCATTCTGGGTGACGTGGATCCTACGGAGAAACGTCGCCGGGCACCTCTCTGGGTGGTGCCAGTGAACGGAGTGCCTGTGTTCCGCGTCGGCTCATCGCTTCGGTGAAGCGAGTGAACGCCTCCACGGGACACAGGCACTCCGGGTGCGGTTCACGACGAGCGGGATGAGGTCGCATAACCGCCCGCTCGACCGTTCAGCGCGCTCCTGCGGAGCGCTTCATGGAGACCAGCAGAGCAACCGCGAGCATCTGCTGGACGAGAGCGCCGCCATGGTGGAGCCGCTAATGCGCTCCTCGTCCGGCCCGCACATCCTGGCGACCAGCCCGCAGGCTCGGCGTCGTGGGCGAGCGCACGATGGGTGTGCCGACGATGGCGCTTCCGGACCTCAACGGATCACGTGATCGGCGGGATCAGGTCGTCAATGCAGACCCTGATCTGCCCAGGCGGGAGGCGCAGGCAGGCCAGCACGGCCGGGTCGATTCCCAGATCGTCCTTGCCGTCCCTCACGACCTTGACGTCGTCCTTCCCGTCCTGCTCGTGATCGAACTGGTCCTGGTCCTGATCCTGGTCCTGGTCCTGCTTCTCGGCCTGGTTCTGGTGCTGGTGGTTGTTGTTGTGGAGCCAGACCTTGATCTTGTTCTTGTGGCGGCTCTTGCCGTGGCCGTTGCCACAGTTCCAGCCTCCGCAGTGTCCGGCGATGAAGCTGCCGCTCGGCGTGGCGCTGGCGGACGAGGAGGCGGTGAGCGCGGCAACGGCGCCGGTCATGACGGTGCTGGCGGCGAGAGCCGCGACGGCAGTCTTGAACTTGGGCATTGAAGATCCCCCCAAAGGTACGGTGCCCCTGTTCTCAATATTTTCCGGACTAGCTGGAAAATATTGCGGATGGTGGCTAATGCGCCATCCGTGCGTTTTTATTTCCGGGCGGAGTACGGCGTAAACGGGCTTCGTGGTGTTTTGCACTTCTCTGACGATTCCGGCGCCATCCTTGAGCGTTTCGCGAAATAAGAGGATTTGTCCGTATCGCCTGCAAATAGGCGGCGAACCGAAGGTCTGGAAGCGAATAAATGCACCCTCGGTAGTGAAATGTCGAGAGGGCATGTTGGGTGACGTCGGTCCTGTGGAGAAACGCCCTCGAGCGTCTCTCGATAGGCGCCAGTGAAGCAGAGTGCCTGGGTTCCGCGTCGGCTTGTTGCTCCGGTGAAGCGGGTGACGCCTCTGCGGGACACAGGCACTCTGGCGTGGTTCACGACGAGCGGGATGAGGTCGTATGATCGCCGCTCGACCGTTCAGCGTGCTCCAGCAAGCGCGCCCCTAGTGATTAGGGAGCCACGGAGTCGGAGCCCCCGTTGCCGTCCGGCTCCTCCAGGAGCTTGACGACGTCCTTGTGCTCGTCCTGCTCGTGATCGAACTGGTCCTGATCCTGGTCCTGGTCCTGGTCCTGCTTCTCGGCCTGGTTCTGGTGCTGGTTGTTGTTGTTGTGGATCCAGATGCGGACCTTGTTCTTGTGGCGATGCTTGCTGTGACCCCAGCCATGGCCACAGTTCCAGCCCCCGCAGTGTCCGGCGATGTAGCTGCCGCTCGGAGTGGCGTTGGCGGACGAGGAGGCGGTCAGCGCGGCAACGGCGCCCGTCATGGCGGTGCTGGCGGCCAGAGCCGCGATGGCAGTCTTGAACTTGGGCATTGAAGATCCCCCCAAAGGTTTCGGTTGCCCCTGTTCTCAATATTTTCCGGACTGCGTGGAAAATATCGTGGATAGCAGATAATGCGCCATCCGTGCTTTTTTTGTTTCCAGGGTGAGTGTCGGGTAAACGGGCTTCGTGGTGCTTTGCTCTACTCTAACGCTATCATTGCTCTTATTAAGCACTTACGAAATAGATTGGCATAGTTTGTCCGTATTGC
This sequence comes from Nonomuraea sp. NPDC049480, assembly GCF_044465905.1. Lineage (NCBI taxonomy): Bacteria > Bacillati > Actinomycetota > Actinomycetes > Streptosporangiales > Streptosporangiaceae > Nonomuraea > Nonomuraea sp. NPDC049480. The sequence goes on from NZ_JBITMD010000028.1 coordinate 94,643, forward strand.
CCTCGATGTGGCGAGCTGATCGCGGTCGAGGCGCGCGATTGCGCTCTCGACGGCGAACGCGTCTAGACCGCACGTTGTTGGATCCCACGATCCCTTGTATTCCTGCGCAGCTGTACTTATCGCTCTTTGACTGGGTGGCGAGGACGGGGCTCGTGCCTGAGGCCGGGGCGGTGAGCGGTTGTTGGAGATCACGGTGAAGGTGGACGTCAGTGCTCCGAACCGCACCGGGGTGCGTCGCTGAATCCGGATCCGTCGATCGTGACGATGGTTCCGCCTACCTGCTGACCCGTGTTCGGCGACAGAGTGGCGATGATCGGAGCCGGCGCGTTCACGTACGTGAAGGGGACGTTCTGCGTGCTGATGCCAAAGGGGCCGGTCACCATCACATTGACCGTGCCCGTGCCTGGCGGGGAGAGGGCGGTGACGGTGGATGAGCCGCCTGCCGTATGACCGAGGCGCTCCTGGGCTGAGACCATGGCGCGGCGGGCGGTCTCCTCGAACGTCCCGTCACCGGCGCGGCGCAGACGAAGTAGTCCTCGCCGTATCGGCCGTTGTCGAAGCACAGGATGTATGCCTCGCAGCAGGACGCTTCGATCACGCGGCGGTGGGCCGCGAAGGATGGGGTTTGCCGCCGCGCCTGTCCAGACCCGCAGTCGCAGGGATGACCGTGCCCTTGTCCTGGTCGTTGGCCATGGACGTCGTTCCTTTTCGAAAGTTCCGCGAGGGGCTGGCTTGCCAGATTCGACATCCGACCACCCGGCGAAGTAGAGCCAGACACACGCCGGCGCTCGCCAGCGGGACTCCACCTGGCTTCCCCGGCTGTCCGCCGACAACGCCCCCGCCCTACCTCGGGGTGTCGTCACGTATCCAGCAGATCGTCGGCGCGGCCTGAACCCGATTTGTCCTGAGCTTCCCTATTACCGATCAGGTGAAGTACTGGACGACACTTTGCGTACTGCGCCGCAAGTGACCGGCTTCGGTCATTCATCCTCGATTTGTGGTCAGCAGTCGCATCCTGTGTGGTCCTGCTGGCCACGGGGATGAAAGGAGCCGGGATGTCGAGTACAACAGGTCATTCCGTCGATTCAGACGGACCCGAATCCCGTGCGATCGCCCGGCTCGAGATCGGCCTGATCGTCGGCGGCCTTGCCGGGATGACCTTCCTGCTGCCCCATCAGCTGCTCTGGGGTGACGGTGGGGTCCGCTACGTGCACCTCTGGGAGCTACTGGTCGCGGGGCACCTCAGCGAGGAGAAGTATTCGCTGATCGGCTCCTTGTTCTCTACCCCACTCTGGCTGCTGGGCATGGTGTATCAGTCACCCGAATGGTGGTGCGAAAAGTACAATACGCTGGTTTTCGCGGCAGGGCTGTTCATCTTCTACTGGATGCTCCGCAATCACGTGCCGCGCAGCCTGCTTCGCCGATTCCTCCTGCTGCTGACCTTCGCCTCGATGTTCTCCAATCACTTGCTTTTCTACTGGGGCGAAGTGTTCACGGCGGTCATGGTAGGCACCGGCACCGTCTGCCTGATCGCCAAACGCCGCGGATGGACGGCGATCGTGCTCGGTGTCGCCAACACCCCAGCCACCCTGCCCGCCATGATGCTGTTGACCGCCGAACGCATCTGGGCCATGCGGCGACTCCGATTGGCGCTGGCCTTTTTCGCGGCCGCGGCGGTCGTCCTGCTCGAATCGTGGGTCCGAAGGGGCAGCCCTTTTGAGACCGGCTACGGCGACGACAGAGGGCCTGAAACGATCATGCCGTTTTCGGGTCATCCAGGACTCAGCTATCCGATCTTCTTCGGGCTCCTGTCACTGACGCTGTCGTTCGGTAAGGGCCTGCTGTTCTTCGCACCCGGGCTCTTCCTGCCCGTACGTCGCAGGCTTGCGGCATTTCCCGGCCGTGCCGGCGTAGATCTGAACGCGCTTTACAGGATGTGGATCACGTTCGTGGTGGGTTTGATCCTGCTCTACTCCACCTACTGGTCGTGGAGCGGCTCCACCTTCTACGGGCCCCGCTACCTTCTGTTCGCCTCGTTGCCCGCATGCCTGGTACTTGCGGTCCGCCTGCACCGGCAGGACACGTCGATCCTGGCGAACACGATCACAGTGCTGGCGCTCGGCCTCTCCCTCTGGGTCGGCTTGAACGGAGCCGTCTTCGGCGACGCCCCCGCCCGCGATGTCTGCCTGGAGCCGACTGGCCCCTTCTTCGAAGCCCCGCTGTGTTACTACACACCCGAGTTCAGTGCCCTATGGGTCCCGCTCATTCATGCCCAGGAACTCACCACCGGGCAGTTCGTCTACCTGCTGTACGGTCTGTGGGTGGCCTTCTACCTGATGACGCCCCCGCTGCTGGCGCTGGCCACACAACTTCTCGCCCGGGCACGGTTCCTGGCGAAGAACGCCCGCGACGACCGCGACAAGACATCGCTCCGCGCGGCGTCGGCAATGGAGGGCCGATGTCAGTTGGCCACCAGAAGCGGGATAGTGATCGCCCCGTCCCATGACCGGCTCGACGAGGTCCGATGAGACCTCCAAAAGTCCGTGCCTGGCGTACGAACCTGATGTTGTCGTCGCTGCCCTGACGGGACCCTTCCGCCGCCCCCGGCGCCGACGGCCACCGCCGCGGTGCGGGCCCGCCGACGCCGAGCTCGCCGTACACGGCGCTGACGTAGTCACGGACCGTCTTGTAGAGCCGGGAGGAGATGGCGGCGTCGGGCAGCCCGCGCGCCATCAGGTCGAGGACCTCCACCTCGCGCTCGGTGAGCTCGGGCAGCACCGGGTCGGCGACGGTACGCCGGGTCTCGGTCCAGACGAGCCCGGCGAGTGCTCGGACGGCGTTCGGGCCGAAGCACGCGCCGCCGTCCTGGCAGATCTCCAGCGCCTGCAGGACCTCGGCCCGGCCGCCCCTTTGAGGAGATATCCACGCGCGCCCGCCTGTACGGCGGCGGCCAGCGAGTCGTCGGACTCCAGCATCGTCACGACCATTACCACGATGGCCGGCCGCTCGGCCGGCGAGTACCCGGTGGCCGCTGGTGGCAGCCGCCTTGCGGGTGACCACAGGTGGGCACGCCCCCTGTCCGGCCTCGACCTGGTGGCGAAGCTCCCCGCCCGCCCCTGGACGAGCGCCGCATCTGCCACTGGTCGCACCGCCGACAACGCCACCGAACCGACGTCCGGCGAGGCCGCTACATCGAAGGAATCGCGCGATCCAACAACATGCGCTCTCGGCGGCGAAAGTGCCGAGAGCGCATTTATGCGTCCCGACGGGGATCGGTTCGCTATATCAGGGGCAATGCGGACAAATCATGTCAATCCATTCCATAAATCCTTAATAAGAGCAATGGGAGCGTTAGGGTAGAGCAAAACGTCACGAAGTTCGTTTACCCGGCGCTCTCTCTGGAAATAAAAATGCGCGGATGGTGCATTAGCCGCCATCCGTAATATTTTCCATGCAGTTCGGAAAATATCAAGAACAGGGGCAACCGAACCTTTGGGGGGAACTTCAATGCCCAAGTTCAAGACTGCCATCGCGGCTGTCGTAGCCAGCACCGCCATGACCGGCGCGGTTGTCGCGCTGGGCGCCTCCATGAGCGCCAACGCCGCGGAGAGCAGCGGCTACACCGCCGGAAACTGCGGCGGTTGGGGTTGCGGCCACGACCGCCACAAGCACAAGGTCCGTGTCTGGATCCACAACAACAACAGGCAGCACCAGAACCAGGCCGAGAAGCAGGATCAGGATCAGGATCAGGATCAGGACCAGCTCCATGCCAAGGACCACGAGAAGGCAGAGAAGATTTTCGTGCCCGAGCCGACCGTGACCGTTACCGTGAGGCCGACCGTGACCATTACGTCCGGCGGCTGAACTGCTCCAGCCTTGTGGAGGACCTGAAGCCGGCATGATCGTGCGGGCTGAAGGGAGAATCACACGCAGTGCAGCCCCGAAGAAGTACCAGCAGGAACTGCGTGAGGCGTGCGGTGCGGATCCTCTTTGAGATTCGCGAGCAGCCCGGGACCGCGCCCGGTGTGATCGCTCGGGTCGCGCAGCGGCTCGGCGTGCAGCACGAGGCGCTGCGCGGCCGGCTCCGCCGGGCCGAGATCGACGACGGCCACCGGCCCGGCACCTCCACTGCCGATGCTCACGAATCGCCGAGTTGGAGCGGGAGCCGCGTGAGCTGCGCCGGGCCAATGAGGTCCTGAATTCGGCGGCTGCCTTTCGCCGGGAACTCGACCCCGACCGCCCGGATGGCCGCCTTCATTGACGCTCATCGCGACCGGTTCGGCATCGAGCCGATCTGCCAGGTGCTGGGCCTTGCCCTCGACTACCACGCGGCCAAAGACCCGGCGGGCCTTCAAGGCCGGATAGTCAGGGTTCTCGGGGCCTTGGCAAGGGGTTGGGGAGTCTGTTGCGGCGGTGTAAGGCCGGAGCCGATCTTGGGGATGAGCCCGGTTTCGGCCCATCGTTAGAGTTGTCTGTCCATGGTGTGCAGGGTGATGCAGCAGCAGGGGTTGCTGCGGTCGGGCCGGGCCGTCGTCCAGTCATTCGTTGTAGCGGAAGATCGCGACTTTGCGGGTGCTCACCCCTGGGCGGCGGGGTGGGAGCAGGCCGTGCGACGGCAACGCCTGGCGTCCTCACACTGAACGGCCGGCTCACGGCTGGATGTGCGGCTCCTCGGGATGGTGGGGTTGGAGTCCTTGCTTCCGGGCCCAGGCGTCCAGCCGTTTGATCGCGTCGTGATCGGGACTGCCGTGTGGGGCGGTGAGCAGCACGATGGCTTGCTCCTGATCCTCGAAGCTGGTCAAGGCCTGCCAGTCGAGGCTGAACTCTCCGACGACGGGATGGCGGAGGCGGCTGCGGCCGGAGGTTTGCAGGGTCACCAGGTGGTCGGCCCACCAGGTGCGGAAGTCCTCATCCCGTACGGACAGTTCGCCCACGAGTTCTTGCAGGCGGGGCACGTCGGGGTAGGCTCCGGCGGCCATGCGCAAGGTGGAGACAATCTCTTGCGCGCGGGCACGCCAATCGACCTGCATGGACCGGACGTGGTCGTCGAGGAAGATCATGCGCACGTAGTTGCGGTGAGCCGGATTCATGGCGGCCAGATCGCCCATCAGAGCGGCGCAGAGCCGGTTCCAAGCCAGGATGTCCAGGTAGCGCCCGAGCACCAGCGCAGGGGTGTCGACGAGGTTGGCCAGCAGCCGGGCCGTCTGCGGCGTGACGTGCTGGTCGGCGTCGCCGGGCTGCTCCAGCGCCTCGGGGTAGGCCAGCTGGAACAGGTGCCGTTGCTGATCGTCGTTCAGGAGTAGCGCGCGGCCGATGGCGTTCAGGACCGATCTGGAGGCGGTGCGCACCCGGCCCTGCTCCAGGCGGGTGTAGTAGTCGGTGCTGATCCCGGCCAGCTGGGCCACCTCTTCCCGACGCAGGCCCGGGACACGTCTGGGGTAGGGCGGCTCGGGCAGGCCATGCTCGGCCGCGGTGACGGCGGCGCGGCGGGCGGTGAGGAAATCGGCCAGCGGTCCCCTGGCGGAGGCGACTTCAATGCTGTCCATACCAACCGATCATGTCATCGGTACGGAGAAATTTCCCGGGAAGAGTTTTCCTAGGAATAACCGATCCTTCCAGCTCAGCGGCGTGGTATGTGAGGGTGGTTCTCGAGGGAAGAGCTGGCCCTGCAGTACTGGAGGGGGGCTGTGGGGCCGCCTTCCCTCTCCCTGGTCATGTTGTGAAGCAGAGTGCCTGTGAATCCGTGTCGCTCATCGCTTCGCCGGAGCGGGATGATGTCGCTGCGGGACACAGGCACTCGGCCGGGTTTCTCACGTCGCTCAGGATGCGGTCACAGGCCCCCGCCTGGACTGCTCGGCGCGCCCTTAAGGGGCGCCGAGCGCCGTGCGGGACTGGAGCTGGTCCTGATCCTGGTCTTCGTCCTGGTCGGCTTTCTGATCCTGGCTCTGCTGGTTCGTGTTGTGGATATGGATGTGGATTTTCAGCCGGTGGCGGCCGTGTTTGCCCCACCCGCCCCATCCGCAGCGCTTGCCCGAGCAGCGGGCGAAGTAGCCGGACGCAGACGCGGTGGTGGCGGAGGCGGCTGCGGCGCCGGCGGTCGAGGCGGTGGTCATTGCGCCCAGGCTGACGATGGCGCCGGTCGTGGCGGCGCTGAGAGCGAGGCCGGCGATGACACTCCTGAACTTGGGCATTGGAATCCCCCCAAAGGTTCGGTTGCCCTGTTCTTGACATTTTCCAATCCATCGGAAAATGTTCTGGATGGCTGGCTAATGCGTCATCCGTGTCGTTTTACTTCCCGGCGCCAATATCGAACCAAACGGGCTTCGTGATGTTTTACTCTACGCTAGCGCCCTCCTTGCTCTTATTAAACATTTATGAATTGAATTGAGGTGATTTGTCCTTTTGGTGTCGTGGTCGCTGTCGACTGCACGAGTCTGGGGACATGTGAATGCGCCCTCGGCGGCGAATTGCCGAGGGCGCATATCGTGTGATCCGGTAGATGTCTGCCTGGAGCTGTCAACCGGGATGCGTTCGCATGGCTGTCTTCCGGTGGCTCAGGACCCTCCTGCCGATCGCTCCAGGGGGACTACCTGGAGCCGTCAGTCGTCGAGGACGTTGAACGGGAACTTGCTCTGGTCCTGGTCCTGATCCTGGTCCTGGCTCTGCTTGTGGGCCTGGTTCTGGCTCTGCTGGTTGTTGTTGTGGATGTGGATCTTCACCTTCGTCTTGTGGTGGTTGCGGTGGCGACCCCAGCCCCAGCCGCCGCCTCCTCCGCCCCAGCCCCAGCCGCAGTGCTTGCGGCAGTGGGCGAGGAAGCCGGACGCGGTGGTGGCGGAGGCGGTCGTCGCGCCGGCGGCCGAGGTGGTGGTCATTGCGCCCAGGCCGACGGCTCCACCGGTCGCTGCGGTGGTGATCGCCAGCCCTGCGAGCATGGTCTTGAACGTGGGCATTGAGTTCCCCCCCAAAAAAAGGATCGATTGCCCTGGTTCTCGACACTTCCGATGACGATCGGAGATGTCGCGGATGACGACTAAATGGTCATCCGCCCTTTTGATGTCCGGGACGAAGGTGTCACAAACGGACATTGGGGGATTTTGCTATACACTAACGCGCTCATTGCTCTTGTTAAGCATTATGAATTTGAATTGTGGCGATTTGTCCGCTTTCCTCGTGAAGCTGGACGGGGCCGACTCGTCGTCACGTGATCCCCGTCGGGGAGGTGCGATGCATTCGATGTACCGATAAGTCACAATAAGTCAGAAATGTCCGATATGGGTCCATATGGTGCTATACGGTGTTGTGGCTTGGATATCGTGGGAGTGAACGACAAGGAGGAGGCATGGCAGCAGAGCCAATCCCGCACTGGCCAGGACGCGTCCTGGGCGAGGTGCACGTCAGGTCCACCCCTGAAGGGCCCGCCGAGCAGGCGGTGTTCGTTCACGGTCTGGCCGGGTCGGCCACGAACTGGACCGACCTCATGGACGAGCTCAAGGACACGGTCACGGGCCACGCCATCGACCTGCCGGGAGCCGGTTTCTCTCCCGCGCCCGCCGACGGCGACTACACCGTCGCCGGACACGCCAGAGCCGTGATCGGCCTGCTGGAGCACACGGGCCCGGCCCACTTGTTCGGCAACTCGCTGGGCGGCGCGATCTCTGTCAGGGTCGCCGCCACGCGCCCCGACCTGGTCCGCTCGCTCATGCTCGTCTCGCCTGCCCTGCCCGACCTGCTCCCCAGGTACGGCCCCGTCCGCGTGGCCGCCGCCGCGGTCCCCATGCTGGGCGACTGGGTGGCGAGCAGGCTGCGCTGGGTCCCGGCCGAGCAGCGCGTCAACGCCTCCCTGTCCATGGTGTGGGCCAACGTGAACGGCGTCCACCCGGTACGCCTGCGCGACGCCATCGAGGAGCTCCGCAGGCGCGACGACCTCCCGTACGCCGGTGAGGCCATGGTCGCCTCGGCCCGGGGCATCGTGGCGGAGTATTTCCGCCGCGGCGAGGACAACCTCTGGCGCCAGGCGGCCAAGGTCCAGGCACCGACGCTGATCGTGCACGGCCGGCACGACCGCCTCGTCCGCCCGGCCATGGCGGCGAAGGCGTTGCGGACGTTCAGGAATGCCCGCCTCGTGTTGCTGCCCACGGCCGGTCACGTGGCGCAGATGGAGATCCCGCAGGTCGTGGCGGTCGAGGCACGCCGTCTGATCGGTGAGACTCGATTGGGGAATGCCCCACTGCCCCGCTAGGTTTCACAGTGAGATAAGACCCCTGAAACGGGAGCGTAGAAAGTGTCGTTGCCACCGCTGGTCGAGCCGGCCACAGAGCTGACCGTCGACGAAGTGCGCCGCTACTCGCGCCACCTGATCATTCCCGATGTGGGCATGGCGGGGCAGAAGCGGCTGAAGAATGCCAAGGTGCTGTGTGTGGGCGCCGGGGGCCTGGGCTCGCCCGCGCTGATGTACCTCGCGGCGGCGGGCGTCGGCACCCTCGGCGTCATCGACTTCGACGTGGTCGATGAGTCCAACCTGCAGCGTCAGATCATCCACGGTCAGTCCGACGTGGGCAGGCTCAAGGCCGAGAGCGCCGCGGCGTCGGTCCGCGAGATCAACCCGTACGTCAACGTCGTGATCCACAACGCGGCGCTGACCACCGAGAACGTCATGGAGATCTTCTCCGGCTACGACCTCATCGTCGACGGCACCGACAACTTCGCCACGCGTTACATGGTGAACGACGCCGCGGTGCTGCTCGGCAAGCCGTACGTCTGGGGCTCGATCTACCGCTTCGACGGCCAGGCGAGCGTCTTCTGGGCCGAGCACGGCCCGTGCTACCGCTGCCTCTACCCGGAGCCCCCGCCTCCCGGCATGGTGCCGTCGTGCGCCGAGGGCGGTGTGCTCGGCGTGCTGTGCGCGTCGATCGGCTCCATCCAGGTCAATGAGGCCATCAAGCTGCTGACCGGCATCGGCGACCCGCTGGTCGGACGGCTGATGATCTATGACGCCCTGGAGATGAAGTACCGCGACGTCAAGGTCCGCAAGGACCCCGAGTGCGTCCTGTGCGGCAAGAACCCGACGGTCACCGAGCTGCTCGAGGACTACGAGGCGTTCTGCGGCGCGATCTCCGACGAGGCCGCCGAGGCCGCCAGCGGCTCCACGATCACCGCGGCGGAGCTCAAGGAGATGCAGGACCGCGGCGACGACATCTTCCTCGTCGACGTCCGCGAGCCGAACGAGTACGAGATCGTCTCCATCCCCGGCGCCACGCTGATCCCCAAGGGCGAGTTCCTCAACGGCTCGGCCCTGGAGAGGTTGCCGCAGGACAAGCGCATCGTGCTGCACTGCAAGTCGGGCGCGCGCTCGGCGGAGGCCCTGGCCGTCATCAAGAACGCCGGGTTCTCCGACGCCGTCCACGTCGGCGGCGGCGTGCTGAGCTGGGTCAAGACCGTCGACCCCAGCTTGCCCAGCTATTAAGGGGTTTTCACCGGGACACCCCGGTTAAGGTCGATGGCGTGAACTCCGCCCGCCCCTGGCCGACCCTGGTGGTGGCCTCCGCGCTGACACTGATCTGCGCGGTGGCCGCCGGGGTGGCCGGGAGCGCGGCGGGCACGGAGCTCACCCGCGGCCCGAGCGCCGCCGAGCTGAAGGTGGCGGCCGAACGGGAGGTCGCCGAGCGCTGGCGCACCTGGGCCGCGGGACGTATCTTCCCCGCCACATTGCCGTACTCCGCCGAACAGGGCGGTCAGGAACGTGCCAGCAGAATCGGCATCTCGCCGCAGACCTCCTGCGACTCGGTGGACGCCAAGGCGGCCAAAGCCCTGCGCAAGGCAGGTTGCCGGGGCCTGCTGCGGGCCACCTACATCGACGCGCTGCGCGGCGTGCTCGTCACCATCGGCGTGGCTGCCCTGCCCGACGAGCTGCGTGCCGCGCGCGCCAAGTCCGCGTTCGCCGACGGCGGCAAGCCCGCGCCCGGGCTGCGGCCGCTGGCCTTCCGTGACACGATCGCCTACCGCTTCAGCCCCGCCGTCCGCCAGACCGGGTCGGTACGCCAGGCCGGGCCGTACCTCGTGCTGACCACGGCCGGTGAGGTCGACGGCCGGCCGGGGGACGCGGTGGGGGAGCCGCGACCCAGCATTTTCGCCTTCGCCACCGAGATCTCCGAGCACGTCCTGACGGGCCTGAGCACGCCGAAGATGCCCGATTGCGCCGCAGAGGAATGGCAGTGCTGACTCAGGGCACTCCAGCAAGCGTGCTGAGACGCGTGATGGCGGTCGCGACGGCCGGGGCGCTGCTGTTCGCGGCCGCGCCCGCGCGGGCCGACGACGTGCGCGGCGGGCAGCGGCAAGTGATCAAGACACTGCAGCTCACGCAGGCGTGGCGGGTCAGCAAGGGTGCCGGGGTCACGGTGGCGGTGCTCGACTCCGGCGTCGACCCGTACCATCGCGACCTGGCGGGCTCGGTACGGGTGGGCAAGGATTTCACCGCGGGTGCGAATCCGCCCGGCGTGACTCCGAGCAGGTTGCACGGCACGTACATGGCCTCGTTGATAGCCGGGCACGGGCACGGGCCAGAGGGAAAACGCGGGATCATCGGCGTCGCGCCCGAAGCGGACGTACTGTCAGTAAGGGTCATCCTTGAGGACGAGGAGCCGGGTTTCCGGGAGTTCAACTCCGCCGAGCGCTTCGAGAACGTGGTGGCCAGAGGCATCAAGTACGCCGTGGACGAGGGGGCAGACGTGATCAACATGTCGATCTCCAAGGAGCTGGCGACCAGGGAGGAGCGGGCGGCCATCCGCTACGCGATCTCCAAGGGCGTCGTGCTCGTGGCCGCCGCGGGCAACGACGGCGACCGGAAGATCGACGGCGACTTCGCGCCCTATTCCTATCCAGCCGCGTTCCCCGGGGTCGTCTCCGTGGGGGCGACGGACCGGCGGCTGCGGCGGGCCACGTTCTCCAACTGGAACTCCTCCGTCCAGGTGGCCGCGCCCGGCGTCGACATCATGGGCGCGGGCCCCGGGGATGAGTACTGGGTCGGCAGGGGCACGTCGCAGGCGACCGCGCTGGTGTCCGGCGTCGCCGCCCTTATTAAGGCGAAATATCCGGACATGTCGCCTCCGCTCCTCGCCCAGGCGCTCACCGCCGGCGCCACTGACCGCCCGCCGGGCGGCTACGACATGGCCACCGGCTTCGGCGTCGTGAACGCCGCCCGGGCCCTGACCGAGGCGAGCCGGCTGGCCGGGCACACCGAGACCGCCATCGGCCCCGAGGTCCAGGATCCCGCCAAGCCACTGGCCGGTGGGCGGGCCGGCCCGATCGAGGTCGTCGTCAGGGACGACCGGCGCCTGACGGTCTACGCGGCGGTCGGCGTCGCGGCGGCCGTCGGCGCCATCGCGTCCCTGAGCGTCATATTCATCCTGGTCAGGCGCGTACGCCGGGCGCACAGCTCACAAGACGCATGATCTACCCACTTAGGGGGACGAAATAGACATAGAGCGAACGCGAGGGAGCGCCGTCGTCTGGAGGAGGAGCGCCGGGAGCGCAGCGACCAGAGCGACGGGGGAAGGCGGCGGCATCTGGCGACCGAGCCCGCCTCACGGACGTGAGGCCATGAACACGCGAGGGAGCGCCGTCGTCTGGAGGAGGAGCGCCGGGAGCGCAGCGACCAGAGCGACGGGGGAAGGCGGCGGCATCTGGCGACCGAGCCCGCCGC
>NZ_JBITMD010000028.1:106436-151776 GCF_044465905.1 Nonomuraea sp. NPDC049480
CCTCACGGACGTGAGGCCATGAACAGGGAACGAGGCGGTGGTGAGGGCACGTAGGTCAACCTCAGGGCTGCCGCGCGCCGGAGGAGACGCCACGCCGGGAGGGAGAAACCCCCTCGGCGCCACAACCGGCCGCCGGTCACGCGTGCGCAGCTGGCCGGCGGTGGACTCCCGCAGGCGCTCGTCCGCCGCCAAGGAGCGCGCCGAGCTGGAGGCGCTCCAGCAGGGCATCCGCTACCGGCGCATCTTCGTGGGGCTGCTCGGCGTCATCGTCGCCGTGTCGGCCGTCGTGGTGCTGCTCGGCACGATCGGGCTGCTCAACGAGACCCGATCGCGGCCCCTCACCCCGGCCGAGCAGAACAAGTACAAGCAGGAGGAGATCGCCAGGCGCTGGCAGGCGTGGCCGGCGACGGGGGTCTTCCCCGAAGAGGTGAAATACCTCGGGCTCGACCGCGCCCAGCAGTACGCCAGGCGCGTCGGCATCGCCCCCGAGACCGAGTGCGGCAAGGGCGTGGACGCCTCCGTGGCCGGCGTGCTGGAGAGCCACGGCTGCGTCACCATGCTGCGGGCCACGTATATCGACCAGACGGCGTCGTTCGTCTTCACGGTCGGCGTCGCCGTGCTCAAGGACGAGGCGTCCAGGGTGTCGGCCACCGAGGAGCTCACCCAGGACGACCGCGTGGGCGTGCTGCCCGTGGCCTTCCCCGGCACGGTGAGCGAGCGCTTCGGGCCCGACCAGCGGCAGCGTACGGGCTGGGTGGGCGCGGGGCCGTACATCGTGTTCTCGACGGCGGGTTACGCCGACGGCCGGACCAGGGCCGCGATCCCGCCCGAGGAGATCCTGCACCCCGAGCTCTGGCCGGCGGCCAAGTCGATCGGCAACCAGATCGCCTACTTCCTCGCGGACCCGCCCAAGGTGCCGCCCTGCACCCAGGGGAACGTGTGCTGACCGCCGTACGCGCGCTCGCGGCCGCGCTGCTCGTCTTCACCGGAGTCGACGCGGACCCGGTCAGGGAGCAGCAGCAGTGGGTGCTCGACGCGCTCAACGTCGAGCAGGCGTGGACCGTCAGCAAGGGCGCGGGCGTCACCGTCGCCGTCATCGACAGCGGCGTGGACACCGGGGTCAAGGAGCTGAAGGGCCGTGTGAACGCCGGCCCGGACATGACCTCGAGCGCCATCGCCCGCGAACTGCCGCCCGGCAAGCACGGCACCGCCATGGCCGCTCTGATCGCCGGGTCGGGCGCGGACGACGGGCTGATCGGCGTCGCGCCGGAGTCGCGCATCCTGTCGCTGCCCATGGTCACGGACGACGATCCCTCGATCGGCATCCCGCCCGTCGAGGAAGGGGAGACGGCCTCGGAGAGCCCGCTGGCCCGCGCCCTGCGGTACGCGACCAACCACGGCGCCAAGGTCATCAGCATGTCCATCGGCTCGTACGGGCCGGTCAAGTCCGAGCGGGAGGCGGTGTCGTACGCGCTGGACAAGGGTGTCGTGCTGGTCGCCGCCGTCGGCAACGACGGCCTGAGCGACTACGCCAAGGAGAACGGCACCTCCTACTGGAGCTTCCCGGCCGGCTATCCCGGGGTCATCGGGGTGGCGGCCACCGACAAGCAGGGCAGGAGGGCCACGTTCAGCAGCGACAACCTGTCGGTGCTGGTGGGCGCGCCCGGCGTGGGCGTGCCCGTGGTCAAGCTCAAGAGCGGTTACGAGCTGTCGGAGGGCACCAGCTCGGCCGCCGCCCTCGTGTCCGGCGTGGCCGCGCTCATCAAGTCCCGCTACCCGAACCTGCCGCCCGAGCAGGTCGCCCAGGCGCTGGCGTCGAGCGCCCGCGGCCGGCCCGCCATCGGGTACGACGACCAGACCGGCTTCGGCGTGGTCGACGCCGCGGCCGCGCTCAACGCCGCCAAGCGCCTGACCGGCGTGCAGCGTGCCGCGCCCGGACCGGACAAGGCCCACTTCGGCCAGGGCGAGGACTCCCCGGTGCCGTCGCCTCCCGGACCCGATCCGTTGCGCATGTGGTTGTACGGAGGCGGGGTGCTCGTGGCGCTCATCACGTTCTGCGGTGCGATCGTCGTGCTCAACCAGCGTCGGCAGTAAAGATCCGCTATGGTCCCCCGTCATGGGATACGAGCTGCGGGTGGTGCGGGAGTCGCCACTCGCCTTCGCGGAGTTGGCGAGGGCCATCGCGCCGGCCGGTTTCGAGCTGCGCGGACCTGACGAGATCGTGACCGGCCACCGCGGCGGCGCGCACCCGGTGGCGCGCTGGGACGGTCGGCTGGTGGGCGAGCCCGGCTCCGACTGGCAGGTCGCCCAGCTGCTGAGGCTGTCCGTCGCGCTCGGCGCCCGGCTCGTGGGCGAGGACGGCGAGGTGTACGCGCTACGCGACGGCGTCATCGAGGTCGAGGCGGGCGGTGGCGTGGTCGAGATCGGCAAGTTCGACGAGATCATCGACGCGGGCCCTGCGGCATGGACCCCCTGAACCCTTTCGCCGAGCGGGTGCTCGACCTCGTCGAACGCATCCCGCCCGGCAAGGTCATGGCGTACGGGGACATCGCCGAATATCTCGGCGAGGGCGGCCCGCGCCAGGTCGGCAAGGTGATGTCCACGTGGGGCGGCGGCGTGCCCTGGTGGCGCGTGGTCCACGCGGACGGCAGCGGCGCCGCCCCTGACCACCTGCGACGGTGCCTGGCGCATTGGCGCGAGGAGGGCACTCCGCTGCGCGGGGAGCGCGTGGACATGCGCCTGGCCCGCTGGGACGGGCGCCCGGCGGAACATGAGGGACGTTCAGCGGATTTTCAGTAAGTCATGTGACCTGCGCTTTCGCCGAACCGGCGACTCTGCGCCATGTGACTCCCATTACCATGGGCAAAACACTCATGGCGGCCCGAAAGGCGGTGCCACCCCTATGGCCACCGGCGTCACAGCCCAGAGCCAGGGCGGCGATTCGCTCGCCGACCGCCTCAAGGCTGTCCAGGATCTCTGTGATCGTGGAGAGCCTCTCGAAGCGGTCATGCGAGCGGTCGGTTCCGGCGGACGCGACGCGGCGTTCGACACCGAGGTGCTCAGCGGTCCCCTCGGGGGCCGGATCGAGCTCGCGGTCAAGCGCGGCCCGGCGCGGCGGCGCGAGATGCTCGCGCTCGTCCGCCCGTATCTCGCGGGCGTGGACGCGGACGTCAAACGCGACCTCCCGGTCGCCCGGCGGGTGCTCTGCCACCTGATCGAAAACCGTCCCGACGAGGAGCTCGTCGAGGGCGAGACGCTGGCCAAGGTCGTGACCGCGGCGGCCGAGCCGTCCAAGCGCATCCGCAAGGGCCTGCGCTGGTACGCCGACCTGCCCTTCCGCGACGAGCTGTCGCCCGACCTCTACCGCCTGCGGCGCGCCGACATGGTGCCGGTGACCCACATCGACGACATCAACTGGGTCGACGGCAAGCTGCGTGTCACCGGCTTCGCCTACCTCGCCGGCCTGTCGGTCCGCAGCCGCAGGTTCAACTGGGCGACCGTGGTGCTGCGCGGGCCGCGCTGGCTGCCGCCCATCCGCATGCGCACGCGCCGGGTCTACGAGCCCGAGGCCACGCACGGGGCGCACGAGCCCGGCTGCAACTACGACTGGTCCGGCTTCACCGCGGAGCTCAGCCCGTGGCCGCTGCGCTGGCGCGGCGCCGTCCGCGGCGTCGTCTCCGCCGTGCGCCGCCGGATGCGGCACCGCCCGTCGGTGCCCGACACCACGACGTGGCGGGCCGAGATCGTGTTCTGGAGCCGTGGCGCGCGGGCCACCGGCCTGCTGCGCGGCTCCTCACTCGGCCGTCCCGAGCGCCCGGCCGGCCTCAAGCTCAAGCCCGGCCGGTGGGTCAGGCCGGTCTGGACGTCCGACCGCGCGCTGCAGGTCGTGCTCCAGCCCAACCGGGCCGAGCTGACCGGCGTGTCCCTCGACGGCGAGCGCCTCGAGCTCAAGATCTTCCTGCCCGGCCGCACGGTCACCAAGGGGCACGCCAGGCTGGGCGGCCACCGCATCGCCGCCGACTTCACGCCTTCGGGCGACGGCACCGAGGTCGTGGTCGGGCTGACCGTGCCCTCGCTGCTGCACGAGAAGGACGGGCGGCGGCTCTGGGTCGAGCCCAAGGGCGACCCGGCGGCCTCCGTCATGCTGGCCGACCTCGTGGAGACCCGCACGGTCGTGGGCGACCGCGAGATCACCGTGCTCGGCGACCGACGTGACCGCGTCGTGGTCTCCGCGCACCGCGTCCGCCCGGTGATCACCTCGGCGGTCTGGGAGGGCTCCTCGCTCCTGCTGCGCGGCCACTACCCGGACGCCCCCGGCCCGCGCTCCCTCACGCTGCGGCACCGCTCCGGCCTGTCGTACCTGCTTCCGATGGAGCGCTCCGGAGAGGACTTCTCCGTACGGGTGGAGCCCGCGTCCATGGACCGTTTCGGCGAGCCGGTGCCGCTGGCGTCGGGCACCTGGAACATGTCGCTCCGTCATCCGTCCGGCGAGATCGTCCCGCTGCGTATGGACCACGCCGCCCTGCCGGGGCTGGACGAGGAGCCGCGGACGCTCGAAGGCCGGACATACCGGATGATCTCCACGCGTTTCGACGTGCCGGTCGTGACGGTCGAGGAGGCCCGTCCGGCGGACGAGCGTGGCGTCGCGGGCACCCACGTCCTGCGCCGCGTCTTCTATCCGGCCCAGCGCACGGAGCCGCTCACGGACGCCACCGTCTACGTCGTCAACGACGGGCGGCTCTACGCCGACAGCGTCCGCGCCATCTACGAGGAGCGGCTGCGGCGGGGAGACGACCGCGAGCACATCTGGATCGTCAAGGACGGCGCGTTCGTGCCGCCGGCCGGCGCGACCGTCGTACGCGCCGGCAGCCGCGAGCACCACGCCGCCCTGGCCAGGTCCCGCTACATCATCACCAACGCCTTCCTGCCGACCTGGTTCCGCGCCCGCGAGGACCAGGTGGTGGTGCAGACCTGGAACGGCACCCCGGCCAAGCACATCGGCAACGACCAGCCCCACATGAACCGCGACCCCAAGCCGCCGATCTGGCACCGCCAGGCGGCCGAGGTGCGCGGCTGGGACCTGCTGCTGTCGCAGTCGCCCTGGGCGACGCCGGTGCTGCGCAAGGCGCTCGGCTACAAGGGCGAGATCCTGGAGAGCGGGCTGCCCCGCAACGACGTGCTCAACTCGCCGGACCGCGACGATCTGGCGGCCGCGGTACGCGAGCGGCTCGGGCTGGTGGAGGGCAAGCGGGTGGTCCTGTACGCGCCGACGTACCGGGACTACGACCGCAAGAACGCCATGGTGAAGCTGGACCTGGCCAAGGCGCGGGAGGCGCTGGGCGCCGACCACGAGATCCTGGTCCGCGCCCATCCCATGCAGGCCATCCCGGCCGTTCCTGACATCGCCCGCGACGTCACCACTTATCCCGACATAGCCGACCTGCTCCTGGTGGCCGACGTCCTGGTGACGGACTACTCGTCGGTCATGTTCGACTTCGCCTGCACGGGCCGCCCGATCGTGATCTACGGCTACGACCTGGCGAAGTATTCGTCGAAGAGGGGCCTTTACCTCGATCTGGCCGAGCACGCGCCGGGTCCGGTGTTGTCGACCTCGGCCGACGTGATCGACGCCCTCCGCTCGATCGACTCGGTCGCATCCGCCCACGCCGACCGTTACGACGCCTTCCGCGCCACGTTCGCTCCCCGCGACGACGGGAAGGCTACTGCGAGGGTTGTGGATCACCTTTTCTCTTGAGAAAGGCCCATATTTACGGTCGCCCAAGGTCACCGCACGCGCCGTCGTGGGTTGCCGTCTGTCATGGCCGGTCGTGAAGGCTCACGGGGCGCTCGCCGTGACGGAGCGTCTTCTTGACCGGCTCGGTGGTCAGAGATCCAGGCCTGGGATGTCGCGCAGAAGGATCGGGCGGGTGGGGTCGAAGGGCATGGTGCGGTCCGCTGCCGTGCCCATCGACGGCAGGCGGTCGAGCAGCACGTAGAGCAGGGCCGACAAAGCGGTTCCGCAGACGATCTCGCCGTTGTCGATCAGCTTGCGGATGCCGGACAGCGGCAGCCACGCGACCCGCTCCGCCTCCCAGGCATCGGAGGGCGGCCCGACGTACGTGGCCGACTCCCCGCGATACACGTAGTGCAGGCTGTCCGAGATGCCGCTGGACGGCTGGACGGTGAGCAGCGGGCGCAGGGGCCCGGGACGCCAGCCGGTCTCCTCCTCCACCTCCCGCGCCGCGGCCGCCTGCGGCATCTCGCCTTCCTCCACCGCCCCCATCGGGATCTCCCAGCCCCAGCTGTCGGTGATGAAGCGATGTCGCCAGATCAGCAGCACCCGCTCCCGCTCGTCGGTGACGACGGCCGCCGCGCCGGGCGCGGTGCGTACGAGCCGATGGTCGAGATGCCGCCCGTCGGGCAGCTCCACGTCCGCCACCCGGACGTCCAGCCAGGCATCCGCGTACAGCGTCTTCTCGGAGTGGACCTGCCAGCGCATGACCCTAAGTTACAAGGGCGTACGCTGCGTGTGCATCTCACTTCCGCAGGTCGACGTTCAGGGCGAGCGGCGACAGGCGGATGTCGTACGTGCGGAAGGACGTCTGCGCGATGAACCCCTCGAAGTCGCTCTTCGTGTAGGCCCGGCGCGGCAGGAACGACCGCAGCGCGAACTTGGTGAACACCTTGGACAGCCCGCCGATCCCCATCCGCGCGACGTCCTCCTCCACGGCCTCCTTGGTCACGTCCCGCCGCAGGTCGACGATGAGCGCGCCGCCGCCGGGGCGCAGGACCCGGTGCATCTCCCGGAGGGCGCCGAGCGGGTCGGAGAAGTTCTTGAAGGCGGCGCAGCAGACGATGAAGTCGAAGCTCTCGTCCTCGAACGGCACCGACGAGGCGTTCCCGAGCCGGAAGTCCACCGCGACCCCCGCCTCGGCGGCCTTGGCGCGGGCGATCTGGACGAACGTCTCGCTGACGTCGAGCCCCGTGACCGTGTAGTCGCCGGTCCTGGCCAGGGCGATCGAGAGGTGGCCGGGCCCGGGGGCCACCTCCAAGATCTCGCTCCCTTTCGCGGCGCGCTCCCGGACCGCGGCGGCCTGCTCGTTCCAGCGGTCCATGGACTTGCCGTTGCCGGCGGCGTACCAGCGCGCGATCGGGCCTTCCATGCCGATGCCCTTGTATCCCTTGCCTGTCTTGGTCATGAAAACACGATATATCGCGTCTATGTGAAGTCAAGATATATCGCGCCTTGTCCCGAAGTGGCCGCGCGGCGTGTCGCCGGAAAACACGAGATTTGCCCCGGTACGGTGGGCGGGCCGGGCAACTCGGCACGATCTACCCCTGTGGTCTGGTGGAATCTAGTGCTGTGAGTGGTCAGACCTGGCGGCTGGTACGACGCGGCAACAGCACCCCTGTTGTGCCCCCTGTGCTCGACGAGCACCAGCGTGCCGTGGTCGAACATCAGAGCGGACCCCTTCTCGTCCTCGCCGGCCCGGGGACAGGCAAGACCACCACGATCGTGGAGAGTGTGGTGGACCGGATCGAGCGGCGCGGCCTGGACCCCGAGCGTGTGCTCATCCTCACCTTCAGCCGCAAGGCCGCGGAGGAGCTGCGCCAGCGCGTCACCGGCCGCCTGCGCCGCACCACCCGCACCCCGCTCGCCCTGACCTTCCACTCCTACGCGTACGCCCTCCTGCGCCGCGAGTCCATCCTCGAGGGCAAGGCCCCGCCGCGCCTGCTCACAGGCCCTGAGCAGCTGCTGGAGATTCGCCGGCTGCTCCACGGCGAGCTGGAGAACGGCGGGCTCGACTGGCCGGTGTCGCTGCGCGAGCCGCTCAAGACCCGCGGCTTCGCCGAGGAGCTGCGTGACTTCCTGTCCAGGGCCAACGAGCGCGGCCTCGACGGCGAGCGGCTGGTCGAGCTGGGCCGGCGGCACGGCAGGAGCGACTGGACGGCGGCCGGCCGGTTCGCCGAGCGCTATCAGGACCGGTTCGACCTGGACCCGGAGGAGACCTACGACTACGCGGAGCTGATCAGGGCCGCCTCCGCGCTGCTGACCAGGCCGGAGGTGCTGGAGCGGGAACGCGCGGCGCACGACGCCGTGTTCGTGGACGAGTACCAGGACACCGACCCGGCGCAGGAGCTGATGCTGGCCCAGCTCGCGGGCGACGGCCGGGACCTGGTCGCGGTGGGCGACCCCGACCAGTCGATCTACGGGTTCAGAGGCGCGGACGTCCAGGGGATCATGCAGTTCCCCCAGCGCTTCCAGACCCGCGACGGCCGCGACGCGCCGGTGCTGGCGCTGCGCGTGTGCCGCAGGAGCGGGAGCGGCCTGCTGGAGGCCTCGCGCCGGGTCGCCGCCAAGCTCCCCGTCGCCCCCGGTTTCGACCACCGGCACGACCACCGCGACCTGGTCCCGCTCCCGGACACGCCGGAGGGCGACGTACGCGTGCTGCTGGCCGACAGCACCAGCCAGGAGGCCGCGATCGTGGCCGACACGCTGCGCCGCGCGCACCTGATCGACGGCGTCCCGTGGCGCCGGATGGCGGTGCTGGTGCGCTCCGCCAGGCGGCAGGTGCCGCTGCTGCGCCGGGCGCTGACCAACGCCGGGGTGCCGACGATGATCGCCGGTGACGAGGTGCCGATCGCCCAGGAGCCGGGCGTGCGCCCGCTGCTCACCATGCTGAAGGTCGCGCTCGACCCGGCCCTGCTCGACGAGGGGGTGGCGGAGGAGCTGCTGACGGGCCCGCTGGGCGGCACCGACATGATCGGCGTACGCCGCCTCCGCCGCGCACTCAAGATCGCCGAGAACGAGGCGTCGGAGAGCGGCGAGGCCCGATCGTCCGGGGAGCTGCTGATCGCGGCCGTCCAGGATGTCCGCGAGCTCACCCGCGTCGAGCCCCACGTGGCCCTGCCCGCTGAGCGCGTCGCCAAGCTGCTCGCGGTGGCCAGGGAGACGGTGGCCGGGGAGGCCGAGGGCACGGCTGAGGACCTCCTGTGGGCCGTGTGGAACGCCAGCGGCCTGGCGCAGCGCTGGACCGAGATGAGCCTGCAGGGCGGCCCGAGAGGCGCGCAGGCCGACCGCGATCTGGACGCGGTGGTGGCGCTGTTCGACCAGGCGGCCAAGTTCGTGGACCGGATGCCGAAGGCGGGCCCGGAGGTGTTCATCGACGACCTGGCCGCACAGGAGATCCCCGGCGACACGCTGGCCGACCGGGCTCCCGACGGCGACGCCGTACGCGTGCTGACCGCGCACCGCTCCAAGGGCCTGGAATGGGACGTCGTGGTGGTGGCGGGCGTTCAGGAGGCCGTCTGGCCGGACCTGCGGCTGCGCGGGTCGATGCTCGGCGTCGAGGACCTCGTCGAGGTGGTCGAGGGCGGCGAGCCGAACGCCGCCTCGCTGGTCTCCAAGCTGCTGGCCGAGGAGCGCCGGCTGTTCTACGTGGCCGCCACCAGGGCCAGGCGCAGGCTCGTGGTGACGGCGGTGGGCGGCGAGGACACCGACGAGCGCCCGTCCAGGTTCCTGTCGGAGCTGATGCCGGGCGCGGTGGAGCCGGCCACGATGGACGACCGCGCCCGCTGGCTGAACATGTCCGCGCTGGTGGCGGACCTCCGCAGCGCAGTGACCGACCCCACTAAGTCACGAAAAGTCAGGCAAAAAGCCGCGCAACAGCTCGCCCGCCTCGCCGCCGCCGGCGTCCAGGGCGCCCACCCCAACGACTGGTACGCCCTCACGCCGATCTCCGACGACCGCCCCTTGAGCTGGCCCGACGGCGTCGTCAGCATCTCGCCGTCGGCGGTCGAGAGCTTCACCAAGTGCGGCCTGCGCTGGTTGCTGGAGACGGCCGTCGGCGCGGCCGGCACGAGCACCGCGCAGGGCCTGGGCAACGTCATCCACGCCCTGGCCGTGCTGGCGGCCACCGACCTGCCGAGCGAGGACCTCCTGGGCGAGCGCCTCGACCGGATCTGGGACGAGCTCGACTTCGGCGGCGCCTGGTACAACCGCAAGCAGCGCCAGGTCGCCGAGCAGATGATCGGCAAGTTCCTGCGCTGGCACAAGGACAACCCGCGCGAGCTGGTGGCGCTGGAGGAGTCGTTCACCGCGACGGTCTCCGAGGGCGTGCAGATCAAGGGCCGCGTGGACCGGGTGGAGCGCGACGCCGAGAACCGCGCCGTGATCATCGACCTCAAGACCGGCGGCTCGAAGCCGAAGGCCGGCGACCTCGACCGCCACCCGCAGCTCGGCGTCTACCAGCTGGCCGCGCTGCTGGGCGCGTTCGCCCGGCACGGCATGACCGAGCCGGGCGGGGCCGCGCTGGTGCAGCTCGGCAAGGCGGGGGGCAAGAACGACGCGATGGAGCAGCGGCAGGGCGCGCTGGCGGACGACGAGAACCCCGGCTGGGCCGGCGACCTGGTCGACACGGTGGCGACCGGCATGTCGGGGCCGTTCTTCCAGGCCAAGGCCAACGACGGCTGCCGCACGTGCGCGGCCAGGGCGAGCTGCCCGGTCAACGACAACGGGGGCCAGGTGTGCTGACCCCCGTCGAACTCGCCGGCAAGCTCGGCATCCTTCCCCCCACGGACGAGCAGGCCACGGTCATCGAGGCGCCGCTGGAGCCGATGGTCGTCATGGCCGGCGCCGGCTCGGGCAAGAGCGAGACCATGGCCGGGCGTGTGGTCTGGCTGGTCGCCAACGGCCTGGTCAAACCGGAGAACGTCCTGGGCCTCACCTTCACCCGCAAGGCCGCCGCCGAGCTGGCCACCAGGGTCAGGGAGCGGCTCACCGGCCTGGCCGAGGCGGGCCTGGTCGAGCCGGGCGCGCTCGACAACGAGCCGACGGTCTCCACCTACCACGCCTACGCCGCTCGCCTGGTCACCGACCACGCGCTGCGCGAGGGCCTGGAGCCCACGATGCGCCTGGTCACCCCGGCGGTGTCGTGGCAGCTCGCCTCGCGTGTGGTGGCGATGTACGACGGGCCGATGGACAAGATCGAGCTCGGCCCGCCGTCGGTCACGGCCGCCGTGCTGGAGCTGGCCGGCGAGCTGTCGGAGCACCTGCGCGGCCCGGCCGACGTGCGCCGGATGGGGGAGTGGCTGCGCGACCGGCACGCGCTGCTGGCCGGCCGCACGACGCTCGCGCAGCGCAAGCCGCTCACCGTGCAGGCCGCGAGGGAGCAGCTGCTGCCGCTGGTGGAGGCGTACGAGCGGCTCAAACGCGGCCGCGAGGTGATCGACTACGGCGACCAGATGGCGCTGGCCGCCAGGATCGCCGCCAACCACAAGGAAGTCGGGGAGATCGAGCGCGAGCGTTACGCGGTGGTCCTCCTCGACGAGTACCAAGACACCAGCCACGCCCAGCTGGTGCTGCTCCGCTCCCTGTACGCCGGCGGCCACGCGGTCACGGCCGTCGGCGACCCCTGCCAGTCGATCTACGGCTGGCGCGGCGCGTCCGCAGGCAACCTTCGCCGTTTTTCCCGAGATTTCCGGACAAGTGCTGGCGACCCCGCCCCCGTCCGCCAGCTCAGCGTCAGCTTCCGCAACGGCGACCGCGTCCTCGACGTCGCCGCCCGCATCCAGCTCCCGCTCCGCATGGAGGCCCGCGAGGTCCCCGTCCTCGTCCCCGGCCCCAACCGGGTCGACCGGGGCCGCGTCACCTGCGCCTTCCACGAGACCGCCGAGGACGAGGCCAAGTGGATCGCCGACGGCATCGCCAAGATCCTCGGCCAGGAGGTCGCCCCCGACGGCCTGCCCTGGGGCGAGAAGGAGCGCAAGAAGACCCTCGCCATCCAGCCACAGGACGTCGCGATCCTGGCCAGGAAGCGCTCGCAGTTCCCGGCGCTGCGCCGGGCGCTGGAGGACCGCGACATCCCGGTCGAGGTGGTCGGTCTCGGCGGCCTGCTGACCGTGCCCGAGGTGAACGACATCGTCGCCACCCTCCGCGTCCTGTACGACGCCACGGCCGGCGACGCGCTGGCCAGGATCCTGGCCGGGCCGCGCTGGCGGATCGGCCCCGCCGACCTGCGGGTGCTCGGCGAGTGCGCCAGGGAGCTGGCCCGCGAGCTGAGCGAGAGCGGGCGCGTGGAGGACCCGCTCGACCAGGTGGTGGCCGACCTGGCCGAGGAGCGCGGAAGCCTGGTGGACGCGCTGGACGAGCTGCCGGACCGGGACGAGTGGCTGGAGGCGTTCTCGCCGCTGGCCCGCAGCCGGCTGCTGGCGCTGGCCCAGGAGCTGCGCCAGCTCAGGGCGCACACCGCGCAGCCGCTCCCCGACCTGATCAGCGAGGTGGAGCGCAAGCTGGGCCTGGACGTCGAGGTGGCCGCGCGCAGCGGCACGGCGAGCGCGTTCGCGGCGCGGGCCGACCTCGACGCGTTCCTCGACGCGGCGTCCAGGTTCGCGGGCGACGCCGAGGACCCGACGCTGGGGGCGTTCCTGGCGTACCTGCAGGCGGCCGAGAGTGAGGAGTTCGGCCTCGAGGCCGGGCGGGTCGGCGACAGCAACAGCGTCAAGCTGATGACCGTGCACGCCTCCAAAGGCCTGGAGTGGCCCATCGTGGTCGTGCCCGGGTTGTCGCAGCTGGTCAGCTCGAAGGGGACGATCGCGACGGGCAGCATCTTCCCCGCCACGCCGGTGATGAACAGCCGGTGGTCGGAGAACCCGCGCAAGCTGCCCTACCCGCTGCGCGGCGACGCCGCCGACCTGCCCCGGCTGAGCGGGCTCAGCAAGGAGGAGCTGGCCGTCTTCGACGAGCTGTGCCGCGAGCGGGACCTGGTGGAGGAGCGCAGGCTGGCGTACGTGGCCGTGACCCGCGCGCACTACCACCTGATCGCCTCCGGCTACCGCTGGGGCACCGCGACCAAGCCGCTGGAGCCGTCGGACTTCCTGCTGGAGATCCGCGACACCGCCGACCGCGTCTCGTTCTGGGCCGGCGACCTGGCGGAGGGCGCCGCGAACCCGCTGCTCGCCGAGCCCGCCGCGGCCGTCTGGCCGGTCACCCCCGAGGGCCTGCGCTACGAGTCCGTGCTGGACGGCGCCCGCCTGGTCGAGGACGCCCTGGCCGGCACGCTGGCCGAGGCCGAGGAGGACGAGCCGCTGCGGGCGTACGAGGAGGAGCGGCTGCGGGCCTGGGAGCGTGACACGGAGCTGCTGCTGCGCGAGCGCGAGCTGCATCGCAGGCAGCCCGCCACGATCGTCGAGCTGCCGGCCAAGCTGACCGTGTCGTCGCTGGTCACGCTGGCCACCGACCCGCGCGAGCTGGCCCGCAGGATCCGCCGTCCCGTTCCGGTCAAGCCGGCGCCGCTGGCCCGACGGGGCACGTCGTTCCACAAGTGGCTGGAGACGCGGTGGGACCAGCAGCGGCTGATCGACGACGTCGAGCTGTACGACGAGCTGGAAGAGGCCGACGTGCGGCTGGCCGAGCTGCAGGAGCACTTCGAGCGGAGCGAGTGGGCGGACAGACGCCCTGTGGACATGGAGGTGCCGTTCGAGACCATGATCGGCGATCGGCTGGTGCGCGGGCGGATGGACGCCGTGTTCGAGCGGCCCGACGGCGGCTACGAGGTCGTGGACTGGAAGACCGGGCAGCCGCCCAAGGGCAAGGCGGCCAAGGCGGCGTCGGTGCAGCTGGCGGCGTACCGGCTGGCCTGGTCACACCTGGCCGGCGTGCCCCTGGAGAAGGTGGCCGCGGCCTTCCACTACGTCCGCGCGAACCGTACCGTGCGGCCGGTCAACCTGCTCGACGCCGACGGCCTGGTCGCGCTCATCGAGAGCGTCAAGATCGTAGATAGTGGAACGCCGGCTTCGGGTGCATGAGGAAGTCGTGGTGTGAGATGTTCCAGGCGTAGGCCCCGGCCATCTCGAAGACCACGGTGTCCCCGACGCGCACAGAAGTCATGATTTTTCGTGCGAAAACGTCCTTCGGTGTGCACAACTGACCGACGAACGTCACCGGCTCCTCCTCCACGCCCGGTCCCGTCCCGGTCGTCAGGACCGTGAAGGGCTGATCGTGGCCCTTGGTCACCGGGGTGCGCAGGTGGTGGGTGCCGCCCAGCAGGATCGCGTACGCCTCGCCGCGCACCCGCTTCACGTCCACGACCCTGGTCACGTAGTGGCCGCAGTACGCGGTCAGCGCCCGGCCCGGCTCGATCCGCAGCCTGCGCCCCCGCCCGAGCCCCGCCAGCCCGGCCCCGTACGCGACCCAGTCGAACCGGTCGCCCGGAGCCGCGTAGGACACCGCCATGCCGCCGCCCAGGTTGACCTCCTCGTAGCGGTTGTCCAGCAGCGTCCCCGCCAGCTCCAGCAGTTGAGGCGCATCGAGGCCGCTGGCGAGGTGGGTGTGCACGCCGCGGAGGCGTACCCGATCGCCGAACAGCGGCAGGCACTCCGCCACGTCCGCCTCGTCCATCCCGAACGGCCCGCTCATCGTCAGCGCCGCGCCCTCGACCGGCAGATCGGGGTTGACCCGGAGCAGCACGTCGGCCTCCAGGCCGGTGGCGAGGAGGCGGCGCAGCTCGTTCGGGGACTCGACGTGGATGCGGTGGTGCGGCAGCCGCAGCTCGGCGTCGGTCTTGCCGGGACCGCCGAGTGCCACGGGCACGCCCGGGAACAGGCCTGTGACGTGCGCGTGCTCGCCCGCCGACGACACCTCGAACCCGTCCACGTGCCCGGCCAGCACGCGCAGCAACTCGGCGTCGGGGTTGGCCTTGACCGCGTAATAAAGCTCGACGCCGGGCAGCGCCTTCCGTACGGCCGCCACGTGCGCCTCCAGCCCGGGGAGGTCGTAGAGGTAGGCCGGGGCCTCCGGCAGGCTCAGGGCGGCGTCCATGACGTGTGGGGGGATCATGCGAGCGGGTTCGCGATCGGGACGTAGCCGGCCGCGCGGTCGGCGGCTCTGGCCCAGCGCACGCCCAGGTTCGCCTTGGCCGGCAGCGGCGCCCCGGCCAGCAGGTCCGACAGGGGCAGCGGCCAGCCGAGGTCGGCGGCGAGCTTGGCGAGCAGGCCGCGGGTGACCGCCCACAGCTCACGCAGCAGCGCGTCGTCCGGCCCGGCCACCGTGGCGGCGATCTCGGTGAGGTGGTTAACGAGCAGGCAGTAGACGACGCGGGCCCAGCCCCGCTCGGCGTCGTACGTCAGCGCCCGCGCGACCTCGGGATGCAGCCCGCCGAGGTCATGGCGTCCCGCGACGAGCTTGGTGCCCTCCAGATCCCGGAAGACGGCCTGCGCGGGCATCCCGGACGCGTCCAAGCCGACCAGGACGTTCTGCAGATGGGGCTCCAGGACCACGCCGTGCGCGAAGTACAGCTCCAGCACCGGCAGCGCCACCGCCGACACGTACGCCGACCACCACTCCAGCGGATCCCGCACCGGCGCGTCCAGGGCGAGGGCGCCGGCCAGGACCGGCGTCACGCCGGGCTCGCAGGCGGCCCACGGGCTCTTCCGCACGATCACGCCCAGGCCCTCGTGGAGCCGGCTGCCGAGGGCGGCCGAGCGGTAGCCGGGCTCGGGGAGCCAGCGGGTGGCCGGGTGCTTGGCCGCTATGTCCTCGAATATCGGCTCAAGGCGTGAGGTGAGCTCCACGGCCCCGGCCAGCTCGTACCAGGCGTTCTTACGCACGCAGTTCGTGATCCGCACGTCCAGGGAGAACTTCAGGCAGACCCCTGCCTCCGGGGCGTACACGGTCCGCACCGACGAAGTGGGCATGACCACCGGCCCGGGCCCGAGGTCGATCAGCTCGGCCCCGAACGCCGGCCGCAGGAGCTCGAGCTGCCACGGATGCGCCGGCAGCAGCCGGTACCCGTCCGGCGCCCGGCCCATGCCCTCCAGCGCCGCCACGTCGCCCTCCTCGGCCAGCACGTCCTCGCGCACGCCCAGCAGCCGGACGGGGAACTCGGCGTGCGCCTCGGGCGCGTACCGCAGCCAGCCGTCCCCGCCCCGCGCCTTCGGGCTCGGGTGGAACGGGTGCCCGTACACGAGCGCCTGCTCCGAGGCCAGCCACGGATCGGCGGGCGGCTCCGCGTCGGTCCTGGCCCGCAGGATCGCCGCCACGGCGTCCCTGCTGGCCGCGACCTGCCCGGCGAACTCGCCGTTGTGCCCCTGCTGCTCCGCCTCGACGAGCCCGACCAGCTCGTCCACCGTCAGCGGCCGCCAGGACCCGTCCTCCAGGCGCTCGGGCAGGCCGTCGAAGCGCAGCGCCGCGCCGCCGTGCGTACGGGCCCGCAGCAGCGTTCCCGCCACCCGCAACAGCAGGTACGGCGGAGCCGGCCACACCAGGCCGCGCGGCCCGGCCACCTCCCGCACGCAACAGCGCAGCAGGGCCGCCAGCGTCGCCTCCTCTGCCAGGGCGGAGGGCGCGTCGAGGGCCAAACCGTGCATTCAAGCTCTCCTCAGGTAGTTCGGCCCGCTGGTGCCGTAGTACTTGTTGATGTCGCGCGCGCCGGAGCGTTCCTTGGCCACGAGCGTCCCGGCCGTGACCATGGACTTGCCGGTCAGCCGGGCCGCGTCGAGCGTCCTGGCGCGCAGGAGCCGGGCCATGGGGTCGTCGCCGTACTCGTCGATCGCCTCGGCGAGCGTGTCGCGCAGCAGGGCCGAGGCCCGGGCGGGCGGCAGCGCGCCGAACGCCACGGCCGCCGCGGCCAGGTGCAGGGTGATGGTCACGAACACGTCGGCGAGCGCGTGCGGGTCGTCGTTCAGCATCCGCTCGTCGGCGAACGCCGGCGCCTCGATCCCGGCCGCCCGCAGCCTCGCCGGGGACGCCAGCAGCCCGTCGTTGTCCTTGACCAGCAGCTTCATGCGGTCACCCTGGAAGACCAGGGCGAGGTTCTGCTGGTGGGCCTCCAGCGCGACGCCGTACCGGACGAACAGCCGCACGTTCCACCGCAGCAGCAGCCGCAGGTATGCGGGGATGACGTCCCCGGCCTCGGCGAGCACGCCGGGCGCGGTGAGCGCGGCCACCGGCACGATCTTCCCCTCGGGCAGCCGGCGGACCATCCACGCCAGGTACTCGTGCCCGGCGTGCGCATAGGTCTGCTCGTCGGCCAGCAGCACGTCGGGATCGGCCAGCTGCCGCAGCAGCACCTCGGCCCTCGCCCCGTCGGCCAGGGTCCCCGGCTTGATCGACCGCCGGTTCCGCACTCCCAGGGTGCTGGTCGGCAGGGGCAGCTTGAGGTGCGTGCGCGCGTCGATCTCGACGGTCCGCATGGAAAGGGTGGGCCGCACGGTCATGCGTGCCTCGTCCAGCACCCGCACCCCGTCGATCTTCCGCACCTCGTCCACGGCCAGCGGATGCACCGGGAACACCACCTCATCAGGCCCTGCGTCCGGCCACGGCCCCGCGGCCGAGCCCGTCACGACCGCACGACGCGGCACCACCGCCCACCGCAACTCGAACGAGGGCGCGAACTCCGGCGCGTACGCCAGCAAGTCGCCCTCGGACAACCCCAACCGCGCCCGCGACGTCGGATAGACCGGATGATCCACGAAAGCCGCCAGCGCCTCGTACGACGGCCCTCGCCGGAGAACGTCGGCGGCATGCGCGTCGTGCAACTCCAGGGCGGACAGCGCCGCCAGGCACTCCTCGAAGAACGCCGCGACCCCTTGCGAGTCCGCCGGGTCCGCCACCTCGACGAGCGTCTCCAGCACCTGCTCCAGCCCCAGCCGCTCGCCCTCCGCGACCACGAAGTCCTGGAACAGCAGCCCGGGCGCCAGCCGCACCCACCGCCCGTCCGCCAGCGGCATCCCCACGCCGTCCTTGGTCCTGGTGACGCGCGCGGCCAGGCCGCCGTAGTCCTCCCGCAGCAGCGCGTTCAGCACCCGGGCGGCCAGATAAGCCTCCCGATCGCTCATTCGATCACCCACGGGCGCGCGGCCCGGTACTCCGCCACGGCCGCGTCCACCCGCGCCCGATCGGGCCCGACGGCCCGGATGACGCCGAGGTAGTCCCGGTTCGTACGGGTGAGCGAAACGACGTCGCCCACCTCCCGCAGCGGGCGATGCCACAGCCGCACGTCACCGCGTACCACGTGCTCGCTCTCCGGCCCTGCCTTGACGGTCCCCGCCCGATCGGCGACGACGCTGACCGCGCACCCGTGCCCCGTCACGGCCGGCATGGCGGGCAGCCGCTCACCCAGATGCACCCGCAGGATCCACTCGAACACCGGCGCCCCGAGCACGTCTCCCATCAGGAAGTCGCAGTGGTCGCCGATCACCCGGTAGTTCACCTCGACGACCCGAGGGCCGGCGGCGGTGACCACGTACTCGGTGTGACAGGCTCCGAATCCCACGCCGAGAGCCCGCAGCGCCCCCAGCACGTGGCCGTCCTCCTGCGGCGGCGCCCAGTCGAGCCGCTCCTCGACGAAGTACGGCAGCGCCCCCAAGGTCGTCTCGAACCCGCCGAGCACCCGTACCTCGTGCCCGTCGCCCAGCGTCTCCAGCGTGCGCAGCGGCCCTTCGAGGTACTCCTCCACGACCAGCGCCTCGCCCGGCCGCCTCTTCCTGACCTCGGCCACGGCCCGGGCCAGGTCGCGCTCGACCAGCATGACGTCCTCGCTGGCCACACCCTCCCGAGGTTTCAGCACGACCGGGTAGGGCAGGCCGTCCGGAATCGGGTCGCCGGGGGAGAGCCGTACCGACCCGACCTGCTCGATCCCGGCTTCAAGGAGCTTGCGACGCATCAGGAACTTGTTCTTGGCGGCCACACAAGCCCGCCAGTCCTTGCCCGGCAGCCCGAAGTAGGCCGCGGCCAGCGCCGTCTCCGCCTGCAGGTGGTCGGAGTTGGAGAAGATCGCGTCCGGCCGGCCGAGTTGCTCGATCGCGTCGATCAGGGCGCGTGGGTCGCGTACGTCACACGCCACCGCGTACGGATGCCGCTCCGGCCGATCCGTCAGGATCGTCACCTCGCAGCCGAGCGCGCGGGCCGCGGGCAGGAAGCCGTCCGTCACGGAGTCGGTCGGCTTGAGCGCGGTCAGGTAGAGCCGCAACGCGAAGGCACCCCCGGAGGATCAGGTAAGGCTAACCTAACTCACCGATCTTAGCCCCAGAGAGATCACCCCGGGGCCTGATTCGCCAATCGGGGGCTAACCACGAGGTCATAGGATGACATGGGATTTGGGAGGGGGCGGCCAGTGGAGTCGACCGCGGAAGAGCAACTCATCGGACCCCTGCTTCTCGCGCGCGGCACGATCGACAGATCTTCGTCGCTGCGTGCCGACGAGCGGTGGCTGGAGCAGGCGTGGTCCGACCCCGCGACCAGGGTGCTGGTGATCGACGACGGTCACACGCTCGTGCAGCGGGTCGGCGATGAGGTGCGGGCGGTGCTGTACGCCTCCACGGACGCGCCGCCGGGCCCGCGTTACCTGCTGGGGGTCGAGGACGGCGTCGCCTATTTCGCGGTGGCCGCGCCGCTGCCCGGCGTGCCGAAGGGTGAGGTCAACGGCCGCGTGTCGTTCGCGATGAAGCTGGGCGACGCCCCCGAGGGCCGGCCGGTAGCGGCAGGGCTGCGCCAGGTCGGCGGCCTGCTCGGCGACCGCGACGCGGGCCTGCTGGTCTACGCCGTGGCGCTGGAGGCCTGGCACGCGACCCACGAATACTGCCCGCGCTGCGGGACCCGCACCGACGTCCAGGCGGGCGGCCACATCCGCGTCTGCCCGCGGGACGCCAGCCAGCACTTTCCCCGCGTCGATCCAGCCGTGATCATGCTCATCCGCGACCCGGAAGACCGCTGCCTGCTCGCCCGCGGCCCCCAGTGGCCTAAGGGCCGGATGTCGATCCTGGCGGGGTTCGTGGAGCCGGGCGAGTCGCTGGAGCACGCCGTCGTCCGCGAGGTCGCGGAGGAGGTCGGCATCAGCGTCGTCAGCCCTCGCTACCTGGGCAGCCAGCCGTGGCCGTTCCCGCGCAGCCTCATGCTCGGCTTCTTCGCCGAGGCGACCTCGACCGCGCTCACTCCGGACGCGGAGGAGATCGCCGAGGCGCACTGGTTCTCCCGGGAAGAGCTGACGGCGGCGCTGCAGTCCGGCGAGCTACGCCTGCCGCCCCCGGTTTCGATCGCCCGCCGCCTCATCGAGACCTGGTACGGCGGGGAGCTGTCAGGCGACTGGTAGTGGAATTTCGCTTTGTGTGATTCCATGAACACGAGACGTTAGGGGGAGTGCAAAGTCATGCCCATGAATGAAACACACATACGAGAGCTCATCGAGCTCGAACAGGAGAAGGTGGAGATCGAGCGCCAGAAGCTCGCCATCCAGTTCGCGGCCATCGAGGTCAGGATCGACGACAAGATCCAGCTTCAGACGAAGAAGATCATCGATGCGGTGAGCGGGATGGTCTCCGGAGCTGTGACCGAGCTCAAAGCCGAGATGGCGCGGGGTCACTACGAGCTCAAGAACGAAATCTCAGGCGTCCGCTCCGAGCTCAAGGCTGACATCGCCCGTCTCGAAGAGAAGATGGACAACCACGCCCACTGAGCTGAGGACCTGAGTGTCCATAGCACCCAGGTCCTCGCGGCCATGCTAGTCCCATGAGCCCTCGGCCATCCCGGCCGGGGGCTCGTGTCGTACCCGGGAAAGTCAGGCCGCGCTCTCCAGCAGCAGCTTGACCTCGCGAGCAGACGGGTTGGTCCGCACGACGCGGCCCTTCGGCGTCTCGATCACCACGGTCGGCACCGTCTGGTTACCGTTGTTGACGCTCATCACGAACTCGGCCGCCGACGGGTCCCGCTCGATGTCGACCTCGCGGAAGCTGATGCCCTCGCGGGTCAGCTGGGCCTTGAGCCGCTTGCAGGGGCCGCACCAGGTGGTGCTGTAGACCGTGAGCGCCATGTTGGGTGATCCCTCCCGGATAAGGAATTGAGGCGCTCCGTGCAACAACCCGTAGTGCCCGGTTAATCCCTTGCGACTTTGCCTAACCGATACGCTCGGTGATCCAGGCCTGCACGCGCTCGGCCACGCCCGGCTCGCGGTAGAGCGGCGCGCTGTGATTGGCCCCCGGCTGGATGAACACCGTCACCGGCACGCCGACCTGTCCGAGCATCTGCTTGAGGAGCTGGCTCTGCACCGGCGGTACGAACTCGTTCTCCGAGTGGATGGTCAGCATAGGCGCGTCGTGGGCGCTGGCGTGCCAGGCCACCTCCATGCTGGCCCACACCCGCGAGCACTTGCCCTTGGGCTCGCAGCCGCCCGCCAGCTTGATCGCGGCGTCGCGGAGCTTGGCCCTGCTGCGGTCGGTGGTGTTGGCGCCGTCGGAGTAGGCCCGCAGCGGCGAGACGATCGGCGACAGCCCCACCACGCCCTTGAGCCCGCGGATGCCGTCGCCGTACGTGCCGACGGCCGCCGCGATGTGGCCGCCCGCGGAGAAGCCGACCACCACGTAGTTGTTCGGGTCGAACGCCCACCGCTCGGCGTGCTTGCGCGCTGCCGCGATCGCCGCCAGCGCGTCGGTGCGCTGCGCCGGCCAGG
The DNA here is from genome assembly GCF_044465905.1 of Nonomuraea sp. NPDC049480. Taxonomy (NCBI): domain Bacteria; kingdom Bacillati; phylum Actinomycetota; class Actinomycetes; order Streptosporangiales; family Streptosporangiaceae; genus Nonomuraea; species Nonomuraea sp. NPDC049480. The sequence goes on from NZ_JBITMD010000028.1 coordinate 127,877, forward strand.
GCGCGTCGCCGGACAGGCGGTAGTTGAGGTTGAAGACCGTGTAGCCGAGTTCGGCGTAGCTACGCGTGATCTCCTTCATGTACTTCTTGTCGCCACTCGACCACCAGCCGCCGTGGATCAGGAAGACGCCGGGCCGCTGCATGCCGTCGGGGGTCCACCAGACGTCCATCTGCTGGCGCCGGTGGCTGCCGTACGCGACCGTCTCGGCGCTCGGGCCGCCGAGCCCGTCGGAGCCCACCGGGTTGCTCACGGTGGGGGCGGGCGTGGGGTCCTTCGTCGTCGCGGTCGCGGCGACGGGTGTGAGCACAACGGCGGCAAGCGCGAGCGCGCTCACGTGAACCGCAGTTCGCACGGCCTTCCTTTCCCCCATGCTCAATGGTCGGCCCCATTGTGGGGGAAGAGACCAGCACTTTGCATCTTGTTGAACTAGGAACATACGACGGCCCGCATGTTGCCAGAATAAGGTCCTTGGCCGCCAGTACTGAGAAGATGAACAGGTGACAAATGTGGAAGACGTCCTGATCGGCCTCGACCCGGAGCAACGCGAGGTCGCCGAGGCCGTGCGCGGGCCGGTGTGCGTGCTCGCCGGCGCCGGCACGGGCAAGACCAGGGCGATCACCCACAGGATCGCATACGCGGTGCGCAGCGGGGTGGTCGACGCCCAGAGCGTGCTGGCTGTGACGTTCACCACCCGCGCGGCGGGCGAGCTGCGCCAGCGGCTGCGCGCGCTCGGCGCGCCCGCCGTGCAGGCCCGCACCTTCCACGCGGCCGCGCTGCGGCAGCTCACCTACTTCTGGCCGCGGGTGATCGGCGGCGAGGCGCCGTCGGTCATCGAGTCGAAGCTCCCGGTGCTCGCCGAGGCGTGCCGCCGGCTCCGGAAGAGCCCGGACCGGTCGGAGTTGCGGGACATCGCCTCGGAGATCGAGTGGGCCAAGGTCACCCAGATCGGCCCGGAGGACTACGTCGCCGCCGCGGCCAAGCACCACCGGACGCCGCCCTCGCCGGCGGAGGAGATCGCCCGGCTCTACGAGGCGTACGAGCAGCTCAGGCGTGAGCGCCACCTCGTCGACTTCGAGACCATCCTCGAGCTGACCGCGGCCGTGATGACCGAGCACCAGGAGGTCGCGGCGCAGATCCGCCAGCAATACCGCTATTTCGTGGTCGACGAGTACCAAGACGTCAACCCGCTGCAGAAGCTCCTGCTCGACACCTGGCTCGGCGGCCGCGACGACATCTGCGTGGTCGGTGACCCCAACCAGACGATCTACTCCTTCACCGGGGCCAGCCCGCGCTACCTGACCGGGTTCGCGGTCGAGCACCCGCAGGCCGCCGTGATCAGGCTGATCCGCGACTACCGCTCGACCCCGCAGGTGGTCGACCTCGCCAACCTGGTGATCGCCAAGAGCCGGTCGCCGCACCGCATGGAGCTGGTGGCCCAGCGCCCGGACGGCCCCAAGCCGGTGTTCTCCGACTACGACGACGAGCCCGCCGAGGCCGCCGGAGTCGCCAGGGCCATCAGGAAGCTGCTCGACAAGGACGTGCCCGCGCGCGAGATCGCGGTTCTCTTCCGGGTCAACTCCCAGTCGGCGGCGTACGAGGAGGCCCTGGCCAAGGCCGGGATCCCGTACGTCCTGCGCGGCGCCGAGCGCTTCTTCGAACGCCCCGAGGTCCGCCAGGCGGTCGTCCTGCTGCGCGGAGCCGCCCGCTCGGCCGCCGGCGAGCCGCTCGCCTCGGAGGTGCACCACATTCTCGCGGGCGTCGGCCTGACCCCGGCCCCGCCCGGCGGCGGCAAGGCCAGGGAGCGGTGGGAGTCGCTGAAGGCCCTGGCCGACCTGGCCGAGGACATGGCCGCGGAGGGCGGCGACCTGCCCGCGTACGTCGCCGAGCTGGAACGCCGGGCCTCCGAGCAGCACGCCCCGCCCGTGGAGGGCGTCACCCTGGCCTCGCTGCACGCCGCCAAGGGCCTGGAATGGGACGCCGTGTTCCTCGTCGGCCTCACCGACGGCATGCTCCCGATCATCTACGCGGAGACCCCCGAGCAGATCGAGGAGGAGCGCCGCCTCCTCTACGTCGGCGTCACCCGGGCCCGCGAGCACCTGACGCTGTCCTGGGCGCTGGCCCGCGCCCCCGGCGGGCGCAAGAGCCGCCGGCCGTCCCGCTTCCTCGACGGCCTCACCGGCCGCATCTCCAGTGCGCCGCGCGTGGCGGCGGTTCGCGAGCGCCGTACGGTGGCCGCGCCGGTCAGCTGCCGGGTGTGCGCGAAGACGCTGGTCGCGGCGGCCGAGCAGAAGCTGGGCCGGTGCGCCACGTGCCCGGCCGACTACGACGAGGCGCTGCTGGAGCGGCTGAAGGCATGGCGCACGGCCACGGCCAAGGAGTCCAAGATCCCGCCCTACGTCGTCTTCACGGACGTGACGCTCCAGGCGATCGCGGAGCGGGCGCCGACGACGGAGCGGGAGCTGCTGTCGATCGCGGGCATCGGCCGCGTCAAGATCGACCGGTACGGCGAGGCCGTCCTTTCCCTCTGCCGCGGATCGTAACAGCGGCGAAACCGCGACCCGGAATCATCGGACAGGCCAGGGCCGCATTTGGGGTGAAATGAGCGGCACGTCAGACTTGTCCAAGAATCGGCAAGCACAAGGGAGATGGAGACGTGAACGAGGCGCTCAAGGAACTGCTGGATCTGCTCGACCTGGAGCAGATCGAGCTGGACATCTTCCGGGGGAGGAGCCCCGAGGAGCGCATCCAACGCGTCTTCGGCGGCCAGGTGGCGGCGCAGGCTCTCGTCGCGGCCGGCCGTACGGTCACCAAGGACCGCAACGTCCACTCGCTCCATGCGTACTTCATCCGCCCCGGCGACCCGTCGATCCCGATCGTCTACAACGTGGAGCGCGTCCGCGACGGGCGCTCGTTCAGCACCCGCAGGGTCGTCGCGGTCCAGCACGGCAAGGCGATCTTCACGATGTCGGCGTCGTTCCACATCGCCGAGGAGGGCGTGGAGCACCAGGCGTCCGTGATGCCCGTGGTGCCGGATGCCGAGACGCTGCCCACGTTCCAGGAGCGGATGTTGGAGCTGGTCGGCGATCATCCCGAATTCCGCGAATGGTTGTCGCGGCCCCGGCCGGTGGACTCGCGGCACGCCTCGCCGCTGACGTGGGAGGCGTACGAGAAGCCCGAGCTGCGCAGCGCGAAGACCAACGTGTGGTTCCGCTACGACGCCGATCTGCCCGACGACCCGCTCCTGCACGTGGTGCTCGCCGCGTACGCCTCCGACTTCACGCTGGTCGACACGATACTGCTGGCGCACGGCATGGCCTGGGGCGTCTCCAACATGATGGGGGCCTCGCTGGACCACGCCATGTGGTTCCATCGCCCCTTCCGTGCCGACGACTGGCTGCTCTACGCTCAGGAGTCCCCGTGGTCGGCGGGCGCTCGGGGGCTCGCACGCGGTGAGATGTTCACCGCGTCGGGTGACCTCGTGGTCTCGGTCGTTCAAGAGGCCATGATCCGTCCGCTGAAGTAGTCGTATGAATTCACAAAGTCGCAGGTAGAAAATATGTTGCCCGCCCCCGGGTTTCCGGTTTAGGGTCATGGTCATGCGAGTCGGACACTCCTGTTCCGACGATCTAGAGAGTGGAGGTGAGCCCCGGTGATCAGCATCAAGATGTCGGCCACGCAGTGGCTCGCTTCCGCATGCCGTGACTCGGTGAGGCTCGTCGATGGGCCGGCCAGACTGCGGCAGGAGAAGTCTGTCCGTAGCCAGGCCGCCGCCTTCCGCGCGCGTGCGCACTTCGGTGCCGTGAAGCAAGGCGCTCCTGTCTACATCGCGCGTATCGAACTGCCGGCCAACCAGCTCACCAAGGGTGGACTGTGCGGTCCGCAACCCTGGAGGGATACACCGGTCATAACCTGACCGGCGAACAGCCTCCAGGCCGCGGATCCGCACACAGGATCCGCGGCCTTTTTGTTTGTCCGTGATCCCGACCACCTACGAGGTGCCCGACCCAGATCAAAAGATCGATCAAAAGGAGAAGCAGATGGGGGCGAAGACGATCATGGACCTGATCGACGAAGCCAAGATCCCCTGTCGTACCGACCCTGACCTGTGGTTCGCCGAGTCGCCGGAGGACGTGGAGTTCGCGAAGGCGCTCTGCGGCGGCTGCCCGATCCAGAAGGCCTGCCTGGACCGCGCGCTCGAGCGCGAGGAGCCGTGGGGCGTCTGGGGCGGCGAACTGATCCTCAGGGGGACTGTCGTTCCCCGCAAGCGTCCGCGCGGGCGTCCCCGCAAGCACCCGGTCGCTGCCTGAACCACCGCACGCACTTCTAGCAAGAAAGCGAAAAACCGATGAGAACTCACTCGACGAGGAGCAGCACAATGTCCGATCTCATCCATGAACTGGTCAACGACCGAATACAAACGCTCCACAGGGAGGCGGCGGAGGAGCGCCTGGCCTTGCGCGTGAGCCGCGTGCAGCGGGCACGGCGCCAGGTCAGGAAGGCGAACGACCGCCTCCGCAAGGCTCTGAGCCAGCAGCACTGATGAGGGAGATCCTGCCGCCGGCGCAGGATCTCCCTGTGAGACCAGGTAGATGAAGAGCCGGGCGCAACCAGCGCCCGGCTCTTTCTCATGCCCGGGAAGTTGATTCCGCGGGGGCAGGGGCGGCGAAGGGCTCCTCCTCGGCAGACCAGAGCCGCGACGCCATCCACGCGACCCCGACCGCCGCCACCACCAGCCCGCCCAGATAGACCGGCAGCGGCAACAGGCTCCGCAGTGACCCGGGAATCATCCCCACCCCGTACAAGACCACGGCCACGACCGGCATCGCCCCGCTCCGGATCGCCGCCGCGCCGAACATCAGCACCCCTGCCACCAGTACGACCGATGTGACCATGAACGCCCGCCCGGTGCCCCCGCTCAGGAGAGCGCTCACCGTGCCGCCACCCAGGTACGGGAAGACGAAGTGCAGGATGTACTCGATCGCGAACGCCCCGGCCAGCCCGGCCGAGTTGAGCACGTAGCCCGCGAGCCCGAGCCCGCCCGCCGTACCGCGCATGAGCAGGTAGATGCCGGTGATCGCGAGCAGGCCCGTGAGCGCCGCGAACGGCGCGATGGCATGCGTGAAAGCGTTCTCTGGCAGGAACCCGGCACGCCTGGCGGAATTGACCACGAGCAGCGCGGCACAGATGAACCCCGCCACCGCGGTGACCCGATAAACCCGCATGTCGATCAGCCCTTCTCTCGGTGATAACGCTTGTTATGATGCTCGTTATCGCCAGATATGGTGAGAGGGTGCCGAGAGACGTAAGCACCCCGAAAGAACTCGGCGCACTGCGCCAGGACCTGCTCGACGCGGCCATGCGGGTCCTCCGCGAACAGGGAGCGCTTCACCTGACCCTGCGCCGCGTGGCGGATGCCGCCGGAACGTCCACGATGGGCATCTACACCTGCTTCGGCGGCCGCGCCGGTCTCCTGGAGGAGATCTACCGGAATGGCTTCAGAATCCTCCACGAGTCGATGACCAGGTCGCTGAACGGCCACGCGGATCCACAGGCGCGGATCATGGCGGTGGCGTACGGCTACCGGGAGTTCGCGCTGTCCGATCCCGCGCTCTACGCCCTGATGTTCGAGCGCCCGCTCCCCGACTTCGACCCCTCGCCCGAGCAGCGGCACGACGCCCTCGGCCTGACCTTCACCCTGCTGACCGAGGCCACCTCCGCCGCCACCGAAGCCGGCCTCATCCGCTCGATGGACCCCGTACGGGCGGCGTACCTGGTGTGGACCACGATCCATGGCATCGTCAGCATCGAGCTCACCTGCTCATTCCGCAGCCCGCTCCCCGGTTGGTTCCTCAATACTCGCGAGGAAGGCGAACGCGTACTCGCCGACGGCGTCAAGGCCCTGCTCGCCGGCCTCACCTGACGCCGGCCGGCCCTGTCCGCACGCGACGACCGGCACCCGATCGGCACGCGACCGCGTACGGGACGGCCGTACACGGTCCGCGCACCCGACGACCGGAGCGCGCGATGTGCCGTGCGCTATCCGATGGCCACAGCGTCTCTGATCGGCTTGGCGATCCTGAGGAATCCCCAGGAACAGTGCACGGCGAAATGCCGGGCATGCACCGATCGTCTTCGTGCCCTGGTGCCGGTGGACAAAGCCCCCGGCCCGCTTGGCACGTCCCTCCGGACGCTATCGGTCCAGCGTGCACGGCTATGGGACCGAGGAGGGCGCCCCGCGTCGCCTGGGCACGGGGCGTGCTGATGCCAGAACGATACTATGCGATCACCAAGAGTCACTAATGAATCGAGAGAGCCTCGTCGTCAGGGTCGTCGGCGAAGCCCGGAACCCAGCGGATCACCTCGTCGCGGAAGCGGGCCGTGGTGCCGAGCTGGCAGAGCACGCCCACGCCCGCCGCGTGAACCCGGTGAATGAGGACATACGACGCCGGCAGGTTGAGCTGACGGACCACGTTGCCGGGGCGGAGGTCCGTGACGCTGGCGGCCTGGGCCTGGAGCCACTCACGGCTGAACGTGAACTCCTCCACCGCCGTCGGCTCCACGTACGGCGCGAGGAAGCCGCGCAGCGCATCGGGATCGATCTCGATGCCGGGCCGGATGAAGCCCTCCTGACGCAGTCCGTCCACGACGGTTTCCATGTCGCCCTGGTTGAAGATGCGCATGAGCTGCCCGAAAACCTTCGGATAGCCATCGGGCAGGCGGTTGACCGCGCCGAAGTCGAGCACGCCGAGTTTGCCGTTGGGCAGCATGCGGAAATTGCCCGGATGCGGGTCGGCGTGGAGCATCCCCACCCGCGCCGGCGAGCAGAACAGGAAACGTACGAAGACCAGGCCTGCTCGGTCGCGTTCTTCCTTGGTGCCCTCGGTGATGATGCGCGACAGCGGGGTGCCGTCCATCCACTCGGTGACCAGGACCATCTCGTTGGCCGCGATCACGTCGGGAACGTGGAAGTCGGGATCGCCGTTGAACTCCAGCGCGAAGGCGTGCTGGGCCTGGGCCTCGCGAAGATAGTCGAGCTCCTCCGCGATCCGCTCACGCAACTCCGACAGCACGGCCTTCATGTCCAGGCCGGGCAGCATCACGCCGAACAGCTTGCCCAGGCGGGCCAGCTGGGTGAAGTCGCCGATCAGGGCCTTGCCCGCCCCCGGATACTGGATCTTGACGGCCACCTCCCTGCCGTCGTGCCACACGGCCTTGTGCACCTGGCCGATCGACGCGGCCGCGGTCGGCTGATCGCCGAACGAGAGAAAGTTGTCCCGCCAGTCGTCGCCCAGTTGCTCCGTGAGCACTTTGTGAACGGTGGACACCGGGAGCGGGGGAGCGGCGTCTTGCAGCTTGGTGAGCGTGGCACGATACGGGCCGACGATCTCCTGGGGGAGCGCCGCCTCGAAGATCGACAACGCCTGCCCGAGTTTCATCGCGCCGCCCTTGAGCTCGCCGAGCACCTTGAAGATCTGCTCGGCGGTACGCTGCTGGACTTCCTGCGCCACGATCTCGGCGGACTTGCCCCCGAGGCGCTTGCCCAGGCCTAAGGCGGCTCGACCGGCGAATCCGAGGGGAAGCGTCGCCAGTTTGGCAGAACGCGTGACAGCACGGCGCGGAAGATCGCTCACACTGATGCGCGGAACCTCGGCAGAGATGCCGCTTCCCCCCTTCGTGGTCGTCCCCTGAGCACGTCAGTCGCGGTGAGGCGACATGACCATTCTTAGCGAATATTGATTGTTTCGCATACAACGACATTGCGGATGTACGTCCCATGAGCGTCGTTTCCAGCGCCAATCAGGGGTTACCTCCATTGTGCTGTTGGTCACAGCGGGCTCCGTACCGTCGAGATGAGCGAGCGCATGCCCGGTCGTCTCCGCCGCGACCAGCGTCGCAAGGGTCGTGTCACAGGCGATCTCGCCCGGCGGATAGCCGCCCAGCCTGGCGGTGACGATCGGCCAGGCCGGGTCGTGGTCGCGGCGGGTCAGGTCGAGACAATGCAGGCACGCCGTTTCACCCGGCAGGACAAGTGGGCCCACCGTACCGTGGCCTTCGAAGGCGGATGCCAGCAGGTGGGGGATATCCAGGCAGACCAGCTCATTGACCAGCACCCCGTCCAGGGGACCGACCGGCGCGAGGATGACGAGATCAGGACGATCCGACCTGTCCCCGAGGTACGTCCCTCCAGCCACGACCTCGATCGCCGGCTTGACCAGCGCTTGCCCATCGATGCGCCGGCTCCTCCTCCTGGCCGGCCGAGCGCCGGTGTCCTCCCCATTGACGCTCACCTGAGCGTCGGGCCGGCGCCCCCGGTCGGTTGCTTGCCGTGTGCCGGGGTGGCGCTGGTCGGTCGCTTGTCGCGTGTCCATGCGCCCCCGGTCAGTCGCCTGTCCTGTCCCGAGGCGCGCGTCGCCGGTGGTGGTCTGCCGTGCCTGCGGCTGCCTCGGGTCGGTGGTGCGTTCTGACTGAGGGTTCCGTGGGTCGATGGTCTGTCCTGTCTGAGGGTGCCGTGGGCCGGCGGCTTGCCGTGTCTCGGGATGTCCCTGGTCGGCAACCGGGCCTGCTCCTGCGCTCCTCCGCCTGCCGGCCACCTGAACCTCGGCGTCACGGATCGGCCTGGCCGAGGCGGTAGTCCGCTGCGACGTCCGGGCCGCCGGCTGCCGGCCGCCTCTCCCCGTCGTGTCGCGGCGCGGGGAGGGTTGCGAGCGTGACGTGTCGGGCGCGGGCAGCGGAACGCGAGCGGAGGTCGACGGCACTCTGGTGGGCGAGACAACTGTCTCCGGAGCGGCGGCGGCGTCGATGCCCTCGGCGTCCGCGGTATCGCTGCCGGCGCGGCCACCGGACGTCAGTCGGCGGGCCACCGCCACCGCGGCCTCCTCCCGCGTCAACCCCACCTCCGACCACGTCAGCCCACCGGGCGTGATGTCGCAGGCACGTGTGGTTTTGGAGTCGATCACCCGGATGTGTCCCACCCCGGCCGCCGCCAGCAGGACGACGATCTGCGCCCCCACGCGTCCAGCCCCATAGACCCGGACCCGGGCCGCCCGCCGTCTCGCCAGCAGCCCGATCCCGCCCTCCGGAGCCGTGGACGACAGGTCGAGGGCGTCGAGATCCGGTCTCAGGCGGTCCCGCTCGGCCAGGGTGAGGTCGCGGAGGGGCGCCGGGCTGGTGGCGGCGTCGTGGAGGGCGCCCTGCGCGGCGAGCTGGTCGAGCAGGGAACGGGCGCGGATCTCATCGAGACCTGCGGCTTTCGCGGCGTCCAGGACGCGCTCCAGGTCGCGGGTGCCGTCGAGGCCCTCGATCCACTGCCGGACGGATCTGGCCAGGCCCGACAGCATGACGGCGCGCAGGGGATGGACGCCGTATTGGAGGGTCTGCTCGTCGCGGAGGATGCGCCGGAGGGCGGGCTTCACACGTGGCCTCATGGCGGGAAGGTTCGCACGCGAGAGCAAGATCCCGAGTGCGTTCCGCCCGGCCTGTGGATAACCGGCCTCCGAGCCCTCGACCGTAGAGACCGCTGCCAAAGGAGCTTGGTATCGGTGCGCGTCAAGGGGTGCGAGACTCGACACCCGAGAGGCCTCCGCTCCCAGGAGAGCGCGTGCCGACACCGCCATCCGTTAATCGGTTGCGCCTGTGATTAACGTGGTTGTCATGGCAGAGATCGACGGCGAGACTTTCGTCCGCGACGGGTTCGTGAAGGTGGCCGCGACGGTGGCGCCGGAGCTGGCCGAGGCGGCGCTGGCGCAGGCGTGGGAGCAGCTGGGCGGCCGCTCTCCCGGCGATCCGTCCGGCTGGGACGAGCCGGTGATGTGGGCGTCGGACCTGAGCGGTCAGGGGCCGCTGGGCGAGATGGCGCGCAGCGCTCGGCTGGCGCGGGCACTGGATGAGGTGTGCGGGGCGGACGGCTGGGCACCGCGGGGCGCGCTGGGCATGATCCCGGTACGGTTTCCCGGCAAGGCGGCGGTCGACGATCGTGGGTGGCACATCGATGCGAATGTGGCCCTGCCCGACGGGACGTACGCGGTCAGCGGGCGGCCGGAGATGATGCTGGTGCTGACGTTGCTGTCGCGGGTGGGCCCGGATGACGCGCCGACGCGGATCCGGGTGGGTTCTCACCGGGCGGCGGGGGCGGCGCTCGCGGGGCAGGTGCTGGACCCGATGAAGGCCGGGCCGGTGGTCGACGAGGCCACGCGAGACTTCCCGGTGGCGCACGCCACGGGCGAGCCGGGCGATGTGTTCCTGGTGCACCCGTTCACCGTGCACGCCGCCGACGAGCACCGAGGGGCGCGGCCGCGGTTCATGGCGCAGGGGCCGGTGCTGCTGAGGCAGCCGGTTTCGCCGGAGGCAGGCAATCTGCTGGGATTGGCACTGGCGGGCTGACGACCGCGGATACCGAACCCGCCGCACCCATTGAGCGGCCCTACCAGCAAGACGCCAAATACCACCGGGCGCCAGGCGCGGCGGGCACGCGCGGAGGTCGAGGTTTAACTCACGCCATCTATCCATCAACGTCACAGTCAAGGGACTGCCGGAGTGTGGTCATCATCAGCCCGTTGACCCGTAACCAGGAGCGGCCCCGGTAGTTGAGGTGTCGCCTGAGCAGGTCAGCGGCCAGGAGCCCGTGGTCGTCCGTCTACACGCCTGCGGCCGGCCGTTGCCGCCGGCGGTTACGCCTCTCCGGGTGCGCATGTCGAGGCCGGAAACCGGCATACCCGGTCACCAGGCCCGAGGCCCTCGAGGCCCGAAACCGCCGAGTACGCTGCCCGCATGAACGAGCTCTTGGTTGATCGCGAAGGCGACGGAGTCGTGTTCATCACGCTCAACGTCCCCGACCGCCGCAACGCCATGACCGATGCCATGACCGCCCGCTGGCGCGAGACCATGTCCGACCTGGCCGCCGACCGGGACGCCCGCTGCCTCGTCGTCACGGGAGCGGGCACGGCATTCTCGTCGGGCGGTGATCTGTCGTGGATCGGCGAGCGCGGCACGGAGGCCGTGCCGCGACTGCGCGACCGGATGCTCGCCTTCTACCGCACCTGGCTGATGATCACCGAGCTCGAGATCCCCACGATCGCCGCCGTCAACGGCCCGGCTGTGGGTGCGGGACTGTGCGTGGCGCTGGCCTGCGACCTGGTCTACGCCGCCGACGACGCGCGACTGCTGGCCCCGTTCACGTCGCTGGGCCTGCATCCGGGCATGGCGGCCACGTACCTGCTCCCCAGGAGAGCAGGCGCCGGCCTGGCGCGCGAGATGCTCCTGACGGGCCGTACCCTCTCGGGCGCGGAGGCAGCGGATAAAGGTCTGGTAAATCAAGCTTTCCCAAACAATGATCTCCTCTCGGAAGTGCGCGCGATCGCGGGGAAGATCGCACAGAACGCGCCCATTGCCACAAGACTCACCAAAGTGGCCCTGAACCAAGACCATCAAGACCTGGAAGCCGCGCTGCGCTGGGAATCCTTGGCACAGCCGGTGACCATGGCCTCGTCCGACCTGCTGGAGGGCCTGGCCGCGCATCGGGAAAGGCGCCTGCCCAAATTCACCGGCTCTTAATCATCTGACCAGCAGAAACAACGTCCACCCTCTGTGGAATTTCGTCAGTCTCGGCTAACGTGCATATGTGCCCCCCGAGACAGTCGAGGTCCGTCGCAGTTCTCGTCGCCGGCGTACGGTTTCCGCCTACCGCGACGGCGACAAGACCATCGTGCTCCTGCCCGCCTGGCTGAGCGGCGAAGACGCGGATGAATGGGTAAGCCGCATGCTGGATCGGCTGGCCGCCAAGGAAAACCGCCGACGGCCCACCGACGAGGCCCTGCTCGAGCGGGCCAAGGAGCTGTCGGCGAAATACCTCGGCGGCAAGGCCGAGCCCGTGAGCGTGCGATGGGTGGACAACCAGCAGCACCGCTGGGGCTCCTGCACTCCGGAAAACGGCACGATCCGGATCTCCACGCGGCTCAAGGGCCTGCCCGAATGGGTCATCAACTACGTGATCATCCACGAGCTCGTGCACCTGCTGGTGCCCAGCCATGGCACCAGGTTCTGGGCGCTGGTAGAACAATATCCGAAGTCGGAGCGGGCACGCGGGTTCTTGGAGGGCTACTCCGCCGCGGCCCACACGGCACCGGAGGAGTGTTGACGCGCATCGCCGCGGTTCTCGTACGTCAGCACATGGCGCAGGCCGCGCCGCCGGGCGTCGACGGCGGGGAGTTCCTCGAGGCGGTGGCGGAGGACACCTACGAGATGGTCGCGGGGCTGGAGCTCGTCACCCCGGTGCTGATCACCAGCGTCCCCGGCCTTGAGGACATCGTCTGGCCCGGCACCGAGGTGATCACGATAGCGGACGACGAGCCGCTGAAGACCGTGCTCGGCCGGCTCAAAGCCGACCAGGTCGCTGTGATCAGCGGCGACGCGCCCGATCTGCCGCCCTTGCTCGTGGGAAAGCTGTTCAGGGAGCTCGGCAGGGCCGAGATCACCATCTGCCCGGCGGAGGGCGGCGGCGCCGTTGCCATGGCCTGCGCCCTCCCCGCGCCCGCCTGGGCCGACCCGGACCTGAACGACGCCGGCATCGTGGCCACGCTACGGGCGCAGGCTCCAGGCCCGAGGAAGGTCGCCACCACCCCCGGTTGGCACCGCCTCCGCACGCCGGAGGACGTCCAGCGCCTGGACCCCGGTCTCGAGGGCTGGGACAACACCAGGGCGTTGATCAGGGAACGGTGAGCTCGGCCAGCACGGCTCGGTGGTCGGTGCCCGGCACGTCGCGCACGCTGACCTCGCGCACGCCCACCCGCCGGTCCACCAGCACGTGGTCGATGGTGATGATCGGCGGCACCCGCTTGTTCGCCGGCCACGTCGGGATCAGCCCGGCCCCCACCTGGTCGGCTGCGTCCTTGTAGCCCCGGTCCAGCAGCCGGCGCAGGGCGGCGTGGTCGAGGGAGGCGTTGAAGTCGCCCGCCAGGATCCGCACCCGGTCGGGGGATGCCGACGGCAGTGCGGCCAGCGCTTCGTTCCACTGGACGACGTTCGGGCCCAGCGGCGGGAAGGGGTGCACGTCGACGAACTCGATCGGGTCGCCGCCCGGCAGCGACACCAGCGCGACCGGCATCTGGTGCCCGGTCGGCGGGGCAACGTCCGGCAGCTCCCGCATGGAGTGCTTGGAATAGAGGCCGCTCCCGCCGGCGCTCCACTCGGCCTCCAGTACGCGGTGCGGCATGAGCTCCTTGAGCCCGGCCGCGTCCAGGTCCGACACCGCCCCGGGCGTCAGCTCCTGAGTGCTCAGCACGTCCGGGTCGAACTCCCGGACCAGCCTCATGATCGTCTCGGCGTCGGCCCTGCCGAAGAGCATGTTGATCGTCATGACTTTCAACGACCGGCCGGCCGTCGCCTCTCCCGTGCCCAGTGCTCGGGGCAGCACGCTGAAGCCGAGCGCGGTCGTGGTGAGCAGCGCGACGGCCGTGGCGGCGCGCCTGCGGCCGATCGCGGCGATCAGGAGGGGAACCAGCGAGCCCGCCGCCGCGTACGGGGTCGCGGTCATGATCTGCGTGGGCAGCGACCCCCGCTCCAGCCCCGCCATCCGGGCGACGGCCCACGCCGCGAACGGGGTCACGGCCAACCACGTCAGTGCCGGCCCGGCCAACCTCCGGCGGTTGCGAACGGGCGTCACGATCGTGCCGCCGACGGGCGACTCAGCCGGAGCATTCACCTATCCCCCCTTGGAACGATGCGAAGGACTCTAGCCAACCGGGCGTGAGCCGGAGCTGAGGGCGGCCTGGCCGCGTTTGGCCAATCGCCGCGTCGCGTCGTCGGAAAGGTCGGGGATCTCGTCGACGGGGAACCAGCGCAGGTCCAGCGACTCCTCGCTGATCACCGCCTCGGCGCCGGGAGGGGCCACGGCGGCGTACTCGACGTCGAGATGCCAGCTGGTCGGCGGATGGCACCACACGACGTGCTTGTCGAGCGCCAGCGGGCCGGGCAGCAGCTCAAGCCCGGAGATGCCGGACTCCTCCCACGCCTCCCGCAGGGCCGCGTCCGCCAGCGAGGCGTCGGAGACCTCGCAGTGCCCGCCCATCGGCAGCCACATCCCGGCCTTCGGGTGCAGCGTGAGCAGCACTCGAAGGCCGTCGTGCGACAGCACCGCCGTCGTCGCCGTCAGGTGCCCGGGAACGCACTCGCGCAACATCGCGTCGTCGTGCGCCCGCAGGTGGCCGAGGAACTCCGTGCGCAGCGCCTCCTCCTCGGGCGTGGGCGCGGCCCAGGCGGCCAGCACCGCCACCGCGTCGCGGTGCAGGCTCAACTCTCGTCGCCCTCGTCCGGCTTGCGCTCCAGCTCGGAGATGTCCCAGGCCGCCTCGCCGCGGACGAACGCTTCAGGGTCGTCCAGATCGTCGGCCGTCGGCATGAGATCGGGGTGACCCCACAACGCGTCGCGCCCGTCGATCCCGCGCCCGCTCTCCAGCGCCCGCCACAGCGCCGCCGCCTCGCGCAGCCGCCGGGGCCGCAGCTCCAGCCCCACCAGCGTCCCGAACGTCAGCTCGGCGGGACCGCCGGTGGCCCGGCGCCGGCGTACGGTCTCGGCCAGGGCGACGGCCGAGGGCAGCTTGCCCTCGGCGGTCCGGTTCACCACGCTGTCGACCCAGCCCTCGACCAGGGCGAGCATCGTCTCCAGGCGGGCCAGCGCGGCTTTCTGCCGCTCGGTCTCCTCGGGTTTGAGCAGGTTGCCCCCGCTCAGTGCCTCCTGGATCGCCTGGGGATTGTTGATGTCGAGCCCGCGGATCTGCTCTTCGAGCGCCGAGGTGTCGAGCGTGATGCCCTTGGCGTATTCCTCGACCGCGCCGAGCAGGTGCGAGCGCAGCCACGGCACGTGCTGGAACAGCCGGTGGTGCGCGGCCTCGCGCAGCGCCAGGTAGATCCTGATCTCCTCGGCCGGGGTCTCCAGGCCCTCGCTGAAGGACGCGATGCCGCCGGGCAGCAGCGCGGCTGTGTCGGACAGCGGCAGGCCGATGTCGGTGGTGCCGACCACCTCACGGGCGAGCGAGGCGATCGCCTGCCCGATCTGCTGGCCGACCATCATGCCGCCCATCTGTTTGAGCATGCCCATGAGCGGTCCGGCCATCTGCTGGGCCTCGGGCGGCAGTCCGGAGCCGCCCAGCGCGCCGCCCATGGTCTCGACCATGCGCTCGGCGATCGGCTCGCAGAGTTTGCGCCAGACCGGGATGGTGTTCTCGATCCACTCGGACCGGCTCCAGGCCTGCGGGCCGGCCACGCCGCTCGGCAGCGCGGTCGCCTCGTTCAGCCACAGGTCGGCCAGGCTCAGCGCCTCCACGATCTGGCGGCGCTCGCCTTCCATGACGCTCGGGTCGCCCTCGGCGACCACGGCATGCCGGGCGATGTTCTTCGCCATGTCCCAGTTGACAGGGCCCGAACCCTGCGGTGCCGACAGCATGTCGGCGAACTGGCGCATCGCCTGAGCCATCTGCTCAGGGTTGCCGAACATGGCGAACGGGTTCTCGTTAGGGTCGTTTTCGCGACCTGGCAGGTCAGTCACCGCTCTACCTCGTGCAGGATGGAGGAGTCCACATCCGCCACGTTAGTCGTCCTACGGCGGATCAGTGCAAAGTGAGGACCTGGTGCCTACCTCGAAACGCCCGCGCCAACCCGTCGTCGCCGTCACGGGCGCGGCCTCCGGCCTAGGCCGCGAGCTGCTCGCGAGGCTCGTATCCACCGCGGATTTCCGCAGGGTGGTGGCCATCGACGAGCAGCGCGGCGACGTTCAGGAAGCCACGTGGAGAGTGATCGACGTACGAGATCCGCTCTTGGCGAACCGGATCTCCGACATCGACGTCCTGGTCCATCTGGCCGGCGACTACGCGCTCGACTCCCATCCCGTGGAGCGGCGGGCGTACAACCGGAGAGCCGCCCAGACGGTGCTGACGGCCTGCGCGGCGGCGCGCGTGCGGCGGGTGGTGCTGGTCACGAGCGCGATGGTGTACGGCGCCGCGCCCGACAACGAGGTGCCCCTGCCTGAAGACTCCCCGGTGGCGGCCGAGCCCGACACCGGCGTCGTGGGCGACTACCTGGAGATCGAGTCCCTGGCGCGCCGGTCGTTGCGCAGCCACCCCGGGCTGGAGGTGACCGTGCTGCGCCCGGCCGCGGTCGTCGGACCGGGCATCGACACGGTGATCACCCGTCACTTCGAGTCGCCCAGGCTCCTGACCGTCAAGGGCTGCAGCCCGCACTGGCAGTTCTGCCACGTCGACGACCTGGTCTCGGCGCTGGAGCTGGCCGCGCGCGGCGTGGTCACCGGCGTGGTGGCGGTCGGCTGCGACGGCTGGCTGGGGCAGGAGCAGGTCGAGGAGCTGTCCGGCATCCGCAGGTTCGAGCTGCCCGCGGGGCTGACGTTCGGCACGGCGCAGCGGCTTCACCGCCTCGGCATCACGCCGGCGCCCGCGACCGACCTTCACTACGTCGTCTACCCGTGGGTCGTGGACTGCGCGGGGCTGCGCGAGGCGGGCTGGAAGCCCACGTGGACCAACGAGGCGGCGCTCGAGCAGCTGCTCGAGCTGCGGGAGAACAGGACTACCGTGGTCGGCAGGCGGCTCCCGGTCAAGGAGGCCACGCTCACCGCGGCCGGCGCCACCGTCGCCGTCATCGGCACCGCCGCGATCGTCCGCCAGGTACGCAAGAAGCGGCGCGGGTAAAGGTAGTCTTTTTCCGTGGACGTCATCCGTTTGCTCGGCATTCGCGACACTCCGCTCTCCGCGGACGAGGTGCTGTCCGCCGTGGGCGACCACGCCGCCGGCGGCACCACGATCTTCGTGGGCACCGTGCGGGAGCAGGACCACGGCAAGCCCGTGACCAGGCTCTCCTACTCCGCGCACCCCACGGCGGAGGCCGAGCTGCGCGCGGTGGCGGAAAAGGTCGCCGCCGACTTCCCCGTCACGGCGCTGGCCGCCGTGCACCGGGTGGGCGACCTGGAGCTGGGCGACACGGCCGTCATCGTCGCGGTGGCCGCGCCGCACAGGGACGAGGCGTTCAAGGCCTCCCGAAGACTGATCGACGACCTGAAGGCGCAGGTCCCGATCTGGAAGCACCAGGTGTTCGCCGACGGCGAGACCGAGTGGGTCGGCGCCTGCGAATAAGCTCATCATCATGTCACGACGCGCCCTCACCCTGCTCCTGGCGGGATTCCTGGTGCTCGCGCTCGGGGTGGTGGGAGCGTTCCGGCCGGTCCCGTATGTCGTGCTCAGCCCCGGGCCGACGGAGAACACCATCGGCGAGGTCGACAAGAAGCCCGTGATCTCGATCAAGGGCCGGGAGACCTATCCGACCAGTGGCGCGCTGAGCCTGGTGACGGTGGCCTACCAGGGCGGCCCGGCCGCCCAGATCGACCTGCTGACGGCGTTGCGCGGCTGGATAGACCCGACCGTGGCGGTGGTCCCCCAGGAGACCATCTTCGCTCCCGACCGCGACCCCAAGGAGGTCGAGGAGGAGAACACGGTAGAGATGACCAACTCCCAGGACTCCGCCACCGCCGCCGCGCTCAACGAGCTCAAGATCCCCTACAGCATGGTCGTGAGCGTCGTGTCCGCGGAGAAGGGCAAGCCGGCCGACGGCAAGCTCCAGAAGGGCGACGAGATCAACTCCGTTGACGGCAAGGCGGCCAAGGACGTCGACGTCGTCGGTGACACGGTGAAGGCGCACAAGCCCGGCGACGACGTGGTCTTCAACGTCACCAGGGGCAAGGAGAAGCTCGACGTCACCCTGCGGACGGTGGCCGGGCCCACGGGGCAGCCCCAGGTGGGTGTGCTCATGCAGGCGAAGTACAAGTTCCCGTTCGACGTCGACATCAACGTGGGCGACGTCGGCGGGCCCAGCGCCGGGCTGATGTTCTCGCTCGGCATACTCGACAAGCTCACGCCGGGCGAGCTCACCGGCGGCAAGAAGATCGCCGGCACCGGCACCATCCAGCCGACGGGCGAGGTCGGCCCGATCGGCGGCATCCAGCAGAAGATGGTGGGCGCCAAGGGCTCCGGCGCGACCGTCTTCCTCACCCCGGTCGACAACTGCGCCGAGGCCATGAAGGCGGTGCCCGACGGGTTGCGGCTGGTCCGGGCCGACACCCTGCACGACGCGGTGGTGGCGCTCGACGCGCTACGTACGGGAAAGGGAAATGTGCCCGCGTGCGAGGCCGGATGAAACTTTCGGCCATCGCCATGCGTTAGCCGTATGGCACGGCTAGCGGTGTAGGTTGCCAGACACGGACCGCTTCTTCATTACGACTTCTTCATGACGACAGAGGGGTTGGCCTTGAGCTTCCGGACCCCAGGAGCCGGCAGGGCGATGCGCTTGCCCCGCCGACCGCGACTGCTTCTACCTGTGGCGATCGCTCTCGTGGCGATCGTGGCGTTGTTCTTCCTGTTTTCCGGCATTTATACCGATTATTTGTGGTTCGATGCCGTCGACTACACATCGGTGTTCACCGGAGTGGTGCTGACCCAGATCGCGCTGTTCTTCGTCGGCGCGCTGCTGATGGTCGCCATCGCCGGCGGCAACATGCTGCTCGCCTTCCGGACCCGGCCGATGTTCGGGCCCGCGATGTTCGGCGGCGCGAGCGGCGCCGACCGCTACCGTATGGCGCTCGACCCCCACCGCAAGCTGATCTTCATTGTCGGCATGGGCCTGCTCGCGCTGTTCTCCGGTTCCTCGTTCTCGGGGCAGTGGCAGACGTGGCTGCAGTTCATCAACGGTGCGACGTTCGGCAAGCAGGACAGGTTGCACCAGTTTGACATCTCGTTCTACATGTTCGACTACCCGTTCATCCGGATGGTCCTGAACTTCCTGTTCACCGCCGTGATCATCTCGATCATCCTGGCGGCGATCACGCACTACCTGTACGGCGGGTTCCGCCTGCAGTCGCCCGGGGTTCACGCCTCGCGGGCGGCGCGGGTGCACCTGTCGGTGCTGCTCGGCGTCTTCGTGCTGCTCAAGGCCGTCGCCTACTGGGTCGACCGCTACGGCCTGGTCTTCTCCGATCGCGGCTTCGTGCACGGCGCGTCCTACACCGACGTCAACGCGGTCCTGCCGGCCAAGACCATCCTCGCGATCATCGCGCTGATCTGCGCCGTGCTGTTCTTCGCCGGCGTGGTCAGGCCGGGCGGCATGCTGCCCGGGGTGTCCTTCGGCCTGCTGGTGCTCTCGGCCATCCTGATCGGCGGCGTCTACCCGGCGCTGGTCGAGCAGTTCCAGGTCAAGCCCAACCAGCAGGGCAAAGAGGCGCCCTACATCCAGCGCAACATCGAGGCCACACGGCAGGCGTACAACGTCGACAAGACCGAGGTCGAGACCTACAACGCCCAGGCCGACCCGACCAAGGTCCAGCCCGGCGGCGACACATCGGTCTCCGGCGTGCGCCTGCTCGATCCGGCGCTGGTGTCCTCGACGTACGAGCAGACGCAGCGCATCCGCGGCTTCTACAACTTCGCCGAGCCGCTCGACGTCGACCGCTACCCCGACAGCGCGGGCAAGCTGATCGACCACGTCGTCGGCGTCCGCGAGCTGACCGGCCCGCCCCCGGAGCAGAACAACTGGATCAACCGGCACCTGGTCTACACCCACGGCTACGGCTTCGTCGCCGCGCCGGGCAACAAGGTCGACTCCAGCGGACTGCCCGACTACGACGCCAAGGACATGCCGGTCGTCGGCCCGCTGGTGACCAGCACCAACCTCAAGGAACCGCGGATCTACTACGGCGAGGACGACGCGTCCGCCGACTACGTCATCGCCGGCGGCAACCCGAACAACCCGCAGGAGCTCGACTTCCCGCAGACGGGCGGCACGGGCCAGAAGAACACCACCTACACCGGCGGCGGCGTCGGCCTCGGCTCGTTCTTCAACCGGCTCCTGTACGCCGCCAAGTACACCGAGGCGAACATCGTCCTCTCGGGCGACGTCAACACCAATTCCAAGATCCTGTACGAGCGCAACCCGCGTGACCGGGTCCAGAAGGTCGCCCCGTTCCTCACGCTCGACGGCAACCCCTACCCGGCGATCGTGGACGGTCGCATCGTCTGGATCGTCGACGGCTACACGACGTCCAACGACTACCCGTACTCGCAGAGCGAGAGCCTCGACGACATGACGCGCGACACGTCCACCGACCGCCGCGTGATCGCCCAGCAGCCGAGCGACAAGATCAACTACATCCGCAACTCGGTCAAGGCCACCGTCGACGCCTACGACGGCACGGTCAAGCTCTTCGGCTGGGACACCAACGACCCGGTGCTGAAGACCTGGAGCTCGGCCTTCCCCGGCCTCATCCGCCCGGCCTCGGAGATGAGCGCCGACCTGCGCGGCCACGTGCGCTACCCCGAGGACCTGTTCAAGATTCAGCGCTACACCCTGTCGCGCTACCACATCACCGACCCGGCCGCCTTCTACAGCGGCCAGGACTTCTGGAATGTCCCCAACGACCCCACCCAGGGCGCGCAGAACATCAAGCAGCCGCCCTACTACCTGACCACCACGATGCCGGGCGGCACGCCGACGTTCTCGCTGACGACCACGTTCGTGCCGCGCCAGGGCCCCAACCTGGCGGCGTTCATGGCGGTCGACTCGTCGTCCGGGTCCGGCTACGGCCGGATCCGCATACTCCGGATGCCGTCGAGCACGCCCATCCCCGGCCCAGGACAGGCGCAAAACTCCTTCCAGAGCCGTTTCGCGGGTGAGCTCAACCTCCTCGGCGTCGGAGCCTCGTCGGTCCGTTACGGCAACCTCCTGACGCTCCCGTACGCGGGCGGCCTGGTTTACATCGAGCCGGTGTACATCCAGGTGGCCGCGGGCGGCGGACAGGAGCCGTACCCGATCCTGCAGCGGGTGCTGGCGTCGTACGGCAGCACGATCGGCGTGGGACGCACGCTGGACGAGGCCCTGCAGAAGGTCTTCGGCACCGAACAACAACAGCAGGAAAACCAGCAGAACCAACAGAACCAACAGAACACGCCCAACCAGGCCAACACGGCGCTCAACTCGGCGATCGCCAACGCCAAGAAGGCCTATGAGGACGCCCAGAAGGCGCTGCAGGCCAGCCCGCCGGACTGGGACGCGTACGGGGAGGCGCAGAAGCGGCTGGAGGACGCGCTGAAGGCGCTCGAGGGCGCCAACGCGCAGCAGCCGCAGCCGGCACCCACGGCCAGCCCGACGGCCTCGCCGTCGCCCACGGCCTCTCCGCCGGCCTCTCCGCCGGCGTCGCCATCGCCCACTGGAGGCACGTCTTAGCCCTTCAGTTTGCGTCCACCCCGTGTCGCCGTCTAGTCTTAAGGCGCAAGGCGACGCGGGGTGGAGCAGTTCGGTAGCTCGCTGGGCTCATAACCCAGAGGTCGCAGGTTCAAATCCTGCCCCCGCTACCAGTTCAGAGGCCCGGGAAACCGGGCCTCTGCTCGTTCCGGCAAACCAGCCGGATCGGCTGACTGGCCGAAGCACTCACTTCAGGCCTGTATAGTTGTAAACAACACACCGACGCGGGGTGGAGCAGTTCGGTAGCTCGCTGGGCTCATAACCCAGAGGTCGCAGGTTCAAATCCTGTCCCCGCTACCAAAGACGAAGTCCCCGGCCAATTGGCCGGGGACTTCGTCGTTTCCGGCGGCTCTACACTTCCCGATCAGCGCCCACATCCCGAAGCGCCTGCATCGCGACCCGGAGTGCCTGGACCACGCGGTGGCCGAGCTGGTGGAGGCCAGGGCGATCCAGCCGGGAATACCTGCCCCGCATGGCCGCACGGCGCCCCACCTACGAGTCCGGCCCTATCGACTCCACGCGTTGCCTGATGTGCGGAACTCCTGGGCTCGGAGGCCGGTCGTCGCGCCGCGCGGCCATCGTCTCGATCTCGATGAGCGGGAGAGGGCCCGCACAAGCCACCAATGGCGGCAGATGTCGGGAAGGACTGGCGACCCCGTATGGCTTCGCACCCCGGGACACCGGAGAGTCCTTGCCCCGCGAGTCGCCTGGATGATTACATGATTACGTGACAGATGAGGCAGTGCCGACGCTCTACGAGTGGGCAGGCGGCGCCGCGGCGTTCGAGCGGCTGACCGAGGCCTTCTACCGCAGTGTCGTCAAGGACGAGTTGATCGGGCCGCTGTTCGCGCACATGGACCCGGACCACAAGAAATATGTGGCGATGTGGCTCGGCGAGGTGTTCGGCGGCCCCGACCGCTACACGAAAGAGCGCGGCGGCTACCCCAACATGCTCCGCCACCACCTCGGCAAGGCGATCATCGAGCCGCAACGCCGCAGGTGGGTGAACCTGCTCATGGACGCGGCCGATGAGGTGGGGCTGCCGGACGACCCCGAGTTCAGGGCCGCGTTCGCGGGCTACGTCGAATGGGGCACCCGGCTGGCCAAGCACAACTCCCAACCGGGGGCGGAGCCTCCGCCGGAAGCGCCGGTGCCGCACTGGGGCTGGGGGGTCGCGCCGCCGTACCAGCCGTAGCCCTGGAGGAATGGGAGAAAGCACCCGAGGCGGGCTGCGCGTCCACCCGGGCGCGGCACCCGAGGAAGACCTCTGTCCCAGAGGGGCGGGCGTTCGCCGCATCGACGAGCCGTTCGCCCCGCATTCGCGCGGTGACCCGGCGCACCGGCCGGCACGGGGAGGAGCCCGCCACGATACGGCTGGGCGAGCACGTGATCGACCTGGCCGACAGGACGATCTCAGAAGGGGACGACTGACGCCCACGGAATGGCACTTCCTGGAGATCTCCTGCGCAACCCCGGCCACCCGGTCCATCTGCTCACCGAGCCTGGCATGGGTTACCGCTTCGAGCCCTGATCCTCCATGATCATCACAACCGCCTTCTGGATGGCCCAGCCAAGCAGCAGGAGCCCGAAGAGGACCTGCGCGGCCCGCATCCAGGGGCCTGAGGTGTCGTCCGCGCAAATCACGATGCCGACCCATGTCAGGCCGAATGTCCCGACTAGGAGAATTGCCGCCCAGTTGAGCCTCCGCTGCCACATATGCGAAGTCTTCCAGTCGAGGGTGAAAGAGCGGCTATGTCGACAGTCGTCACTCGGTCACCGGGGAGCAACGAGGCCTGGCACGACCTATCTGGGCAGGGTCCTGTGCGTGCCGACGCAACGGCGCAGTCGCATGCCCCGCGGACGCGGCTGCTGCGCGGCGTCCTCCACGGAGGCGAGCAGCGCGGCCGCCGTACGAGCGTCGGACAGGATGCGCTGCACGGCCTCGCCGTCCTCGGGCAGCTGGCCCCGCTCGGCCAGCTCGTGCCTGATGAACCCCAAGGGGTCGGGCGCGTTCACGGCCTCTGCCGCCATCGTCGCCCGCGCGGCCGTGAGCAGGCGCAGATAGTGGGTACGCAGGACGGCCTCGCGCATGCGGGCGTGCTCGAGATCGTCGATCAGCGTCCTGGCGATTCTCAGCAGGTCTCCGGCGTGGGTCGCCTCGTCGGCGAGGAAGGCGCGGATGTCGTCGAACTCCGAGCGGGTCATGGCGGATACCTCCGAGAGCGCAGTCTGCTCGTGAGTACCTTCGTACCTGGAGGCGATTGCGGATGACTTGCCGTCGGCTTGACCCGGGGCGCCGCCAGGGAGAGACGTTGGGGAGGTTTGAGGGTCTGGTGGGGAGGGAAGGACCACATGATTACCTGAGATGCGCGAAGTGGGTGCCGGGGACTGCTAGAGTTGCTTCGCGCAGGGCGGTCGAGGAGGTTCGCGGAACCTCCGGAGGTGCCCGGCAAACCTCACTTCCTTCTGGGTCATCCGGGATGATTTCGCATCTACTCGGATGGGCTGGTAAGTTAGAGGGGTTGTCCCGGAAACGGGGCGTGGATTGATTCCCGCAGATCGAGCGAGTCCGGTCAATTTGACAGAAACTCGAACGGCGGCGAGAATTAAGACACA
>NZ_JBITMD010000029.1:0-150179 GCF_044465905.1 Nonomuraea sp. NPDC049480
GCGTGACCAGCGGAGCCCCGTGCGAGCGCGACCATTCAACGCAGTGCGGCGAGCCTGGGGCGGAGAGCGGTAGCTTGCGTGACCAGCGGAGCCCCCTACGAGCGCGACCCTCAGACGCGTTTGCCCTGACAGTGTCGGGGCAGTCGCACAGCGCCCCCTACAGGAGGAGTTGCGATATGGCAAGGTGGCGCTGGCGGGCGCTGATCTTATTGATTTACGTGGTGATCGGGATCTACATCGCCTGGGTGTACGACTACATCACGGCAGGCCTGCTCAGGGATCTCGCGGAGGCGCTGCTGGCGGTGTTCCTCTGGTTCCTCGTCCTGCTCGGCATAGACCTGCACATCGGGTGAACTACATAGACGAAACGGCCCCGGACTTCGCGAGCCGGGGCCGTTGCTCATGGATGGGGGTCAGGATGGGGTCGGTCATGGATGGGGGAGGAAACCGCCGTGGGCGATGCCGAGCGCGGCCCCCACGAACGACCCCACGAGCCCGACGACGTTGAGCGAGCGCTGCGGCGTGGTCTCCGAGACGTACTGAGAGTAGAGCCCGACGCCGAACCCGAGTGTGCCGGCCCAGGCCGAGATGGCGTGCGCGGCGACCCAGAACGTCGAGACGAACGCCACGACGCCGAGCAGCAGCGTCGCGATGGCCAGGATGTTCTCGACCGGGTGCGGATGCCCGTCGGTGTTGAGCGTGATCCTGAACCGCTCCCTCTCGGAGGGATGAAGCACATGTGGCACTGCCACCACCCCCTTCAGGTTTCCTACAGGCCTTCCCATGTACTCGCGGCTGGTAACCTGGGCAAGCTGCGTTGTGATGGATGATCCGTCGCCCGGTGGCGCCGAAGTGGGCGCTCCGGTTCAAACGTCAGCGTCCTCCTGTCACGGCAGAGTGTCGTGACCGCAAGAGTCCAGAGGAGGTTGGAGTCCCGCATGCGTCGTTACGAAGTAATGGTCATCCTGGACCCTTCACTCGACGAGCGCACCGTCGCGCCGTCCCTTGACCAGTTCCTCACCGTGGTCCGCAACGACGGCGGCACCGTGGAGAAGGTCGACGTCTGGGGCCGTCGCCGGCTCGCCTACGACATCAACAAGAAGTCTGAAGGCATCTACGCCGTCATCGACCTGTCCGCGGAGCCCGCGACGGTCAAGGAGCTCGACCGGCAGATGAACCTCAACGAGGGCATTCTGCGTACCAAGGTCCTGCGTCCCGACGTGCACTAAGACCCGGCTTTTTGTCGGGAAGGACCCGTAGTCTGAGCCGTAACCCAAGCGAAGGCGTGCAGGAAGGCGAGCGCTAGCCATGGCAGCAGGCGACACCGTAATCACCATCGTCGGCAATCTCGTCGACGACCCGGAGCTGCGCTTCACCCCGACGGGGCAAGCGGTGGCTCGATTCCGCATCGCGTCCACTCCGCGGTTCATGGATCGCCAGACCAATGAGTGGAAGGATGGCGAGAGCCTCTTTCTGACCTGCAACGTGTGGAGGCAGGCGGCGGAGAACGCCGCTGAGAGCCTCCAGCGCGGCATGCGGGTCATCGTTCAGGGGCGGCTCAAGCAAAGGTCCTACGAGACCAAGGAAGGCGAGAAGCGCACGGTCTACGAGGTCGAGGTCGACGAGGTCGGCCCGTCTCTGCGCAACGCCACCGCCAAGGTCAACCGCACCTCCCGTCAGGGCGGTGGCGGTGGCGGCTTCGGCGGCGGCCCGGCCGATGACCCGTGGGCCTCCGCGACGCCCGCCCCGCCCCAGGGCGGCGGCTACCAGGGTGGCGGCGGGGGCGGCGGCGGCGGCCAGCAGAGCGGCGGCGGCTTCGGCGGCGGCAACGACTTCAGCGACGAGCCTCCCTTCTAATCCCTGTCCATCAGTCCGAGTCCATTCCCGCCCGGAAGGCGGGGCTCTGAAAGGAGCACCACGATGGCCAAGCCGGCACTGCGCAAGCCGAAGAAGAAGGTTTGCCTGTTCTGCCACGACAAGATCTCCTACGTCGACTACAAGGACACGGCGCTGCTGCGGAAGTTCATCTCCGACCGCGGCAAGATCCGTGCGCGCCGGGTGACGGGCAACTGCACCCAGCACCAGCGTGACGTGGCGACCGCGATCAAGAACGCCCGTGAGGTGGCCCTGCTGCCCTACACGAGCACCGCGCGCTAAGGAGGACTTGCCGACATGAAGCTCATCCTCACCAACGAGGTCTCCGGCCTCGGCACCCCTGGTGACGTCGTCGAGGTCAAGGACGGCTACGGCCGCAACTACCTCATCCCGCGCGGTTACGCCATGCGCTGGACCCGTGGGGCCGAGAAGCAGATCGAGTCCATCAGGAAGGCTCGCGACGCTCGCGAGATCCGTGACCTGGGCACCGCGAAGGAGGTCGCCGGCCGGCTCGGCGCCCTGCGCGTCCGCCTGACCACCCGCGCGGGCGACTCCGGCCGCCTGTTCGGCTCGATCACCACGGGCGACATCGCCGAGGCCGTCAAGGCCGCCGGCGGCCCGCAGCTCGACCGCCGCCGCATCGAGATCGTCAACCCGATCAAGAGCATCGGCTCCCACCGGGTGACCGTCAAGCTCCACCCGGAAGTATCTGCGTCTTTGGATGTAGAGGTCGTCGCAAGCTGAGGTTTGTGATGAAAGCCCCGCTCCCCTTCGGAGCGGGGCTTTTTCCTTCTTTACGCGCTGCCGTGGCCTACCACCCGCCGTACTTCGGCTGACGGAGCGGCGAGCCTGGGGCGGAGAGCGGTAGCTTGCGTGACCAGCGGAGCCCCGTGCGAGCGCGACCATTCAACGCAGTGCGGCGAGCCTGGGGCGGAGAGCGGCAGCTTGCGTGACCAGCGGAGCCCCGTGCGAGCGCGACCATGAACAGGGCCCTCCCAGGGCACCCTGAGGCGTTATTTCCGCTTCGGCCTGCGTAGAATGCGTTCGTTCTTTAGCACGTTCCCCCTGGAGGCTCTAGCCATGGCCCGTCCTTTCATGCTGCTCGCACTGGCCGTGGCGGTCGTTGGTTGTGCGCCCGTGGACAACACGGCGAGTACGGCGTCGGCAAGTCCCGCGGCGTCCACCGCCTGCACCAAGGAGCAGCTCACGCTGGTCAACCCCGGCAAGCTGACGATCGGGACCGACAAGCCGGCCTACGACCCGTGGTTCAAGGACGACAACCCGAGCAACGGGCAGGGGTTCGAGAGTGCGGTGGCCTTTGCCGTGGCGGGGGAGCTCGGGTTCGACCGCAGCGAGGTGCAGTGGGCCACCGTCAAGTTCGACTCGGCGTTCGCGCCGGGTGAGAAGCAGTTCGACTTCGACGTCAACCAGGTGTCGATCACGCCTGATCGGGCCAAGGTGGTCGACTTCAGCAACGGCTACTACACGGTCAAGCAGGCCGTCGTGGCCATCGAAGGCAGCAAGTACGCCGACGCCAAGAGCCTGGCCGAGCTGAAGGACGCGAAGATCGGCGTACAGGTGGGCACGACCTCGCTCACCGCGGTCAAGGACGTGATCAAGCCGGCCAACGAGCCCAACGTCTACAACGAGCAGGTAGACGCCGTGAACGCGCTGAAGAACAAGCAGGTGGACGCGGTGGTCGTGGACCTGCCGACGGCGTTCTACGTGACGGCGGCGCAGGTGGAGAAGTCCAAGATCGTGGGGCAGTTCAGTGCGACGGGCGGCACGCCGGAGGAGTTCGGGCTGGTCATGGAGAAGGGCAGCGGGCTCAAGCCGTGCGTGGACAAGGCCGTCGACGCGCTGAAGTCGAAGGGCGAGCTGGCCAAGATCGAAGAGCAGTGGCTCGGCTCGGCCGTCGGCGCGCCTGAACTGCGATGAGCGACTGGGTCAAGTCTGAGCGGCAGTTGCAGCGGGAGCGGGTGCGCAAGTCGCGCGCCCGCCGCTCGGCCTCCATCGCGACGGCCTCGACGGTGGTGTTCATCGTCCTGGTCGTGTGGGCAGTCACGAGCTCGCCCGGCTGGCCGCGGGTGCGGGAGACGTTCTTCGACTGGGAACGGTTCGCCGAGGCGATGCCCGACGTGCTGAGCGGGTTCCTGCTCAACGTCAAGATCTTCCTGATCGCCGAGGTGCTGATCCTGGTGGTCGGGCTGCTGGTGGCGCTGGCCAGAGGGATCAAGACGCCGGCGTTCTTCCCGGTCAGGGCGCTGGCCACGCTCTACACCGACGTCTTCCGCGGCGTGCCGACGATCCTGGTGATCTACCTGATCGGCTTCGGGCTGCCCGCGCTCCGGCTCCAGGGCATTCCCACTGATCTGGCGACGCTGGGCATCATCGCGCTGACGCTCTCCTACGGCGGCTACGTGGCGGAGGTGTTCCGCTCCGGCATCGAGTCCATCCACCCGAGCCAGGTGGCGGCGGCTCGCTCGCTCGGGCTCAGCCATGCCAAGACCATGCGGTACGTGGTGCTGCCGCAGGCCACCCGCAGAGTGGCGCCGCCGCTGCTGAACGACTTCGTCTCGCTGCAGAAGGACACGGCGCTGGTGGCCACCATCGGTCCGCTGGACGCGCTCAGGCAGGCGCAGATCCACGCGGCCAGCACGTTCAACTACACGCCCTACCTGGCGGCGGCGCTGCTGTTCATCCTGCTCACCATCCCCATGGCCAGGTTCACCGACCACCTGGCCGCCCGCACCCGCAGGAGGCGCGGCGCATGAGCGTTTTGACGATCGACGGGGTGTGGAAGAACTTCCACGGCCACCACGTGCTGCGGGGCATCGACCTCGACGTGAGCCCGCACGAGGTGGTGAGCCTGATCGGCGCCTCCGGCTCGGGCAAGTCCACGCTGCTGCGCTGCGTCAACCTGCTGGAGACGGTGGACGACGGCGCGATCCTCCTCGACGGCGAGGACATCACCGATCCGCGGGCGAACGTCGACGACGTGCGCAAGCGGCTGGGCATCGTGTTCCAGGCGTTCAACCTGTTCCCGCACATGACCGTGCTGGACAACATCACGCTCGCGCCCCGCCGGGTGCACGGGGTGGACAAGGAGCAGGCCGAGGAGCAGGCGCAGGAGCTGCTGGCCAGGTTCGGGCTGGCGGACAAGGCGCGGGCGTACCCTGACCGGCTGTCGGGCGGGCAGCAGCAGCGTGTGGCCATCATCAGGGCGCTGGCCACGCAGCCCAGGCTGATGCTGCTCGACGAGGTGACGTCGGCGCTCGATCCCGAGCTGGTGGTCGAGGTGCTGGGGATCATCAGGGAGCTCAAGGAGTCGGGCATGACGATGATCCTGACGACTCACGAGATGGGCTTCTGCCGCGACATCTCGGACACCGTGTGCTTTCTCGACGGCGGAGTGCTGCTCGAGAAAGGACCTGCGGAGAAGATCTTCACAGACCCGGAGAACACCAGGACCAGGGAGTTCCTGCGGAGCGTGCTCGAGGCCCGGCGGTTCTAGCGCCGGTGCCGGCCGCGTGCGTGCGACGTCGGCTCGGCCGCCGGGCGGGCCAGGAGGCTGTGCCGGCGGCCGTACACGAGGTAGACCAGCAGGCCGAAGACCATCCACAGGGTGAACCACGCCCAGGTCAGCACCCGCAGGTTCACCATGAGCCAGAGCGTGGCCATCAGCGAGAGCGCGGGCACCAGCGGCGAGAGCGGCACACGGAACCCCCGCTCCAGGTGCGGCATGCGCCGGCGCATCACGATCACCCCGGCCGCCACGAACGCGAACGCGAACAGCGTCCCGATCACCACGAGCTCCTGCAGCGTGAGCACCGGCACGAACTCCGCCAGCACGATCGCGACGAACCCGATCACCAGCGTCACCCGCGACGGCGTGTGGTAACGGCGGCTGACCGAGGCCAGGCCGCGCGGGATCAGGCCGTCACGCGCCATCGAGAAGAGCACCCTCGTCTGCCCCACGATCAGCACCAGGATCACCGTCGTCAGCCCCAGCACCGCGCCCACGTCGATGAAGTGGACCATCCAGTCCACGCCCGCCGCCCGGAACGCGCTGGCCAGCGGCGCCTCCACGGAGATCTTCGCGTACGACACCATGCCCACCATGACCACCGCCACCGCGATGTAGATGATCGTGGCGATCACGAGGCTGCGGATCATGCCCTTGGGCACGGCGCGGGGCGCGTTGACGGTCTCCTCGGCCGCCGTGGCCACGACGTCGAAGCCGATGTACGCGAACGCGATGGCCGAGGCCGCCGTGAAGATCCCGAACCAGCCGAACGCGTGGCTCTCCCCGACGACGACCTCCAGCACGGTCGCCGGCTGAGTCGCCAGCGTCTTGGGGGCCACGTAGAAGTCGCCGAAGTTGGCGGCGTCCACGTGCGGCAGGCCCACGATGATGACCGCGCCGATGGCCAGGAGCTTGGCCGCCACCATGATCCACAGCGCGCGCAGCCCCACCCGGGCGCCCAGCGCCACGACTCCGGTGAGCAGCACGAGGATGACCAGCACGAGGAGGTCCGCGACGAGGTCCGGGTTCGGCAAGCGTACGCCGAGGTTCGTGATCGCGCCGACCGTGATCAGGCCCCACGCCCTGGCCACGACCGCGACGGCGAACTGTAGCTCCAGGATCAGCGCCCAGCCGATGATCCAGGCCCAGACCTCGCCGAAGATGACGTACGTGAAGGTGTACGCGCTGCCGGAGGTCGGCATGGTGGACGACAGCTCGGCGTAGCAGAGGCAGGCCAGCAGGCAGGCGATTCCCGCGATCATGAAGGAGAGGATCACGCCGGGGCCCGCCGAGGTGGCGGCCTGCTGACCGGCGATGGAGAAGATGCCCGCGCCGATCATCACACCGAGCCCGAGCACGACGAGATCGGCCGGACGGTAGAGCTCGGCCAGGCTGTGCCGGGCGCCGGTACGCAGGCCGGTCGCCTCGGAAGGTGGCAGTCGTCGCAATATCGTGGTCAAGGAACACCCCGCTCAGGGAACTCGCCCACAATGTCTCACCACTTGAACAACAGCAAGCACGGGACGATTACGCCCCGGTTACCAGCCATGCGGTTCCGGCGGCACGGCGTACGAGGGTGATCATGCGGGCGATCATCCACACGCCCAGCGCGCACCAGAGGGCCACGACGCCGAGACCGGACGCCAGATAGGCCGCCGGCAGGTACGCCAGAGTCGTCCACACCCCCGCCCACGCCAGATAGCGCTGGTCACCCGCGCCGATCAGCACGCCGTCCAGCACGAACACCACCCCGCACACCGGCTGGAACAGCGCCACAGGCCACAGCAGGGCCAGCAGCAGCTCGGCGACCAGCGGATCGGCGTCGAACAATCCCGGAAGCAAGGGCCTGGCGGCGATGACGAGGAGGCCCAGCACGATCCCCGACCAGACGCCCCACTGCACCATGCGCTTGGTGGCGGCCCGGGTCGCGGCGGCGTCGCCGGCGCCCAGCGAGCGCCCCGTGATGGCCTGCCCCGCGATGGCGATGGCGTCCAGCGCGAACGCGAGCAGCGTCCACACCTGGGTGGTGATGGCGTACGCGGCCAGTTCGGCCTGGCCCATCCTGGTGGCGATCACGGTTGCCACGGTCAGCACGACGCGCAGGCAGATGGTGCGGATGAACAGCGCGAACCCGGCCGTACCCGCCTGCTTGAGCCCGGCCAGTCCGGGCGTGAGCGGCGTGCCGAGCCGCAGTGCTCCTCTGGCCACCACGACGAGGTAGACGGCGGCGCCCAGCGTCTGCGCCAGCACGGTGCCCCACGCCGATCCGGCGATGCCCCAATCCAGCCCCAGCACGAACCAGGCGTTCAGCACCGCGTTGAGCGCGAACGAGCCGATGGCGACGACCAGCGGGGTGACGGTGTCCCGCAGCCCGCGCAGCACGCCCGTGCCCGCCAGCACGACCAGCATCCCCGGCGTGCCCAGCAGGCTGATCCGCAGGTACGTCACGGCCTGCGCGGCCTGTTCCGGGCTCGCCCCGAACAGCTCCACGACGGCCGGGGCCAGCGGCCAGCCGAGGGCGATCAACGCCACGCCGATGCCCAGCGCCAGCCAGATCCCGTCCACACCGCTGCGCATGGCCCGCGTGTGATTGCCGGCCCCGCTCTGCCGCGCCACCGACGCCGTCGTGCCGTAGGCGAGGAAGACGCACAGGTTCACCAGCGTCGCCAGCACGGTGCCCGCTACACCCAGCGCGCCCACCGCCGTGGTGCCGAGGCCGTGGCCCACGATGGCGTAGTCGGCGAGCAGGAAGAGCGGCTCGGCCACCAGCGCGCCGAACGCGGGCACGGCCAGCCGGAGGATCTCCCTGTCTGTTGATGTAATGGGCATTTGTCCATTATGGCCATTACACGGCGTGTCGGCACAACTTTCTTTCCTCCACAGCCGGTGGACATCGTTTGTCCAGGTCAGAGGCTGATCGGTGGATATCCGAAAGAGTTATCCCCAGCCTCCGTCCACAGGCCGTTCACACCCTGGCCGGGGTCATGCACAGCTTGACCACAGGGTTGTCCACAGGCCGCGTTGCCGTTGGGTGCCCGGCTCCGGGAAACTGTCACACCGGTCGACTACAAGTGGGGGTGGTGCGACCGCCTGCAAGGTTGTCGAGGGGGCGCGGTGAGCATTGACGAAGAGACCGGTGCGGGTCCTGGTTTCGAGCGCACCCCGCCGAACAACATCGAGGCGGAGCAGTCGGTGCTGGGCGGCATGTTGCTGTCCAAGGACGCCATCGCCGACGTCGTGGAGATCCTGCGGTCCGACGACTTCTACCGGCCCGCCCACCAGATGGTCTACGACGTCATCACCGACCTCTACGGCCGCGGCGAGCCCGCCGACGCCGTCACCGTCTTCGACGAGCTGCAAAAGCGCGGGGAGATGGCCAGGGTCGGCGGCGCCGGCTACCTCCACACGCTCACAGCCGTCGTCCCCACCGCGGCCAACGCCGGCTACTACGCCAAGATCGTCAGAGAGCAGGCCATCCTCCGCCGCCTCATCGAGGCCGGCACCCGCATCGTCTCCTTCGGCTACGGCGGCCAGAACGAAGAGGTCGACGAGCTCGTGGACCGCGCCCAGGCGGAGATCTACAAGGTCACCGAGCGCCGCACCTCGGAGGACTACGCGCCGCTGGCCGACATCATGCCCGGCGCCCTGGACGAGCTGGAGGCCATCGGCAGCCGCGGCGGCCAGATGGTCGGCGTTCCCACCGGCTTCCAGGACCTCGACCAGCTCACCAACGGCCTCCACCCGGGCCAGATGATCGTCGTGGCCGCCCGGCCAGCGATCGGAAAAAGTACCCTAGGTCTGGATTTTGCTCGTTCTGCGGCGATCAAGCATGGGATGACCACGGTCATCTTCTCGCTGGAAATGTCCCGGAACGAGATCACCATGCGTCTGTTGTCCGCCGAGGCCCGGGTGGCGCTGCATGCCATGCGGTCGGGCATGATGGGCGACGACGACTGGACGCGTCTGGCCCGCCGGATGAGCGAGGTGGCGGAGGCGCCGCTGTTCATCGACGACTCGCCCAACATGTCGATGATGGAGATCAGGGCCAAGTGCCGGCGGCTCAAGCAGCGCAACGACCTGAGGTTCGTGGTCATCGACTATCTCCAGCTGATGAGCTCGCCGAAGAAGACCGAGAGCCGCCAGAACGAGGTCTCCGAGATCTCCCGTGCGATCAAGCTGCTGGCCAAGGAGCTCGAGGTCCCCGTCATCGCGATCTCCCAGCTCAACCGAGGACCTGAGCAGCGCACCGACAAGCGCCCCCAGGTCAGCGACCTGCGCGAGTCCGGATGCCTGACGGCGGCCACCCGGATCATGCGCGCGGATACCGGGGCGGAGGCGTCGATCGGCGAGTTGCTGGAGAGCGGGGCGCGCGACATCCCGGTGTGGTCGCTCGACGACCGGCTGCGGCTCGTGCCCCGGACGCTGACGCACGTCTTCCCGAGCGGCATCAAAGAGGTCTTCCGCCTGCGGCTGCGCTCGGGACGTGAGATCGAGGCCACGGCGAACCACCCCTTCCTGACCTACGACGGCTGGCGTCCGCTGGCGGAGCTCACCGTGGGGTCACGGTTGGCGGTCCCGCGTCATGTCCCGGCTCCTGAGCACCTCCAGGAGTGGCCGGAGGCGGAGATTGTGCTGCTCGCGCACATGATCGGTGACGGATCCTTCGTGAAACGCCAACCGATCCGCTACGCGAGCACGGACGAAGCGTGCCTTTCGGCGGTGACTCAGGCGGCCGAGCACTTCGGCGTCAAAGCCGTTCGGGACGAATACGCCGCCGCGCGGGTCACGACCTTGAGGCTTCCCGCTCCCTATCGGCTGACTCACGGAAAGCGTAACCCCGTCGCCGCCTGGCTGGACCACCTGGGGCTCTTTGGGCTGCGAAGTCACGAGAAGTTCATCCCCGATGGGATCTTTTCTCTGCCCAAGAAGCAGATCGCGTTGTTCCTGCGGCATCTTTGGGCAACGGATGGATGCGTGTGGTGGGATGCGAAGCTTGGCCAGTCGAGGATCTACTACGCATCGACGAGTCGTCGCCTGGTGGATGACGTGGCCCGGTTGCTTCTTCAGTTCAACGTGATGACGCGCGTGAAAGAAGTACGGAAAGGCGACCACCGGCCTGGATATCACCTGGTCGTCTACGGTGCGGAGAATCAGCTCCGATTCCTGGACGAGGTGGGCGTCCACGGCGAGCGGTCAGCGCAGGCGGCCAGGTCGGCAGCCACGCTGCGGGAGATCAAGGGCAACACCAACCTTGACACGATTCCCCGCGAGATCTGGGATCGCGTACGCGGTGTCTTGACGGAGCAAGGCATGACCCACCGGGAGTTCTCAGCTCGACTCGGGACCCAGTTCTGTGGCAGCACGCTGTGGAAACGCGCACCGAGCCGGGAACGCCTGGGCAGGGTGGCCTCGATCCTCGGCGACGCCGATATGGAGATGCTGGCCACGAACGATGTGTTCTGGGACGAGGTCGCCTCGATCGAGAGCCTGGGCGATCAGCCAGTGTTCGATGCCACGGTGCTGGGCACGCACAACTTCATCGCCAATGGCATATCTGTGCACAACAGCATTGAGCAGGACGCCGACATGGTCATCCTGCTCCACCGGGAGGACGCGTACGAGCGGGAGTCGCCGCGAGCGGGCGAGGCGGACCTCATAGTCGCCAAGCACCGTAACGGCCCCACGGCCACGGTGACGGTGGCCTTCCAGGGTCACTACAGCCGGTTCGTCGACATGGCCCAGCACTGAGGCGGTCATCCGCGGGGCCGGGCTCGTGGGGCGCAGCAGCGGCATGAAGCAGTCCAACCGCCGAAACGGCTTTCTGGATTCGCTGCCATCAAGCCGCCTCGTCCCTGGAATCGGGAGTGGGAGCCAGTCGCACGCTGCCGGACTCGGTCATCTCGTCGGGGAAGACCCACTTCCGGAGCGCCCAGAAGCGGAAGACCATGGCGATCAGCGTGCCGATGATCTGCGCGCTCATGAAGTCGGCGATCTCCTGGGTCACCAGGCTCACATCCGGGGTCTCCAGGCGAAATACGTACCGGGAGATCCATAGCGGCGCGGAGCTGAGCACTAGACCGACGCCACTGACCAGGAAGAACAGCGCCGCCTCGTGACGGCGCTCGCGGCCGCCCCTGGTCCGGAACGACCATTCGCGGTTCAACACGTAGGAAACGATCGTCGCCACGAGCACCGCGATGATCTTCGCGGTCACCGGCTTCGGTTCCAAAATGGTCAGCTTCAGCCCATAGAACACCGTGTTGTCCACTAAGAACGCTGTTCCACCCACCATCGCGAACTTCAGCAGTTCACGGTGCTTCAGCGCAAGTGCGTGCAGCGGTTCCGGTAATCTTGCGAGTACTGCGTTTGCCATTCGGAGCACTCTCGATCTTCTCACCGGTCGGACACCCTCGTAACAAGATTGACGGACACGGCTTGTCCGACTGGAACCGTCATGAAGACCGTCAGCCGCACCAGGAATTGCCTGCCCCGCCTTCGTCACCTCATCAACATGCCGGGCCATAGGAACTATCCGCGGCGGCCTCCGCACCGGGAGTCGCTCCAGGCACCCTCAGCTATCAGCTCGCCGGCATCGAGCGAATCCCGGACCCTACAGGTCATCAGTCGCCATTTCACGTCTTCACAAGCTGAGCTTCCGTCTCGGCGAGCGCGGTAAGGCGCGGTGGAACGGGTCGCCGTATCGTCGCCGGCTCCGAGCCCTCGCAGACCATCCACGAGGACGAACACACCATCGCTTTCCTCAACCTCGCCCCGGCCACCAGGGATCACACGTGCCGGCCGAACCTCGCTGGGTCATGAGAGAGTCGCGAGGTGACCACAACGCCGCTCATCGAGAGTGTCTGGGTCTTTCACCGAACGGGTCAGCGGTGCCCCGGCCGCCGGATCGGAGACGTTGTCGCCTACGACGCACATCTCTTGCCCGAGTATGAAGTGGCCGGACGGCCGACCATCGATCGCAGCTTCCTGTTGCTCGACCAAGGCATCCAGTTGACCAGGCCCGTTGTGTTCGAGGGGCCGGTAGAGGGCTGGTGGTACATCGACCTGGTCGAGGTCGAACTGACCGAGGCCGGACTTGTCGTCCATGACCTCTACGTTGACTTCCTGGTGCCACCCGGTGCTGATCGTTACCACGTCCTGGACCTCGACGAGCTTGCTGATGCCCTTTGCCAGGGCCAGATCACAGCCGCTCAGTGCGCCGCGGTCCTCAGCAGAACGCAACGCTTCATCGACCGGCACCTGCGTGCGAACGAGGAAGGTTCCGTTGACCCTCCGCACCGGTTTCCGCCGGCCGGCATCGCAGCGCTTGAGTCGCTTCCTTGTTTCTTCGAACAATCACCAGGGACCGGCGTGCAGCCAGGGCCAGGGACATGACTTCGTCCCGCCGAGGTCGGGCGCCCGTACGAGGAGATCGAGAAGACGTTGAACACCCGCATGGGCGACGGCGAATCGGCGGACGACTTCGCCCGGCGACTTCGCCCGGCGATGCGCCGGCATCGCCGCGCTCGGGATCGGCCATGTGATCGTCATCACGGCCGGCCCCTGGAGCGACGAGGAGCCGGCGACCCTGGCGGCCGCCGTGCCGGCCCTGCGGGAGCTGGGGTGACCCCGTCTCAAGAGGCGCGACGAGGGCGGCCCCGTCTCAGCGGGGCGTCTTGGCGGGCGGGACGATGAGGGTGGGCCGGTGTGCGTGGTGCAGCACGTGGTTGGAGACGCTGCCGAGCAGCACCGATCTGACCCCGGCCAGCCCGCGCGAGCCCGTGACGATCAGCGAGGCGTCGATCTCGTCCGCGACGTCCACAATGGTCTTCCAGGTCGACTCGTTGTCGGCGACCGCCCGATGGGCGACGTCGGCGAGTCCCGAGGCGATCGCCAGCTCGGCGCCTTCCTTGGCGTGCTGTTCGGCCTGTGCCTGCGCCTCGTCGCCGGTGTCAGAGGGGACGATCCCGGCCAGCGGATACTTGCGTACCTGCACGAGCAGCGGCTCCCAGACGGTGAGGACGACGGTGGGCTCGGCCGAGAGATGCCTGGCGGCGAACTCGATCGCGGTACGCGCGTCGGCCGAGCCGTCGTAGGCGACAAGGATGGTCATGGCGTGCTCCCTTCCGCTTCAGTCATCCGCTAGAGCAAAGAAGTGATCACTCGCCATTCCTCGAGTCGCTGTCTGCTCTGTCACACTCAGGAAAACCCCAGGCCGGCGACGTTCAGTTCGCGCCCGGCGCCGTCAGATCGAGCCGGGCCAGGCGCTCGGGGTCGGACAGGATGTCGATGGCGATGATCTTTCCATCGGCGATGGTGAAGCTCAGAAGCCCTCGCGGCTGCCCGTTCTCCATGCTGACGAGCCCGACGGCGCCGTTCACCAGCACCTGCCGCGTGGTCGTGTGCCGCTGGTAAGCGCGCGCCTGTCCGGCCACGGCCGCCGCACCACGGAACGTCTGAATGCCGCCCTCCGCCCCGGCCCCCGCGTCGATGCGCATCACCACGTCGGGGTCGAGGATGGCGAGCAGGGCCTGGAAATCGCCGCCGCGCGCGGCCGCCAGGAAGGCGTCGACGACTTGGCGCCGGCGGCTCGGGTCCCTCGGGAGGGGGAAGCGTTCCCCGTACACGCTGCCGCGCGCGGCTCGCCAGCTTCTTCGAGGCGTCGGGAGAACGGTCCACGATCGCCGCGATCTGCTCGAACGGCACCGCGAACATGTCGTGCAGCACGAACGCCAGCCGCTCGGCGGGGCTCAGCGACTCCAGCACCACGAGCAGCGCCAGGCCGACGGCGTCGGCGATCAACGCCTGCTGCTCGGGATCGCCGTCGTGCTCGCGACTGACCACCGGGTCGGGAAGGCGCTGCTCGAGCGGCGCCTCGCGCCGGGTGGTACGGGCCCGCAGCATGTCCAGGCACCCCCGGCCGACGACCGTGGTGAGCCAGCCGCCCAGGTTGTCGATCTCGCCGGAATCCGTACGGCTCAGCTTCAGCCAGGCCTCCTGGACGGCGTCCTCGGCCTCGGCGAGCGAGCCGAGCATCCGGTAGGCCACCGCGTTGAGATGGGCGCGGTGCTCCTCGAACCGACCGGCCAGAAAGTCGTCAGTGTTCACAGGCCACATCCTTCGTCAGGGTTTCCATGTCCTTGACGAATGAGAACCGGCAAACGTGACGGAGGATCAGGAGGCGCGGCAATCCTGGGGCGGGCACAGGTGGGTGTCGATGCGCCGGGCGCCCGGCCCTTCGTCTCCCAGTCGGTCGTGCGGGTTGGCGACCGGACACCGGTCGAGTGACAGGCAGCCGCACCCGATGCAGTCCGTCAGGTCGTCCCGCAGCCGTTGCAGCTGCAGGATGCGATCGTTGAGCTCCCCGCGCCACGCGGCCGACAGCCTGGCCCAGTCGTCGCGGGTGGGCGTGCGCTCGTCCGGCAGCTCGTCCAGTGCGTCCTTGATGGTCTTGAGTGGGATGCCGATGCGCTGGGCCAGCCTGATGAACGCGACCCTGCGCAGGCTGTCACGGCTGTAGCGGCGCTGGTTGCCTGCTGTGCGCCGGCTCTTGACGAGACCCTTGGCCTCGTAGAAGTGCAGGGCCGAGACGGCGACGCCGCTGCGCTCGGCCAGCTGGCCGACCGTGAGCTCCTTGGTGTTCCAGACGACCTTGGTCATACCTGGAGCTTACTTGAGGGTTCTTTCGAAGAACGTCTCCAGGACGACGACCGTCTGCGTTCCCGTCACACCGTCCACCTCGAACACCCGGCGCAGCAGGTCCTGCAGTTCCTTCGTCCCGGACGTACGGACCTTGAGCAGCACCGACGCGGGCCCCGCGATGACGTGCGCCTCCTCGATCTCGGGGATCGCCGCCAGCCGGTCCGCGCTGCCACCCATCCACGTGCTGCCCTCGACCAGCACGTACGCCGTCACCGCCCGCCCGAGCGCGGCCTGGTCGACCTCGATCGTGGTTCGCCTGATCACGCCTCGCTCGCGCAGCTTGCGCACCCGCTCGTGCGCCGCTCCACTGGACAGGCCCACCGCCTGGCCGAGCACGGCGTACGACCGCGTCGCGTCCTCCTGGAGCAGGCTGAGCAACATCCTGTCGATTTCATCCACAACAGGATGATATCTCGTGATATTCAGTTCAGGCCGAACAGCGTATGGTAGGACTCATGACGGAGACGATCCTCACTGAGTTCGAGGTGTTCGACGAGCGGTTCGCCGAGATCGGCGGAGACGACCGGATCGAGGTGCTCTACACCGGCACCCGCTGGGGGGAGGGCCCGGTCTATTTCCCCGCGGGCCGGTTCCTGGTGTGGAGCGACATCCCCAACGAGCGGATGCTGCGCTGGGACGAGATGACGGGCGCGGTCGGGCCGTTCCGCCAGCCGTCCGGCTACGTCAACGGCAACACTCTGGATCGCGAGGGCCGGCTGATCTCCTGCGAGCACGGCAACCGCCGCGTCACCCGCACCGAGCACGACGGCTCGATCACCGTGATCGCCGACCGGTGGGAGGGCAAGCGGCTCAACAGCCCCAACGACGTGGTCGTCCGGTCCGACGGCTCCATCTGGTTCACCGACCCGCCGTACGGCATCCTCAGCAATTACGAGGGCCACGCCGCCGAGCAGGAGATCGACGGCTGCCACGTCTACCGGGCCGATCCGGTGACGGGCGAGGTGCGCATCGTGGCCGACGACTTCGTCAGGCCGAACGGGCTGGCGTTCTCGCTGGACGAGAGCCTGCTGTATGTCGCCGACACCAGGGAGCGGCACGTGCGCGTGTTCGAGGTGCGCGAGGACGGCACGCTGACGGGCGGCAAGGTCTTCGCCGCAGGCGGCGAGGACGACAACTACGACGGCATGCGACTGGACGACACCGGCCGGATCTGGACCGTGGCCGGCAAGGCGGTGCTCTGCTACGACCCCGACGGCACCCTGATCGGCCGGCTCAAGCTCCCCGAGTCCGCCGCCAACCTGGTGTTCGGGGGGCCCAAGCGCAACCGCGTGTTCATCGCCGCCGCCACCTCGCTCTACTCGTTGATGACCAACGTGACCGGCGCGCGCCCGGTCTGGGCCGGGCGCTAGCCTCACTCCCACCGGAACAACCGCACGGCCAGGCCCCCGAACACCACCAGTCCACCGACGATCACCGCCAGGTGCAGCGGCTGCGGGGCCTGGCCTGCCCAGGCGTCCGTGAGCGCCTGGTTGACCGGTCCGGCCACGGAGAAGTCGCTGATCGTCCGCAGTGTGTCGGGCATTATCTCGCGTGGAAAATACACGCCCCCCAAGAACGCCAGCGGAATCATCGCCACCGACCCGATCCCGGGAGCGGCTCTGCCGTTGGGCGCCAGCGCGGCGATCACCAGCCCGATCGCCAGCAGCGCGGCGGTGCCGAACAGGAAGACCAGCAGGAACCAGCCCCACTGCCGCGGCAGCGGCGCTCCGAACACCAGCCGGGCCGAACCGATGAGGACGGCCGTGGAGACGGCTCCCATGGCCAGGTTGATCAGCAGTTGCACGGTCAGCAGCCGCGCGGGATGCACGGGCGTCGTCGACATCCGCTTGAGCACCCCCTGCTCCCGGTACGTCGTCAGCACCGCCGGCAACACGCTGCAGGCCAGCACGAGCAGCGAGAGCAGCATCATCATGGTCGGCATCTGCGCGTCCACGCCTCGCAGCCCGGATGCGCCGACCTTGGTCATCGTCGGGATGCTGAGCCCCAGCACGACCAGCAGGGTGACCGGCAGGCCGATGGTGAACGCCATGAACGGCCAGTCGCGCAGGTAGAGCTTGGTCTCCAGGAAGAGGATCTTTCTCATGACAGCTTCCTTCCGGTGAACGCGAGGAACGCGTCGTCGAGTGTGGCCTGCTCGGTGCGCAGGTTCCGGGGAACGACCTGGCGCTGGGCGAGGGCGAGGGTGACCGCGGGCGCGAGGTCGCCCGAGCCGCTGACAGTGATCTCGTCGCCGCTCCTGCTGACCTCGTGTACCTCCGGCAGCGCCATCAGCACGGCGTCGTCGACCGGCGCCGAGGGGCGGAAGCGCACCCTCCGCTCCCCGCTCACCTGCGCGACCAGCCCGGCGGGCGTGTCGGTGGCGACCACCTTGCCGGCGTCGATCAGCGCAAGCCGGTCGCAGAGCCGCTCGGCCTCCTCCATGAAGTGGGTAACCAGCACGATCGTCACTCCCGACTGGCGGATCTGCTCGACCAGCTCCCAGGTGTCCCTGCGGGCCTGTGGGTCGAGCCCCGTCGTCAGCTCGTCGAGCACCGCCACACGCGGCCTGCCGACGAGCGACAGCGCCACGGACAGCCGTTGCCGCTGTCCGCCGGAGAGCTTCTTGAACGCGGTGTCGCGCTTGTCGCCGAGCCCGACCCGCTCCATCAGCTCGGTCCAGTCGGCCGGGTCGGGGTAGAAGGAGGCGTAGAGGTCCAGGGCCTCCCACACCTTGATCTTCTCCGGCAGGGCGGCGCTCTGCAGCTGCATGCCGAGCACCCGGCGCAGCTCGTCCCGGTCCTGCCGCGGGTCCAGCCCGGCCACTCGTACGGTGCCGCCGTCGGGCGCCCGCAGGCCCCCGACACATTCCACCGTGGTGGTCTTGCCGGCGCCGTTCGGGCCCAGGATGCCGAAGATCTCACCCTCGGCGACATCGAACGACACGTCGTCGACCGCCAGGTGCTTCGGATACTGCTTGCGCAGGTTCCTGACTTCGATGATTTTCATGGCATCGACGCTAGGAACCGGCGGTTCGCCGGAGAAGCTGGCTAGGTGCCCGGCGAGGGTGTACCTAGATGCAGTGACCGCACCGCCCCCGCTGGCGCACACTGGAGGCATGCTCAGCAGGTTCGGTCACGTCGCGGCGCTCCTCGCGCTGCTCGTCGTCGAGGTGCCGGCGATCATCCTGTCCTTCCTCATGCTGTTTCTGTCGGTGGCGATGGGCATGGTCTTCCTGTTCCCGCCGCAGGTTCGGATGGTCAGGAGGCTCGCCGAGCTCAACAGGGGGCTGACACGCGCGTGGACGGGCATCCCGATCGAGGCCCCGTACCTCCCCAAGCCCCCGCCTCCGCTGCCGCAGGCGGACGGGATGTACCGCTCGGACCGCACCCTCTACAAGTCGCCGCGCGTCCCCGCCCGGCACGACCGCTGGAAGTGGTTGATCAGCGATCCGGCGACCTGGCGCGATGATCTCTGGCTGCTGCTGGAACCTGTGACCAAGGTGGCACTCTTACCGGTGTTCGTCCTGCTCCCCGCGCAGGGCTTGCGTCTGTACGCACTCTGGAGCGACATACTGCTCGGCGCGACCGCCAAGAGCCGCCTGGCCGGACAGGTGAGCCACCTCAAGCGCACGCGCAATCTGGCGACCGACTCCCAGGCAGCCGAGATGCGCAGAATCGAGCGCGACCTGCACGACGGCACCCAGGCCAGGCTGGTGGCGATCGGGATGACGCTCGGCGCGGTCGAGCAGCTCGTGGAAAGCGACCCCGCGTCCGCCAAGGCGCTCCTGGCCAAGGCCAGGGACGCGTCCTCGGAGACGCTCACCGAGCTGCGCCGGGTCATCCGGGGCATCCACCCGCCGGTCCTGGCCGAGCGCGGGCTCGCCGACGCAGTACGCGCGCTGGCCATGGACAGCCCGCTGACGGTCACCGTGGAGGTGGATCTGCCGCACCGGCCCGAGCCGCCGGTGGAGGCGGCGGTCTACTTCGCCATCAGCGAGCTGCTCTCCAACGCCGCCCGGCACGGCGGCGCCCGGTCGGCGATCGTGGACATCAGCTCCCACGGCCCCGACCTGCGCATCACGGTCACCGACGACGGCATGGGCGGCGCCGATCCGGCCAAGGGCAGCGGCCTGGCCGGCATCGAACGGCGGCTGGCCGCCTTCGACGGGGTGCTCGCGCTGAACAGCCCGCCCGGCGGCCCCACCTCCGTGATGATGGGGCTGCCCAGGGCGCTGCCGGAGCACTGGGCGGGCGACCTGTC
The DNA here is from genome assembly GCF_044465905.1 of Nonomuraea sp. NPDC049480. Taxonomy (NCBI): domain Bacteria; kingdom Bacillati; phylum Actinomycetota; class Actinomycetes; order Streptosporangiales; family Streptosporangiaceae; genus Nonomuraea; species Nonomuraea sp. NPDC049480. The sequence goes on from NZ_JBITMD010000029.1 coordinate 19,361, forward strand.
CAGGCTCCCTCGCCGGAAGGCGATCCTGCTCGCCTTCCTGTGGTTGACGGCCTGGTGCCCGACCTTTCCGCAGGGGATCGTGGCGGCCATCTTCAAGATCATCGATTTCGACCAGAAGTCCTGGTTCCTCGCGTTGCATCTCCCCGAGGTCTGGCAGTGGCCGACGATCATCGGGATGATCGTGCTCGGGCTTTCCATGCACGCCCTTGCCATCTGGATCCCCGCCACCCACAACCGGGAGCGCTGGATGGCGGACGCGACGCCGACCAAACTCTGGTGCTCATGAACCGTGTGCTCATCGCCGAAGACCTCTACCTACTCAGAGACGGGTTGGTCCACCTGCTCCAGGCGCACGGCTTCACGGTCGTGGGCGCCGTCGAGAGCGGCCCCGAACTGCTGAAGGGCCTGCTCGAACTGCGCCCGGACGTCTCGATCGTGGACGTGCGCCTGCCGCCGACCTTCACCGACGAGGGCCTGCAGGCCGCGCTCGCGGCCAGGAAGTCGGTGCCGGGCCTCCCGATTCTCGTGCTGTCCCAGCACGTCGAGCAGCTGTACGCCCGCGAGCTGCTGGCCGACGGCTCCGGCGGCATCGGCTACCTGCTCAAGGACCGGGTCTTCAACGCCGAGCAGTTCGTCGACGCGGTACGCAGGGTCGCCGCGGGCGGCACCGCCATGGACCCGGAGGTCATCGCCAAGCTGCTGGCCAGCAACGCCAGGCATGAGCCGCTGGCCGCGCTCACGCCGCGCGAGCGGGAGGTGCTGGAGGCCATGGCGGAGGGGCGGTCCAACGCCGCGATCTCCCAGCGGCTCTATCTCAGCGAGAGCGCCGTGGCCAAGCACACCGCGAACATCTTCGGCAAGCTGGGCCTCGCGCCGTCGGACGACGACAACCGGCGCGTGCTGGCCGTGCTCGCGTACCTCAACAGCCGCGGCTGACGACAGCCTGGCGGAAGCGCCATACGGTCTCGGGCACCGGGAAGCCGTGCACCTGACGGAAGGCCCATGAAGCCTCGGCCGAAGGCGACCGGTGTTGTCGGTCGCCTCGGCTATTTTCATAGAGGCACGGCGCGACGAAGGGGTGTAACAGGTGAAAATCCGGGTTAGCCGCGATGTACTGGCAGAGGCGGTGGCATGGGCCGCACGAGTCCTGCCCAGCCGCCCTGTGGTGCCCGTCCTGTCCGGGCTGCTGCTGGAGGCGGGCGAGGAGCTGAGCCTGTCCGCCTTCGACTACGACGTCTCCGCCAGGGCCGCGATCGACGCCGACGTGGCCGAGGAAGGCAGCGTGCTGATCCCCGGCCGGTTGCTGGCCGAGATCAGCCGGAGCCTGCCCGCCGACGACGTAGAGATCGTTACCGAAGGTCCTGAGGCGGTGCTGACCTGCGGCAGCGCCGAGTTCGGGCTCGTCACTATGCCGGTCGAGGACTTCCCGACCCTGCCCACCATGCCGCCCAGCATCGGCGCCATAGGCGGCGGCGTGTTCGCCTCCGCCGTCGCCCAGGTCGCTCCCGCCGCCAGCCGCGACGACACGCTGCCCATGCTCACCGGCATCAGGGTCGACATCGACGGCGAATCCGTGGCCATGGCGGCGACCGACCGCTACCGCATCGCCGCTCGCGACTTCACCTGGCGTCCGGCCGGTCCCGACGTCGCCCTCTCTGCGATGGTGCCGGCGCGGGTGCTGGTCGAGGTCGCCAAGTCGCTGCGCGGCGGCGAGGTGTCCGTCGCGATGGGCGACGGGGTGGCCGGGTTCGAGAGCGTGGGGCGCAGCACGACCGTGCGGCTGCTGGACGAGCAGTTCATCGACTACCGTTCCAGGCTGACCAGTGACTGGTCGATCAGGGCGGACGTGGCGGTGACGCCGTTCGTCAACGCGATCAAGCGGGTCGCTCTGGTGGCCGAGCGCAACACGGCGATCCGGCTGTCGTTCACCCAGGGGCAAGTGCTGATCCAGGCAGGCGGGGGCGACATCGGGCGCGGGACCGAGGTGGTCGAGTGCGAGCTGAGCGGGGACGACATCCAGATCGCGTTCCAGTCGCAGTTCCTGCTCGACGGGCTGATCGGGGTCGAGACGGAGGTGGCTTGCATCAACATGGAGTCACCCACGCGGCCCGCCCTCATCCAGGACGTCCCGGGCGACGCCCAGCCCGCCTTCCGCTACCTGGTCATGTCCCTCCGCCAGAGTTGACCGAGTCCCGGGGCTCGTCTGACGGCGTGGGTAGCACCCCGCCTCGGTAGGGAGAGTGCATGACGCTTGCCCACCCCGGCCACGTAGTCACGCCGGTCAGGGTGGGTCCGTACGGTCCGGGGCCGTCTGGCGGGCGGCGACCAGCTTGAAGAGCCGCTTGAACTCCGCGTACGCCTCCTCGCCCACCGCCCGCGCATGCTCGGCCTCCATCGCGGCGAGAACAGCGTCCGACTTGGCCATGTGATCCAGGCCCCTCTCGGTGGGCACGATGAGCTTGGCCCGCCGGTCGGCCGGGTCCGGCCGCCGCTCGACGTATCCGAGCTCGACCAGCTCGTCCACCAGCGTGCCGATCACCTGCTTGTGCTGGCCCGACTGCGCCGCCAGGTCGGTGGCCCTGCTGCCTTCCTCGTCCAGGTACGCCAGCACCGCCCCGTGCCGCGGCTTGACCTGCGGATGCCCCAGCTCGCTCATCTTGGCGAACAGCTCCCGCTGCAGACCGAAAAGGGTACGGCTGGACAGGATGCCGAGATCGGGCTCCTCCTGCTTGTGCTCGCTCCTGCGCACCTCACACGCTCCTATTAGTCACTAATCTTGACCGTCACTAATTCTTACTATATCGTCGTGGCATGACGACAACGATGGAACTCACCAGGTTCCGTGTCTCGCCCGATCATGCCGACCTGCTCCTGGCGGCCCGACCGGGAATGATCGCGGACTTCCAGACCGACCGGGCCGGATTCCTGGGCGCCAAGCTGATCCGCATGTCCGAGGACGAGTGGCTGGACATCGTGGAGTGGCGTGCGCCGGAGGACTTCGCCGCCTCCCGCGCCAAGGGCGCCAACCTGCCCGGCATCCGGGCCTTTTTCGACCAGATCGACGAGCTCGTTTCCATGGAAGAGGGGACCGTACGATGACCATCTTGATCACCGGCGCCACCGGCACCGTTTCCGGCGCCCTGCTGAGGTCTTTGGAAGGCGCGGACGACGTGCGGGTGCTGGTGCGCGACGCGTCGAAGGCGCCGTCGGGAGTGGAGGTGGCGGTCGGCGACCTTGACGATCCCGCCACCCTCGACCAGGCGTTCAAGGGTGTGGACACGTTGTGGCTGCTGACCGCGATGGGTCCGCAGGCGCCGCATGCGAGCATGAACGCCGTCTGGGCCGCGAAAAAGGCAGGAGTGGGACACGTCGTACGCATGTCGGCCGTTGGCGCCGCCCACGACGCGCCCACCCGCAACGGCCGGCTGCACGCCCTGTCGGACGTCGAACTCGCGGCTTCGGGCCTCGACTGGACCGTCATCCGCCCGGCCTTCTTCATGCAGAACCTTTTCGGCTCGGTCAACGGCGACACCCTCTACGGCGCGACGGGCGAGGGCAGGATGGGCCTGATCGACGTACGGGACATCGCCGACTTCGCCGCCGCGGTCCTGCGCGATCCCGCGCCGCACAAGGGCGAGACCTACACTCTCACGGGTCCGGACAGCATCTCCCTACGGGACGCCGCCGCCGACCTCACTCGGGTGTACGGCACGCCGATCGCCTACCGGCCGGTCACGCCGGACGACGCCCACCGTTCGATGCTGGCGGCCGGGCTGTCAGAGTGGATGGCCGCGGTCACCACGGAATACCTCATGGCGTACGCGCAGGGGTGGGGCGACTTCACCACCTCGACGTTCGAGGACGTGACAGGCCGCACCGGCAGGTCGTTCGCCGAATTCGCCAAGGACCACGCCGCCCTGCTGCGCCCATGAGGCCCCTGCCGGACGCGAAAGGACCCCGTGCCGGCAAGCGGCGCGGGGTCCAGGAAAGAGGTCAGGACTCGGTGAGGGCGATGAGGATGTGCTCCATGCAGGTGTGCCCCGCCCGCTCCGCCGCCGTCGCGTCCCCGGCCGCGATGGCCCGGGCGATCGCGTCGTGCGGGATGTAGCTCTTGTTCAGCGACGTCCCAGCGGCCGTGATGCTGGCGCGCAGCGCCGCCGAGAAGTCCTCGTACAGGTCGATGAGCACGAGGTTGTGCGTGGCGTGCGCGACCGCCATGTGGAACGCCAGGTCGGCCTCGACGAACAGATCGGGGTCGTCCAGGTCCCAGGCGCGCTCCCGCTCCGCCAGCGCGGCCTCGATGCGCAGGATGTCCTCGTCCGTACGCCGGGTGGCGGCCAGGCGCGCGGCCTCGACCTCGAGCGCGCGCCGTACCTCCAGGATCTCCAGCTGCTCGGCCTGCTTCAGCCGCCGCAGCATGGCGCCGGACAGCTCGCTGGTCGCGCGGACGTAAGTGCCGTCGCCCTGACGGCACTCGAGCAGCCCGGCGTGCGTGAGCGCGCGTACAGCCTCACGAACGGTGTTACGCCCCACTCCGAGCTGCTCGGCGAGCACGGTCTCGGTAGGGATCTTGCCGTTCATCGGCCACGATCCTGAGGTGATCTGCTCCTTGAGCTGATCGATCACCTGGTCGACGAGCGAAGCCCGCTGCGCCGTACGCAGACTCACAGTCCGCCTCCTCCGGGAAACCAATCATCCTATGAGTCAATGACTGGTAGACCCTAATTATTCCAGACCGCAAAAGCCAAATCTGGAGCTCCCGGAGGTTCAGCGGGAAACTGTGGCGTCAGCCGTCACCCCTGCCATGGCGGAGCGAACTCCGGCAGCTTCGAGCGCCTTACGATATGCGGCCGTCTGCTGTGTTGTGGACCCGACCCTGCCGTAGAGGTCGCCCAGCTCCCGCCAGCAGCGGGCGGCCTGCCTGTCGGTGCCGAACACCGGCCGGTTCAGCCCGTCGAGCGTCCGGTACGCCGTCTCGAGGTCCGCCGCGGCGTTCCCGTCCCGGGCGAGCGCCACGGTGGCGAGCACGAGGCGTGCTTCGGCAGGCGTCGTGCCGGCCCGGTCGGACGACAGCTCCAGCGCCGCGCCCGCCAGCTCGACCGCGCCTGCCAGGTCGCCGGCGCGCAGCCGGACCCGCGCATGGACGACGAGGCTCTCGCCGTATTCGCGCGCCGTGGCGGGGAGACCGGCGAAGACCTGAGACGCGCCCGTGATGAGCTGCTCGGCCTCGTCGATCGGCGCCGTGGCCATCCTGGACCAGTGCATGGCGGCCCGGGCGAGCTGCAGCGCCAGCCGGGCCTCACGGCCCGCCATGATCGCGTCGTCGGCCAGGCGCACGGCCAGCGCCGAGTCCTCGCCTGCCGCCGCCGCGGAGCTCGCGTGCCACAACGCGTGAACCTCTCCGGAACGGTCCACAACATGCGGAACGCCGGTCGTGTCCAGCACTCGCTTGACGTACGCCAGCCCGGGGGTGTCGCCCTCCCGCTCGCTGCGGGCCTCAACCAGCGCGGCGGCCAGGTCGACGGCGATCTCGCCCTCGGTGACGGACAGCCGCTCGGCCTGCTCCAACGCGTACGCGGCCAGGTCGCGGGCCCGCAGCCGGTCGCCTGCCCGCTGGTAACAGCGGCTCAGCGCGATGGTGAGCGGGAGGTCGGCCAACCGCTCGGGGTGTGCAGCGGCCTCTCTGCGCAGGCGCTCGAACGCCTCCACCGCCTGGCCGAGCCGACCCTGGGCCTCGAGAGCGCGTGCCCTGCCGAAGCGGGCCTGCGCGGTCAGCATGGCGTTTTCCTCGTCGGCCGCCTTCACGATCTCCGTGAAGCGGTCGGCGGCGACAGCGGAGTCGCCGTGCTGGAGTTCGAGCTCGGCGTGCCGCAGCCCGAGCTCGGTGTCGATGCGCTGCCGAGGCTCGATCCCGTGAAGGAGGAACTCGGTTGTGCACCCGAGTCGCTCGGCGAGCAGCCGAGCTACGACTGGAGTCGGCGTGCGCTTGCCCGACTCAATGAGCGAGACATAACTGTCAGACAGGTCGGGTCCGGCCAGCTGGGCCTGCGACATTCGCCTGTTCAGCCGCAATCCACGGACGCGGTCACCGATGGTTCCCTGACTCGGCATCTCATCTCTCAAGGCGGGGAAGGGGTCAACAACACGCAATGATTGCATGAAGTAGCCGAATCTGGTATCCCCGCGTGAAGAATTTGCCACCCGGAGATTAATCGTCGCTGTCGTCCTTGCTGGGAAAAAGCATCTGGCAGACCTCGAGGTACAAGGTCTCCGGATACGGAATGTACTCGACCGTTGACAGGGCCTGGTCCTGACCGGCGGACTCCAGGATGAACTCACCGTAACCGAGCATGCGCCCAAGCAGAGATCTTTGGAAGCTCATGTCGGTGACCTTGCCCAAGGGCATCATTGCGACCCTGCGGGTGATCAGGCCGGTGGTGAGCAACATACGCTTGGAAGTCACCACAAAGTAATCGACTGACCACTCTGCGACTTTCCATACAAAACGGATCAGAAGCAGGAGCCACAGCCACCACACGACGACGAGCGCCGTACCGCCCGCCTGACCGCCGCCGAAGAACTTGCTGAGCAGCCCGGCGAGGACCAGGCCGCCGAAGACCTCGGCGACCGGGCGCAGCAGGATGGCAGGATGCCGCCGCACCATGAGGACTTGTTGTTCGTGGGGGAGGAGGTAGCGGTTGACCGACGCCGGGGCGGAGTCCCCGTGGGTCACAAGTCTCATGAGAGGCTGTTCACAAATTGGGCCAGAGAGTCGGCCGCGTTGAACACCGTGTCGAACGCCCCCTTCACCGCGTCAGCGGCGTCAGATGGTCGGGCCAACAGGTAGTACGCCACAAATGCGATACCACCGTATGTGAGGACTTTTTTGACCTGCACTGTCGCCTCCGTGCCACTTACCCACTCCACCCGCCGTATACATTACCCACCCGGATGCCCGGGTAAAGGTGACTTGGCGGGTTAGTTTTGATCTTGGTTTAGCCACGTTCGCTGGCCACCAGAGCCAGCACGTGAAGGTGCTTGCGCGCGATGCGTTCGACCAGGCTCGGATGGGCGTAGCCGGTGACCTCCAGCGCGCCATAGTGTGCTGCCTCGACGCAGCGCGTCACCGTGGTCGTGGAGTGGACGCCGGCGAACTCCTCGCGCAGCACCGCCTCAACCTCCGCGTACGGAGTCGGATCGGCCTCGATGTGCTCGTTCACGAGGACACCTCGGCACTGGGCATGTCGCTCATCGTGCTCCCCCACGCGCATGCGGAAGTTGCCTTCCCGTCTCTTCGTACCCACCCAACCACATTATGTAACGAAGTGACGACGCTGCGTAATGGCAATGATGTCCGGAGGTGCTCGGGACGGCTCAGACGACGCCGTAGAGGCGGTCGCCCGCGTCGCCGAGGCCCGGCACGATGTAGCCGTGCTCGTTGAGCCGCTCGTCCAGGGCGGCGGTCACCACACGGATCGGCTTGCCGGAGTTGGCGAACACCTTGTCCATGTGCGCCAGGCCCTCAGGGGCGGCCAGCAGGCAGATGGCCGTGACGTCCACGGCCCCGCGGTCGAAGAGGAACTGCACGGCCGCCGCCAGCGTCCCCCCGGTGGCCAGCATGGGGTCGACCACGAAGCACTGCCGCCCGGACAGGTCGTCGGGCAGCCGCGTCGCGTACGTCTCCGCCTCCAGCGTGGACTCGTTGCGAATCATGCCGAGAAACCCCACCTCGGCCGTGGGCAGCAGCCTCGTCATGCCGTCGAGCATGCCGAGTCCCGCCCGCAGGATCGGAACGACCAGCGGATAGGGCTTGGCCAGGTGCACGCCCCTGGCGGGCGCGACGGGGGTCTCGACGGTGACATCGATCACACGCACGTCGCGGGTGGCCTCGTACGCGAGCAGTGTCACCAGCTCGTCCGCGAGCCTGCGGAAAGTGGGCGAGTCGGTGCCGACATCGCGTAGCGCGGTGAGCTTGTGCGCCACGAGCGGATGATCGACGACGAGGGTCTCCATGGAGGACAACGCTATCTTGCGGGCGATCCCCCAGCACCTCGCGGTATTGGTTTTGATCACAATTTGGTCGGAGAGGCACACGGGTAGTCGCCGGTTCTGGAACGATTGGGTCCTGGTGATATCTGTCGTGTTCGGGTGGGGATGGCGATGACAGACGAAGATGCGCTCGACTTCGCCATCGTGGTTTATCGCGAAGACGAGCGCTGGGATGCGGAGCTGCTGCCGGTCACGCTCACGTCCGACTTGAAGGGTCTGATCCACGCTCTGCGGCAGCAGCCGAGCGAGAGCGGCACGATCGGCCTGGTCGCCGTGGGGGACGAGTTCTTCGTGGCGCTGCGGGTCCTGGGTGATCGGGTCGACGTCTTCCTGTCCGACATCGCCGCCTCGTGGGACTTCCCGCTGGCGGAGCAGGTCCTGGACTACCTGGACGTGCCCGTGCCCGACGAGGAGGAGCTCGACGAGATCCTTCAGGACGAGGAGACCGTGCTTCCCGCCGGAGATCTGTCGATCTTCGCCGATCTCGGGTTGGACGAGATGGAGCTGGGCATCCTCTCCGGCGACATCGATCTGCTGCCCGAAGATGTGTTGTCCAGCATCGCCGCGCGGCTCGGCTTCTCCGAGCCGTTCGAGCGTGCCATCGAATCGGTCTTCGGCTGACCCCCTGGAGCGACGGACATGGCGTCCAACACCTTCTCTGCGGCTTTTGTGAGGACCTCCGACGGCTGGAGCGGTGCCGAGGTCGATCTGAGCGAGGCTGAGATCGTCGACGACTTCGGCGACGCCGTCATAGAGGCCCTGAGCCTGACCGGCGACGAGCTGGCCCTGCTCTGCGTTGAGGTGGAGGACGAGTGGTTCGCCATCGCCCGCTACCGGGGCGAGGACGAGCCGCGCGTGTTCCTGTCCGACGTGCACGCCACAATCTCTGACAGCCTTGGCGAGCTGTTCGCCGAGTTCGCCGGCGTGGCGCCGGACAAGGAGAGCAACGGGCTCGGCGTACGCCCGGCCGGTGATTTCGAGCTGCTCAGCGACCTGGGCGTGAGCTCGGAGGAGCTGCTGGAGCTCAGCATGGAAGAGGGCATGCTGCCCGCCGACATCCTGTCGGTGATCGCCGAGCGGTTGTCGTTCGCCGACGAGCTCGACCGGCTGCGCTGACGCCCCGAGACCGGTGACCCACGAGGAGGCCATGCGCCTGGCCCTGGCGGAGGCCGTAGCGGCGGCCGCCAGGGAGGAGATCCCCGTGGGCGCGGTCGTGCTCGACGAGCGCGGCGAGGTCCTGTCCGCGGCCGGCAACGACCGCGAGTCCACCGCCGACCCCACCGCGCACGCCGAGATCCTCGCACTCCGGCGGGCGGCCGCGGCACGAGGGGAGTGGCGGCTGAGCGGCTGCACGCTCGTGGTGACGCTGGAGCCGTGCACGATGTGCGCCGGGGCGGCGGTGCAGGCCAGGGTCGATCGCATCGTGTACGGCGCGGTCGACGAGAAGGGCGGGGCCGTGGGCTCGCTCTGGGACGTCGTACGCGACCGCAGGCTCAACCATCGGCCCGAGGTCGTCATGGGGGTCCTGGCAGACGAATGCTCGGCCGTCCTAAAGCGGTTCTTTGCCGCTCGGCGGATCCGGTAAGCTCGTTCGCGGTGGTGTCGCCTAGTGGCCGAGGGCGCACGCCTCGAAAGCGTGTGATGGGGCAACTCATCCGTGGGTTCAAATCCCACCACCACCGCCGCTAAGTTGGGCCCCTGACCTGGACAACAGGTCGGGGGCCCTTCGTCTGCCAAGATCATGAGGGGATTTTGGGGGCATCAGCCCTCAGCCATGATCACGCAGACGGTCTCCTGGTGTCGGTGGTCGCTCACCTTCCGACTCGGAAGGAACGCCAGAGACATGGCTTCGATCGAACCGCGCAAGGGCGTCAAGGGGCGCGTGAGCTGCCGCGTCGTCTGGTACATCGCCGGCAAGCGCGAGAACGGACGCGACGGCGAGCGCGGAGGACGCCTTGCCCCTCGCCGACGGCTTCTCGTCCCGTACACAGGCGGGCCAGGGCACCGCCCGCCGCGGGCTTCACCTCGCCGAAGTGCTACGCCGTGTTCTGCCCCGAGCCCATCCCTGAGCCCATCCCGGAACCATCCCTGAGCCGCCCCTGAACGGTCCCTGAGAACGGTTCTGCTCGGGCTTTCCCGCACCTAACGTACGGAGCGCCCAAGATCCATTCCAGGAGGAACACTCATGCACAGCGTGGCCGCGTTCGTCATCGCGGGTCTCGTGGCCGGTTCGAGCCTCGGCGCCGCTCCCCTCGTGAACGCAGCGCCGACGGCGGCGGTCACAAGCATCCAATGGACACCCTGCAAACCGGACAGTCCGGAGTGGGCGGTGTGGAAGGGGGCGGAGTGTGCGAGCCTCCGGCTGCCCGTCGACTGGGCCCGTCCCGACGGGCCCACGTTCGATCTCAAGATCGCGCGCCGCACGGCTACTGGCCCGGGAACGCGAGTCGGCACCCTGGTCTTCGGCCCGGGCGGACCCGGTGACTCGGGCGTCGAACGTGTGGGCACCGGCATCACGCGCTTCAGCGCCGAGGTCCGCCGCAGGTTCGACATCGTCAGCTTCGATCCCCGCGGAGTCGGCGGCAGCAGCCCCGTGACCTGCCCACCGGAGAAGCTCACGGCCCGCCCGTCACCGGAGATGACCAGCCAGGCCGACTTCGACGCGACCGTGAGGTACAACCGGGAGCTGCGCGACGATTGCCGTCAGCAGACCACGAACGGGATCTTCGACCACCTCGACTCGGCCCAGGCGATCCAGGACCTGGAGGCCCTCCGCGTGGCGCTCGGGGAGGGAAAGCTCACCTTCCACGGCAGCTCGTACGGCACGATGCTCGGCGCCCAGTACGCGGAGACCTATCCTCGTCACGTCCGGGCGATGGTGCTTGAGAGTGTGATGGACCACAGCGTCCCCCGCACGCGGACCTTCCTGGAGAACGAAGCGGCGGCCGCGCAGGATCTCTTCGACGAGTTCGTGAAGTGGTGCGGCCCCAACCCCACGTGCGCGCTCCATGACCGCGACGTACGAGCCGTCTGGAAGGAACTGCTGGCCCGCGCTGAGAGCGGCAGGCTGGCCACCCCGCCGGACCTGGTGCGCAGGCTGGGCCCCACCGTGTCTTCGATCGACCTGGTCAACGCGATCGCCTTCCAGCGGTTCTACCGGGGCGACTTCGCGGGCCTGGCCAAGGAGATCGATGCGATGGACAGGAGCGCGCCGGTGAACGGCCCGGCGCCGAGGTTGTCCCCCTTGCCGCCCACTACTTCGATCTTCTGCTCGGACTGGCGTCTCCCCGTACGGGACTATCGGGGGTACGCGTCGCTGGTGCGGCGGATGAACGCCGCCGCCCCCGACATGCCGTACCTGCTGCCCCTCCGGATGGTGGCCGCCTGCCTCGGCGCGCCGACCGCCAACCCCCAGCATCTTCTCGATCCGGCGGCGCACCAGGCCCCGCCCGTTCTGCTGTCGAACGCGCTGCACGACCCGGCCACGCCGCACCGATGGGCCGCGTCCGTCGCCCGCCAGTTCGGATCGAAGGGCGTGCTGCTGACCTACGACGGCTGGGGCCACGGCAGCGCCACCAGCGGGCCCTGTATGGAGAACACCGTTGACCGTTACCTCACCGACCTCGTGGTCCCACCGCGCGGCACCCACTGCCCCGCCGTGCGGTAGCAACAAGAAAAGGCAGCCCGCCGCCGAGGACGAGTGCCACCTATGCGTCAGGCTGCCACATACGCTCGATGCGGCTCTGAATCACCATGGGCCGAACGTCGGGCACCACGACAAGATCATCTCGCTCCCCACTTGGGGGCATGGGGCGTCCGGAGCGGTCTCCCCGCGTTATGCGGGCGGCGTCGTGCCGGTCTCGATCCGCACCGTCGGCACCTCTCCGGTGTCCCCGCTCTCCAGCGCGTCGGCTACGGACACCGTCCCGCGGTCGGTGAGCACGAAGAACACCGCGCTGCCCGCGGCCAGCAACATCACCGGCAGCCCGATGACCAGAAGCAGGAACATCTCCAGGTTGCCCGCCTTGGGCGGTGGTGGTGGTGGCTGCGGCTGGAAGCCGTAGCCGTATCCATGCGGCGGCGGCTGCGGATACCACACGGCATTCTCCAAAATGATGTTGAAAGATGCTGCTGTGACGCTCGAGACCCCGCACGGGTTGACACGACAAAAGGGAGCCGCGATTCGCGACTCCCTTTTTCCTTTCTCAGCTGGGTAGCTCCAGGACCCTGGCGTGCAAGATCGATCGTTGATGCAGGGCCGCGCGCAAGGCGCGATGCAGACCGTCCTCCAGATAGAGCTCGCCCTGCCACTGGACCACATGCGGGAAAAGATCCCCGTAGAAGGTGGAGTCGGCGGCGAGCAGCGAATGCAGGTCCAGCATGGCCTTCGTGGTAATCAATGAGTCGAGCCGGACCTGCCGTGGAGGGATCTGCGCCCACTCGCGGTTCGTCAGACCGTGTTCGGGATATGGGCGTCCGTCGCCGACAAGCTTGAAGATCACCCCACTGATTTTAGGAGAGATTCTGATTCCTTGCGCTATCTGGCCACGTCACCCCAGGTCGGCTTGCGCGCAGTCGGCGGGCGTGCCGTTTTCGTAGCCGCGCTGGAAGGCGGCGACGCGTTGCGCGGAGGAGCCGTGCGTGAACGATTCAGGATCGATTCTGCCGCCGGTGCGTTGCTGGATTCTGTCGTCGCCGACGGCGGCTGCCGCGTCGAGGGCTTCGGCGATTTCCGCCTTCGTGAAGGGCTTTTCGTAGAAGCCGGTGCTGACCGCGTTGCGCGCCCAGACGCCGGCGTAGCAGTCGGCCTGGAGCTCGACCGGGACCGAGCTGCCCGCCTGGAGGTCGCCGAAGAGGTCCTGTACGTGGTGGCCGTACTCGTGGGCGATAACATATGCCTGCGCGAACGGCCCGCCCTTGGCGCCGAACTCGCTGTGGAGCTGGTCGAAGAAGCTCAGGTCGAGGTAGACGCGCTGGTCGCCGGGGCAGTAGAACGGGCCGACGGCCGAGCTGGCGGCGCCGCAGCCGGTACGCAACCGGCCCGAGTACAGCACGGTTTTGGACGGGCGGTATTCGGAGATCTCCCGATTCCAGTAGTCCTGGATGCTGTTGACCACGCCGACCACGCGGCACCGCTCCGACTGGTCGGCGTCCTTGCCCGTCTGGCACTGGTCGGCCAGGTTGGAAGGCGGCCGCCGCTGGGCGGGCTCGGTGCCGCCGCCCACGTTGTTCAGCACGGCCACCAGGACGAACACGATCAGGGTGACGATGCCGCCACCACCTATGATCATCCCGCCGGGGAAACCGCCGCCGGAGGAGCCGCCGCCCCCGCCCGCGTCCTCCACCTGTGAGGGATCGAGGTCCACCTGGTCTCTGAAGTCCATCGCTGACGTTCCTTCCGAGGGGTGCCGCTGGACCTCTTCCCCGGAGGGCCGCCTAGATGCCCCCGGAGAACGTGTCGCACCGCTCGGGGGCGTCGCTGCCGTATCCGATGCTGAAACCACCTTTCGTCGCCGTCGCGGCGTGCCGTGCGGCGATCGAGTCCCGCATCGTCGTCGAACTGGATGTCTTGCCCGGGCGCACATCCCCAGCGACGAACCGGATACGCCCTGTGACAACTTGGGGGCTCTCTGCTTGCTTGTCGTATACGTGGGATAATCTGATGAAATGACGGGTGCCTTGATTGGAATCGCGCTGGTTTCGCTGGGAATGGTCCTCACGCCTGGCCCCAACATGATCTACCTGGTGTCACGCTCGATCACCCAAGGCCGTCGCGCGGGACTGATCTCCCTCGCCGGCGTCTTTCTGGGCTTCACCGTCTACCTCACCGCGACCTGCCTGGGGCTGACGGCCGTCTTCGCGTACGTGCCGGGCGCGTACACCGCCCTCAAGCTGGCCGGCGCCGCCTACCTGCTCTGGCTGGCCTGGAACGCCGTCAAGCCCGGCGGCGCGTCGGCCTTCCAGCCCCGCGAGCTCCCGGCCGAACGTCCGGCCAAGCTCTTCGGGATGGGCCTGTTCACCTGCCTGCTGAACCCCAAGATCGCCATCCTGTACCTGTCGCTGCTCCCGCAGTTCATCGACCCGTCCATGGGCCACGTGCTGCTGCAGAGCCTGGCGCTCGGCTCGGTGCAGATCGCCGTCGCGACGACGGTCAACGGCCTGATCGCGATCTCGGCGGGAAGCCTGGCGGCGTTCCTGGCCGCCCGCCCGCTCTGGCTGCGCGTCCAGCGCTACGTCATGGGCACGGTGCTCGGCGGCTTCGCGATCCACATGGCGACCGACCGCTCCAAGGTCATGGTGAGCGCCTGAGCGGACCCCTGGCGTTCTCCGGGGCCCGCCCGCTCACTGGTCGAACCACGTCGCCGACGACGACTTGCACAACTGCCCGAACACCACCGCGGCCAGCAGGATGCCGAGCACGTTCCCGAGGCTGACGTCGCCGAGCAACTCCAAGATCCCCAACAGGACCAGCAGGAACTCGACGACCAGCCCGGTGGTGCGTACCCAGCCGCGGCGTGAGGTGATCCTCATCGCCAGGAACCCGATCAGCAGGATCGTGGCCAGCGGGACGGCGAGAGCGATCAGCAACGCGCTCTCGACGGCGCCCGCCGGGGCGCTTCCCAGCAGGATGAACAGCAGGAGCAGTCCGACCAGACCCATGCCCGCCTGAATCCACATGCAGATCCTCGCGACGGACACCGACTGCGGCATCGCCTCGATGCCGTAAGGCTCTGACATGCGAGCCTCCCCTTCAGGGGACAGCGATTGACCCGCAGAGCCTAGGGTCGGCCCACATGGTCATGTACGCGTAATGCGCAAGGGGTGCGCACCGCGGCGCATCCCTTCCGGATGGCGGAGGATAGGAGTTTTGCACTCCTGATGGCGGCGCAGGCGTCACCGGTCCGGCATCCTCACGAACCAGATCATGACCACCGGCAAATAGAGGGTGTGACGACGATGGATCGATCAACCTCGCCGAACATCGAAATCGAGCAAAGTGACACGTCGCTGATCGACCGATCACTCCTCGAGCCAGAGATCTTCGCCCTCGTGTTCGATCGGTACGGAGGCCGGGTGCACCGCTATCTGGCGCGCCGAGCAGGACCGGCCGATGCCGACGACCTGATGTCCGAGACCTTCCTCACGGCATTCAAGCAACGGGATCGGTTCAGTTCCAGCCGAAGTCCCACCGGCGCACTTCCGTGGCTGCTGGGCATCGCGACCAATTTGCTCCGCATGCACCAGCGATCCGAGACCAGGCGCTGGGCCGCGCTGGCGCGTACCGGAGTGGACCCGGCAGTGCCGGCGCCGACAGACCAAGTGGCCGCCCGCGTCGACGCGGAGGTCGCCTTCCGGCTGATGGCGGGCGTACTCGAAGAGCTGCCGGACGGTGATCGCGACGCACTGCTGCTCTACGCCTGGGCGGGGCTGACGTACGAGGAGATCTCCGTCGCTCTGCACATTCCCATCGGAACCGTCCGATCGCGCATCCACCGGGCACGGCTCCGGCTGCGCACCGTTCTCTCCATCACCGACCACGAAACGGAGTGACCGCAATGGAGGAGATCAACCTGCTGAGCAGCATGGCAACGGACGTGCCGCCGTTGTCCGATCAGGCACAGGCCCGAACCAGGGCCGTCTTGCTGGCAGCGGCAACGGACGAACGTGCCGCCGCCCAGGGCGGGAGCCCCGCCGGAACGCCCCGGCGGTCCGCGCCACCTCTGTCCTCCACCCGCGTCGGCCGGTTCCGGTCCCTGATCCGCCGAAGACTGAAGCTCGGCCTCATCACCACCGGGCTGGCCCTCTCCGCGGTGATGGCCGTCTCTTTGTGGACCGGCTCGGAAAGCCCTGCCCATGCGGCCTATCTTCTTGCCAAGAATCCCGACGGCACGATCACCATCACGATCAACCAGTTCACGGACGCCAAGAAACTGGAGCAAGACCTGGGACAGCTTGGCGTGGCCGCCGTCGTGGACTACGTGCCCGAGGGGAAGCACTGCCAAGAGCCGCGCGCCCGGTATCTGGGCGCCGTCGTCAACAGTGTCGTCCAAGGGGGGGCGGATGCGAGCGGGAAGAGCCTCTTCACCGTTCGTCCCGGGTTGATCGGGCCTGGTCAGACCTTGGTGGCCACCGCGACGTTCAACGATCCCACTGATTCCGGCTCGGGCTCGGCGATCGGCTTCGAACTGGCGGAAGGGCCGGTCGCGCCGTGCACGCAGACCGACAGTGATCAAGTGTCCAACTGAGACGGGAAAGCCAGAAGGCTCTGGTGTGGGCCAACTCGCCCCTGTCCCATTCGCGAGGCTTGCCGTCGGCTCGTCTCAGTCAGCGGAGATCAACGACCGCGCGTGCCGAATCCTGACGCGGACGTGGCTGCCGATCGGGGGAAGCTCGGTGGCGAGCACGTCGCCGGGGTGCAGGCAGGTCAGCGGGCCGGTGGAGGTATCGACGTCGACGCGGGTGGCGATGCCGAGTGCGACGGTCCGGCGCAGCGTTCCGATCACCGGCCGTACATCATCGGTTTGGACGGCGTGGCTGTCGGACGGGTCGAGAAGGAGCTGGGTGTGCTCGGGCCGCGCCACGAGGGTGTGTGTTCGGCCGGTGAGAGCCGGTGGGAGGAGGTTGGTGTAACCGAGCAGCCGGGCGGTGTCGGCGTCACTGGGGTGGTCCAGCACCTCGGCGGTCGAGCCGTGCTGGCGGATCTGGCCGTCGATCAGCAGCGCGGTGTCCTCGGCCAGGGCGAGGGCCTCCTGCCGGTCGTGGGTGACCAGGATCGTGGCGGTGGGCTGCCCGGTCAGCGCGGCGCGCAGGTCGGCGAGCAGGTCGGCGCGGGTGGTGCTGTCCAACCCGCTGAACGGCTCGTCGAGCAGCAGTACCCGAGGCCCGGCCGCGAGCGCCCGGGTGATGCTGACCCGCTGAGCCTCGCCTATGGACAGGCTGCGGGCATCCCGGCCGACGAGGGGCTCGAGGCCGAGCGCCTCGATCCACGGCCAGGCGCGGACATGTGCCTCGCGGCGGCTTGTGCCGCGAAAACGCAGTCCACTGATCACGTTGGCGGCCACCGTGCCGCGGCGCAGGATTGGCCGTTGCAGCACGGCCGCGATCGCGTCGCGCATCAGTGAACGCGTCGCGGGGCTGCCGTCGAGCAAGATTTGTCCGCTGACGCGGTGGCTACTGAGCAGGCCCAGCGCGCGCAGCAGGGTGGACTTGCCGGCGCCGTTGGGGCCGAGCACGGCCAGCGTGCGTCCGGAAGCGACGTGCAACTCCGGCACGTTGAGCAACTCCCGGCCGCCGGCGTGCACGCGCAGGTCTCGGCACCCGATCCCGGCGCTCAGGCCGCTCACCGCAGCACTGTCCGTCGCTGTTGAATCAGGGTCAGCGACAGGTTCACGGCGAACGCGATCAGCAGCAAGATCATGCCGAACGCGATCGCGAGCGAGAACTGGCCCCGGCTGGTGGCCAGTACCGCAGCGGTGGTCAGCACCCGGGTCTGCCCGGCCAGGTTGCCCCCGACCATCTGCGCGGCCCCGACTTCACTGACCACCGCGCCGAACGCGGCCATCGCCCCGGCCAGCAGCGGCAACCTGGCCTCGTCCAGCAGCGCCGCGAACGCGCGGATCGGAGTCGCGCCCAGAGCCTGCATCTGAACCCGGAAGTCGGGATCGACCTGTTGCAGCGCGGCCGCAACCAGGGCGACCACGATCGGGGTGGCGATCGCGGCCTGAGCGATGACCATCGCGGTCGGGGTGTAGAGCAGCCCGAGCCCGCCCAGCGGCCCGCTGCGCCACAGCAGCACGGTGACGAACAGGCCGACCACCACCGGCGGCAGGCCCATCCCTGTATTGGCCGCCGCCAGGACGAGCCGCCGGCCCGGGAAGCGTGCCAGCGCCACGAACGCGCCCAGCGGCAATCCCATCAGCAGGGCGATCGCGGTTGCGGTCAACGACACTCGCAGGGTCAGCACAATGATCGACCAGCTCTCCTGGTCCCCGGAGAGCAGCAATCCGATCGCGTCTACCAGCCCGTCGAACAGCACGTCCATCAAGTAAGCTCCCCAGCCGTGTTCACTGGCCCAGTTTCGCCTCGTCCGCGCCGGCGTCCGGGGTGAACAGCGGTTGGCCGAACTTCGCTTGCCCGAACGCACCGATGAGCCGCTGCGCGGGCGGGGCGACGATCCAGTCGGCGAACGCCTTCGCGCCGTCGGGCTGCACCCGATTGCCTGCCTTCTTGGTCATCTCGATGACGTGATAGACGTTCAGCAGACCCGGATCGCCCTCACCGAGCACCTCCAGCGCCAGGGTGCCGCGCTGGGTGAGATAGGTGGCCCGGTCCGACAAGGTGTAGGCGGCCTTCTCGCTGGCGACCCGCAGGGTCTCGCCCATGCCCTGCCCGGTGGACTGGTACCACGATCCGCCCGGGGAAACCGCGGCCTTGGACCAGAGGTCCTTCTCCTTGGCATGCGTACCCGACTCATCGCCCCGGGAGATGAACACCGCCTGTGCGGCCGCGATCTTCTTCATCGCCTCTACGCTGCTCGTGCCTCGTATCTTGGCCGCGTCGGCCCGTGGACCGACCAGCACGAAGTCGTTGTGCATCACCAGCCGTCGCGAGCCGGCGCCGCCCTCGGCCACGAACTTCGCCTCCGCTGCGGGGGAATGCACCAATAGCACGTCGGCCTCCCCGCGACGGCCCAGCTCGATGGCCTGCCCACTGCCGACCGCCAGGGATTTGACCTGCCAGCCGCTGTCGCGGGTGAACGCCGGCAACAGCTCATCGAGCAGCCCGCTGTCCTGGGTGCTGGTCGTGGTTGCCAAGATCAGCGACTTCTCCGCCGAAGCGTTTGACGCCGGCCCGGTGGAGGACGGGGCGGTCCCACACCCGGCCAGTAAGACAGTCGCGACCCACGCGAAAACGGCCAAGAGCCTTTGAATCATCATTGTGGCCCTATCTGTGCTACTTCAGAGCAGTGCAGCAAGTGTAAATTGTGCAAGCGTGACCCGATACCGGGAGATCTGCACCGACCTCGCCCACCGGATAGGCGCGGGGACCCTCCACCCAGGCGACGAACTGCCGGGGGTCCGCGATCTCGCCCAGCAATGGCACACCACCGCCTCAACCGTCAGCCGAGCGCAGCGCCGGCTGGCCGACGCCGGAATGCTCGAGTTGGCCGACCGTCGCCGTGCACGCATAGCCCCTGGCGCTGCGCTCGCTGCCCGGCGGTTCCTGCACGCGGACTCGGTTTTCACCCTCGCCGGCAGCGACGATCCCGCTCTCGACCTCCTCACCGGCGCGCTGGACGGAAAGCTGAGAATCGTCGCACGCGAGGGCAGTGTCGCCGGCCTCGGCGCGGTGCGCCAGGGTCGCGTCGACGGCGCCGCGATCCATCTGCTGCACCACACCGGGGTCTACAACGCGCCTTTCGCGCTCGGTATGCTGCGTGGCCTGGAACCGCACCTGATCCATCTCTGGCGACGCGAACAAGGGCTGATCGTGCTGCCGGGCAACCCCCACCACATCACCGGCATCGCCGATCTCGCAGAGCGGCGGGTCGCTACCCGACACCCAGGTACCGGGACCCGAATCCTTCTGGACCGGCTGCTCCTCGCCGCCGGTCACGACCCGGACAGGCTCCGGGGACCGCAGGTAGGCACCCATCTCGAGGTTGCTCTGGCCGTCGCCACCGGCACCGTCGATGCCGGCCTCGGAGTCCGCTCCGCCGCGACCGACCTGGACCTCGAGTTCATTCCCCTGACTTGGGAGGACTTCGACATCGGGCTGGTCGGGCACGCCCTCGACCCGGCCGCTCATCTCATCGCCGCGCTACACACGCCGACCCTGCGTGACAGGATCTCCTCACTCAGCGGCTACGACACCTCCAGGTCCGGCGACGTCACGAAACTCTCCGACACGGACCCGAGTGGGGCTCCTGTGCCGGGGCGTGGCCAGCGTCGCCGAACGCCATCGGACACCGCGATGCCGCGCTCACGCAACGACCGCGCGTAGGCGATCATGCGGCCCACTGGACCTGCACGCACCCGTCAGCCCACACATGTTCCACGAACCACCGACGACCGTTGGCGGCCCTTCGACCGTCCCATTTCTTGGTCTCTTGGTCTCTTCGGAGGACGGTAGGGCACTCAGCTGCGCTCCATGAAAAGCCGTCTGGCCCGGCAAGGCCATCGCGAGCGCGGCCATCTTCTGGTCACGGCAACGGTCGATGTTCAAACCGGGTCAGCTGGCTGAGGATAGGAGATTTGAACTCCTGAAGGGTTGCCCCTTACCCGCTTTCCAAGTCTGTGGACCTTCGTTCACCGCCGGTCACCGGGGTCCCTGACTGCGGCATCGGCTCCCATGCTGACCTCGGTGAACGCCTCCGTACGAGGGTGAAATGAGACTGCTCCCGAGCAAGATCTAGTCGTGCCATGCACGTGCCAGTACTCACGCGGAATCCCGGCGGTGTGGGGGACCACCGTCCTTATCGTTCCGCAAGCGTCACGCACCCACATCGCGGTGGTGCCACGCCGACTACGCGCCCGCACGATCTGGAGATCGCCAACAGATTCTCTCCATGCCTGTCAGGCCTCAGTCGAGAGACGCTGACCGTGCCCACCGGTGGCGCGGTCAGCACCGCCGTCACCGTGATTCGAACGCACCCGAGACCGGTAGCCACGGCGGGTTACCTGGTCACCGGGGACCGGCGGCACCGTGGAATCGCTGCTGAAGGGCGCCCGAGGTGGGGCTGGAGGAGATTTCGCCGGAAGGGGTGATGCCGTAGATTTTCTCGGAGGCTCCAGCGGCGGAGGCGGAAGAGGCGGTCGCAGCGCCGAAACCGAGCGCGAGAAGACCGGCTGCGGCCACAACGGCGAGTTTCTTGAGCAGTCTGACGTGTGTCACGAGACCTCCCGTGCGATACGAAGATGGAGGGGTGATGATATTGGACACAAAGATCGCGACACAATCCTCCATATAAGGCTGGGTGCGAGCCTATGTACTGCAGGAATGTGACGGTGTCAGGTGAACACCCGACAAAGCTTCGTCTCCCCGGTAAGCGCGCGGCAATCCTGCGGACCGGTAACTTCAGGCGTGAGGTGCGAGGGCGGACGCGCGCGTCGATGAAGCGACTGGCCGCGGTGCCGCCGAACTGCCGGCCATCGCAAGGAACTGCGCTGGTGGCACTCATACGCTCCAAGCGCCGCCCCGCGCAGCAGAAGCGCTCATGCTGTCCCGACCCGACGGCGACGCATCCGGTGAGCATGGCTCCGAGCAGTCCGCCCGCACTGCGCAGCGCCAGCCCGATCCCACCGTGTGGCCGGCCGGTACGGACGCCCTGAGAGAGGTCCTGCCGTGGTCTCTCCTGGTGATCAGGAGCCTGGCGAGTCATTTGTAAGGCACCTGTAAGCCTGTACGTCTAGACATGCACATGTGAAACAAGACGCCGGAAGTCTGCACGAAGACGGCGTTCCATCCTATATCGCCGCAAATAGGATCGATCATCCCATTAAATGCCGACTTCGTTGAAGGAGAAGAGCGCTCCTCGTGACGCTGGAGATCAGATTCCTCGGCCCTTGGCAGGTCCTGGCTGCTGACGAACCGGTCCGGTTCGCCGGGCATCGACGAATCGGTGTGCTCGCCAGACTCGCCCTGGACGCCGGGCAGGTCGTCCCCACCGAGCGGATCCTCACCGACATATGGGGAGACAGCTCCGCGGCGACCATGACCAAACAACTCCACATCGTGATCTCCAAACTCCGCGAAACCCTCGGACCCCACACCACCGAAGAGATCATCCAGACCGTGCCCGGCGGCTACCGGCTCGCGCTCGAACCCGACCACATCGACGCCCACCTGTTCACCCGCCTGGCCAAACGTGCCCGCACCGCCCGGGCACAGGAGGGCAGGGCCGCCGCGGACGCCCTGTTCCGCACAGCCCTGCAGTTGTGGCGAGGCGAACCACTGGCCGAACTGGCCGCCCCCTGGGCACGAATCGAAGCCACCCGTCTGGAAGAAGAACACCGCACCCTCCTGGAAGACCACGCCGATCTCCGCCTCGCCGCCGGCGACCACCACGCGCTGGCCGCCGACCTGGCCGTACACGTGCGGGCCCACCCACTGCGCGAACGCCCCGCCGCCCAGCTCATGCTCGCCCTGCACCGCGCCGGCCGCCCCTCCGAAGCGCTCGCCGTCTACCAGGACACCCGCCGGGTCATGGTCGCCGAACTCGGCATCGAACCCGGCGCCGAACTACGCCGCCTGCATCAGGCCGTCCTGGCGAAGGACCCCGTCCTCGACCTGACCACCCCGGCCCAGCAGGTCACGGTCAGCGAGCCGTACATCCCGGCCGAACTGCCCGCCGACACCCACGCCTTCACCGCCCGCGCCACCGAGATCCACCGCCTGCGCACCGAACTCGGCCCCGCCGACGGACCCACCCACGGGCCTGCCATCACCGTGATCGACGGACCCGGCGGCATCGGCAAATCCGCCCTGACCGTCCACGTCGCCCACGCCATGGCCGCCCGATTCACCGACGGCGTCATCTACCTCAACCTGCACGGATCCACCCCCGGACTCGACCCACTGACCCCGGCCCAAGCCCTGCGCCACCTGCTGCGCTCCCTCGGCCTGGACGGCTCCGCCGTCCCCGCCGAGCCGGGCGAGGCCGCCGCGCGCTACCGCTCCCTGACCGCGACCTGCAACCTGCTGGTCATCCTGGACAATGCCCGCGACGTCCGCCAGATCCGCCCGCTCATCCCCGCCGGCCCCGGCTGCCGGGTCCTGATCACCAGCCGCGACCCGCTGGCCACCCTGGACAACGCCCGACACCTCCACCTGGGCACCCTGAATGCCGCCGACGCCGCCGCGCTCCTGTCCCGCCTGGCCGGACCCGACCGGGTACGCGCCGAACCGCAGGCGATGCAGCGGATCGTCCACCTGTGCGGCGGCATCCCCCTTGCCCTGCGGATCGTCGGCGCCCGCCTGGCCGCCCGCCCCGACTGGACCCTGTCCGACCTGGAAGTACGGCTGGCCGACGCCACCCGCCGCCTGGACATGCTGGAGTACGCCGACCTGGCCGTCCGCGCCGGCATCGCGGTCAGCCACCACCACCTCCGCGAAGAACCCGCCGGCCGCGACGCCGCCCACCTGCTGCCCCTGCTCGGCCTGCTCGGCCTGCCCGCCCACACCCCCGCCGCCACCGCCGCCCTGACCGACTGGCCCCTCCACCGCGCCGAAGCCGCCCTGGAACGCCTCCAGGACGCCCGCCTCCTCGAACCCGCCGGACCCGACCGCTACCAGTCCCACGACCTGGTCGGTCTTTATGCCCGCGAACGCGCACACCAGGACCTGCCGGAGGAGGAACGCACCACCGCCGTACGGCGCGCGCTCCACCACTACCTGACCACCCTGTGGATGGCGAGCACCATGCTCAACAGCGATCCCGTACTGCGATGCCCCGTCGAGTTGCCCGACATCACCTTCAAGGACCTGGCGGAGGCGGAACGATGGGTCCAGGACGAGCGGGAGAACCTGCTCGCCGCCGCGCAGCAGGCGTTGGACGGCCCCGACCCGGCGACCGCCATCGGCCTGGCCATCGGACTCCACTGGCCCTTCTGCTATCAGGGCTGGCACACGCAACTGGCCGACATCTACGCGCACGCCATCGAGGTGGCCGATCGCATCGCGGCATGGGAGGACAAGGCCCAGCTCCGCAGCTTCCTGGGTTGGGTTTACCGAGACCAGGGCCGCTACGACGCCGCGATCACGCAGCTGAAGACGGCTCTCACCGACTGGGACCGTGCTGGCCTGCCTCGGCGGAAGGTCGGGGTGCTCAACAACCTCGGCGTCATCAACACGATCGTGGGCCGTCTCGACGAGGCACTCGGCTACCTGGAGTCCGCGTTGGACCTCAACGACGACGCCGAACGCCCCGGGGCCACGGCCACGATCCGCAACAACCGGGTGCATGTCTACTACCGTCAGGGGCGCTACGACGAGGCGATTGCGGAAGCACGCCAATTGGTGGAGCTGGGGCCGAATGCGGGCCCGCTCGCCGATGCAGGCATCGCACAGGGTTCGCTGGGCGACGCCTACCGTCATGCCGGTCGGCTGCCCGAGGCGATGGAAAGCTACACGACGGCCGTGCGGCTGCTCCGCGAGTCGGGATACCGCCTGAAGGAAGCCGTGTCACGCTGGTGGTTCGGCACCACCCTGCACCACCTCGAACGGCACGGCGAAGCACGGAAACAGTGGGAGGAGTCCATCCGCCTCCTGCGCGACGCCCGTCTGCTCACACCCCGGGAGGCGACCGAGATCCTCGCCCAGCCCGTGCCGGAAACACCCCAGCCGATCAAGAACATGCTCTGATCCTCACCCCGGCGCGTGTCACCCAATGCCCAATTCTGGGTGACGGTGGCCGGGCTACGGGGACACTCCGCTCGCCACTGGATCACGTGCAGGTCCAGTGGTCGGAAGGCCTACCTCCACAAGGCCTTCACGGCATGAGTGATAACCCCCTTGCCGCGTGTCTCTGGAGCGGCCCAACAGCCGATTTCTCCGGCGCCACCCCGGTGGAGCCGGAGGCCGACTCTGCCGAGCCGCTCACGGCTGATTGCGTCAAGGATCACGTACTCGTCCGATCAGCATTGCCCATCGCCACTTCATTGACGAAGAACCTGGCATGTTCCGTCTCGTACGGTTCGGGGAGGCCGTTGAAATGCCGGATCAGCCCGACGGCGCGCTGTTGCCCTTCGGCCGGTCACGGTCCGCCCGCGCCGACCTGCCCCGGGTGGACCATCACGTATAGACGTCGCCCAAACTAGACCGGGCGAACACTCACGGAACGCCCTCATGAGCGGGCGGATCTCGCTTATGCCGAACTTGACGACGCTGGGCTCAGCCACGCCTGTTCGCAAGCTGCTTGCCCGCATGGTGCGCGACTACAGAGGGCCGTGGGTCAGAGGGATGCGTGTCGTCGCGACCGAGCTTGCGGAGACGGCGGACGTCAACAGTGATGTGAGCGAGACTCCGAGACATCGCCAACAGCGGTAGCAACTGAGACTGACGCGAAGAGGGGCCATGCCGTTGATTCGGCATGGCCCCTCTTCGCTGGCGGAGGATGGGGGATTTGAACCCCCGAAAGGTTGCCCTTTACACGCTTTCCAAGCGTGCGCCCTCGGCCACTAGGCGAATCCTCCGCCGACGAGCTTACCGGACTTCCGGGTGTGCGCAGACCACGTTTTTCGTGTTCATCGGTGGAGAGAGCATGGAGCGAGCACTGCCGCGGGCGGCTAGACTGTCCAAGGACCCCTCGCGCGGCGTCATCCTGTGAACCTCCCCAGGGCCGGAAGGCAGCAAGGATAAGCGGGCTCTGGCGGGTGTGCGGGGGGTCTCTTCGTTGGGAGCCCCCTCGCAGGCGGGATGTGGTCGCATGAGCCTTGCGCTTTATCGCAAGTACCGACCCGGGACCTTCGCCGAGGTCAAGGGTCAGGAGCACGTCACAGACCCGCTGCGGCAGGCTTTGCGTACGGGCCGCATCAACCACGCCTTCCTGTTCAGCGGCCCCCGGGGCTGCGGCAAGACCTCCAGCGCGCGCATCCTGGCACGTTCACTCAACTGCGAGCAGGGCCCGACGCCCGACCCCTGCGGCGTCTGCGAGTCCTGCGTGGCGCTCGCCCCCACCGGCCCCGGCCACCTCGACGTCATCGAGATCGACGCCGCCTCGCACGGTGGCGTGGACGACGCACGTGACCTGCGGGAGCGGGCGTTCTTCGCCCCCGTCTCGGCGCGCTACAAGATCTACATCATCGACGAGGCGCACATGGTGACCCGCGAGGGGTTCAACGCGCTGCTCAAGCTCGTCGAGGAGCCCCCGCCGCACCTGAAGTTCATCTTCGCGACCACCGAGCCGGAAAAGGTCATCGGCACGATCAAGTCGCGTACGCACCACTACCCGTTCCGGCTGATGCCGCCCGCGACGCTCCGCGGGCTGCTGGAGGAGATCCTCTCCTCCGAGAACGTGCCCTTCGAGCCGAATGCGCTGCCCCTGGTCGTACGCGCCGGGGCCGGCTCCGCGCGTGACTCGCTGTCGATCCTGGACCAGTTGCTCGCCGGGGCCGACGACGACGGCATCACCTACGCCAAGGCCGTCTCCCTGCTCGGCTACACCGACGGCGACCTGCTCGACGAGGTCGTCAACGCGTTCGCGTCGCGTGACGGCGCCAAGGTTTTCCATACGGTCAACCGGGTGATCGAGGGCGGCCATGACCCCCGCCGCTTCGCCGCCGATCTGCTCGAACGCTTCCGCGACCTGGTGATCCTGGCAAACGTCCCCGAGGCGGCCTCCAGTGGCCTGCTCGACCGGCCCGCCGACGAGCTGGAGCGGCTCGTCCAGCAGGCGTCCTCGATGGGGCCCGCCGAGCTGACGCGGGCGGCGGAGGTCTTCAACGCCGGCCTCACCGAGATGCGCGGCGCGACGTCGCCGCGGCTGCTGCTCGAGCTCATGTGCGCACGGGTCCTGCTTCCCGGCGCCTCGCACGGCGAGGAAGCCCTGCTCGCCCGCCTCGAACGCCTCGAGCGCGGCGGCGCCGTCGCTCAGATGGCCGCCCGGGTCTCTTCCCCGGGCACGCCCGGTCCCACCGCTTCTGTGCCCATTCCCCGTCCGGGCAGTGCCTCCGTTCATTCCTCGGGCGCCGACCAGGTGTCTCGCGCCACCAGCGGTCACTCACCCACCGGCCAGGCGGCCGGGCAGGACGCTCCCGCGGCCCAGCCGTCTGCCGGCGCTCCTTCGGCTCAGGCTCACGGTGTTCCGTCCACGTCGCCGGCTCATGGTGGGGCTCAGCCGGCTCAGGCTCATGCCACCGCATCGGCGGGTGCCGACGACTGGCCGGAGCCGGCGCGTCCCGGCGCCCCGGCCGCTCCTTCCGCAGGCGACACGACACCGGCCGCCCCGGAGGCAGGCGGCACGCAAACGCCGTCCGGCGGCGGGCAGTCGGGTAGCGGGTTGGGCGTCATGCAGCAGCAGTGGCCTTCCGTACTCGCGGCGCTCAAGCAACGCAGCATCGTGGTCTGGGCCAACGTGAGCACCAACGCCCAGGTGGTGGGCGTGGAAAGCAACCTGGTCACGCTCGGCTTCAGCCAGGTCGGCGCGATGAAGAACTTCACGGGCGGAGGCAAGGACGCCGTGGTGGCCGGCGCGCTCGGCGACGTGCTCGGTGGCACCTGGCGCGTCGAGGCCGTCGTCGGCAACGCCCCGCCCCCGCAGCCCTCCCGCGGCCGTCCCCCGCAGCCCCCGTCGCACGGTGCCCCCGCCGCCCCAGGCCGGCCCGGAGCGCCGACCGGTCCGGGCGGGCAGACGCCGACGCCCAACGCGCAAGGCACCCCTCACGGCATGTCGGGCCCGCAGGGACGTACGGCCTCACATGGCGCCTCTCACGATGACCAGGGATCCCAGGACCCCGGGCAACCTCCGGCTGCCTCTCCAGGGCGGCAGACCACGGACGAGTCCTGGCCCAATGCCCCGGACGACCCCGGCCCGAGCCTCCCACCGGCCCCCGACCCGACGCGCACCGTCCCCGCCGCCGGCTCCCAGCCGGGTGCGGGGCTCGCGGCCGCCAGGTCGGCGGCCAAGGCGGCAGCCCAGGCCGGGCCCCGTGCCGCGGCGTCGCGTGGTGGTGCCGCGGCCTGGCCGGAAACCGTTCCGGGCCGTAACAAGGGAGCCGACACGGATGAGGTCGACCCTTTGAACGACGCGGACGCCGACGTGGACACGATCTCGGGCATGGCTCTCCTGGAGCGGGAGCTCGGAGCCCGCGTGATCGGCGAGATCGACCACACCTGACGCGCCCCGCGCCCGCGACGGCAGGCGGGCTTGCTTGCGCAACGCCGCGTCCGCGGTCCGGCCGACGTCAGGGAACGCGGGTGGTACGGGTCGTGGCGTAGCGAGGTCCGCAGGCAGAGCCGTGATGCCGGGAATGTGCGTGGCAGCTATGGCGGGCGGCCGAACGGGTGCGGTGGTGTCGCGAATGGCAGTCGTCGAGAGCCCGGCAGATGGGGCGACGTCAGGTTACGGCGCACTCCAGTGGGGGCGCCGGTACGTGCGGCCCCGGCGCACTTGACGCTGTCCGGCGGGGCGGTGGTGCGGCGCGTGATGTCGGATGGCGGGCCCCAGAAGGGGTGGGCGCGCGACATGTCGAGGTAATGGGTGGGCGGTCCGGCGCGCGATGTCGGGGGCGGGCCCTCTTGTGGGGCGTACGAGGGCAAGCCGCCGTAGGAGGCAACGTCAAGCGGGGGCCGGAGAGCGATGCAGGCGGCGGCCGGTGTGGGGGGATGTGGTCCGCGACGCCGAAGGCAGGGCCCTCAGGGGTGGAGGCGGGTGCGGGCGGCCGCGGAGCGGGAGTCCGTTGAGGGAAGCGCGGCCAGGCGTTCGAGGACCTCGTAGTCGTCGCGGCCGCCCGCGGTCTGGGCGTACGCCCACAGGTGCTCAGGACAGCCGTGCCGCAGCAGGCAGGCCCGGACCTGCGCTTCGAGCTCGTCCCGCGCGCGCCGGATCTCCGGCGACTCCGACCGCGGCAGCAGCGGCCCCTTGTACGCGCGGGCCAGCGCGCCCGGGTCGGCCGCGGCGAGGTGGCGCCGGACGGCGAGGAAGTCGGCCTCGACGGGGCAGGCCAGCCGGTACGGCTTGGCGGCGATCGCG
This sequence comes from Nonomuraea sp. NPDC049480, assembly GCF_044465905.1. Classification (NCBI taxonomy): domain Bacteria; kingdom Bacillati; phylum Actinomycetota; class Actinomycetes; order Streptosporangiales; family Streptosporangiaceae; genus Nonomuraea; species Nonomuraea sp. NPDC049480. The sequence continues at coordinate 48,099 of NZ_JBITMD010000029.1, forward strand.
TTCCCGAGCTGGGAACGCAGCCGGTGGATCTCCGCCCGGATCGTCACGGGATTGCCGGCGTCGCCGTACACGTGGAAGGAGAGCTGCTCGGCCGTCAGCCCGTGCTGGTGCAGCGCCAGCAGGGCGAGGATCTCGGCGTGCCGGAGCGACAGCGGCCGTTCGCGGTCCCCGAGGGCGACGGACGGCGGGCCCTCGCCGAGGAACGACAGGGTCAGGGCGGGAGGCGTGGCCGTCGGCACGGTGCGCAGCAGGTAGCCGTCGGAGAACGGCTCCAGCAGGCCGACCGTGCCGTCGCGCAGGATCATGCGCTGCCCGGACATGCGCAGGTGCTCGCCGATCTCGCCGGGCAGGCGGATCCGGTCGCCGGGCGGGTCGGGATCGTCCCAGAGGGGGACCCGGTCGCCGAGGCGGCCGGCCGGGTCGCCGCAGATGACGCGGCCGGTGGGGGAGAGCAGGACGCCGGGCCGGCCGTGCAGGGACTCGTAGCGGCGGCGCAGGCGCTCGTCGCGTTCGTGCATGCGCAGGGCGAGCCGGCTCTCGGCGAGCTTGGCCGCGGCCCCGACCAGCGCGACGGTGGCGGGGTGCAGGCTGCGCGCCGTCCCGCTGACGTCGACGCAGCCGATGACCCGGCCCGAGTCGGGGTCGGTGATCGGGGCGGCGCTGCACGACCAGACGTGCAGGACGCGCATCAGGTGCTCCTCGGAGTACACGTGCACGGGCCGGCCGGTCGCGAGCGCGGTGCCGATGCCGTTGGTGCCGACGGCGCCCTCCTCCCACTGGTGGCCGTCGGCCAGGCCGATCTGGTCGGCGCGGCGGAGTATGGCGGTGCCGCCCTCGCGCCACAGCACCCTGCCCTGACCGTCCGTGACGATCATGACATGTCCGGTCTGACGGGCCAGATCGGACAACGTCTCGGCGAGCAGGGGCAGCAACGGCTGCAGCGGGTGGGCCCGGCGGATGTCCTCGATGTACGACAGGTCGTACACGAGGGGGGCGCTCGTGCCCTCCAGATCGATCCCCGCCTCCAGCGAACGGCGCCAGGAGGCCTCGATCAGTCTGCGGGGCGACTCCGGCCAGGCCCGACCCGTCGCCGCGGCTTCGTGTGCTCCGCGCAGTAGGCGGGAGTACGCGTCGAGATGGGCGTAACTCATCGGTCACTCCAAGTAGTCATGTAGAGCATCCGCCTTGCGGTCGATCTGCGCAACCTGTTCAGGGGATTGCGGAGGGTGTTTGAATGAACGCAACGTGTGTGCAACGTTGGCCTCGCTAGCGTTCCGGTCCAACGCGTCGGCGTGGTGCGGCCGCTCCGCCGGCGTGATGGCCGGGTCTCGGACACTGGAGGGGGGCCGGGACCCGGCCAAACAGCAAATCGGTCTTATTTAGCAGGTGGGAACATCGGCCCCATATGGCATTCGAGGCGGGAAAACATCGCCCCTGTGCGGTGCGCCGGGAGGAAACGCCGACGCCAACGAGCGAAATGGGTGGGCCACCAGTACATGTCGCCCCCCAAACACCGTAGGCTCGTGGCAGTCAAGGACGCGGAGCCACGAGGAGCGCACGACGGTGAACCCAGGGGATGTCAACCTGCAGCAGCTGCTGGAGCAGGCCCAGCTCATGCAGCAGCAGCTTGTGAGCGCCCAGCAGGAGCTCAACGACGCGCAGATCGAGGGCTCTTCCGGCGGTGGTCTGGTCACGGCCGTCGTCAACGGCTCGGGCGAGCTGCTCGAGCTCAAGATCGACCCGAGTGTGATCGACGCCGGGGACCCGCAGGACACGGCCGATACGATCGCCGACCTGGTGATCGCGGCCGTCCGCGACGCCGTACGCGCGGCCGCCGACCTCCAGCAGGAGAAACTCGGCCCGCTGGCCCAGGGGCTGGGTGGCGGCGGCCTCGGACAGTTGCCAGGGTTCTAGGCATGTACGAAGGGGTCGTCCAGAACCTGATCGACGAACTGGGCCTGCTGCCCGGCGTCGGTCCCAAGAGCGCGCAGCGGATCGCGTTCCACCTGCTGGCGGCCGATCCAGCCGACGTCAAGCGGCTGGCGCACGCGTTGCTGGAGGTCAAGGAGAAAACGCGCTTCTGCCGGGTGTGCGGAAACGTGGCCTCCGAGGAGGAGTGCCGCATCTGCCGCGACTCCCGCCGGGACGTGCATGTGATCTGCGTGGTCGAGGAGCCGAAGGACGTCGTGGCGATCGAGAAGACGCGCGAGTTCCGCGGCACCTACCACGTGCTCGGTGGCGCGATCAGCCCGATCGACGGCGTCGGCCCGGACGACCTGCGCATTCGCGAGCTCATGACACGCCTGGCCGACGGCCGGGTCACCGAGCTCATCCTCGCCACGGACCCCAACCTGGAGGGGGAGGCGACGGCTACCTACCTCGCCCGTCTGGTGAAGCCGATGGGCATCAAAGTGACACGACTGGCCAGCGGTCTGCCTGTCGGCGGCGATCTCGAATACGCCGACGAGGTGACCTTGGGCCGCGCGTTCGAAGGACGGAGGCTGCTGGATGTCTGACGAGTGGAGCGCGCTGGCGGAAGAGATCTCCGGGCACGCGCAGGATTACGTGGACGGTTTGACCAGGGTGGCCGGCGGCGAGGGCGGCGACGCCATCTGGTCGTTGCTGCTGGTGGAGGTCGCCCAGGTGAGCCTGGCCGGCGCCAAGCTGGGCGCCAACCGGGACGTGATCCTCGCCGGCAACTACGAGCCGCCGATGAGCGAGGACCCTGACATCGACGGCGTGCGCACCGCGCTGGCCGAACGGCTCGGGCCGGTTGACGACTACGCGGAGGTGTTCGACCCGTACAAGGACACCGGCGTCACCCCCTACCGGCTGTCCGACGACCTGACCGCGGTCGCCGCCGACCTCATCCACGGGCTCCGTCACTACCACGCGGGGCGGCCCCACGAGGCGCTGTGGTGGTGGCAATACTCGTACTTCAACACCTGGGGCAACCACGCGGGCGCCGCGATGCGGGCCCTCCAGGCGCTGGCCGCTCACTCGCGCCTCGACGTGGCGGAGGAAACCACCACGGTGTGATGATCATCCGCATAGTGGGATAGGCCAACAGGCGCATGAGATGGCCCCAGTAGACTGGCAGCTCACAGTCCAAACCGGGAGACTCTCGTGGCGCTCGTTGTGCAAAAGTACGGTGGTTCGTCCGTCGCCGACGCGTCCTGCATCAAGCGGGTCGCGCAGCGGATCGTCGCGACGAAAAAAGCCGGCAACGACGTGGTCGTGATCGTCTCCGCCATGGGTGACACGACGGACGAGCTGCTCGACCTGGCCGAGCAGGTGTCGCCGCTGCCTCCGGCACGCGAGCTCGACATGCTGCTGACCTCCGGCGAGCGCATCTCGATGGCCCTGCTGGCGATGGCGATCGCCAACCTCGGGCACGAGGCCCGCTCGTTCACCGGCTCGCAGGCAGGTGTGATCACCGACTCCACGCACGGCAAGGCGCGCATCATCGACGTGACGCCCAGCCGCATCCGGGAGGCGATCAACCAGGGCCACATCGCGATCGTGGCCGGGTTTCAGGGCGTGTCCCAGGACACCAAGGACATCACCACGCTGGGCCGAGGCGGCTCCGACACCACGGCGGTGGCGCTGGCGGCGGCCCTCGAGGCCGACGTGTGCGAGATCTACACCGACGTCGACGGCATCTTCACCGCCGACCCGCGCATCGTGCCGGCGGCCCGCCAGATCCCCAGGATCTCCTACGACGAGATGATGGAGATGGCGGCCTGCGGCGCCAAGATCCTGCATCTGCGCTGCGTCGAGTATGCTCGCCGCTTCAACCTGCCGATTCACGTCCGCAGCTCTTTCAGCACCAGGGAAGGCACGTGGGTCGTCTCCGACCCTTACACCGAAGGAACCGAGATGGAGCAGCCGATCATCTCCGGCGTCGCACACGACCGGAGCGAGGCCAAGATCACTGTTGTCGGGGTCCCCGACAAGGTCGGCGAGGCTGCCTCGATCTTCAAAACGCTGGCCGACGCCGAGATCAACATTGACATGATCGTGCAGAACGTCTCGGCCGCGGCCACGGGCCGCACGGACATCTCCTTCACGCTGCCCACGGCCGACGCCCAGACGGCGCTGACGGCGCTGAAGAAGATCCAGTCCCAGATCGGCTACGAGTCGTTGCTCTTCGACGACCAGATCGGGAAGGTGTCGCTGATCGGCGCGGGCATGCGCTCGCACCCCGGCGTCACCGCGACGTTCTTCGCGGCCCTCGCCGACGCGGGGGTCAACATCGAGATGATCTCCACTTCGGAGATCCGCATCTCTGTGATCGTCGAGCAGGACGCGATCGACGCGGCCGTGGCGGCCGCGCACCGCGCCTTCGATCTCGACGCCGACCAGGTCGAAGCCGTGGTGTATGGAGGGACAGGACGATGAGCAGGCCTAACCTGGCTCTGATCGGCGCGACCGGCGCCGTGGGCACCGTCATGCGGGACATCGTGTCGTCGCGTGAGGACATCTGGGGTGAGATCCGCCTCGTCGCCTCGCCCCGCTCGGCGGGCAAGGTGCTCCGCGTACGCGGCGAGGACGTCGTCGTGCAGGCGCTGGCGCCTGAGGTGTTCGACGGCATCGACATCGCCATCTTCGACGTGCCCGACGAGGTGTCGGCCGTGTGGGTGCCGATCGCGGCCGAGCGCGGCGCGATCGCCATCGACAAGTCCGGCACGTTCCGGATGAACCCGGACGTTCCGCTGGTCGTGCCCGAGGTCAACCCGCTCGACGCGCGCAACCGGCCGCGGGGCATCATCTCGACCCCCAACTGCACGACGTTGTCGATGATGGCGGCCATGGGCGCGCTGCACGCCGAGTTCACGCTCACGGAGCTGGTCGTGGCGTCCTACCAGGCGGTGTCGGGCGCCGGCGTGGCGGGCTCGGCCCGGCTCTACGACGAGGTCGAGGCGCTGGCCGGCGACCGTTCGATTGGTCAGGCGGCCGGTGACGTGCGCAAGGCGCTGGCCAACAAGCTGTCCGACGATTCGCCGTTCCCCGCGCCGATCGCGTTCAACGTGGTGCCGTGGGCGGGCTCGCTCAAGGACGACGGCTGGGCCTCCGAGGAGCTCAAGCTCCGCAACGAGTCCCGCAAGATCCTCGGCATCCCGGACCTGAAGGTCTCCGCGACGTGCGTACGCGTGCCGGTGGTCACGACGCACTCGCTGGCCGTGCACGCGCGCTTCGAGCGCGAGATCACGGTCGCGGACGCGCACCGGGTCCTGGAGGCGGCGCCGACGGTGGTCCTCATGGACGACCCGGCCAACGGGGTCTATCCGACGCCTCTCGAGGTGGTGGGCAACGACCCGACGTACGTCGGGCGGGTGCGTCAGGCGATCGACTTCCCCAACACGCTCGACCTGTTCGTGTGCGGGGACAACCTGCGCAAGGGCGCGGCGCTCAACGCGGCGGAGATCGCCGAGCTGGTCGCTTCCGAGCTCTGATCAGTGAGGTGGGCGCCGTGCGTTCCGTGCGGCGTCCACCGGCTCTGTCACCGGAAGAGAATGTCCCAGTGGTCGCCTTCGTCGGCGAACGTCGTGCCCGAGCCTGAGCGGTAGAGCCGGGCGCCGTCGCTGCGCACTCCGGCCTTGTCGTGGCGCTCGATGATGTAGCGGTCGATGCACGAGTTGTGGGTGATGTCCAGCTTGTAGCCGTTGCCGTGGCTGTAGTACCCCGGCGCGTGGCCCTCCTCCGTGCCGCCCGTGACCATGATCGGGCAGCGGCTCTCCCGCTTCAGCTCGATGATGCGGGCGATCGTGCCGGTCCGCACCTTGTCGAGCGACGTACAGTGGCGCATGTGCTTGCTCGTGCAGTTGCCGGTCGAGCTCGTCCGCAGGCCCGCGCTCTTCAGCCAGCCGGTCGCGGTGATGTGGGACATGCGCACGGCCGCCTGCCGAGGCAGGACGCGCGTCAGATCGACCTTCGCGCGCTTGCGGCTCTTGAGCCGGCGCATTTCCTTCGGCTCGGTCGCGCGGGCCTGTGACGGCTGCTGGAGCGGGCGGGTCTGTGACGGCTGCTGGGCCTCATGAGCCTCATGAGCCTCATGAGCCTGTGACGGCTGATGGGCCTCGAGGGCCTGAGATCGCTGCTCGGCCGCGTCCGTCCGCTCCCGCGCCTCGGCGACCGCCGAGGGTCGTTCCGAGCGCTCCTGAGCCACTCTCATGTCCTCCAGAGTCCATGCCTGGTCGTGCCGCGGCCAGTCGCGGACCGCCTCCATGATCAGGAGATCCTCGAGAGCCCTGGTCATCTCCGGGCCCATCGCGTCCGAGAACGCCTCCATGAAGGCGGCGGCGCCGGCCTCGGACGGCCCGTGGTGAAGTCCGGACTCGTCCAGGCTGCTCGCTGCCGGCCCCCCATCGGGGTGGGTGGCGGCGGAGGCGGCCGAGGCCAGCGCGATTATGGAGATCTCAATGCCGAGGAGTGCGACTACGCTGAGGCGCACTGTTCCACGTATCCACATGTCGATGCCTTTTCGCGGAAATAGCCCTTCCGCCACAAACGACAATCCCACCTTTCACAGGAGATAACTCATGCCGCCGGTGCAACTTTGCCTTGTGGCGGCGATCACCGTGCGCCTCCATGACCCAACGGCCTTTCACGACGTAAAGTGACGAACGTGTCCGAAGCCCGAAACAGAGGATCGGAGAGCACCCGAGAGGTCATCGTGGAGACGGCCTTGCGACTGTTCAGAGAGCGGGGCTTCGACAAGACCACGATGCGAGCCATCGCCGCCGAGGCCGGAGTGTCCGTGGGCAACGCCTACTACTACTTCGAGAGCAAGGAGGCGTTGATCCAGGCGTACTACGACCGCGCCCAGGCCGAGCACGAGGCGGCCTGCAGGGAGTTCCTGGCCACCGAGACGTCGTTCGCGGCGCGGCTGAGCGGGGTGCTGTGCGAGTGGGTACGCGTTTCCGAGCCCTACCACGAGTTCGCCGTGAAGTTCTTCAAGCACGCCGCCGAGCCGACGAACCCCCTGAGCCCGTTCAGCAAGCAGTCGTCCCCGGCCCGTGAGGCCTCGATCGCGATCTACCGCGAGGTCGTCGAGGGGTCGCGCGACCGCATGAACGCCGAGCTGCGCGAGGAGCTGCCCGAGCTGCTGTGGCTGCTGTCGATGGGCATGGTGCTGTTCTGGGTGCATGACACCTCGCCGGGGTGCGCGCGGACGTACCGGCTGATCGAGGTCACGGTGCCGCTGGTGGACCGGCTGGTGGGGCTGTCGCATCTGCCGGGGCTGCGGGGGATCACGAGGGACTTCATCGCGGCGGTTCACGAGCTGCGGGCATAGGGAGACATACCGCCCGGTTGGTATGGTCGGAGCGTGACTCAGAACTGGGGCATGACGATCCCCTTCTACGACCGCTCGCTGTCGAAGTCCCAGGAACTGATCGCGGAGCTGCCTGGGCTCGGCTACACCGACGCCTGGTCCGCCGAGGTCAACGGGGCGGACGGGTTCACGCCGCTGGCGCTGGCCGCGCAGTGGGCGCCCGGGATCAGGCTGGGCAGCGCCATCGTGCCGGTCTCCACGCGCGGACCGGGGCTGCTGGCCATGTCCGCCGCCACGCTGGCCGACCTGGCGCCCGGGCGGTTCGTGCTGGGCATCGGCGCCTCCTCGCCGGCGATCGTCGAGCGGTGGAACGCCGGGGAGTTCACCAAGCCGTACGCGCGTACCCGCGACACGCTGCGCTTCCTGAAGAAGGCGCTGGCCGGGGAGAAGGTCTCGGAGGCGTACGAGACATTCGAGATCAAGGGGTTCAAGCTGGAGCGGGCGCCGAAGACCCCGCCCAAGATCGTGCTGGCCGCGTTGCGGCCCCGGATGTTGCGCCTGGCCGCCGAGGAGGCCGACGGCGCGATCACGAACTGGCTTTCCCCCGAGGACGTGCGCCGGGTGCGCGCCGAGATCGGCCCGGACACCGAGCTGATCGCCCGCCTGTTCGTCTGCGTCAGCGAGGACACCGACAAAGTACGCGAGATGGCCAGGTGGATGCTGGCCAGTTACCTCACCGTCCCCGTGTACGCCGCGTTCCACGACTGGCTCGGCCGGGGCGAGGTGCTGCGGCCCATGCACGAGGCGTGGGCGGCCGGCGACCGCCAGGCGGCGCTCAAGGCCATCCCCGACGACGTGGTCGACGCGCTGATCGTGCACGGCGACGCGGCCACCTGCCGGGCCAGGATCCGGCAGTACGTGGACAACGGACTCGACACCCCCGTCCTCGCCCCCATCCCAGGCGGGGAGATCCCCATCGAACAGGCCGTACGGGACCTGGCTCCGAAGGAGTAGCGCATGGACGACGTACTGAGGCTGGACGCGGTCGGGCAGGCACAGGCGGTCAGGGACGGCCAGGTGTCGGCACGGGAGCTGGCCGAGGCCGCTATCGCCGCCATCGAGGCCCACGACGGCGTGCTCAACGCGGTCGTCTTCCGCCGCTTCGAGCGCGCGCTCGCCGAGATCGACGCCATCCCGGCGGACGCGCCCTTCGCCGGCGTGCCGATCCTGCTCAAGGACCTCGGCTGGCGGCAGGCGGGCGAGCCGTACGCGGCCGGCTCCAACGTCCGAGAGGGCGTCGAGGTCACCGAGGACGGGTACGCGGTCACGCGGCTGCGCGAGGCCGGATTCGTCGTGCTCGGCCGGACGAACACGCCCGAGTTCGGCAGCACGATCACGACGGAGCCGGTGGCGTTCGGGCCGACGCGCAATCCGTACGATTCGGCGTACTCGGCGGGCGGGTCCAGCGGCGGCTCGGCCGCGGCGGTGGCGGCAGGGATGGTCGCGCTGGCCACCGCCAGCGACGGCGGCGGGTCGATCCGCATCCCCGCGTCCCTGTGCGGGCTGGTGGGGCTCAAGCCGTCGCGCGGGCGGATCAGCCTGGGACCGGTGCTGGGCGAGGGCTGGAGCGGCTTCTCGTGCCCGGGGTTCGTCACCAGGACCGTACGGGACACGGCGGCGGCTCTCGACGTCGTCTCGGGCTTCCAGCCCGGCGACCCGTACGACGCGCCCGCGTTGCCGGGGCCGCTGGCCGCCGAGGCCGGCAGGGATCCCGGACGGCTGCGGATCGGGTACCTCACCACGCATCCGAGGGGCGACGTGCCCGAGGTGCCCGAGCTGACCGAGGCTGTCACCCGGGCCGCGGCGCTGCTGGAGTCGCTCGGCCACGACGTCGAGCCCGGCGGCCCGGACGCGCTCGGCGATCGGGACTTCACCGGGCACTTCGGCGCGATCGTGGCCAACAACCTGGCCGCGCAGGTGGAGAGCCTGGGCGAGACGCGGGGCAAGCCGGTCGAGCCGGAGGAGCTGGAGCCGCGCAACGCCGCCATGGTGAGCGCCGGGCGTGGACACGGCGCGGCCGAGCACATCCGGGCCACCCAGTGGATGGACGGCTTCCGCCGCCGGATGGCCGCGTGGTGGACCGCCGGTCACGACCTGCTGCTGATGCCGTCGCTGGGGGTCGCGCCGTTCCCGCTCGGCTGGATCCCGCCCGAGGATCTCAGCATCGCCTTCGGCAGAACCGCGCACGTCGTGTCGTACACCTCGCCGGTCAACGCGACCGGGCAGCCGGCCATCTCGCTGCCCCTGCACACGAACGCGGCGGGGCTGCCGGTGGGCGTCCAGCTCGTCGCGGCGACCGGCCGGGAGGATCTGCTGATCAGGGTGGCGGCGCAGATCGAGCAGGTCAGGCCGTTCGAGCACCGGGCCATGGAACCTCTCGCCTGAGAGACACGTTATGTCTTGAAAAGGCGGGGGTAGGGGGTTCGGCATGATGGCGAAGTCAGCACGGGCAGCGGCGGCGTGGCGGACGTACCGCGAGGTGACCAAGCCAGGGTCGCCTGGCCTGATGACCAGGGTCCGGGCGATCCCGCGCCTGATCGGCGCGGTGATGCGCGGACGGTACGCGGGCATGGGCAAGAGCAAGCTCGCCATGTTGGCCCTCGGCGTGGTCTACATCGTGTCGCCGGTCGACGTTCTGCCCGAGTTCCTGCTGGTGATCGGCGTGGCCGACGACTTCGGCGTGTTCCTGTGGCTGCTCGGCTCACTGCTCGGCGAGAGCGGGCGCTACGTCGAGCACGAGCGCCGCGTCATCCAGGGCAGGCTCCTCGAGCAGGAAGGCTAGATCTCCTCCATCCGGAGCCAGGCGCGGGACGGCAGCGGGTGGCCGAACAGGCGGGCCGCGTTGCCGTAGGCGACCCTGGCGATGTCGGCGGGCGGCAGCGGGCCGAGGTTGCGCGCCACCGACTTCTGCGTGTCGGGCCAGGTCGAGTCGGAGTGCGGGTATCCGCTCTCCTGCAGCACATGGTCGAGCCCGACCGCGAGCCGCACTCCCGACAGTGCGTGGTCGTCGAGCGTGCCGAAGAAGAAGTTGCGGCGCAGCACCTCGCTGGGCTTGAGCCCGCCGTCCCATTCCGCCTCGCCGGCCACCGGGTGGTCGAGGGCGTAGTCGGCGCGCTCGGCCAGCATCGGCAGCCAGCCCACGCCGCCCTCGACGATGAGGATGCGCAGCGAGGGGAAGCGCAGCGGCAGCCCCGACCAGAGCCAGTCGGCGCAGGCGAACATGGCGCTGGTGGGCATGAGCGTGGTGATCGCCTCGATGGGCGTGTCCGGCGAGGGCACGGGCGACCACGACGAGTCGCCGGTGTGCAGGCACACGACGGTGCCGGTCTCCTCGCAGGCGGCGAAGAACGGGTCCCAGTGGCCGGAGTGGATCGACGGCAGCCGCAGCCGGGTCGGGAACTCGGGGAAGACCACGGCCTTGAACCCGCGGGCCGCGTTGGCCCGGATCTCCTTGGCCGCCGTGTCGGGATCGGGCAGCCAGGGCAGCTGCAGGCCGATGATCCGCTCGGGGTAGGTGCCCGCCCAGACGTCGATGTGCCAGTCGTTCCACGCCCTGACCAAGGCCAGGCCGAGCTCCTGGTCGCGGGTCCTGGCGAACGGCATGCCCGCCTGCCCGGCCAGCATGCCGGGGAAGCAGAGCGCGGCCCAGATGCCGGCCACGTCCATGTCGTTGATGCGGGCTTCTATGTCGTGGCAGCCGGGGCGCATGTGCTCGAACCGCACCGGGTCCAGCGTCCACTGTTCGCGGGGCAGCCCGGCGCCGACGTCGATGCCGGCGCAGGGGTAGGTGGCCCCGCCGTAGCGCCAGACCTGGTGACCTGCCTCCGTCTCGACGACCTTGGGCGCGACCTCGGCATATTTCTCCGGAAGCCTGCCCTCGAAGAGGTCGGGAGGCTCGATCAGATGGTCGTCGGCGGAAATGATCACATAGTCCCGCCGCCTCGGATCCGGGTCGGGAAGCAGCGGCGTAGTCACGCAGGTAACCGTACGACGGCGGGATAACGTCGAACAAGCTGCGACGTATCCGTTGGATATCCGACTGTTTGAGCCCGGGACCGCCGGGAGGGGGATGGCGGGCGATCCCGGGCGTTGAAGGGGTTCGCTGGGACGAGGATGCTGCCCATGCGAACCCCGGGCGCCCTCTACCCCTCCGAGGATTCTTCAGTCAGCAAATTGGCCCGCAGCTCGTCGATCGCGGCGGGAGAGACCCTGAGGACCTGGGTGACGTACGTCTCCACCGAGCCGTGCCGTCCCGCCAGGTCGGCCAGGAAGAACCGCATGGTCTCGGCCGGCGCCATCCCGAACCCCGGCCACATCGGCGCGTCGGGATGGCGCCTGCGCCAGTCGGTGATGAAGGCGTCGGTGGCCAGGCCGGTCAGCGCGTAGTCCGCCACGATGTCGTCTTCGCCCACCCCCGCCAGCGAAAGGATCAGCGCGGTGAGGACCCCGGTACGGTCCTTGCCCGCCGCGCAGTGGATCACCACAGGCGCGTTGTCCGCCTTCGCGATCGTCTCCAGGGCCGTCCTGAGGTTCTCCACGCCGTCCTCGGTCACCTCCAGGTAGCGGTCGGCCAGGTAACGCGCGACGCCGAGCTCCTCGCTGTAGGCGGTGGTGCTCCAGCGGCGACCCTCGACGGGCAGGTTGTGGTAGCTCTGCCCCTCGGTGTCGGGTACGCGCCCGGACTTCTCGATCTCGAACGGGTGCCGCAGGTCGATGACGGTACGCACGCGCAGCGCGCGGAAGGTCGTGAGATCGTCTCCGGCCAGCCAGCCGAGCGAGTCGGCGCGGTAGAGCCGCTGCCACTGGACGGCGCGGCCGTCGGCGGTGGCATATCCACCCACGTCACGGAAGTTGCGGAGGTTGCTGAACTCAATGTGGCGGATCACCATATGAACCCTACTGACGGGAACCTGCTCATAAGATTGCCGCCCTACTGTCTCACCGGTCGAGATCCGTAGCGGCGCCCGTATGCGGAATTCCCATCAGTACGTGGCGGAGGTTTCCACCTTTTCCTGCTCTGACGCTTCCTTGGCCCGGCGTTCGGCGAGCTCACGCCGGATGAGCAGGATCCAGCCGCCGATGGCGATCCCGATGAACAGCCACCACTGGACGCCGTAGGCCAGGTTGAGCCCGCCGCCCGAGCCCACGTCGGGCTCGGGAACCGGCTCGGGCGCCGGGGTGGCCGCGGGCTGCTGCCGGGTCAGCTCCACGTACCCGCCCACCAGCTGGTACGGGAGCCCCTTACCGATCTTGTCGGCGTTGATCAGCAGCACCTGGCCGGCCGGCAGCCCAACCAGGTCCCGGATCCCGCTGGACTCCTCGGTCTCGCTGGGCCGTAGCCGCCCGGTGACAGTTACCTGTCCGGTGGGCGGAGCGGGCACGTCAGGCGGGGTGTCGGCGGTGGCGCCGGCCTTGACCCAGCCCCGGTTCACGATGACGGCCGTGCCGTTCCCGGTGACGAGCGGGGTCAGGACGTAGTAGCCGGCGCGGCCCTCCTGGGGGCGGCGGCGTACGACGAGGGCGTGGGACGGGTCGTACGTGCCGGAGACCGTCACGGTCCTGAACCGGTCGGACGCGCGCACTTGCTGCCCGGGAGCCGCCAGCCTGTCCAGCGGGACCGGCGCGGCCTCGATGTTGGCGGTGACCCGCTCGCTGTTGGCCGACCGCTCCTCGAAACGCCCGAACTGCCATCGCCCGAGGAACACGAAGGCGGGGATGACCAGCAGCACCACCACGTGCAGCGCCAGCCATCGAGGCGTCAGAAGGAACCGGTACACCCTCTCAAGGGTAGGCGCAAAGGGCTTTGCCACCTGCGTCGGGCCGCCGAACGCGACCCTCCGCGGGCGAGGGGCCAGTGCCCGCGTGCGCGCCTCACACGCTTCTGAGCTCGGCGCCCGCGCCAGGCACCGGGGTCACCTCGCGCGGCCCGGGCACCTCGTGGCCCTCGCCGCAGCGGAAATGCAGCTCGATGGGGGCACCGCAGTCGCGGTGTGTGAGCAGCACGGGCGGGCCCTCGTCACCGGCCAGGTGTTTGTCGCCCCAGTGCATGAGCGCGACCAGGAGCGGATAGAGGTCACGGCCCTTCTCCGTGAGCCGGTATTCGTCGCGTTGCCGCTGCCCGGGTTCACGGTAGGGCTCCTTGCGTAGCAGCCCTTCGTCGACCAGCCGGGCCAGGCGCGCGCTGAGCACTTGGCGGGGCGCGCCCGTGATCGCCTGCATGTCGGCGAATCGTCGCACGCCGCTGAACGCCTCGCGCAGCACCAGGAAGGTCCACTTCTCCCCGACGATGTCCAGGGTGCGCTCGATCGAGCAGTTTTCCACCCGGAAAGGAACGTGCATTCCTGCATTATACCTGAGTTCAATTGACAGACTCAGACCGAGCGGGCAGGCTGAGTCTATGCATGGAACTCAGATCCGTCCGGCCCGTCACGATGACGAGGAACGGATCAGACGCTTCCTGACCGGACTGTCGCTGCACACTCAGACGCTGCGCTTCTTCACCGGCATCACCACGCCGGCCGCCGGTCTCGTGCGTACGCTGATCGCGGTGGACGAGCGCCGCGACGCCCTCGTGGCGACCGTCGCGGGAGGCGAGATCGCCGGCCATGCCATGAGCTACAAGGGCGGCTGCGCCGACGTGGAGATCGCGGTGGTGGTGGCCGATCAGTGGCAGGGGTTCGGGCTGGGGCCGAGGTTGATCGAGACCTTGCTGCTCAGGGCCGCCGTACGCGGTGCGAGGACCGTGGGCATGGACGTTCTGGGGGAGAACCGGCGGGTGCTCAGGCTTGTCCGGAGGCTGTGGCCGGACGCCACCATGAAGGTCTCTTCCGGCTCCGTTGAGGTGACCGCTATGATCGATCACGCCGCGCTATTTGCGGAACAACGTTCTGGTGCCACACCATTGACAGCGTGAAGAGTGTCAAGAACGGACGCGACGGACGGACCCGCATCATCGAGGGCGCCCTGCGCCGCTTCAGCCAGGACGGGGTGTCGGCCACCACGCTGGCCAGCCTCCGCGAGGAGAGCGGTGTCAGCGTCGGCAGTTTCTACCACCACTTCGCCAGCAAAGAGCATGTCTTCGGCGTGCTGTACGCCGAGATCCTCACCGCCTACCAGGCCGCCTTCCTGGCCGAGCTGACCAGCCATCAGGAGGCCCGCGACGGCATCGAGGCCGTGGTGGCCCTCCATATGCGATGGGCGGGCGAGCACCCGGAGCGGGCCAGGCTGCTGGTCAGTGAGCGGCCGCCGCGCAAGCACGAGCCTGGCGGGGCGGAGGTGGCCGAGGCGCGGCGGGCGTTCTTCCGCCAGGTCTCCGACTGGTGGCGGCCTCACATGAAGAACGGCCTGCTCCAGCCGGTCCATCCGACCATGTGCTACGTGCTGTGGCTCGGACCGGCGCAGGAGATGTGCCGACTGTGGTTCGCCGGCGCTCACACGCCGACGGAGGAGGAGATCAGAGGCCTGGGCGAGGCGGCCTGGCAAAGCCTCCGCCAGCGCCCTGAATGACGTGGTGAGGCGGAGCCAGTGCGGGGAGCGATGATTCGAGTACGGTCTGTGGTGTTATTGTCCTAAATGTGAGACGACCTCGGGCGCTGGTATTGCCCGCCATGCCGGAGAGCGCGCTCGCTCGCCTGGGCGAGGTGGCCGATCCGATCGAGGTTCCCGCGCGCCCGAGCCTCGGTTTCACCGACGACCAGCTGGCCGACCTGGTCGTGGAGACAGGCGCCACCGTGCTCGTCACCGACGGCGACCAGGTCCGTACGTCGGTGCTCAGCCTGGACCTGGACGTCGTGGCCGTCATGGGTCCGCCCACGAGCGTCGACCTGCCTCTGGCCGCCGAGCGCGGCGTCACCGTCCTGCACGCCCGCGACCGCGACCCCGACGCGGTGGCCGAGTTGACGCTTGCCCTGATGTTCGCGGTCAGCAGGCATATCGTGACGGCCGACAGAGAGGTGCGCCGGGGACGCGTCTACAAGGGCAAGGTGCCGCCGGCGCAGCGCCACCGCGGCCGCCGGCTCACCGGCAGGACGCTGGGCGTCGTCGGGCTCGGCCGGGTCGGCAGGGCCATGCGCTGGCGCTGTGAGGGCCTGGGCATGCGGGTGATCGCCTGCGACCCGCGCGTGCCCGAGGCCACCCACACGCTGCCCGCGCTCCTCGCGGAGGCGGACGTGGTGTCCCTGCACGTGCCGCTCACCGCCGAGACGAGAGGCCTGTTCGGGTACGCCGAGTTCCGCGCGATGCGCCCGGGGGCGATCTACCTCAACACCTCGCGTGGCGCCCTGCACGACCTGACGGCGCTGGTCGACGCGTTGCGCTGGGGTCAGGTGGGTGGTGCGGGGCTCGACCACTTCGAGGGCGAGTGGCTCGACCCGTCACATCCGCTGATCAGGCTCCCGAACGTGGTGCTGACGCCCCGCCTGGGCGAGGCGACCGGGGAGAGCCGGGAGGAGATGGCGGAGGCGCTGGTGGAGGACATTACGCGGCTGCTGCACGGCGCGGAGCCCGCATCGGCCGACCCCGCCGTCACGTCCGTGGCGGAGCCCGCATCGGGCGACCCCGCCGTCACGTCCGTGGCCGACCCCGCCGTCACGTCCGTGGCGGAGCCCGCGTAGCCGCGGTTCCGCCAGCCGGGTGCCGGCCCCCGCGCGCCGGCCCGTCAGGCGGGTTGCCGGATCCGCGTGAGCACACGCCAGCTGGATCGGTCCAAAGAAATGTCCAGCCGCAGGTCGCCGCGCGTCCTGCGCAGGCCGGGCACCCGGACCCGGTCGTGCACGTCGAACCTGCCGCGGTACATATAGCCGAAGCCGAGCTCACCGGGCAGCACCCGCAGGTCGTCGCGGTTGCCGCAGCGCGGGCACGTCCACGACACCAGATCCTTGCCGCGGTGGTAGTCCGAGCAGGCGCTGAAGTATTCGTCGGGTCCGAAGCGGGACTCGCAAGCCAAGCAAGGGATCAGCATGGGTCCACTCCTCGGGGTGACGTACTGAGCACTCCTAGAGATACCGCGCCTGACTTATCCGCCGCTTGCAGAACACTTGGGTACTTAAGTAACAGTATGGGCACTTCTGGTGCCAGATCATGCGTGAGTGTCCGCGGTGAAAGGATGTGCTTCGTGGAACGACTGCGCCATCACCTCCTGGAGACCGGTTACACCATCGACGGCGTACGCGACCGACTCGGGAGCATGGCCGCGTCGGCCCTGGCCCGCGAGGAGCTCGTGCCTGCCCTGCGCGCGACCGCGGACGGCGACCCGCTGGCGACGTTGATCAGATTGTGGTGGCTCGGCGTCCCCGTCCCCGCCAAGGACGTCGCGCCGGAGGTCCTGGACTCAGGGCTGGTCGCGGCCGACGGCGACCAGGTCAGCGCGACCGTCCATCTCCAGCCTTGGGAGACCGGCGGCTACCTGGTCTCCGACCGCAAGGTCCGGCCCGGCGACCCCGCCCTGCGGCCCGACCACGTCGTGGGCGCCGGGGGCGCCTCGGCCAACCTGGCGCAACTGGTCACCCGCCGCCCGGTCCAGCGCGCGCTCGACCTCGGCACCGGCTGCGGCGTGCAGGCGCTGCACCTGGCCGGGAGGGCGGAGCGGATCGTGGCCACCGACCTCAACCCGCGGGCATTGGAGCTGGCCAGGCTGAGCTGGGCGCTGTCCGGGATCGAGGGCGTGGAGGCGCGGGCGGGCTCGATGTACGAGCCGGTCGAGGACGAGCGGTTCGACCTGGTCGTGAGCAACCCGCCGTTCGTCATCTCCCCTGAGCGGAGGCTGACCTATCGCGAAGCCGGTGGCGATGACTTCTGCCGCGACCTCGTACGCCGGACGCCCCGTCACCTCAACCCGGACGGCCAGGCCCACTTCCTGGCCAACTGGCTGCACGTCGAGGGCGAGGACTGGCACGACCGGGTGGGCGGCTGGCTGGGCGAGACCGGCTGCGACGCCTGGGTGGTCCAGCGGGACGTGCAGGACCCGGCTGAATACGTGGAGCTGTGGCTCAGGGACGCGGCCGAGCAGGGCACGAAGCGCTACACCGAGCTGTACGACCGCTGGCTGGCCTGGTTCGACGAGCGCAAGGTCGAGGGCATCGGCTTCGGCTGGATCACCATGCGCAACTCCGGCACGCTCGACCCGGTCGTCCGCGTCGAGCATCTCGACCACCAGGTCACGCTCCCGGTCGGCGACTACGTGGACTCCGTGCTCGGCTCCATCGCCGCCGCGCACCGGGCTCAGGGGCTGGACGCGGCGCGGCTGCGTACCGCCGACGGGCTGCTGGACGAACGCATCGGTCTGCCGGGCGCGGAGGACCCGATGCGCATCGTGCTGCGTCAGACGCAGGGGTTGCGGCGCAGCAGGGAGGTCGGCACGGTGGAGGCCGCGCTGGCCGGCGTGTGCGACGGCGAGCTGGCGCTCGGACCTCTGCTCAACGTGATCGCCGAGCTGGTGGGGGATGGGGAGATCCCCGACTCGGACGCGGTCAGGCCCCTCATCGCCGAGGGTTACTTCGTCCTTTAATCCGCCGTTGATTGGACGTCAACCCCGTGGGTGGAGGCTCTGGTCAGGACACGGACCTGGGGGGTTCGAGGGCCGTGTCAGGTCCGGCCGGTCGTCTATGTGAGGCGGCTAGCCGCCACGTGGAGCATCCGGATAACCGGGCCCCCTAGCGAAGCGTGGTGGCGAGGATGACCGGCCGGGCTGATCCAATGGGAAATCTGCGAGCTGGACTGCCGCTTCGGCCTTGACCTAGCACGTCGGCAGGGCGGCAGTCCAGCCGAGCAGGTTTCCCATTGGACGCTGATCGCGAGCGCCATTGTGACCTCCGCCCTAAGGACAGCCTTGATCAACCATGTGTGGATGACACGTCTGGACGACGAGCTGTACTCAGGACTCGACGACGGCCCCGGCGCCGGGCTCACTGACGGAGTTGGTGTCGGGAATGCTGTCGAGCAGGACCTTGAGATCGCCGGCCTCGGGGGCACCGAGTCTGGAGAAGATCTCGAAGGCCTGCCGTAGGCAGTCCCTGCTCCTCGTCGTGCTGCCGAGCCCGCGCAGGGCCTTGCCCAGCACGGTGAGCGACAGCGCCTCCCCGTAGGGATGACCGATCTCGCGGGAGATCAGCAGGGCCTGCTCGGCGTGGCGTACGGCGTCGGGGTAGCGCTCGGCCGCGATGAAGGTCTCGGCCAGCCTGGAGCACACCCGCTGCTCCCAGACCCGCTGCTTGCTGGCACGGAAGAAGGCCAGGCACTCGGCGTGGTGGTGCACGGCCTCGGTGAGGCGGCCGACCCGGGACAGCACGATGCCCAGGTGGTAGCGGGCGCGGGCGGTGCCGGCGCCGCTGCCGATCTCGGTGAAGATGGTCAGGCCCTTCTCCGCCGCCGCGATGGCGTCCTCGGGACGGCCGAGCCCCAGGTGGTCGCGGGCCGAGTAGCTGAGGACCAGGGCCTCGCCGGCCGGCACGCCGTTCTCGCGGTAGTAGCCCATCGCCGAGTCGAACAGCGCGAGGGCCTCGGTGTGACGGCGCTGCCTGCCCACCACGACGGCCAGGGCGTTGAGCACCTCGCCCATGACGACCTTCTCACCGCGCTCGCGCGACAGCTCGTGAACGCGCCTGAAGTGCTCCTCGGCCTCCCTCAGCCGGTTGCCGGCGAACAGCACCCGGCCCAGGACGTATCGGGCCCGCAGCTCGCCCGCGGCGTCGCCGATGCTCCGCGCGGCGGCCAGCACCGCGCGGGTGCCCTGGTCGAACTCGCGGGTGTGCGTGCCCGACTCCAGCAGCGGCTCCATCGCCACCAGCAGGTCACCGGCGGCCAGCAGCTGCTCGGCGGTACGGGTGGCCGCGGCGGCCTGGTTGATGGCCGCGAACAGCGAGTCGCCCTCGGCGATCAGCCACGCCACGGCCTCGTCGACGGAGTTGAACGTGAGCCCGCTGCCGATCATCGCCAGGTGGTCCGGGATCATGCTGCCCTCGTAGGCCAGCCGGTGCGCGGACTGGGCCGAGGCCAGGTAGAAGCCGAGCAGCCGGCGCAGCGCCTCCGCCCGGGCCTCGGGCCGCTCGGTCTTCTCCAGCTCCCGCCTGGCGAACAGCTTGAGCAGGTCGTGGAAGCGGTAGCGGCCGGGCGCGGGCGCCTCCAGCAGACTCGCGTCCACGAGCGACTCCAGCACCTCCTCGGCCTCGAACGCGCTCGTCGACAGCACGGCGGCCGCGGCCCCGGCGGAGATGCCGGGCCCGTTGGGCAGCGACAGCAGGCGGAAGGCGCGGGCCTGGGCGGACGTGAGCTGCCCGTAGCCGAGCGCGAACGTGGCCTCCACGGCCAGGTTGCCCACCCGCATCTCGTCGAGGCGGCGCTGCTCGTCGGCCAGCCGGGACATCAGCGAGGCGACCGTCCAGGACGGGCGCGCGGCGAGCCGGGCGGCCACGATCCGCACGGCCAGCGGCAGGAACCCGCACGCGGCCACCACGTCCATGGCCGCGCCGTGCTCGGCGGCCACCCGCTCGGGCCCGGCCACGGCCGCGAACAGCGACAGCGACTCGCCCGGCTCCATCACGTCGAGGTCGATCAGCTTTGCGGACGGCAGGTCGGCCAGCTTGACCCGGCTGGTGACGATGGCCGCGCACCCTGGCGAGCCCGGCAGCAGCGGACTGACCTGCTCGGCGTCGCGTGCGTTGTCCAGCAGCACCAGTATTCGGCGCTCGGCCAGGATCGACCGGTAGAGCGCCGAGCGCTCCGCCGGCCTGTCAGGGATGACGTCCGGCGGGATGCCGAGCGCGCGCAGGAACCCGCCCAGCGCCGACTCCGGCGCGGTCGTCTCGTCGGTGTAGCCGCGCAGGTCGGCGTAGAGCTGGCCGTCGGGGAAGACGTCGTCGAGCTGGTGGGCGACGTGCACGGCCAGCGTGGTCTTGCCGACGCCGCCGATGCCGGAGATCGCCACCACTGGCACGCCCCCCTCCGACGAGAGCGCCGAGGACTGAGCCGACAGCAGCGTGCGCAGACGTACGGTCAGCTCCTTGCGGCCGGTGAAGTCGTTGACGGCGGCGGGCAGCTGGGCGGGCCTGGGCAGCTCGTGCGCCTGCGGCTGCTCCTCCTCTTCGGCCGCCGGCTCGTCGGCGGGCACCTCGGCGGGCGCCAGCGTGGGGTCGGCCGCCAGGATGCGGTGGTGCAGCGCGGTCAGATCGGGCCCCGGCTCGATGCCGAGCTCGTCGATCAGCGCCTCGCGGGTCTCGGTGAAGACGTTGAGCGCGTCGCCCTGCCGCCCGCACCGGTAGAGGGCCAGCATGAGCTGGGCGCGCAGCCCCTCGCGCAGCGGGTGGTCGGCGGTCAGCGCGATCAGCTCAGAGATGATCTTGGCGTGGTTGCCGAGCTCCAGGTCCATGTCCATGAGTGTCTCGACGACGCTGAGCCGGCGCTCGATCAGCCGGTCGCGCTGGTGCTCGGCGTACGGCCCGACGGTGCCGGCCAGCGGCTCGCCCTCGAACAGCGCCAGCGCGGCACGCAGCCCTTCGGCGGCCTCGCGCAGCCGGCCGCCCTTGCGCGCGGCCTCGGCGTCGGCGAGTCCGCGCTCGAACCGGACCAGGTCGAGCGCGTCACTTGGCAGCCGCAGCGCGTAGCCGCGGCCGATGGACGTGAGCAGCTCCGGGCGGGAGCGGGCGGGCCGATCGGGCTCGAGCACCGTGCGGAGCCTGGAGACGTAGGTGCGCAGCGCCCCCAGGGCCCGCGGCGGCGCGTCCTCGCCCCAGACCGCGTCGATCATCTCGTTGGGCGTGACCGCGCGTCCCTCGCGCAGGAGCAGCATGCCGAGGATGGACCGCTGCAGCGGGGTGCCCAGATCGAGCTCCAGGCCATCACGCCACGCGCGGACAGGACCGAGCACGGCGAACCGCAGCCCGCCCTCAACGCTCTGACCAGCCATGCCGTCTGTCTCCAAGCCAATGGAACGATTTGTTACCAAATGATAGATCCATGTTTGCTCGTCACATAGATCCACGTTTGATCGTTAACCGAGTCGTTAATCCATCTTTGATCCGGTGTTGAGCACGCCCCCGGATGCTGAAAGTCGGCTAGGCATGACTCACCGCGGGGGCGTGTCATGTAGAGCCGATGCAGACAGGGAAAAATACAGGCCCCGCCCGAAAAAGTTGGGCGGGGCCGTGACGGACGGGTTCTCAGGCTGCCTCGACCAGTCCCATCCGCATGGCCAGTCGCTCTCGTACGAGCGGCCATTCGGAGTTAAGGATCGAGTAGAACGCGGTATCTCGGACCGTGTTGTCAGCGCCTCGGCTATCCGCTCGCCGCACCCCGTCGAAGTGTGCGCCGAGGGCCTCGATGGCGGCCCGGGACCTGGTGTTGCGTACGTCTGCCTTGAGCGTGATGCGGTGGACGTTCCACGTGTCGAAGGCGAGCGAGAGCATGAGGAACTTGCTCTCCCGGTTGACACCCGTCCCCTGGGCGCAGGCGCTCAGCCAGGTGTAACCGATGTCGGCCACGGACGGGATGTCGCCCACCGCGCCGTGTGTACCCGGAGGCCAGGGCATGGGGCCATGCCAGTACTCCAGGTGCATGAGACGGGTGGCACCGACCACGCGGTCGGTGTTCAGCCACCGGATGGCGAAGGGCAACGCGCGGCCCTCCGCCTGCTCAGCCATGGCGGCCTCCACATAGGAGGCCATCTCGTCCCGGCCATTCGGGACGCGGGTGAAGGCGTACGTAGAACGGTCTTCACCCGCCGCGGCGACGAGGTCATCGACCGCCGCGAGGCTGAGAGGTTCCAGGCGCACGGAGCGCCCGGACAGGGTGACAAGAGCGGGCATGAGCACATGATGGAGGGTGCCGGGCATGCACGTAACCATGCAGTTAGGAAGATCTTTTGCAGGTTTCTGCAGAACAGGTGTTTCCGCAGGTCGGAGGCCCCTTTTGGGGGATGGTAAACCGGCTCTTGAGGAAAGATTCGCCTAACCGTGACATGGTGTCGGGACGAGCGCCGGGTGGCGTTCACGCACGGGTCCGTGGCGTACCAGCGCGAGCTCCTTCAAGCCCGTCGACAGGAAGTCGAGATTGCCGGCGATCCACGGCAGCTGGAGCGGGTCGGGGCTGGTCAGAGCAGTGAGGCGCTCCTCGGGCGTCTCGCCGTAGAGGAGGCTGACGGCCACCCTTACCCGGGCCGCGGCGGGGTCGTCGCCGAAGGCGTGTCCGGGCAGGACGCCGATGCCGTGCTCCTCCAACAGGATCTTGGTGATCTCGGTGGAGCCGCCGAGCCTCAGGTGGCTCATGTCGGGATAGAGATAGAAGCCGCCCTGCGGCACCGGAACGCAGGCCCCGATCTCGGCGAACCTCTCGTGTACGGCCCGCGCTACCGTGCCGTGCAGCCGGCGGCTCAGGGCGACGCGGTCCGTCAGCTCCGGAGGCTCGCTGAAGGCGTATGCCGCGGCCTCCTGCACGGGAGCGGCGGGAGCGGACCAGATCTCGCTGGCGACCGCGAGCAGCTTCCTGCGCAGCATGTGGGCGCCCGCGGGCAGCCTGGCCACGCCGATCCGCCAGCCGCCCAGCGCCAGGCTCTTGCTCAGCCCGGTGGTGATGACCGTACGCTCGGGGGCCAGATCGGCCGGCGAGGTGTACGGCACGGCCGGGTCATGCATCAGATCACGGTAGATCTCGTCCGAGATGATCACCAGATCGAGCTCCCGTGCGACGTCCACCAGGTTGCGGATGCTCTTGAGTGAGGCCATCCGTCCCGTCGGGTTGTCGGGCAGCGTGACCAGCACCGAGCGCACGGTCCTGCCCTGCGCCCTGGCCAGCTGCACCTCGGCGACCACCAGGTCCGGGTCCGGCACTCCGCCCTCTCCCGGTGGTGCGGGCACCAGGATCGGGCGGGAGCCCACCAGTTCGGCCTGCGCGGCGTAGCTGACCCAGCTGGGCATGGGCAGGACGACGTCTCCGCCGATCGCCAGGATCAGGCCGTAGAGCAGCGGCTTGCTGCCCGGCCCGGAGACGACCAGCTCGGGGTCGGTGACGAGCCCCCGTCGTGTCCAATAGCCCGCTGCCGCAGCCCGCAAGCCGGACGTCCCCGCGACCGGCCCGTAGCCGTTGCATTCCGATGCGGCGGCCAGCTTGTCGCGCAGCGCCGGGTGGACGGGCAGCCCTGCCTCGCCGAAGGCGAGGTGCAGCACGCGTTCCCCGGCGCGTCGTCTTCGTTCGATGTCTTCGTTCGCCGCCAGAGTGGCGGACAAGGTAACAGTCATGTTTGTCACGTTCCCAGAGTGGTTGGATGAAGGCATCAGCACAAGC
The DNA here is from genome assembly GCF_044465905.1 of Nonomuraea sp. NPDC049480. Lineage (NCBI taxonomy): Bacteria > Bacillati > Actinomycetota > Actinomycetes > Streptosporangiales > Streptosporangiaceae > Nonomuraea > Nonomuraea sp. NPDC049480. The sequence goes on from NZ_JBITMD010000029.1 coordinate 71,704, forward strand.
GAGGCCTTTTGTGGGTAGGCATAAGGAAGTCTGATGCTCGATTTGCGGCGTTTGACGTTGATCTGCGAATTCGCTCGTCGGGGCAGCATCGCCGCGACGGCCACATCGCTCGGCTACAGTCCTTCGGCGGTCTCACAACAACTCGCGGCGCTCGAACGGGAGACCGGCACGGCCCTCATCGACCGGACCGCGCGCAGCGCCGAGCTCACCGACGCGGGCCGCCGGCTGGTCGCGCACGCCGAGCGCATCCTGTCGATGGTCGAGGAGGCCGAGTCCGACCTGTCCGCGCACGCGGGCACCCCCGCCGGGCGGGTGGTGGTGACCGCGTTCCCGACGGCGGCCGTGGCCTTCGCGCCCGCCCTGGCGCGCTCGCTGCGCCGCCACACGGAGCTGACGCTCCGGCTCGGGCAGAGCCGGTCCGGGCGCGGCATGCGCGAGGTGCAGTCGGGGGAGGTGGACATCGCGCTCGTCGACGACTGGTACGGGGGCGTGCGCGACAGCGAGAGCCTGCGGGTGTTCCCGCTGCTGCGCGATCCGCTGGTGCTGGTCGTGCCGCGCAAGCACCGGCTGGCCGATCCCGGCGTGCCGCTCGACCTGCGGGAGCTGCGTGACGAGCCGTGGATGGCCACGCCCGACGGGGAGCCGTCGCGGCTGGCGGTCGACCGGCTGCTGGTGGACGTGGGCGGCACCCGGCCCACGCCGTGGGAGTTCGAAGGGCTGGGTACGATACTCTCGCTCGTCGCCAAGGGCATCGGCATCGCCGCCGTGCCCGCGCTGGCGCTCGCGGCGGGGGTGCGCGGGATCGCCGTGCGGCAGATCCCCGGCAACCCGGTCGGGCGTGACGTGCACGCCGTCGCCCGGGGCTCCAGCGTCCACCGGCCGTCGGTTTCCGTGACGCTGCGGGCGATCCACGTGGCCGCCCGCTACATCGCCGGCGACCTGGAGCCGGTAAGCCCGGCGGAACGGCGGCGGCTCGACGACAACCCGCTCGGCGAATGAGCCGTACGCGGTAGCGTCTGCTGTCATGGCGCCGACGTACGACATCGAGCAGCTGCTGCTCTCACAGCCGAGCATTCGCACGGTCGCGGGCGTCGACGAGGTGGGCCGCGGCGCCTGGGCGGGGCCCGTCACGGTGTGCGCCGTCATCACCGACCTGTCCGAGCCGCCGCCCGGCCTGACGGACTCCAAGCAGGTGACCGCCGCCCGGCGCGGGCCGCTGGCCGCCGAGCTGGCTCAGTGGGCGGCCGGCATCGGCTACGGCGAGGCCACGCACACGGAGATCGACACGCTCGGCATGACCGAGGCCCTGCGCAGGGCCGCCAGGCGGGCTCTGGAGGCCCTGCCCGTGCGCCCGGACGCGGTGATCCTGGACGGCAAGCACGACTACATCGGCGCCCCGTGGCCGGTGCGGCTGGAGATCAAAGGGGACGCGGCGAGCGTCTCGGTCGCGGCGGCGTCCGTCCTGGCCAAGGTGCGGCGCGACGCCTACATGGGGACGATCGGGCACGACGAGTACGCCTTCGCCGAGAACGCCGGCTACCCGTCTCCCGTCCACCAGGAGGCCCTGGCGCGGCTGGGGCCGACCCCGCACCACCGGCTCTCGTGGTCCTACCTGGACGACCTCCCGCGGTGGCGGCACCTGAAGCTCCACCGGGACCCGCTCGCCTGCGAGGGCCAGGCCGCCCTCTTCGGCTAGCCCCTCTCCTTCGCGTCGAGGGACGCCGCGGGGCAGACCTGCGGCGGCACCTGATCGGCGGCACCTGATCGGCGGCGGTTACGTGGGGAAACCGGCGGGGGCGGGCGTGTTCGGCAGGCGGGCGGCGGGTGGATCGGCCATCATCGGGTGGGTGCGCATCGGGGTCTTCATCATCGCGGCGCAGTTCCCCGGCCAGGAGCCGGGGCGGGTGCTGGCCGACGCCGTGGAACTGGTCGTGGCGGCCGAGGAGGCGGGGTTCGACGACGCCTGGATCGCCGAGCACCACTTCATGTCCTACGGCGTCTGCCCGTCCGCGATCACGCTGGCGGCCGTGGCGGCCGGCCGGACGGCGCGGATCGGGCTCGGCACGGCCGTGAGCGTGCTGTCCACACACCATCCCGTGGCGCTGGCCGAGCAGTCGGCCATGCTGCACCACCTGTCCGGCGGGCGGTTCACGCTCGGCGTCGGCAGGGGTGGGCCGTGGGTGGACCTGGAGGTGTTCGGGACCGGGCTGGAGCGGTTCGAGAGGGGCTTCGGCGAGTCGCTCGACCTCCTGCTCGACGCCCTGTCGGGCGGGCCGATCGCGGCCGATGGGGAGTTCTTCCGCTTCCGCGAGGTCCCGATGGTGCCGGAGGCGCGGATGCGGCCGGTGATCGCGTGCACGTCGGAGTCCACCGTCGGCCTGGCGGCGGAGCGCGGGCTGCCGATGCTGCTCGGCATGCACATCGGCGACGCGGAGAAGGCCGCGCTGATCGCCCGCCACGGAACCGCCGGCGGGCACATCGCGGCAGCCGTCGGGTACGTGGCCGACTCCACGGCGCAGGCGGTCCGGGAGCTCAAGGAGTCCATTCCCCGGTGGATGGGACCGGGCCTGGCCGGATACGTGCCGGTGGACGGCCGGGCGCGGCCCGCGCGGGACGTCGGCGCGTACGTGGACCTGCTGACGCGCATCCACCCGGTCGGCTCGGCCGAGCACTGCGCCGAGGCGATCCTGCGGACCGCGAAGAACACCGGGATCGAGCACTTCATCCTGATGGTCGAGGGGCCGGGCGACCATCGGCGGACAGTGGAGAACGTGCGGCGGCTCGGGGCCGAGGTGCTGCCGCTGGTACGGCGAGCCGGCCTGGCCGGCTCGCCGTAAGGGTTCAGCAGTCCACGAGCTCCGGTTCCTGGTTGAGGATCTGGGCTCGCGGGGTGACGAAGTCGGCCAGGGCCGTCGTGGCCGACGGGTCGAAGACCGCGACCCGGTGGCAGTTCTGGAAGGCCAGCCGTACCCCGAAGTGACGCTCCAGCGCGCCGCGCATCGCGTCGCTCGCCAGGCAGCGCAGGAGCTGGCCGCGGGCCTCCTCGGACGGCGGCGGCACATGGTTGTCGGCGAACTCGGCCCCGCTGTGCTCACGCTGCTTGACCAGCTCGCTGATCAGCGACCACGCGTAGGGAAGTGAGTCGCGCACGCACGCGACGAACGCCGCGTCGTCCACATCACCGGCTCTGGCCTGGTCGAGCAGATCGTTCGGAACGGTCAGCGACATGCTGTCTCCTCTCGAAGGGGGTCGAATTTGACGCTAGGTGGAAAGGCGGTGACGTCCAGATCCCTGACGGGCACAGTCGTGTGCGGTCAAGGGCCGTAGACGAAGTCCGGGTCCACCTGCTCGGCGAGATCGGTCCCGGTCCGCTCGTTGCCCCACGCGCGGGCGTTGCGCAGGTGGAACTCGACGGTCTGCCGGCCGAAGCGCGCCCAGTCCTTCTCCTGCCCGTCGAGGGTCTTGCGGAGCAGGGTCAGCGCGTCGGAGTTGACCGGCTCCAGGTCGTCGAGCGTGAAGTGGCGGCCCTGCTCCATGGCGCGGACGGCGGCCGAGTGCTCCATCCAGGTGAGCAGGTCGTCGCCCACGTGCTCGCGCAGGAAGTCGACGTCGGACGGGCCGTGGACCTTGTTGCCGATCACGGCGAGCGCGACGTCGTACTTGGCGGCGTACTCGCGGTACTGCCGGTAGACGCTCACGCCCTGCCTGGTGGGCTCGGCGACGAGGAAGGTCAGGTCGAAGCGGGTGAACAGGCCCGAGGCGAAGGAGTCGGCCCCGGCCGTCATGTCCACCACGACATACTCGCCGGGGCCGTCGACCAGGTGGTTGAGCAGCAGCTCGACCGCGCCGACCTTCGAGTGGTAGCAGGCCACGCCGAGGTCGTCCTCGCTGAACGGCCCGGTGGCCAGCAGCCGCAGGCCGTCGGGGGTGGTCAGACCGTACGGATCGGTGGCCAGGTCCTCGAAGCTCAGCAGCGTGGACCCGCGGCCGGGCGGGGTGGTCTTGACCATGGCCTCGGCGGAGGGGATGCGCGGATTCGTGCCGCGCAGCCGGTCCTTGATCTCGGCGAGGTGGGCGCCGAGCGGCTCGGGCTGCTGGTCGAGGCCCAGGATCAGGGCCAGGTGCTGGTTGATGTCGGCGTCCACGGCGACCACCGGGCCGCCCTGGCTCGCCACGTGTCTCGCGAACAGCGCCGACATCGTCGTCTTGCCGCTGCCGCCCTTGCCGACGAAGGCCACTCTCACGGGGACTCCAGATGAGGATGAAAATCGTTTCCGTTCAGGTCGATCTCCATCATGCCACACTCGGATCATGCGTAATGAGGAATTGGCGCAGGCCGTGCGGCTGCGCGAGGAGGGCAAGCGGGACGAGGCCCGGGAGTTGCTGGTGGATCTGGCGCGGCGGCACCCGGAGGACGCCGAGGTGGCCTACCAGACGGCGTGGGTGCACGACCAGCTCGGGCTGGAGACCGAGGCGGTGCCGTACTACGAGAGTGCGCTGGCGGGGCATGGGCTGAGCCCGGAGGACCGGCTGGGCGCGTACACGGGGTACGGCAGCACGTTGCGCGTGCTCGGGCGGTACGAGGAGGCTTTGGGCGCGTTCGGTCGCGGGCTGGCGGAGTTTCCCGGAGATCCGGCGCTGCGGACGTTCATGGCCATGGCGCTGCACAACGTGGGGCGGCCGGAGGAGGCGGTCTCGACGCTGCTCAAGGTGGTGGCCGAGTCGGACAAGGCAGGCGGCTACCGGCGGGCCATCGAGTACTACGCGGACAACCTGAACGAGACGGTCTAGTCGCAGACCGAGTCCAGATTGACCGGGTCGTCCGCCGGAGCCGGCCTCGGTGAGGCCGCTCGGGGGGCGGTGGCGGACCTGGCGGAGGCGCGGTCGGCCAGGGCCTCGGCGACCTTGCGGCGGATGAAGGACCAGTCGGGGTCGGCGGTGCTGATGAGCGGCGGCACGAGGTTGAGGCTGCGCATCTTGGTGCCCTTCACCTTCTCGGCCAGCTCCACCACGGCCGGCAGGAGGTCCTGCGGGAGGTCGGTGGAGATCGCCCGCTTGGTGGCGGCGGCGAGGCGCTCGAAGCTGTTGAGCACGGTCATCGGGTCCGCCTGCTTGGCGACCGCGTTGAGCAGGCACTTCTGGCGGCCCATGCGGACGTAGTCGTCGCTGTCGGTGCGTGAGCGGCCGTACCAGAGGGCCTGCTGGCCGGTGAGCTTGCGGGTGCCGGCGGGCAGGAGGCCCTCGCGGTGGCGGCCGTACACGATGGGCTCCTTGATGGTGACCTGCACGCCTCCCATGGCGTCGACGATCTCCGAGAAGCCCTTCATGTCGACCATGGCGTAGTAGTCCACGGGGATGCCGAGGATGCCGCCGATCGTCTGCTTGAGCAGGGCCGGGCCGCGCTTGCCCCGCCCCGTTCCCGGCACCATGTCCGGGTTGTCCTCGGCGTACTGGAAGACCTCGTTGAGCAGGCCTGGGGTCTCGGGTCCCGCGCCGGTGAAGCCCCAGGGGAAGCGTGCTCTGGCCGGTCCCTTGGGAAGCGGCACCTGCTGGAGGTTGCGCGGCAGGCCGAGCAGGACGGTCGCGCCGGACCAGACGTCCACGCTGGCCACAGTCATGCTGTCGGTGCGAACGCCGGGCCTGCCGGGCGCCGCGTCCGCGCCGAGCAGCAGGAAGTTGACGCGCTCGGCGCCGTTCCACGGGTCGTCCGCCACGACGGGGGTGCTGCCCGCGGCGGAGAACAGGCTGTTCACGACGTCGCGCGAGAGGTAGGCGACCCTGGCGGCGTAGACGGTCGGCGCCAGGACGAGCGCGCAGAGCGCGATGGTCAGCGCCGTGGTGAAGAAGCGGCCGACGACGTCCGCGCGCGGAGGGCGTACCAGGAGGAAGGACCAGACGATCACGCCGGTCCAGGACAGCGCGATCACCACCAGGCCGGCGGTGAGCCAGGCGAGCCAGCGAGGCTGCACGGCCAGCGACAAGAGGTTCGTGCTGAACGCGGTGAACACGGTGAGGATCGAGGCCAGCATCAGGATGTACGCGGCCATGAGCGCGAATCCCGTCCTGCGGCGTTCGGCGGCCACGTGTGCCACTCCCCACAGCATGGCCGACGCCAGTGTCAACGCGATGCTCGCCCCTAGGCCGAAACCGCGATCTTTCTCCCTCATGCCTGGTCAAACCCCCATTGTGCGCCCATCCAAGTGACCCTAGTAATGGGAGGTGCGTGATAGTCGGTGCGGAAGGGAAGGGTTGGGTCAAGTCCGCTTAAAGACCTACCTTGAGATATAACGTGAATGTGAGTAAGCGACACGGTAGCTACGGATTCGACGCGCCGTGGGCCCTGACCGGTTTGCTCCTGGGAGCGATCGGGCTCATCGCCCTGGCGGTGGTGTCGTTCGCCCTCGACATCCTGGCCGCGGGCATCGCGTTCCTGTTCGGCGGTCTCTACACGCTGGCCAGCGCGGCCAGCTACCTCTACACGACGCGGCGCGGCAAGTTCGCCGTCTGGGCCGAGGAGCTCCAGCGGCTGGAGGGCGGCGAGCGGCTGCTCGACCTCGGCTGCGGGCGGGGCGCGGTTCTGCTCATGGCGGCCGAGCGGCTGGACCAGGGCCGGGCGACCGGCGTCGACCTGTGGCGCACGCGGGACCAGTCGGGCAACGGCGAGTCGACGACCATGGCCAACGCCGAGGCCGAAGGCGTTTCCGACCGGGTGGAGCTGGTGACGGGCGACATGCGCGACCTGCCGTTCGGTGACGACGCGTTCGACGTGATCGTCTCCAGCCTGGCCGTCCACAACATCCCCGACGCGGAGGGGCGCGCACGGGCCCTCCGCGAGGCGCATCGCGTGCTGCGGCCCGGCGGGCTGATGCTGATCGCCGACTTCCAGCACACGCCCGCGTACGAGGACACGTTGCGCGGGCTCGGTGTCGTGGACGTGCGGCGGCGCGACGCCGGCTGGCGGTTCTGGTACGGCGGCCCGTGGTTCCGCACGACCTTCGTCGAGGCCAGGAAGCCCGCGTAGAAAAGGCTTTCCGGGGTAGCCGGAGGCCCCTATGAGCGACGTGGAAACCGGCACGATAAGCACCAAGGTGCCTGCACGGCTGGACCGGTTGCCGTGGTCACGCTGGCACTGGATGATCGTCATAGGACTCGGCACCGTCTGGATACTCGACGGGCTCGAGGTCACCATCGTGGGCAACCTGTCCGCGCAGCTGGCCAAGCCGGGCAGCGGCGTGGACATCACCCAGGCGCAGGTCGCGGGGCTGGCGGCCGCCCTCTACGTCGCCGGGGCCTGCTCGGGGGCGCTGTTCTTCGGGTGGCTGACCGACAAGTTCGGCAGGAAGAAGCTGTTCATCGTCACACTGATCGTCTACCTGGCGGCGACGCTGCTGACGGCTTTCTCGTTCAGCGCGTGGTGGTTCTTCCTGTTCAGGTTCATGACGGGGTTCGGCATCGGCGGCGAGTACGCGGCCATCAACTCGGCCATCGACGAGCTCATCCCGAGCCGGCACCGCGGGCGCATCGACATCATCATCAACGGCAGCTACTGGCTCGGCGCCGCCGGCGGGGCACTGTTGACCGTGCCGCTGCTGAACGACCTGCCGGTCAACATCGGCTGGCGGGTCGCGTTCGGGCTCGGCGTGGTGCTGGGGCTGGCGATCCTGCTCGTCCGGCGGAACGTGCCGGAGAGCCCGCGCTGGTTGTTCATCCACGGCCGGGACCGCGAGGCCGAGCAGATCGTGGACGACATCGAGCGGGAGATCGGCAAGGACCTGCCGGAGCCCGAGGAGTCGATGACCGTGCACCAGCGCAAGTCGATCGGGTTCGTCAGGATCGCGCACACGATGGTCGCGCTCTACCCGAAGCGGACCGTGCTCGGATTATCGCTCTTCATCGGGCAGGCGTTCCTCTACAACGCGATCACCTTCGGGTACGCGCAGATCCTGTCCACGTTCTTCCAGATCGACACGCACACCGGTTACTACTTCGCGGTGATCGCGATCGGGAACTTCCTCGGCCCGCTGCTGCTCGGCCACCTCTTCGACACCGTCGGCAGGATCCCGATGATCTCGGCCACGTACATCGGGTCCGGGCTGCTGCTGCTCGGGACCGCGTGGTTGTTCAACGAGGGCATGCTCACCGCGGTCACGCTGACCGCGTGCTGGTCGGTGGTGCTGTTCGTGGCCTCGGCCGGGGCCAGTTCGGCGTACCTGACCGTCAGCGAGATCTTCCCGATGGAGACCAGGGCGATGGCCATCGCGTTCTTCTTCGCGATCGGCACGGCCGCGGGCGGCATCGCCGGGCCGCTGGTCTTCGCCTCTCTCGTGGAGAGCGGCGTGCCGGGCGACACGGCGCTCGCCTTCACCGTCGGCGGCCTGGTGATGATCGCCGGCGGCCTGGTCGAGCTGTTCCTGGGGGTCAAGGCCGAGCGGAAGGGCCTGGAGGCCATCGCGGCGCCGCTCACGACCGCCGGGGCGGCGCGGGCCGCATGAGCCCGCTGTGCGACGGCTGAGAAACCCGAGGACCCTCTCAGTACGCTGGTGATCGTGATCGAATCGCGGGGCAAGGAGCTCTACGTCGTCGTGTGCGCCGCCGATCCGGCCGCGGAGGTCGGCCGCCTCGTCGCCCTGGCGCAGGACGCCGGCTGGATCGTCCAGGTCGTCGCCACACCCTCGGCGCTGGACTTCATCGACGCGCCGGCGCTGGAACGGCAGACCGGCCGTCCGGTCCGCAGCCGCTACCGCAAGCCGTCCGAGCCCAGACCGCCCCGGGCCGACGCGATCATCGTCGCGCCGGCGACGTACAACACGATCAACAAGTTCGCCCGGGGCATCGCCGACACGTACGCGCTCGGCGTGCTCGCCGAGGCGCCCGGCCTCGGCATCCCGGTGGTCGTGCTGCCCTGCGTCAACGACGCTCTCGCCGTGCGCATCCCCTTCCGGCGCAGCGTCGAGGACCTGCGGGCGGACGGCGTACGCGTGCTGCCAGGACTGGACTGGGAGCGCGCGCTGGCCGAACTTGAGTCTCACACCGTGTGAGGCGCTATTCCGGTATGTGTCGATCTGAGGAGGACACTGTGGCAATGGCGGAGCGGGTTGACGCGGTTCTGCGGGAGGGCAAGGCGCCCGGGTTTCACGGGCTCGTGGTGATGCGGGGCGGGGAGGTGGTGCTGGAGCGGTACGGGGCCGGGGTCGATCACCGGCTCGGCGATTCGCTCGGGCACGTCGAGTTCGATTGGGACACCCTGCACGACGTGCGGTCCATCTCCAAGAGCGTCGTGGCACTGCTGTACGGCATCGCGCTCGGCGAAGGGCTGGTGCCGGACCCGGACGCGGGGCTGGTGGAGCAGTTCACGCAATATCCGGATTTAGTGGCGGATCGGGAGCGGGCCCACCTCACCATCGAGCACGCGCTGACCATGACGCTCGGCCTCGACTGGAACGAGGACGCGCCCTACACGAGCACGGCCAACAGCGAGATCGCGATGGAGTTCGCCCCCGACCGATACCGGTACGTGCTGGAGCGGCCGATCGTCGAGGAGGCGGGCAAGCGCTGGATCTACTGCGGCGGCGCGACCGCGCTGATCGGTGGGATCATCGCGCGCGGGACGGGCCGGCCGCTGGAGGAGTACGCCGCCACCGCGCTCTTCGAGCCGCTCGGCATCACCGGGTTCCAGTGGTCGAAGGGCAGCGACGGGCTCGCGATGGCCGCGGCCGGGGTGCGGTTGCGGCCCGTCGACCTGGCCGCCGTCGGGCAGCTCGTGCTCGACGGCGGCCGCGGGATCGTGCCCGCCGAGTGGATCGAGGAGATGTTGCGACCGCGCGTGACGATCCAGGACGGCTTCGAGTACGGCTACCAGTGGTACGTCGACACCGGCGAACGCCACTCGGTCCAGGGCATCGGGAACGGCGGTCAGCGCCTGCTCGTGGCCCCCGGCGAGGAACTGGTCGTGGCGGTGACCGCGGGCGAATACGACCAGGAGACCGGCAGCAGCGCGGCCGTGCTCGACGCGGTCCTAAACGACTAGGAGGACGCGCCCCGTGACCGCGCGACTCTCCAGGAGGCGATGGGCCTCGGCGGCCTCCTCCAGCGGCAGCGTGCGGTCGATGAACGCCCGGCCGCGCCCCGATCCCAGCCGGTCGAGCATCTCCGGATAACGCGTCCCGAACACCTCTCCGGCCCACCCCGGGCCGCTGCAGCCGACGAGCGTCACGCCGCGTTCCATGAGGTCCGCGGCGGTGACGGCGGCCGGCTCGCCGCTCAGCAGCCCGTAGTAGAGCATGCGGCCGGTGCCGGGGGTGAGGTGGTCGAGCACCTTTCCGGCCGACGTCCCGCCGATGGACTCGAAGGCGACGTCCACGTCCGCCGGGAGCTCGCCGGGCCAATCCGCGGAGCCGTGGTCGATCACGAGGTCGGCGCCCAGCTCGGCCGCCCGCTCCCGCTTGGCGGGCGATCCAGCGGTGGCGATCACCCTCGCCGCCCCGAACTCCTTGGCGTGGCGTACCAGCTGGCTGCCCACCGAGCTGGTGCCCGCCTCCACCAGGACGGTCTCGCCGCCCTGGAGCCGCGCCCGGTGCAGCAGGCCCAGGGCGATCGCGCCGGGCACGGCCACGGCCAGCGCCTCCGCCGGCGTCACGCCCTCCGGGACCGGGCAGGTCATGGCGGCGGGCAGCAGCACGTACTCGGCGTACGCGCCCACGCCGCCGGTCACCCCGACCCGCGTGGTGCCGAGCAGCTCCGCGCTGACGCCTGCGCCCACCTCCACGACCTCGCCGACCGCCTCCGCGCCGAGCACGGCGGGGAACTGCAGCGGGAACGGCAGGCTGCCCGCCCTGATCTGGGTCTCGGCGTAGCTGACGCCGATGGCCTGGGCGCGGACGAGCACCTGCCCCTCTCCTGGGCGGGGGCGTGGCAGGTCCGTCACCTTGAGCTGCTCGGGGCCGCCTGTTTCCAGCAGGACGACAGCACGCATGCGTTCTCTCCTCGCAAGTGAACCGATGGTCCAGTTAATATATGGACCACTGGTCAAGTTTGTCCATGCGAAAGAATGACCGGATGGAACGTCGGGAGCGGGCCGATGCCGCGCGCAACAGGCAGGCGATCCTGCGGGCGGCCGAGGAGCTGCTGCGGCGACACCCGCCCGAGCAGGTGTCCGTCGAGCGGGTCGCGATCGCGGCCGGCGTGGGCAAGGGGACGGTCTTCCACCGGTTCGGCAGCCGTACCGGGCTCATGCGGGAGCTCATGGCCGAGCGGGCGCGCGAGCTGGAGCAGGCCGTCACTGAGGGGCCGCCGCCGCTCGGGCCGGGCGCGCCGCCGGTGGCGCGCCTGGTGGCGTTCTTCGAGGCGGTGGCCGTGCTGGCGGCGCGCAACGGCAACCTCGTGGCGGCGCATCAGCACGCGATGCTCACCAGCAAGGCGGCCGCCGAGCAGCCGAGGGAGGCCAATCCGATCTACCTGTTCTGGCACCGGCACGTGTCAGGGCTGATCGCGGAGGGGCGGCCCGATGTGGACGCCGAGCTGATAGCGCACATGCTGCTCGGCGTGCTGCACATGGAGCCGATCGCGAGCCGGCTGCGGGCGGGAGAGCACGAAGGGCTCGCCGCGAGCTACGCCGACCTGGTCAAGGGGCTGATGGGAGGTCCTTGACCACCGTGTGGAAGACGGCGACGGCCGCCCTGACCGCCGGGTGATCGCCGTAGCCCCTCCTGAACGCCGCCAGTGTGCGGCGGCTCAGCGGCAGGCGGGTGAGCGTGACGCCGGGCGGCGGCGACGTGGCGGCCAGGCGCGGTACGAGCGCCACGCCCTGATCCGCCGCCGCGAAGGCGAGGATCGTGTCGAAGTCGTCGACGTGGTGCCTGACCCGCGGCTCGAAGCCCGCCGCCTGGCACGCCCTGATCGCCATGGTGTGGCAGAGGGTGCCGGGCTTGTTCACGATCCAGGGGTCGTCGCGGGCGGCGATGACGGAGGCCCGGTTCGTCAGGTACATCGGCTCGCCGAACAGCGGCTCGGTCTCGATGGACGCGTCCGTGACGGGCGGGACGAAGTCGTACTCGTGCACGAGCGCCACGTCCAGCTCCCCCGCCCGCAGTGCGGCCGAGACGTCGGCCGGGTCGATCTCCGCGACCATCGGCTCCAGGCCCGGGTGCGCGGCGGCGAGCCCGGCGAGGGCGCGAGGCAGGAGCACGCGGGCCGCCGTGGGGAACGCGCCGATCCGCAGGGGCCCCGACGGGCCGCCCCGGGCGGCGGCGAGGGCCGCCGAGGCGCGTTCGAGCTGTTCGAGCACGGCCTGCGCGTGCTCGACGAGGAGGTGGCCCGCCGGGGTCAGCGTCACGGTGCGGCCGGTGCGCTCCAGCAAGGGCACGCCTGCCTCCCGTTCCAGCGCGCTGAGCTGCTGGGAGACCGCCGACGGCGTGAACGTGACCGCCTCGGCGACCGCGGCGATCGTGCCGCGACTGGCCAGTTCGCGGAGCAGGCGGAGCTTGCGTGGATCGAGCATAAGGTCAGCTTACGCTGAAGCGTAGGAATCAGAACTGGACCTAATGGGTTCTCTCAGTTCAAGCTCGAAGCATGTTGAGAGGAATCCACGTACCGCTGGTCACCCCCTTCACCTCGGCGGGCGAGGTGGCCGTGGACGCGATCGAGAAGCTCGCCCACCAGGTGCTCGATGAAGGCGCGGCCGGACTGGTCGCGCTGGGCACCACCGGCGAGGTGGCCGCGCTCGACCCCGAGGAGCGGGCCGAGGTGATCGAGACGTGCGCGCGGGTCTGCGCGCAGCGGCAGGCGCTGCTGACCGTGGGAGTGACCGGGAACGACACGCGCTCGACGGCGCGGGCGCTGCGGAGTCTGCCCGAGGGGGTCGGGGCGGCGCTGGTGACCGAGCCGTACTTCCTGCGGCCCGGCGAGCGCGGCGTCGTCGCGCACTTCGAGGCGCTGGCCGAGGAGACGCCGGTGCCGCTGGTGATCTACCACATCCCGTACCGGACCGGCCAGGCGGTCGGCGCCGCCACGCTGCGCCGGCTGGGGGCGCATCCGATGGTCGCCGGCGTGAAGTACGCGGCCGGCGGGATCGACCAGGACGCCGTCGACCTGCTCGCGGACCTGCCCGACGGGTTCGAGGTGGTCGGCGGCGACGACGCGTTCATCTCGCCGCTGCTCGCGCTGGGCGCCGCGGGCGGGGTCCTGGCCTCGGCGCACCTGCGGACCCGGAGCTTCGTCGAGCTGGTGGACGCCTGGCACGCGGGGGACGCGGGCCGGGCCAGGGCGCTCGGGCACCGGCTGGCCAGGCTGTCGGCCGCGCTCTTCGCCGAGCCCAACCCCACCGTGATCAAGGGCGTGCTGCACGCCCAGGGCCTGATCCCGACCCCGGACGTGCGGTTGCCGCTGGTGCCCGCCGGCGCGGCGGCCGTGTCACAGGCCGGCCTGGTAGCGGTACATCCAGGCGAGTGACTCCTGGCTCGCGCTCCTCTTCAGGAAGATCGGCAGCATCAGGTCGCGGAAGACCCGGGCCACCGGGCCCGCGGCCTTGCTGTTGCTGATCGTCCGCGAGTACGCCACCACCCGCTCCACCCTGGGCCGCCGCTCGGCCTCGAAGCGCGCGAACGCCTCCCGGTGGTCCCCGCTGTCCCGCAGGCATTTGGCCAGCACGACCGCGTCCTCGACGGCCAGCGAGGCGCCCTGGCCCGCGCTCGGTGAGGTGGCATGTGCGGCGTCCCCGAGGAGCAGGGCCCGGCCACGGTGCCACACGGGCACCGGTGGCAGGTCGTAGATCGGCGACCCCAGCCCGGCGTCGCTGCGCCCGATGACCTCGGCCGAGGCGTTCGCGTCGTCCTCGAACGCCCTGACCAGCTCCGGCTTCCAACTCGCCGGCACGTCGCCGAGCCGCCTGGGCAGGTTCGCGAACCACCAGGTCTCGCCCGACTCGGCGACGGTGTAGCCGAAGAACGCGCGCTTGCCGAAGATCATGTTGTACACGCCGGGTTCGCCCGTCAGGCCGCCGTCCTTCACGATCCCGCCGAAGCTGTACAGGCCGCTGTAGCGGGGTGCCGGGGCCTGCGGGTCGAGGATGGAGCGCGTGCGCGAGTGCACGCCGTCGCAGGCGATCAGCAGATCGCCGGTGGCCTCGGTGCCGTCTTCGAAGCGGGCCGTGACCTGGCCCGTGCTCTCGTCGTACGAGACCAGGCGCTTGCCGTACCGAACCTTGATGCCCCGCTGCTCGGCCTCGTCGCGGATGCCGCGGTAGAGATCGGAGCGCAGGACGGTGTGGCTCACCGTTCCGTCGTCGAGCCGCAGGCCGTTGGCCACTTCGCCGAGCCGCTTGCCTGTGCCGCTCCACATGACCATCCGCGGCGTGGGGATGGCCTTGTCCAGCACCTTGCGGTGGGCGCCCAGGACACGCAGGGCGGCCAGGCCGTTCGACGCGAGGTTGAGGAACGTGCCCACACCCTCGGAGCCCTCGTCGTACGCCTCGAAGATCTCGGCGTCCACTCCCACCTCCCGCAGGGCCATTGCGGTGACGGGACCTGCGATGCCACAACCTATGATCAGGGCCTTCATTATGCTAACCTTTCGTTCGGTCGAACGAAATATATGGCGAAGGCGGGACTCGTGTCGAGAGGTATTTCGGAACACCGAAAGAAATTGCTGGAGGACCTCGCCGTCGCGGGGAGGGAGAGCAGCAACGCCGCCGTCATGTACCACAGCGCCATGGGGGAGCGACTCGGACTGGGGATGACTGAGGAGAAGACCCTCGACCTGCTGCAACGCCTCGGCCCGCTCACGGCAGGGGAGATCTCGCAGCACACGGGGCTGGCGCCGGCGAGTGTGAGCGGTCTGATCGACCGGCTGGAGGGCAAGTGGCTGGTCCGCCGGGTGCGCGACACCAAGGACCGGCGCCGGGTCATCGTCGAGATCAATTTCGAGCGGCTGGCCGGGTTCGGGGAGCTGTTCGAGCCGTTCGTGGCCGCGCTGGCGCAGCTGTACGAGCACTACACGGATGAGCAGCTGGAAGTGATCCTCGACTTCCTCACCCGGTCCACGGCCCTGCAGCGGGAGGCGACCACGAAGCTGATCGCCGAATGACGCGCTGCAGGACCGGGGTGACGGCGGGGTGGGAACTCAGCGGTCGGACTCCCTGATGGCCGTGCCGACCTCGCCCACCCGGTCGGCCAGCAGGCCGATCGCGCCGACCGCGCGGACCATCGGGTCGTCGTCCGCGCCGCCGAGCGCCTTGGTCCTGAGGTACGCCCGCTTGATCTCCGCCCACCGCTCGGCCTGGGCGGGGGTCAGGCGGCCGCGGAGCTCGGCCAGCTTGAGCAGGTTGGCCTCGGCGTCCGTGGTCAGGGTCTGCGCCTCGCCCAGGTAGTGGTCGTCGACCACCGTTTCCAGCTCGGTCTCGTTCATGGCGGGCACGATGCGCTCGGCCAGCTTGTTCATGTTCCGGTACGACCCCTGCAGCCGGTACGGCGGCTCCGTGCGGGCCGCGTCGGACTGGCCGGCCGAGGCGATGTACGCCTGGTTGTTGGCCAGCACGACCTCCTGCACGCGCACCAGCTTCGCCAGGACGCTGAGGATCTGGTCGAGCTCGGGCTTGCTGTACGGGTGCTTGAGCTGGTCCGGCTGGACGGTCGTGTCGCCCTTCGCGAGACGTACGAGCAGCTCCACGTCCGATCGGTCGCGGCCGGACAGCGGCGCGAGGACCGGGTTGGAGGTGAGCGCGTTGTCGATGTAGCTCAGTGCGAACAACTCGTCCTTGCCCGACAGGACGTCGCCCAGATTCCACACGTCGGCCCGGTTGGCGAGCATGTCGGGGATGCGGAAACGCTGGCCGGACTCGGTGTACGGGTTGCCCGCCATGCACACCGCGAACCGCTTGCCGCGCAGGTCGTACGTGCGGGTACGGCCGTTCCAGACGCCCTCGATGCGGCGCTGGGCGTCGCAGAGTGAGATGAACTTCTGCAGCAGCTCCGGCGACGTGTGCTGGATGTCGTCCAGATAGAGCAGCGTGTTGTTGCCCGTTTCCAGGGCGAACGAGATCTTCTCCACCTCTTGCCTGGCCGTCGCGTCGGGCGCGTCCGCCGGGTCCAGCGAGGTGACCTCGTGGCCCAGGGCGGGGCCGTTGACCTTGACGAAGACCAGGCCGAGGCGGCTGGCCACGTACTCCATCAGGGTCGTCTTGCCGTAGCCGGGCGGGGAGATGAGCAGCAGGAGGCCCATCTGGTCGGTGCGCTTGCCCGCGCCGGCCGCACCCAGCTGCTTGGCCAGGTTGTCGCCGATGAGGGGGAGGTAGACCTCGTCGAGCAGGCGGTTGCGGACGAACGCGCTCATGACCTTGGGCTTGTACTCGTCCAGGCGGAGGCGGTGGCGCTCGGCCTCGACCAGTTCGTTCCTGCGGCGCTGGTAGGCGCGGTAGGCGGGGACCCGCTCCTCGCGGAAGCGGCGGGTCCTGGTGAGGATCTCGTCCAGCCGGATGTCCAGCTTGCGGTCCTTGATCCGGGGATGAGTGCCCAGGAGGCCGTCCACGGTTTCCGAGATCGCGGCGCTGGAATCGTGGCGGGGGAGGTCGGCGCAGAGCTGGACGGCGATGGCCTCCACCGTCTCCGGGCCCTCGTGGTAGGCGCTCAGCCAGGCATGGGCCAGTTGGAGGCGTTCGGGGAGGGGGACCGCCTTGAGGTCCTCCTCGAACTCCCGCATCTTGACCGGGCCCAGGGACTGGCGGAAACCGTCGAGGAGGTCGCGGGCCGCCTTGCTGGTCACGAACCCGAAGGGGTTGCTCGCCAGCTCCTCGACCAGATACTCCCCAGCCGGCCTCGCCGCCCCCGCCGGGCCGGGCGCCGTGCCCGCCGCGCCGATCGCCGCCGCACCCCAACCCGCCGGCCCGGCGCCGGGGAGCTCGTGGCTGAGGTGGCTGACGGCCTGCCCGGCCGCACCAAGCGATGCAGCCGCAGCAGGTGATGTGCCCGCGTCCGCGACACCCGTGTCCGTGATGCCGGGCCGGGGTGCGGGGAGGATGGGCGTGCTGGGATGGAAGGAGGTCACGAAGGCGGCGATCAACGTGCCGAGTTCCGCGGCGAACGCCTCCAGAGCAGGAGAGACGCCGAAGACCGTGCGGGCGCGGACCAGCGACATGGCCCGGGTGGTGAATGTTTTACGTGAAACCTCGTCCACCCCGAAGGACCAGAAGAGCTGGGCCATGGCGCGGGACTCGGCCGGGTAGCGCAGGAGGCCGGCTCCCTCGCGCAGCCGCACCAGCGTGTCCAGGATGAGCGTGGCGTCGTGGTCGTGGACTCCGCGTTCGTAGCTCTCGTCGTAGCGGGACTCGGCGGCCTGCCGGACCAGGTCGGCCAGGGCCGCCCCGGGGCCGACGGAGTCCAGGAGGGAGGCGGCCAGGTGCTCGGCACGGTAGACCTCCGGAGTCTCCGACACCAGCAACTGGTCCCAGAAACGCCGGGTGACCTCGAAGGAGGACGGCACGGGCGACCGGTAGTCGGTGCCGGTGATCGCGAAGTACATGGAGTTGTCGTGCGGCACCAGCGTCAGGTCGATGGGCTGGGTGTTGACGGCGAAGCGGTGGCGCCCCAGGCGCAGGGTCTCGCCGCCGTCCGAGAAGAGATCCAGACGGTCCCGGAGCGCCCGCGCGGCCTCCTGCTGCGCCGACTTGACCCGCCCGTCCAGTTCCTCGGCCCGTACGGCGTCCCCCAGCGAACGCAGCTCCCCGGCGGCCGAGCGGATCTTGGTCACCATCGGGTCGGTCGCGAAGTACGTGTTGACCTCGTCCAGAGAACCCAGGGACCCGAGCCGCCGGGTGATGCTGCCCAGAATGCGCTCGGCCGAGGCGAAGATCCGGTCCGCCCGGCGGGCCAGCTCGTCGAGCTGGGTCTGCTTGCGGGCCGAGAACGCCTCGTAGACGTCGTCCCGCTTGGCCGACAGCTGCCCGGCGAAGTCGTCGAACTCGCCGAAGCGCGACTCAAGGTTCTCCAGCTGGAGCATGAGCCGCCCGAGCTGCTCGTCGCACTTGCCGGGCGTGTCGGCCATCGCCAGCGCGCCGGTGATGGCCTGCCCGAGCAGGGCGAACTCGGCGGCGAACGCGGCCCGCCCCTCCGCGCCGAGCAGCTCGCGCCGGCGCCCGTCGAGCACGGCGCGGGCTCGGTTCACGCCGCCGAGCACTTCGGCGATGCGGCCCAGGATGGAGGTGCGCACGGTGGCGTCGGCGATGTCCAGCGAGCCGACGACCTCCGTGACGACCTCCAGTCCCTCGGCCTGCTCGGCCAGCCGGTCGGCGACGGGCCCGGCCTCGGCGACCGTGGCGATCGCGGCCGCGTCGGCTGCCAGCTGCTCGACGGCCGCGTGGTAGGACGTGAACGCGTCCTCCCCGGAGAGGAACGCGACCGCGCGGCGACCGGTCGAGTCCAGCTCCTCGGCCACGGACGCCGACAGCGCGTCCAGCGCGGCCAGGTCGATGTAGCGGACCTCGCGCAGCGTCACCAGGCGACCCTGGGCGCGGCGCAGCGTGGCCAGCATGGTCACCCAGGCGTCGGCGGTCGCCGGGCTGTCGGCGCGCGCCTGGCGTACGAGCTGGGTGGTCTCCTCGGTGGCGGTGGCCAGCGTGTCGGAGGCCTGGCGGGTGAGCTGCTCGACGTTCTCGTACTCGTCGAGGACCTGCTCGGCGGTGGCGCGCACGTCGGCGAGCGGCGCGCGCAGGCCGTGCTCGCCGAGCCAGTGGTAGGAGTCGAACGCTCGTGTGCAGGCCGCGATCAGCCCCTCGAACGTGCCCGCCGACGGCGCCATCTCCTCGACCATGCGGGACACGGACAGGCAGTCGGAGATGCCGCGTACCAGCTCGGCGTTGCCGATCCGCTCCAGCGGCCCCGTTCCGGCGGGCTGGGCGGCGGCGTACGTGTCGGAGACGTACGGGGTCTGCCAGACCTGCATCGGGTGGACCCGGGTGGGCTCCTCGGAGGTGGCGCGGAAGACCACCATCGTGCCGTCGTCGAACAGCGAGTACCCGTGGCAGACGATGGGGTTGGCCACCTCCTTCCTGATCACGTTGTACGGCAGGAGGAGCGAGCGCCCGTCGCCCCTGGCGTGGAAGACGTACAGGACGTCCTCGCCGTTGGGGGAGCGGACGACCCGCTCGAACTCCAGGTCCGTCACGTCCGTGTCGAACGTCTTGCTGACCCCGGTGGTCAGGTAGTAGCCGCCGGGGAAGATCAGCCCCTGGTCCTCAGGCAGGCGCTGGCACGCCTGCCCGATGCCGTCCAGCCTGGTCACGGCCTTGGTCCGGGTGTTGAAGACCAGGTGGCGCCACTCGGTCTCCTTGTACGGACGGATCCGCATGAGGATCAGCGGCCCCGCCCTGGCGTACTCGACGTCGGCGTCGGCCAGGCTCTGCAGCTGCTCGGCGACCGGCTCGGAGTAGATGCCCGCGCCGGTCTCCGTGTTGTCCTCGATCTTGATGGTGAGGTCGCCGCCGACGGTCTCGACGAACACCTCACCCTGGATCGAGATGTGCGGATGGCGGCCGAGCACGTGGTCGTCGCGGGTGGTCGGCGTCCACTCGAAGTCGTGCGACGGCGGGAACACGTGATCCCGCTCACCCCGGTTGTCCAGATATTTCGGCATTCCGCCGGTGTCGACCACCCAGCGCAGCACCCGCAGGTCGCCCGGACCGGTTTTGAACACCGCGAGGAGCTTGCCCTCCACCCGCCTGAGCTGCTGGAGCCTGGCCTCCTTGTAGTACCGGTAGAGCTCGGCGAAGTCCTTCTTGAAGGCCGGATCGTCGAGGGCCGCCAGCTTGTCGGCGTCGAACCGGAAGGCGTCGCCGTCCCTGGAGAACCGGTGCACCGCGAACACGTCGGACACCGCCGTCTCGGGCTTGAGCCCGATGAAGACGTTGTAGCCGAACAACATCACGTCCCCCAGGGAGACGATGTCCCTGGGGACGCAGTTGTTCTCGGTGCGGATCCGCTCGGTGCCGAGCAGACGCAGCTCCGCCCCGCCGAAGACCTTCAGTCGCGCTCCGTTGAGCGCCTCGGCCGCCACCGCGAGGGCCTTGGCCTGGGCCTGGAGCCGGTTCCTGAGGACTTCGTACGTCCCCGCCTCCAGCCCCGGGCCCGCTTCGACCGTCGTCACAGTCAGCCCCTCGCCCCCGCGAGCGCCGCCACCGGCGAGTCGGCCACGCCCAGGCGGCGCGCCGTCTCCAGCAGCTCGCCGAGCGCCGACGACTGCGGGCCGCCGTCCTGGATGAGCTTCATGAGCAGGGCGGAGACGGTGAGGTTCTTGAGGTCCTCGGTGCGCACGCCGCCGACCACGTTCGCGATGTCGGCCGCCAGGCTGGCCTCACCGTTGACGTACGGCCGGACGATGGCTCCGGCGAGCTGCGAGTGGTCGATGAACCCGTCCACGACCTTGCCCGCGGTGATCGAGCCGACCACCCGGTCGAAGAACATCGTGTCGCCGCCGACGATGTCGATGTTCGCCTTGGAGAGCCCGGCGGCCAGCACGCTCGCCTGCGACTCGGCCACCTGCCGCGACACGTCGATGTGCTTGAGGCGGATCTCCTTGTCGGCCTCCAGGCGCAGGCGGTACTCCTCGTGCCCCCTGCTGGCATCGTCCAGCGCCGCCAGCGCGGCGGCCTTCTCGGTGAGGCCCTCGGCCTCGGCCTTCAGTTTCTCGCCCACCGCGGCCGCGGCGGCCAGCGCCATCGCCTGCTCGCCCTCGGCCTGCGCCTTGAGCCGCGCGCCCTCGACCACGGCCATGGCCTTGGCGCCGTCGGCCTCGGCGGACAGCCTCTCCTTCAGCGCCACGGCCTCGGCGCGGCCGACCTTCTCGATGGCCTCGGCGTCGCGCTCCTTGACCTGGACCTGCGCCAGGCCGGCGGCGGCGGACTCGGCCTGGACACCCTCGGCGAGCCGGATCTTGGCCCGGGTGTCCAGCTCGGCGGCCTGCTGCCGGGCCTCGGCGAGCACGAGCTCCTCACGGGCCTTGAACTTGGACGCGGCCTCGGCGGCCTCGGCCGCCTTGATGTCCTTGACCAGGTTCTCCTGGGCCTCGGCCTCGGCGGCGATGATGACCTGCTGGCGCGTGCGCTCGGCCTCCTCGACCACGCGCAGCCGCTTGATGGCCTCCTCCTGCTCGGCCACGGTCTTGTCGACCACGATGCGCTCGCGGATGACCTCGGCGATCGCCCGCTTCTCGGTCTCGACCTCCTTGTCCTTGGCGATGCGCGACAGCTCGGTCTCCCGCTCGCGGGAGATGACCTCGAGGACGCGGTCCTTCTCGATGCGCTCGGACTCGATGGCGATCACGCGCTCGCGGTTCTTCACGGCGACTGCGATCTCGCGGTCCTTGTTCTCGTGCTGCACGCCGAGCTGCTCGTCGGTCTTGATGTGGGCGGCCTGGGCACGCAGGCGCTCCTCGGCCGCCACGCGGGCGATCTCCGCCTCCTCGCGGGACTTGACGGTCTCGATCTCGCGCCTCTGCTTCATCTCGGCGTCGGCCTGGCGGCGCTGCAGTTCGAGGATGGCCTCGCGGGCGTCCACGTTCTGGCGGGTGATCTCCTTCTCCTCGTGGCGCTGGAACTCGTTGGTGCGCACGTGCTCGATCGCCGTCAGCTCGGTGATCTTGCGGATGCCCTGCGCGTCGAGGATGTTGTTCTTGTCGAGCTGGTGGAGCCCGGTCTGCTCCAGGTAGTCGATGGCGGCGTCTTCCAGGCTGTAGCCGTTCAGGTCGGTGCCGATGAGCCGGACGATCTCGTCGCGGAACTCGTCCCGCTTGGTGTAGAGGTCCACGAAGTCGAGCTGCTTGCCGGCGGTCTTGAGCGCCTCGGAGAACTTGGCGTTGAACAGCGCCTGCAGCGTGGTCTCGTCACTGGCCCTGGCGGTGCCGATGGCCTGGGCGACCTTGATGACGTCCTCGGCGGTCTTGTTCACGCGGACGAAGAACGTGATCTTGATGTCAGCCCTGATGTTGTCCTGGCAGATCAGGCCTTCGCGGCCGGTCCGCTCGATCTCAATCGTCTTCACCGAGATGTCCATGATCTCGGCCTTGTGGACGACCGGCAGGACCACGGCTCCGGTGAACGTCACATCGACCTTGTTCACCTTGGACACGATCAGTGCCTTGCCCTGTTCGACCTTGCGGAAAAGGCGTCCGACGACGAGGAGGAGGCCGATCACGATGATCAGGACGACGGCGAGGAAAACGCCGAAGCCGGTTGAGATGACTTCCATCAGAGCTCTCTTTCGTAGGGCATGACCCAGAAGAATTCGCCGTTTGCGTCGTATTCGAAGATGAGTGCTTTGTCGCCGCGCGCGAGGCGGTCCTGTCCGGTGGTGCGTACCTGCACGACCGCGGACGAGCCGTCGGCGGCGGTGACCTCGGCCTGGCCGAAGTCGTGGGTGGCCGTGCCGGTGCGGATGACGCACATCTGGCCGACGAACTCGCCGCGGGAGGCCGTGTTCCCCTCGGGGAACAGCCTGCGTAGCGGCACCAGCAGACCACGCGTGACCAGCCAGGCTCCGCCCGCGGCGGCGAAGGGAACGACGATCAGCGGCCCGCCGCTCACGAGCTGGCTGCCGATCAGGCTCAGCAGCCAGGCGAGGGCGATCAGCAGTGAGAGCGTGATGCCGGCTGGGACTCCCCCGAACCCCAGCCAGGGCGCGTCGTCGTCCAGCTCGAAGAGGCCGGTGACGACTACCAGCCAATAACCGACGACCACCACGAGAAGGAAACTGAATAAGACAGTCGGAAAACTCAACGCGGTGTGTATGAACTCGGCCATCACGCCTCGGTGTGCCCCATCCCCCGTGTAGATGTCCAGACGGACTATATCCAGATAAAGCGCGAGTAAAGGAGAAAGTTCCCGAAACGGGTCTGCGTGTTGGATCAGTTGACCTCAACCATGGTTGAGGTAGCAGGCTTGGCGGCATGAACGAAGTGATGAGGGCGGCGGCGTTCGCCGAGCCCGGTGGTCCCGAAGTGCTGAAGGTGATGGAGTTGCCCGCGCCCGAGGCGGGCCCGGGGCAGGTGCGCGTACGGGTGCGGGCGGCCGGCGTGCAGCCGTTCGACGCGGCCGTACGGACGGGGTGGCTGCCGCCGTACCTGCCCGAGATCGATTACCCGCGGATCCCGGGCAACGAGTTCGCGGGCGTGGTGGATCAGGCGGGCGAGGGAGTGACCGGGGTGTCCGTGGGGGACGAGGTGCTGGGGTTCTCGGCGCTGTTCTCCTACGCCGAGTACATCGTGGTCCCGGGGACGGACGTGGCGCCCAAGCCCGCAAATGTGCCGTGGGAGGTGGCAGGCGGGCTGACCTCGGGGGTGCAGACCGCTGAGCTGGCACTCGACGGGCTCGGCGTCAAGGAGGGCGAGACGCTGCTCGTGCACGGCGCTGCCGGGTCCGTGGGCACGGCGGCGGTGCAGATCGCCAGGATGCGGGGGGTCACGGTGATCGGCACCGCCCGCGAGGCGAACCATGACTACCTGCGCCGGCTCGGCGCGATCCCGGTCGTCTACGGGGAGGGGCTGGCCGACCGGATTCGCGCGCTCGCGCCCGGCGGGGTGGACGCCGCCCTGGACGGAGCCGGGGGCCACGCGCTGGAGGTCTCCCTGGAGCTGGTCCCCGACCGTGGGCGAATCGTCACGCTGGTCGAGCACGGCAAGGCGGACGAGCTGGGGGTGAAGCGCGTCCAGGGCGTGCGTACGGCCGAGCGGCTCGGGCGCTACGCCAGGCTGATCGCCGAGGGCCGGTTCACGTTCCCGGTGCGGCGGACGTACGGGCTGGAGGAGGCCGCGGACGCGCACCGGGAGATCGAGACCGGGCACGGCGCAGGCAAGATCGTTCTTCAGATCCGCTGACGTACGGCCTCGGCCACGGCGAGGCCGATCTCGTTGAGCTCGTGCTCGCCGTCCTCCACCTCCCACAGCGCGTTCTGCAGCACCCGGCCCAGCGTCCAGCGGGCCGCCCGCCGCGGGTCGAGGCCGAGCCCGTCGACCATCACGTCGAAGCGGCGCAGCACCGCCCGGGTCACGTCGCCGGTCGCGACCACGTCGTCCCACCGGTTCCACAGGGCGGGACACAGCTCGAACCCCGGGTCGCCGGCCAGCGGCTTGGGGTCGATGGACAGCCACGGCTCCCGGTCGCCCGCGAGCACGTTGTCGTAGTGCAGGTCCCAGTGCAGCAGCCGGTCGCCGGGCTCGGAGACGAGCTCGGCGACCGCGTCCGCGCACCACCGCAGCCAGTGGCGGTCGTGCTCGCGCGGCAACTTCGTGACGGCCTCGTCCACGTCGTCCAGCATGGCTCGCGCGATGTCGCCGAGGTGGCGCATGCCCTCGGGTGCGGGGTGGGCGACGAGCCGGGCGAGCAGCTCGGTCAGGATCTCCAACGCCTCGATGTCGTCCGGCATCGCCGACAGGGGACGGTCGGCGTGCAGCCGTTCCAGCAGCAGGGTGCCGGTCTCGGGGGCGTGGTCGAGCAGCAGCACGGACGCGTTCCCGTCCCACGCGCGCAGCCCCGTCGCCTCGCCGACGGTCTCGTCGGTGACCGGCTGCAGCTTGAGCGCGGCCCCCGTGCCGTCCGCGCGGAGCACGGGCAGCACCAGGGACGCCACGCCGTGCCCCGGCTCACCGTCGAGCCGCAGCTCCCATTCCTCGAGGTACCGCTCGGCCAGCGGCGGCAGCCCTGCCGACCAGGCGCGCCCGGCCTCCCCTTCGTACTTGACGAGCGACTCGGTCAACGCCTCCGGCACCGTGATCCGCATGCCCCCAGTCTCCCCGGGGGTGACGACGATTGTGCTCGTCCAGCCGCCGGGTCTGCGCTCAGTAATGCCAGGGGAAGGGCGTCCAGTCGGGAGCGCGCTTCTCCAGGAACGAGTCGCGCCCCTCGGCCGCCTCGTCCGTCATGTACGCCAGCCGCGTCGCCTCGCCCGCGAACACCTGCTGCCCGACCAGCCCGTCGTCGATCATGTTGAAGGCGAACTTCAGCATCCGCTGTGCCGTCGGCGACTTGCCGTTGATCTTGCGGGCCCACTCCAGGGCCGTGACCTCCAGCTCCGCGTGCGGCACCACGGCGTTGACCATGCCCATGCGGTGCGCGTCGGCCGCCGTGTAGGTGTCGCCGAGGAAGAAGATCTCGCGGGCGAACTTCTGCCCGACCTGCCGCGCCAGGTAGGCCGAGCCGAAGCCGCCGTCGAAGCTGGCCACGTCGGCGTCGGTCTGCTTGAAGCGGGCGTGCTCCGCGCTGGCCAGGGTGAGATCGGCCACGACGTGCAGGCTGTGGCCGCCGCCCGCGGCCCAGCCGGGCACCACGCAGATCACGACCTTGGGCATGAAGCGGATCAGGCGCTGCACCTCCAGGATGTGCAGCCGTCCGGTGGAGGCCGAGCCGTCGGCGTACTGGTAGCCGTCCTTGCCCCTGATGCGCTGGTCGCCGCCCGAGCAGAAGGCCCACCCGCCGTCCTTGGGGGAGGGGCCGTTGCCGGTGAGCAGCACGCAGCCGACGTCCGTGGTCTGCCGGGCGTGGTCAAGCGCTCGGTAGAGCTCGTCGACGGTCTGAGGGCGGAAGGCGTTGCGCACTTCGGGGCGGTTGAAGGCGATCCGCACCGTGCCCTGGTCCAGCGCTCGGTGGTAGGTGATGTCGGTGAAGTCGAATCCCTCGACCGCCTGCCACGCCTTGGGATCGAACAGCTCGGAGACCATGCGACCGAGCCTAATGGATCTGTCCCTTCGGGCCACTCGGCCCACTCCTGTTGGACCTCGGTGACGCGCAGGCCGGGGCGCACTGCCCATCCGCAGGCCGTTCACGCCGGCGGCGGCGGGTGCTCTATGTCACCTCCGCCCGCAGCTCCGCGAGCAGCTCGCCTTGGTCGGCGAGCATGTCGGTGAGGATGCGGCGGGCCGCGCCGAGCAGATCGGCCAGCTCCGGCGTGGCCAGCGTGTAGACCACCGTGCTGCCCTCGCGGATCGCGCTCACGATCCCCGCCCTGCGCAGGACCGCAAGCTGCTGCGAAAGGCTCGACGGCTCGATGTCGATCTGGGCCAGCAGGTCCCTGACAGGAAGTGGCCCCTGCTGAAGAAGTTCCAACACTCTGATGCGAGCGGGGTGGCCGAGCGTCCGGAAGAAGTCAGCCTTGGCCTGATAGACCTCCACGTGCATACAGCCCAGACTAATCTAGTTGAGTTGCATAATTCTTCAAGTCGTAACGTTGTTGGATAGCATGACAGCGGGGACTAGGGAGTAGCCATGGGCCGAGGAAGAGCCAAGGCGAAGCAGACGAAGGTCGCTCGCCAGCTGAAGTACACCAACCACAACATCGACTACGACCGGCTTCGCAAGGAGCTGGGCGCGGACGAGCGGAGCGAGGAGGGCTACCCGATTACGGCGTCCGAGCAGGAGTCCGAGCGCGCGCAATGACGCGGGTCGGGTTCGCGGGGCCGAACGTCACGTTCTTCAGCCGCCTGGCCTCCGGCGCCTGATCGGGCGCCGAGAGCTCCAAGCGGTGCAGCACCTCGCGGATGATGACCCGCATCTCCAGAAGCGCCGGTTGCGCGCCGACGCAGAAGCGCCGGCCGCCGCCGAACGGCATCCAGGCCCGGCTCTGGTGACCGTCCAGGAATCGTTCCGGACGGAACTCATCAGGAGCGGTGAACGCCGCGGGATCGCGGTGCACCAGCGGGATGTACGGCCCGGCGACCCAGCCGGCCGGGATCTCGTGCTCGCCGAGCCTGAGCGGGGCGCCGAACAGGCGCGGCGCCTCATAGACGACGGGCCGGACGCGTAGCACCTCCTTGACCACCGCGTCGAGGCAGGGCTCGTCGTCCGGCAGCCGTTCGACGGCGTGCGCAGCTTCGCTGGTCACGCAAGCACCGCTCTCCGCCCCAGGCTCGCCGCTCCGCGGGGCAGGCGCGGGAGCCGCTCGAAGGCCCAGGCCAGGCCGGTCCCGGGGTCTCATGCCCGGCGGTTCGCCGCCCTTTGGCAGCTCACCGCGTGGTGTGACGGATGATGGCCGCGGCCAGCTCCTCGTACGCCTGGGGCGGCAACATGTGCCCCATCCCCTCGATCATCAGCAGCTCCGCGCCCGGGATCCGGTCGGCGATGATCGCGCTGTGGCCGGGCTTGGCGGGCTCGTGCGTACCCTCGATGACCAGCGTCGGCGCCTTGATCCTGTCCAGCACGCCCTCCGGCTCGAAGCCGGGGCACGCCGCGTGCGCCAGACGGTGATTGACCAGGGCCGAGAGGTCGCGGGCCCGCTCCAGGACCCGCTCCTGCAGGCGCCGCTCAGCGTCCTCGTCGAACGGCAACGCCGTGCCGTGCAGCACGCGCGCCTCCTCGATCATGCGCTCCACCTGCTCACGCCGGTCGGCCGGCGGCGGCGCGGCGATCACCTTCTGGAAGTGCGCCACGAACTCCGGCCTGGGTGGCGGCAGGCTGCCCTCCGGCTGCGGCTGCCCGGTGAGCGCTCGCATGATCACCGCGCCCTCGTGCCCGCCCAGCGGCGAAGAGCCGATCACGGTGAGCGTGCGCACCCGTTCCGGGTGCTCGACGGCGATCAGCTGGCCGAGCAGGCCGCCGGCCGAGTGGCAGACGAGGTGCGCGCTGTCCAGCCCGTACGCGTCCATCACGCGCAGCACGTCGTCCTTGATGTCGTGCCACGTGTACGGCTGCTTCTCGAAGTCGAAGGTGGCCGATCTGCCGGTGTCGCGGTGGTCGTACCTGATGACCCGCCGGCCCGCGGCGACCAGCCGCCCGACGAACTCGTCCGGCCACAGGATCCCCTGCGTCATCGACCCCATCACCAGCAGGATCGGCGGGTGCGTGACGTCCCCGAACTCCTCGGTCCAGAGCTCCACGCCGTCAATGTCGATCATGTTCGTTTGCATGACTCAAGAGTGCCTGGGACGGCTACGGATGCCTTCCGTAGGACTACTGGCGTTCAGAGCAGCCGCGCCAGTTCAGTACGGGAGGTGATGCCGAGCTTGGGATAGATCTTGTAGAGGTGGTACTCGACGGTCCGCGGGCTGAGGAACAACCGTGCTGCCACCTCCTTGCTGGACGCCCCCTCGGCCACCAGCCGGGCGATCCGCAGTTCCTGCGGGGTCAGCGCCGCCTGCGCGTCGCTCTCGGGCCTGGCCTGGGCCTCACCCGCCGCCCGCAACTCGCCGTGCGCTCGCTTGGCCCACGGCCTGGCCCCCAGCCGCTCGAATGTCTCCAGCGCCGCGCGCAAATGGTGACGCGCCTGGCCGGGCTGCTGCGCGCGGCGCAGGCGCTCGCCGTACAGCAGCGCTGTGCGCGCCCGCTCGAACGGCTCGCCGTGCCGCCGCAACGCGTCCTCGAACGGCTCGGTGCCGCCGTCGGCGAGCAGGGCGCGGCAGCGGGCGAGCAGGGCCTGGGACTCGTCCGTGGTGGCGTGCGCCGCCCACCGCTCGTAAGCGCCCACCGCCTCCCTGGCGGCCTCGTGCTCGCCCGCCGCCACGGCCGCCTCCACCCGGTCGGGCGTGGATCGCCAGACCACCGTCGGGTGCCCGGCGCCGGGACCGGCCGCGGCGATGGAGGCGAACCTCGCGTGCGCCGCCGCATACCGCCCCATGCCCAGATCGAGCATCGCCAGCGCGTACGCCGCCACGCCCGCGCGCAGGCCGATGCGGTGCGGGATCGCGATGGCCAGCGCCTCCTCGGCCTGGCGGCGGCAGTGCTCCTCCTCGCCCCGCAGGGCCGACACCACGGCCAGGTTCGCCAGGTGCGCGGCGACCGAATTGCGGTATCCGGCCTCGCGCGCCAGCTCCAGCCCCTCTTCCGCGATGGCGGCGCTCTCGGCCAGCCTGCCCTTGATCCGCTCAGCCGTCGAGACGAACTCCAGCACGACGGGCAACTGCCCCACCATTCCTGAGACCCTGGCGGCTCGCCCGGCCCGCTCGGCGAGCTCCGCGGACACGTCGGCCTCCCCGAGGTAACTGGCCGCCGCCGTCGCCCACAGCAGGTCCGCCGCCCCGGTCAGCTCGCCGGCCCGGGCCAGCGCCCCGCGCAGCAACTCGCCCCCGGTGCCGTCCTCCAGCATGGCCCCGATCCCGGCCACCACGTCCCGCAGGAAGCCGGGCGGATGCGCCCTGGCCCGCCGCCCCAGTTCCACAATGGCCGCCACGTCCCCCACGTAGCTCGCCGCTTCTGACGCGTCGGCCAGCATCTCGATGCTTCCGCCCGCCGCCAGGATCCGCACCGCCTCCGCCGCGTCCCCAGAGGTCAACTCGAACCGGCCCCGCAACTGCGCGATCTCCTCCAGCAACCCAGCCCTCCTGCCGGTCCGGACGACCCCGGTTCCGGTGACGTCGGCAGGTGCCTGGGGTGGGATGGTCTCGGCGAGTTCGCGGGCTGCGGCGAGGTGGCTCTGGGCCAGGCCGGGGCGGCCGCCCAGCCAGGCTGCGGTGGCGGCGTCCTTCAGACGTTCCGCTCTGTGGAGCGGGTCAGGGGTGAGCTCGGCCGCTCTGGCGAGGGCCGTCGCGGCGTCGCCGTACCCGCCCCTGGCCCTCGCCCGCACAGCGGAGGCCGCCAGCGCCGCGGCCACCGTCTCGTCCCTGCCGACCGTGGCGGCGGCCAGGTGCAGGGCGCGCCTGTCGTCGTCCACCAGCTCGGCCAGGGCGGCGTGCGCGGCGCGGACCTGTACGGAGGTGGCGGCGGCGTGCACGGCCGACCTGACCAGCGGATGCCGGAACCGGATCACCCCACCCGACACCGTCACCAGCCCGGCGACCTCCACCTCGTGCAGCACCGCCTCGGTCCCCGGTCCGGGCGGCGTGCTCTCGTGCGTTCCCAGGTCGGCTGCTGGTGTGCTCGGCGGTCCGACGTCGGGTCCACGACCGGTGTCGGTGGCGTCCGGCCAGGTGGTGACCAGGCGGGGGGCGGCGCGGAGGACCAGGGCGAGGTCGCTCTCCAGGGAGGCGAGCAGGAGGAGCAGGCGGGCGCCCGCGGACAGCCGGGCCACCTGCTCGCCGAACAACTGCTCGCCGCCCGGCAGCGGATCGGGCAGCGGCGCACGTCCGGCGAGCTGGTCCGGGGACAGCGACGCGGCGGTCTCGCGAAGCACGAGCGGGTTGCCCCCGGTCAGGGCCGTCAACTGCGTCCTGACCTCCGGAGCGACGGTGACGGCGGCGTCGAGGAGCAGGGCGGCGCTCGTCTCGTCCAGGCCGCCGACCCGCAGCTCGGGCACGCCCTTCAGCACGGTGTCCCCGCGTACGGCCAGGAGCATCGCGATGCCCTCGGTCCGCAGTCGCCTGGCCGCGAACAGCAGCGCGTCCACGGAGGCCCGGTCGAACCATTGCACGTCGTCGACCACGCACAGCAGCCCGCTCGGCGTCGCCGCCTCGGCCAGCAGCGACAGGACGCCCGCCGACACCAGGAAACGGTCCGGTCCGTGCGCGGCGGCGGCCAGGCCGAGCGCTCCGGCCAGTGCGTCCCGCTGCGGCCCCGGGAGCGCGTCCAGCAAGCCGATCACCGGATGGAGCAGCTGGTGCAGGGCGGCGAAGGCCAGATCGGACTCCGCCTCGATCCCGCCCGCCCGCAACACCCGCATCGTCCCCGCCCGAGACCCGCCCGGCGACGCGGCATCGCGGGCTGCGAGGGAGGCGGCGAAGTCCAGGAGGGTCGACTTGCCCACGCCGGCCTCGCCGCGCAGCGCCAGGGCGCGGCCCTCGCCGGTGCGGGCCGAGGTGATCAGGGCTTCGATCGCGGAGGTCTCCGCGGCTCTGCCGTACAGCACGAAAGGGACTGTATAGCGGAACGGGCGACGTTCCGGACAGGGGCCGGGGGGGACGGCCGCGGGACAGCTCCGCGACCAGGGCTGTACGTGGCTCGCGCGAATACAGGAATGCGGGCGGCGGCTCGGGGCAGTTCCCGGGGGCGAGGTGATCGACAGATGCGTGTGGGAATCCTGGGTTCTGGAAGGCTCGGCGCGCCGCTCGGACGCCTGCTCGCGGTCGCCGGGCACGACGTGTTCTTCAGCGACACCGACCCCGCCCGAGCGGCGGCCGCCGCCGCGGAGGCCGGCGGGCAGGCCAGGGACGGCTCGCCGATCGAGGCCGTGCGGTTCGGCGAGGTGGTCGTCATGGCGGTGTGGTGGGAGGCGTTCCCCTCAGTGGCGGAGGAAGTGGGCGAGGCGCTCAGGGGAAAGATCGTCATCGATCCGAGCAACCCGATCACCGATCGCGACGGCACCGCGACGTCGGTGGCCGTTCCCGACGGGCTCACCAGCGCGCAGTACCAGCAGCACGTGCTGGGCCCGGACGTACGGCTGGTGCGCACGTTCAACACGAAGTACCCCAACGAGCTGCTGGAGCTCGGCACGGCCGGCCAGCGCGGCGGGACGCGGGCCGACATGCCCTGCTGGGGTGACGACGACGAGGCCAAGAAGGCCGTGATGCCGCTGATCGACGCCGCCGGGTTCACCGCCATCGACGGCGGCGGGCTCTCCGAGGCCCTGTGATCACGTGGCGCAGGAGTCGTGCGTGGCGTCGAAGCCCTTGATCGACTCCGTGTCGTCCGCGCGCAGCGGCTTCAGGCCCTTCCAATCGTCGCCGATCACGAGCACCAGCCGGTTCGTCGTCGCGGCCGGAACCTGCCGCGAAGCCGCGCCGAGGAGGTCATCGGCCAGCGTCGGCACGCGGGTCTCGCCGTTCGGCCCATAGAGGATCGTGGTCTTGGCCTGCGGCTTGCGGGCCGTGTCCCCGATCCTCGTGATGTGGTAGCCGCGCTGCTCCAGGAACGCCGCCACCTGGCTGCCCAGCCCGCCGCGCCAGGTGCCGTTGCGCAGCTCGATCTGGATCTTGGAGCGGCCCACCTTTGCCTGGCCGCCCTTGACGCCCTCGACGCTCTGGTCCTTGGCCACGATCTGGAACAGCCGGCCGGCCTGCGGCTGCACCCACTCGACGCGGCCGGGCTGGGTGAGCGAATAGTGCCACGGGGTGGTGATGAAGCGGATCTTGCCGACGTTCAGCCCCTGGAGGCTGGTGGCCAGGTCCTTCATGACGCCCACGGACAGGCCGCGGTCGGTGGTCACGGCCTTGGTGCCGGCCTCCAGAAGGGCCCAGAGCCTGGCCGGGTCGGAGAGCGTCGCGCCGCTCATCGCCTTCTTGACCATCGAGGCGATGAACATCTGCTGCCGCTGGATGCGCCCGATGTCGGAGCCGTCGCCCAGGCTGTAGCGGGCGCGTACGTAGCCGAGCGCCTGCTCCCCGTTGAGCATCTGCCGCCCGGCGGGCAGATGCAGCAGCGCCTTCTTGTCGTTCACCGGCTGCGGCAGGCAGACCTCCACGCCGCCCACGGCATCCACCATGCTCTTGAAGCCGGTGAAGTCGACCTTGATGAAGTGGTCGATATGGACGCGGGTCAGCGACTCGATCGTCTTCCAGGTGCACGCGATGCCGCCGGAGTTGAACGACTCGTTGATCATGCCGAGGTGGGGCCGCTGCCCGGGCAGGCCGCCGGTGGCGCGGCAGGCGGGCAGCTGAACCAGGGAGTCGCGCGGGAAGCTGATGACCATCGCGTTGTCGCGGTTGGACGACACGTGCACCAGCATGATCGTGTCGGTGCGCTCGCCCGCGACGCGGCCGTACCTGGCGTTCTTGCCGTTGCGCTGGTCCGAGCCGACGACCAGGATGTTCATCGCGGTGCCGGCGACCTTGGGCGGGCGGGTGGCGCCGAGGTCGTCGTCGGTGACGTCGACGTGTTTGACGTTGCCCATCAGCTTGGCGTAGACGCCTGCCACAATGCCCGCGATCAGGAGGACGACGGTCACTGTGACCGCGATCGCCCAGCGCAGCCAGCGGCGCCGCCGTCGTGGCGGCGTGCCGGAACCGGAAGGCGGCGCGTCGACAAGCCCGCTGCTCACATGACTCCCAAGGGACGGGGCCGAAGGGGCCGCCGCCCCTGGCCAAGAGCCTTGCCGTACAGATCTCGGCCGTGGATCGTGCCCGAGTGTACTCAGTCGGGGGCGGTCATGCGGAGCGACCGCGTCACTCGGGCAGGTCCACGCGGAGTGACACCGCACCCCGCAGGTCCAGCCACGCCGTGCCGGGGCCGCGGACCAGCCGGAGCACCACCTCCTCGCAACCCGGGCAGCGGGCCACCAGGCCGGGCTCGGGGCCGTACACGTGGAGGGAGGCGACCGGACCGGTCAGTCCGCAGCTCGCGCAGCGGCCGGTGGCGGCGGTGACGTCCAGGGCGAAGATCTCGCCGAGCGGTCCCGCCAGGGCGTTGCCGTCCAGGTGTTCTGCGGTCATGTCAACCTCCGGTCGGGCCGAATCGTTCGGTTCTGATCCGCGCCGGCGCGTGCCCGAGCGCCAGCAGCAGGTCGGCGGCCGCCTCCACGAAGCCGGTCGGCCCGCACACGTAGCAGTCGGGCGCGAAGTCGGCAGGCCAGCCGCCCTCGGCCAGGTCGGCCGGCGTGATCCGGCCGGCGGGGCGGGCCGCACCGGCCGGCGCGGCCCTGGTGTAGAGGTAGCTGACGTCGAGCCCCGGCTCGGGCCGCCGCAACTCGGCGGCGTAGTAGCGGCGGTCCTGGTCGCGGAGCGAGTAGAGCAGGCGGAACGGCACCCGGCTGCCCGCCTGCCGGCGCGCCCTGATCATCGCCATCAGCGGCGCGATCCCGGAGCCGCCGCCGACCAGCAGCACCGGCGCCTTGCCGTCGGGCCTCCAGACGAACCAGCCGCCCACCGGCCCGCGGATCTCGACCTGGTCGCCCGGCTCGATCACCTCGGTCAGGTACGGCGACACCTCCCCGTCGGGCACGGTCTCCACGGTCAGCTCGACCAGGTCGCCGTCGGCGGGCGCGGACAGCGAGTAGCTGCGCTGGGCGGTGTAGCCGTCGTCGGCCGTCAGCCGCACGTCCACGTGCTGCCCCGCCAGGTGCCCCGGCCAGCCGGGCACCTCGAAGACCAGCGTGCGGGCGGTGGCGGTCTCGGTGCGGACCTCGCGCAGGCGGGCGGCCTGCCAGGTCAATCGGCGGCGCACCTCAGTCGCCCTCGTAGCGCTGCTCGCGCCAGGGGTCGCCGTAGTTGTGGTATCCGGCGGTCTCCCAGAAGCCGGGCCAGTCCTCGTTGAGCAGCCGGATGCCGCGCACCCATTTGGCGGACTTCCAGAGGTAGAGGTGCGGCACGAGCAGCCGGGCCGGGCCGCCGTGCTGAGGCTCCAGCTCCTCGCCGTCGAAGCGGTGCACGATCCACGCCTTGCCGTCGAGCAGGTCCTCCAGCGGCAGGTTCGTGGTGTAGCCGCCGTAGGAGTGGACCTGCGCGTACTCGGCGGCGGTCTCGACGTCCTCGAAGAGCACGTCCAGGGAGACGCCCTCCCAGGTGGTGTCCAACTTGGACCATTTGGTGACGCAGTGGATGTCCACCGTCGGCGTCTCAGTGGGGAGGGCGGTGAACTCCTGCCACGACCAGCGGTGGGTCTGCTCCGCCTCGGTGTCGATGGCGAACTCCCAGCGGTCGAGCGGCACCCGCGGCGTCGGTCCCGCCGACAGCACAGGGAAGTCCTCGACCAAATACTGCCCAGGTGGCAGGCGGTCGTCGTCCTGCCTGCGCCGGCCGCGGAAACCGCGCGAAATGATGCTCACGTCTCATTCCACCACGCGATCAGCCGCGCCGCGGGGTGACGAGGCCGGATTCGTACGCGAACACCACAAGCTGGGCGCGGTCGCGGGCCCCCAGCTTGGTCATCGCCCTGCTGACGTGCGTCTTCGCGGTGGTCGGGCTGATCACCATGTGGGCGGCGATCTCGTCGTTGGACAGGCCGCGGGCCACCAGCGCGGTGACCTCGCGCTCGCGGTTGGTCAGCACGTCGAGCCCTCTTGGCGCCGGCTCGGGGCGGCGGGCGACGTACTCGCCGATCAGGCGGCGGGTGATCGCGGGGGAGAGCAGCGCGTCGCCGCGGGCCGCGACCCTGACGCCCTGCAGCAGGTCGGCGGGCTCGGTGTCCTTGACCATGAAGCCGCAGGCGCCGGCGCGGAGTGCGTTGAAGACGTACTCGTCGAGGCCGTAGTTGGTGAGGATCACGACATGGACGCCGCTCAGCCGCTCGTCGGCGGCGATCCGCCGGGTCGCCTCGATGCCGTCCATCACCGGCATCTGGATGTCGACGAGCGCGACGTCCGGCACGTGCTCGACGGCGCGCGCGACGCACTGCTCGCCGTTCGCCGCCTCCGCCACCACCTCGATGTCGTCCTCGGTCTCCAGCAGGGCGCGGAAGCCGCCGCGAATGAGCGCCTGGTCGTCCACGAGCAGCACGCGGATCACGATGGTTCTCCTAGGGGAAGCTCGGCGCGTACGGTGAAGCCGCCCTCGGGACGGGGCTCGGCCCGCAGCCGGCCGCCGAGCGCCGCTACGCGCTCCCGCATGCCGAGCAGACCTGTGCCGGGCACGGGTGGCGCGTCCGCGGCGGCTTTGCCGTCGTCGTCCACCTGCACGACCAGTTCATCGCCCGCGTAGTCGATGCGCACCGCCGCGGCGGCCCCGCCGGCGTGCCTGGAGACGTTGGTGAGCGCCTCCTGGACGATCCGGTACGCGGCCCGGTCCACTTCGGCCGGCAGCTCCCGCCGAGTGCCGGAGATCGTCACCGTGGCCAGCAACCCGGTCGAGCGGGCCCGCTCCACCAGGTCGTCGAGCCGGTCGAGGCCGCTGGCGGGGGCCTCGACGTCGGAGTCGCGCAGCACCTCCAGCGTGGCGCGCAGCTCGCGCATGGCGTCGCTGCTGGCCTCCTGGATGGCCAGCAGCGCCGCGGGCACCTCCTCGCCGCGCTTGCGCGCGAGGTGGACCGCCACCCCGGCCTGGACTTTGATGATCGAGATGCTGTGCGTGAGCGAGTCGTGCAGCTCTCTGGCGATGCGCAGCCGCTCCTCGCCCGCGCGGCGCAGGGCCACCTCCTCGCGGGTGCGCTCGGCCTCGGCGGCACGCTGCTCGGCCTGCTCCAGGTACGCCTGCCGATGCCGGGTCACCGTCGCCACCACGCCGGCCGCCAGAAACCAGCCGACCATCAGTGTGGTGTTCTGGAGATTCTGCCCGTCCCCGTCGGTGCTGGGCAGGTTCGCCAGCAGGCCGGCGCTCAGGAACGCCGCGCCCGCCAGCGCCGCGGCCAGCCGATGGCCGGCCCGGACCGCGGCGAACACCGACACCAGCACGGGAAAGGCGGCCGGCGGGCCCGGCTGGATGTGCGCCGCGACCGCGAGCATGCAGACGGTGCTGACGATCAGCGACACCAGGGGCGCCCGCCGCCAGGCGACGAGCGCGAGCGAGCCGATGAGGACGGCCGCGAGGTCCAGGGCGCCCGCGCGCGGCGTGTCGAACACGATGACCGACAGCAGGACGGCCACCACCGCGGCGAGGAGGCCGTCCATGGCGAGCGGCCGCCACCGGTCCAGATAGCTCATCCCTGCAGATTAGGGTCTTTTCCGGCGGCGATCCTCCGCAGGAGGGCGTATTCCATCGCTACTTCCGGCGTAGTAGGTCGCGCCGATTCTGCTTCGGGGGCTGAGGGCGAGGAGCATCCCCCCGCACGACGACTACTGACCTGCTGGAAGACCAGCATGTCGGGCTATGGACCAGTTCCGCTACGTACGCCCGGTGCCGCCCAAAGCGGCGACCGGACGGATCGCCCAGGTCTACGCGCAGACCGCCGACGAGTTCGGCCTGGCGCGCCTGCCGGTCTTCCTGACCCTGTCGCCGTCGGCGGAGGTGCTGGCGGCGACCTGGGTCATGCTGCGCGAGTCGCTCCTCACCGGGGACGCCTCGCGCACCGCCAAGGAGGTCGTGGCGCTGGGCGTGTCGATGGCCAACAGGTGCCCGTTCTGCGTGGCCGCGCACACGACGCTGCTGCACGCGACCGGCGACCACCGGCTGGCGGAGATCATCGCCGCCGGAGGCACGCCGGACGATCCCGCCCACGCCCGGCTGCTGGCCTGGGCGAAGGAGCGGGGCGCGGTGCCGGAGCCGTTCGCGGCCGAGTACATCGGCACCGCGCTGATCTTCCACTTCATCAACCGCATGGCCTCGGCCCTGCTCACCGAGAACCTGTTCCCGGGGGACCTGCAGAAGTTCCGCCTGGTCAGAAGGGTGGGCGGCAGGATGCTGGCCGGCGCCGTACGCCGGCGGCTGCGTCCAGGCGCGAGCCTGCCCCTGGTGGCGGACCTGGCCGGGCGCCCCGAGCCCGCCTGGGCGGCCGGGACCCCGATCGGCGTCGCCTACGCCGCGCTCAGGACCGCGGCGGGGGACGGCGGCACGCTGCTCGGGCGCTCCGCCCGCGCCGCCGTCACCGAAGCCGTGGCCGCCTGGGACGGCTCGCATCCCCCCATGGGTGACGCCTGGCTGGGCGGGCTGCCCGAGGAGGATCGGGCGGGCGCCAGGCTGGCCCTGCTCACGGCGCTCGCGCCGTACCGCGTGACCGACGCCGACGTGGCCACCTGGCGCGGCGGCTCCAGGACCGACGAGGACCTGGTACGGCTCTGCGCGTTCGGCGCGATCACGGCCACGGAACGCGCCGAGGCCCTCATCACCCGGACACTCGCTGGAGAACGATCATGATCGCACACCAGACCGCAGCCCCCACGTCCTGGACCATGCACGCGCTCCGCGCCGTGGTGATCCTGCACGTCGTCGCGTTCCTGTTCCAGGCCGTGACGGCGGGAATGTTGCTGTCCGCACCCGGCGGCCGGGCGCTGCACACGCTCTCGGGCGGCGTCCTGATCGTCATCGGCCTCTTGCACCTGGTGGTCGCGATCCTGGTGTGGCGCCCGGGTGGCGGGTCGCCGCGGTTCATCGCCGTGGCCGCGTTGTTGCTGGCGTTCACGGTCCTGGCGGCGATCCTCGGCATGGCGGGTGTGAAGATCGCTCACCTGCCGCTCGGGGTGCTGCTGTTCGGCGGCGGCGTCGCGCAGCTCGGCCGCGTGCTCTCGTGGCCGGGCACGGCGTGAACCCGAACCGGCGCGACGTGCTGCGCCTGCTCGGGCTGGGTGCGGTGGCGGCGTCCGGGGTGTCGGGCTGCTCGCTGCTCGCCGGCACCCCGCAGCCGCAGTTGCTGGCCGGCGCGGCGCCGCCGCCCAAGCCGTACGCGGTGCCGCTGCCCGTCCCCGAGGTGGCCAAGCCGGTGCGGAGCGCGGGCGGGGCCGACTACTACGAGCTGGTCGAGCGGGCGGCCGAAGTGGAGGTGCTACCCGGGCTTCGGACCCCGATATGGGGATATGGCGGTCAGTTCCCGGGGCCGACCATTGTGGCCCGCAGCGGTCGCCGTACGGTCGTGAAGCTGATCAACCAGCTCGGCGCGCCGACCGTGCTGCACCTGCACGGCGGGCACACGCCGCCGGAGTCCGACGGCTACCCGACGGACCTGGTGGCGCCAGGGGCTTCGCGCGAGTACACGTTCCCGCTGGAGCAGCGGGCCGCCACGCTCTGGTACCACGACCACCGGATGGACTACACCGGCCCGCAGGTCTGGCGTGGGCTGGCCGGGATGTTCCTGGTGCGGGACGCCGAGGAGGAGGCGCTGCCGCTGCCCGCCGGGGAGCGCGACGTGCCGCTGCTGATCTGCGACCGGTCGTTCGGGGCCGACGGCACCCTGCTGTATCCGGCGCTGGGCGACCGGCCGGGGGTGCGGGAGGCGTACATGGGAGGCGTGCTCGGCGACGTGATCCTGGTGAACGGGGCGCCGTGGCCGGAACTGCGGGTGGCCAGGGCGCGGTACCGGCTGCGGTTGTGCAACGGGTCCAACGCGCGCGCGTACGAGCTGTCCACCGGCGGTCCGATGATCCAGATCGGGAGCGACGGCGGGCTGCTGGGCGTGCCGCGTACGGTGCGGCAGGTCCGGCTGTCCCCGGGCGAGCGGGCCGACGTGGTCGTGGACTTCGCCGCGTACCAGGTGGGTCAGCACGTGGAGCTGCGGAATCTGGCGGGGGAGGGCGCGCAGGCGCGGGTGATGAGGTTCGCGGTGGACCGGGACGAAGGCGCCGACGACTCGGCCGTGCCGCCGCGGCTGTCCACCGTCGAGGCGCTCGATCCCGGCAGGGCGGCCGTGACGCGGGACTTCGAGTTCAGCAGCGGCAGCATGCACGGCGGCACCGGCTGGCTGATCAACGGCCGGCCGTTCGACCCGAAGCGGATGGAGGCCAGGCCCAGGCTCGGCGACGTCGAGGTGTGGCGGCTGACCAGCGACGTCGCCCACCCGGTGCACCTGCACCTCGACCAGTTCCAGGTGCTGTCGGTCAACGGCGAGCGGCCCGCGGGGCCGCCGGAGTGGAAGGACACCGTCGAGCTGCGCGACGCCCAGACCGTCGAGATCGTCACCCGGTTCACCGACTACCGCGGCCAGTACGTGCTGCACTGCCACAACCTCGAACACGAGGACATGGCGATGATGGCGAGTTTCGAAGTCGTATGAAGGAGAGCGACATGTCCATCGATCTGACGGAGCGTTTCCACGCCTTCCTGACCGAGATGCCTCATGAGCTGGGACTAGGGGAGGAGGACGCCGCCGCCGTGGTCGACCGTTACTACGTGCCGGAGATCGAGTACTGGAACGACGGCATCCTCCTCGACCGCCGGCGCCTGATCGACCACGCGAAACCGGCGCGCAAGAACGGGGTGAGCGTGCGGATAGAGGTGCACGAAAGCCTCGTGGGCGACGCCGTGGCCGCGGCCCGCTACACGTTGCACGCGGTCATGCGCAAAGGCAAGTCGATCACGATGGAGATCCACCTGTTCGCCCGGTACGCCCCCGACGGGCGCATTCGCCGGGTCGACTCGATCACCCGGACGGTGCCACCGGGCGCATGATCACAGGCGGTCAGAACGCGGCCAGACGTACGCCAGGTCGTCCGGCTCGTCGTCGCCGAACACCGGCCGGTAGAAGCCCGGGTCCTTGCGCAACAACGCGGAGCGGTGGCTGCGGTGCAGGGCCTCGTCGCCGAGCCAGGGCGGCAGCTCGGCGGCCGCGGCCAGCTCCGGCTGACGGCGTACAGTCGCGGTGCCGCGGAGCTGCGCAACCTCCCACGTGATCGTGGCGGCGCAGGTGTCGGGACGTCCTGCCGAACGCCACCGGTCGCACACCTCCAGGCCGTAGCGCACCAGGGCCTCTTCGTAGCCGGCCCACATCTTCACGACCGGGTGGTGGCGCCAGCCGTACCCGGGGACGGTGAGAGCGCGCAGGATCTGCAGGACTTCGACCCGCTGTTTGCCCAGCCTGCGCGGGTCCAGGACCGCCGCCGTGGCGGCGAAATCCGGATAAGGAAGGAAGGTCTGCATCGGTCACCCCCGTTGACGTGCTCCTTCCCACGGACCGTATGGACCGCCCGCCGGGCGGCGCTCACAATCAGGTCATGGGAGACGAGTACGTCGGCGCCAGGACGCCGCGACGGGAAGACGCCAGACTGCTGACCGGCAGAAGCAGGTATGCCGCGAACGTCCGCCTGCCGGGCGCCGCCTACGCCTGCGTCGTCCGCAGCCCCATCCCGCACGGCCGGCTGCTCGGCTGCGACGCCAAGGCGGCCTGGGCGGTCGAGGGCGTGCTCGACGTGATCACCCCGGCCGACGCGCCCGACCTGCGGCTGCCCTGCGTCAACATCGCAGCGGGCCAGCGGATGACGTCGTACCGGGCCCTGGACGAGGCGATCAGGTACGCGGGCCAGCCCCTCGCCGTCGTCGTCGCCCGCACGCCCGAGGCCGCCGAGGACGCCGCCGGCCTGGTGGACCTGGAGCTCCACGAGTTGCCCGCCGTGGTCGGCACGGAGCGGGCGCTGGCGGGCGACGCCCCGCTGCTCTACCCGGACTGGGGCACCAACGTGCTCACCGACTTCACGCTCGGCGACGCCGACTGCGCGGCCGCCGTCGAGGGCGCCGAGCACGTCGTGGAGATGACGTTCAGGATGGGCCGCGTCTCGCCGTACCCGATCGAGCCGCGCGGCGTGGTGGCCTCCTACACCGACGAGGAGCTGGTCGTCCACTGCTCCACCCAGGCGCCGCACCACGTGCGCGAGCACCTGGCGGACGCGTTCGGGCTGTCCCACGACCGGGTACGCGTGATCGCCGCCGACACGGGAGGCGGGTTCGGCGGCAAGGACCACGTCTACCCCGACGAGGCGCTCGTCTGCCTGGCCGCGATGCGCCTGGGCCGCCCGGTGAGCTGGACCGAGTCTCCCGGCGACCGCCTGCTGGCCACGCTGCCCGCGCGGGCGGCCGTGCACCGGGGACGGCTGGCGCTGGACGGCGACGGGCGGTTCGTGGCGCTGCAGGCGGACATCATCAGCGACATCGGCGCCCACCCGTCGAACTCCGGGGCCTCGACGGCCGCGGTCGCGGCCACGCTGCTGCCGGGACCGTACCGGTTCGACCGGGTCGCGGTACGCGTGCGCGGCGTGGTCACCACCACCACGCCGACCGGCTCGTACCGCGGTTTCGGACAGCCCGAGGGCACGCTGACCAGGGAGCGGCTGATCGACGAGGCGGCACGCAGGCTGGGGATCGACCGGGTCGAGCTGCGGCTGCGCAACCTGCTCGGGCCGGACGAACTGCCGTGCACGACCCGCGTCTACCAGCGCTACGACTCCGGCGACTACCCGCGCGCCCTGCGGACCCTCCGCCACCTGGCCATGCCCGTGGAGGAGGACGACGGACGCAGGCGCGGAATCGGCTACTCCTGCCACGTGGAGTCCACCGGCTTGGGGCCGTCGATGGATCTCAAGGCCATCGGCATGCTGGCCGGCGGATACGAGACGGCCGTCCTGCGCATGGAGCAGGACGCGTCCGTGGTCGTGTCGGCCGGGGTGGTGTCGATCGGGCAGGGCATCGAGACGGCGCTGGCCCAGCTCGCGGCCGACCGGGTGGGGGTGCCCACCGAACGGGTGCGGGTGGTGCTGGGGGACACGGCGGCGACGCCGTACTCGTCGATCGGGTCGGTGGCCAGCCGCGCGCTGGTGGTCGGCGGCGGGGCGCTCACCCAGGCCGCCACCCGGCTGCGCGACAAGCTCGTGGCCATCGCGGCCCATCGGCTGGAGGCCGCGCCCGCCGACCTGGAGATCTCCGACGGCGCGGTACGCGTGACGGGCGACCCGCAGGCGTCCGTGACGCTGCGCGAGCTGGCCACGTCCGCGTGGCGCGGCTGGGACCTGCCCGAAGGGATGCCGCCCGGGCTGGAGGAACGGGTCAGCTACGACCCGGCCCAGTACACCTTCGCCTACGGCGCCCACGCGGCGGCCGTGGCCGTCGACCCGGAGACGGGCGCGGTCGAGGTGGAGCGTTACTGGGTGGTCAACGACGCCGGCGTGCTGGTGAACCCGGCGGTGGTGGAGGGCCAGATCCACGGCGGCGTGGCGCAGGGCA
This sequence comes from Nonomuraea sp. NPDC049480, assembly GCF_044465905.1. Classification (NCBI taxonomy): domain Bacteria; kingdom Bacillati; phylum Actinomycetota; class Actinomycetes; order Streptosporangiales; family Streptosporangiaceae; genus Nonomuraea; species Nonomuraea sp. NPDC049480. Next base: position 114,037 of record NZ_JBITMD010000029.1, read on the forward strand.
TCGGGGAGGCGCTGACCGAGGAGATCGTCTACACCGCCGACGGCCAGCCGATCATCGACTACCTGCTACCGACCACGCGGGAGATCCCGGACATCGAGGTCGTGATGCTGGAGACGCCCTCGCCGGTCACGCCCGGCGGCATGAAGGGCGTCGGCGAGGCGGGCACGATCGGCCCGCCGGCCGCCATCGCCAACGCGGTCGCCGCCGCCCTCCCGGAGATCGCCGACCGGATCACGGACGTCCCCCTGACCCCGTCGGTCGTGTGGTCCCTCCTGTCGAGGCCCTGACGGAGTCCGGTCGGAACACTCGCTCAACCGCCTCGTCGGCACCATGGGACAGGTCCTGGCCAAAGTCGGAGGAAAATTTTCGCTGAAGATTTGACCCGAATGGGCTTCTCGTGCGTACACGTTTCGACAGCCGCGAACGTTCATCGCTTACGAAAGAGAAGCCATGACGACCACGCTTCGATCGGCTCACCGGAGCAGGAAGCAGTACGTGTGGCCGCTGCGCGAGGACGCCCAGACGGTCGGTCACGCACGAACTGTCATTCGCAGGGAATTGTCGGCCATCCCCCTTTCCGCCGACCTGGTGGACGACGCCGTGCTCATGGTGAGCGAATTGGTGACAAATGCCTTCATGTACGGCGACGGCCCCTACGAACTGATGCTCCACGTGGACACCAAAGAGATCATCTGCGTCGTCGTGGACGCCAGCCCGATCCTGCCCACCATGGCGGCTCCCGACCTCGCCGCCGAGCACGGGCGCGGCCTGCGCATCATCGCCCGGCTCTCCGACGGTTTCTACGGCTGTCACCCCCAGCGCTACCTCACCCAGCCGGACCGGGTCGGCAAGGCCACCTGGTTCGCCCTGCCCCGCCACGGCGGCGCCCGGTGCAACGTGGTGCCGATCAGATCCGGAACATAACCGCATATTCGCCCAGAAGTCAGGAATTCCGGAAAGATCACGTATAGGGTGGCAGCCGCAAGCCGGGATGATCTTCGTCGCGTGACGGAACCCGGCCGTTCTGGAGGCTGAGTTTGTCCAACTGGAACCTGCGCACCGGTGCGGCGATCGCGTCGCTCACCCTGGCCGCCACCGCGCTCGCGGGCGGCACCGCGGCCGCCGCCGACGAGCCGAAGGTCTACTACGTGGACTCCGTCAACGGCAGCGACGCGGCGGCGGGCACGTCGCCCGAGACCGCGTGGAAGACCCTCACCAAGGCGTCCACGGCGCCCCTGGTCGCGGGCGGCAAGCTGCTGCTGGCCCGCGGCAGCACCTGGCGGGGGCAGCAGTTGAGCGTCACCGCCTCGGGCAGCGCGGAGGCGCCGATCGTGGTCGACTCCTACGGCACGGGCACCGCCCGGCCGGTGATCGCCCAGCACGACGAGGCCTGCGTGAGCCTCGAGGGCTCGCACATCGAGGTCTACAACCTGCAGATCGGCCTGACCACGGCCGGCGCGCGCTGCACGTGGGCCGGAGTCAAGGTCATCGGCAACGACAACGTCATCGAGCGCAACTACATCACCGGTGCCGCCGCCGGCGTCTTCATCGAGAAGAAGGTCCTCTACACGGCGGTGACGGCCAACGAGTTCGTCGACAACAACTTCATGAGCAAGCTCACCCCGACAGAGGAGAACGACAACGACGACTCGGGCGCGTTCGCGATCCTCGTCCACGGCGACCAGTCCAACATCGGCTGGAACGAGATCCGCGGCTCCGAGGCCTTCAGCTACGACTACGGCAGGGACGGCGCGGCCGTGGAGATCTTCCTCGGCTCGGGCAACCGCATCCATCACAACATCGCGATGGACAACGAGACCTTCACCGAACTGGGCACCAGCCAGAACCTCGAACCGGACGGCAGCCCGATGGACCCCGACGGGACTTCGGGCAACGTCTTCGAATACAACGTGATCGGCGGTCCGCTGACCCAGACCGGCATGGTCACCAGAGGTCCGCACGAGCCCGGCGAGGAGGAGCCGGAAGTGAACGGCCCCGTCCTCGGCACGGTTTTCCGCAACAACACCATGCTTCTCACCCATGAGATGGCGCAGGGCGTCGTCTGCGACGCGGGCTGCACCAACGCCCACCTGTCGATGTCGCAGAACATCATCCAGGCCGTGAAGAAGACCGCCTACGGCCCGCAGGTGACCGACAGCCACCACAACGTGTTCTACGGCGCCGACCAGCACCAGATGGGCGGCACGAACAACGTCGAGGCCGACCCGAAGTTCGACCTGGCCAACTCCCAGCACCCGCTGAGCCTGCGGGCCGGCAGTCCGGCCATCGACCTCGGCGTGACGCGGTTCAGCGACGACGATGTGACCGGCCGGGCCATCGACGGGAGCGACGGGCCGGTGGACGCCGGGGCGTACGAATTCGACAAATGACAACCGCTACCGGATCACGCGGTACGTCAGGTGGGTGACGAGGCCGGCGCCCGGGGCGTCGCTGATCTGTTCGAGGGCAATGCCCCCGACGCCGTCGAACAGCCGCTCGCCCCGCCGGCGGCCTCGCGCGCCCTCACCGGGGAGTCGGAGCCGTCTGCCGGTCCTCTACACGCAGGCCGAAAATCTTTAGTTGTGGGCGGCGGCTGAGGCGCGGCGGACGGAGGCCAGGACGAGCAGGCCCGCGACCAGGCCGATCAGGGCGCTCGCGCGGTAGACGTCGTTCAGTGCCGCGTACGACCCCGTCCCGTCCCGGTACAGCAGGCCGAGCGCCGCGATGCCGAGGGCGTACCCGAGCTGTCTGACCGTGTTGACCGTCCCGGCGGCCATGCCGGCCCGCGGCGGCGGGGCGAAGGTCATGGCGGCGGAGCTGAGCGAAGGGACGGCCAGGCCCACGCCGATGCCGGTCACCACCAGGCCGGGCGCCAGCGTGGTCCAGGATGACTGCGAGTCCAGCATGCCCTGCAGGAACGCGCCCGCCGCGATCAGCAGCAGCCCACCGCCGACGGCGACACGCGGGGACAGCTGGGGGAACAACCGGGAAGCCGCCACCGCGACGACCAGTGACGTGACCGCCATCGGCGACAGCGCCACCCCCGTCAGCACGGGACCGAGCCCCAGATCCGCCTGCAACCAGAGCGAGGTGAAGGCCAGGCAGGCGAACGCGGCCGGCATGAGCAGCCCCGCTCCCGCCATGATCCCGCTGAACGACCGGTCGGCGAACAGCCGCAGGTCCAGCATCGGCCGGGCGCTCCGCGTCTCGACGACGAGGAACGCCACGAGCGCCACGGCGGCCGCGCCCAGCGCCACCAGCGTCCGCGCCGCCGCCCACCCGTGCTGCCCGGCCTCGATCAGCCCGTACGTGAGCGCCCCCGCCGCCACCGTGAACGTGACCATGCCCGCCCAGTCCAGCCGCCCCCCGCCGGGCAGGCGCGACTCCTTGACGGCACGAACGGTCAGCCATGCGGCGGCCAGGCTGATGGGCAGGTTCACCAGGAAGATGGCCCGCCAGTGCAGGTGCTCGGTGATGAGGCCGCCGAGCACGGGCGCGATGGCAGCGGCGGCCCCGTTGACGCCGCCCCACACGCCGAACGCGATGCCGCGCCGCCTGCCGTGGTAGGTGGCGCTGATGAGGGCGAGGGTGGTGGCCATCATGGCCGCGCCGCCCACGCCCTGCACCACGCGGGCCGCCAGCAGCACACGCCCGTCGGGCGCCAGCCCGCAGGCGAGCGAGGCCAGCGCGAACGCGCCCAGCGCCACCAGGTAGACCTTGCGCCGCCCGGCGTGGTCGGCGAAGGACCCGGCGGCGAGCAGCAGGGCGGCCAGGGCGAGCGCGTAGCCGTCGAACAGCCACTGCGCGTCGGTGAACGACATGTGGAGGTCGGTGGTGATCTGGGGCAGGGCGACCATGACGATGGTCACGTCGACGAGCAGCATGAAGGCGCCCAGGCAGGCGGCCACCAAGGGCTGCCAGCTCGCGGTCGTCTCGGGGATTCGCGTTTGGGTCATGGCGACCAGGTTCAGCGCCTGCTGCGGGTATTCGCCAGAAGAATCGCTTGTTATGGCGGAATCCCGTACGGGATAGCCTGTGCTGATGGAAAGCATCGTGCTCGACGAGGTGGACCGAGGGCTGATGCACGCCCTGCAGGTGGACGGCCGGGCCTCGTTCAGCCGCATCGGCGAGGTGCTCGGCGTGTCCGACCAGCGGGTGGCGCGCCGCTACCGGCGGCTGCGTTCCACCGGCAGGCTGCGCGTGGTCGGGGTCGTGGACGGGCGGCGGCTCGGTTACGAGAACTGGTCGATGAGGCTGCGCTGCACCCCCGACGCCGCGGTCGCGATCGCCGAGGCGCTCGGACGGCGCTCCGACACGTTCTGGGTGCACCTGCTGTCCGGCGGCACCGAGATCTCCTGCGGCACGCTCCAGCGCACGGCCAGGGAACGCGAGTCGCTGCTGCTGGACAAGCTCGCGCGGACCAACCGGGTGTTGTCGGTGACGGCTCACCGGACCCTGCACACGTTCGTCGGCGGGCGGGTCGGCTGGGCCGGGCTGGCCGCGCTCTCGCCCGACCAGGTGGCGAGGCTGGCCGCCGGACGGGTGTACGCCAGGAACGACTCCGAAAGCGAGCCGGTCGTGCTGGGCCAGGAGGACGAGGCGCTGATCGAGGCGCTGTCGCGGGACGGCAGGGCGGGCTACGCCGACCTGGCGGCGGTGACCGGCTGGTCGGAGTCCACGGTCAGGCGCCGCATGGAGCATCTCTGCGCGGTGGGCGCGCTGTTCTTCGACATGGACGTGTTGCCCACGACGCTGGGCTATCAGGTGGAGGCGCAGTTGTGGATGTCGGTGCCGCCGGCCGAGTTGCACGCGACAGGGCGGGCGCTGGCCGGGCATCCGGAGGTCGCGTTCGCGGGTGCGACGACGGGCCCGAACAACCTGACGGCCAGCGTCGTGTGCCGTGACGACGCCGCGTTCTACCGCTACATGACCGAGAGCCTGGGTGCGCTGCCCGCGATCAGGCACATCGAGACCGCGCCGATCATCAGGACCATCAAGCGGGCAGGGGCCGTACTCCCGCTGTGACCCGATAATCGACGTGTGCACCGGCGATCGTTCCTCCGGCTCGGCGGCGTGACCGCGGCAGGCGTGGCCGGGGCGCTGGCCCAGGTGGAGGCCGCCCACACGCCCGACGACTCCTTCGTGCGATTACGCCGCCGGTGGCGGGAGGTCAGCGCGGGCTCCGGATACGACCCGGTCGCGGAGCCGTACCGGACCTGGCTGGCGGGGGCGGGCCGGGCGGCCGCCCGCTACCGCGACACGATGGCCCCCGCCCCCACCTCGCTCTGGCCGGACCAGGCCTTCCCTTCGTTCGTGGCGACGCCGCGGCGGTTGCGGGCCATGGCGCACGCGTACGTGCTGGAGGGGACCGGCCTGACAGGCGACCCGGGCCTGGCGGCGGTCGTCGCCGCGGGGATCGACCACTACCGGCGGCACGTGTACGCGGCCGGCGCCGACCCGGCGGGCAACTGGTGGCACTGGCAGATCGGCGTGCCGAAGGCGCTGCTCGACGCGGCCGTGCTGATCGGCCTCGACGAGCGGCGCAGCGCGGCCCTGCGGGACGCGGTGGACCACTTCGTCCCTGGACGCCGCCTCGGTGCCTACAGCGGCACCAGCACCGGCGCCAACCGCGTGGACCTGTGCCTGGTGATGTTGCTGCGGGCCATGCTCAGGTCCGATCCGGGCAAGGCGGACCTGGCGGTCTCGGCGCTGTCCCCGGTGTTCCGCTACGTCGGCGAAGGCGATGGGTTCTACCGGGACGGGTCGTTCATCCAGCACACCTACGTGCCCTACCAGGGCGCGTACGGCGTGACGCTGCTGTCGGGGCTGGCCACGATGTTCGCGGTGCTGCGCGGCTCGCCGTGGGAGGTGATCCACCCGATCGTGTTCGACGCGGTGGAGCGGTCGTTCGCGCCGTTCGTACGCGACGGGGCGTGCATGGACCTGGTACGCGGGCGCGGGGTCGGCCGCAGGCCCTTCGGCGACCACGAGAAGGGCCGCGAGATCGCCGCCGCGATCCTGCTGCTCGGTGACGTGGCACCGGTGGCGCAGCGGGCCCGCTGGCACGCCATGGTCAAGGGCTGGGCGGCGCGGAACACGTACCGGCCGATGCTGGAGCACGCCGAGCCCGCCTTCCACGCCCGCCTGGTGGCGATCACGGATGACGCCGCCGTCCCGGCCGCGCCCGAGCCGGTCGGGCACCGGCTGCTGCCGATGAGCGCCCGGGCCGTGCACCGGCGGCCGGGCTGGTGCGCGGCGCTCAGCATGGCCTCCCACCGGATCGGCCACTACGAGCACGGCAACGGCGAGAATCCGCGCGGCTGGCACACCGGCTCGGGAATGCTCTACTGGTGGGCCGGCGGCCACGGCGACCAGTACTCCGACTCCTTCTGGACCACCGTGGACCCCTACCGTCTGCCCGGCACGACCGTCTCCACCTGGCGGCTGCCCGACGGCGCGGGGGAGGGCTGGGGCGACACGTGTCCGCCCTGGCGGTGGGTGGGCGGGGCCACCGACGGCCGTTACGCTGCGGTCGGCCAGCACCTCACCGGCCTCGAAAGCACGATGGAGGCCTTCAAGTCGTGGTTCTTCCTGGACGACGCCGTCGTCTGCCTGGGCGCCGGGATCACGGCCGAGGACGGGGCACGCGTCGAGACGATCGTGGACAACCGCAGGACCGACGCCCCGCTCACCGTCGAGGCGGGCTGGGCCCACCTCGACGGCCACGGCGGCTACGTGATCCAGGGCCCTTTCCACACACTGCGGGAACGCCGCACCGGCGGCGGCACGGCCCGCGACTACGTGACGCTCTGGCTGGACCACGGCGTGGATCCCCGCTCGGCCGGCTACGTCTACCTGCTGCTTCCGGGGGCGAGCCGGGCGGAGACGCGCGCCAGGGCCGCCGACCCCGGCTGGCTGCGCGTGATGGCCAACTCCGCCCGGCTGCAGGCCGTCCACGTGCCGTCGCTGGACATCACGGCGGCGAACTTCTGGGCCGCCGGAGCCGCCGGCGACCTGGCCGCCTCCGCCCCCTGCGCGGTGCTGGCGCGTGAGCACGGCGACGGCACGGCGACGCTCACCGTGTCGGACCCCCGGTGCGACCTTGACGAGCTGGCCGTGACCTGGGAGCGGCCGGTGGCCGAGGTGCTCGGCGGCGACGCCCTCGTGACCGGCTCCACGTTCACGTTCCGGGGGCTTGCCGAGCAGGAGGGTGCCTCGATCACGCTGAATCTACGGCTGCGCTAGCTCTTGGGGCGCTTGCCCAGCGTGTCGCTCCAGCCCAGTTGCTCCAGCGCCACCCGCAGGGTCGGCAGACCCTTCTCCACGATCTCGTACTGCAGCAGCTCGGCCGTCTCACCGTCGATGATCAACCGCATTGTGAGCGCGTCAGCCGTGGACGCGGAGAGAGCGACCCCTGTGCGCCCCAGCACGTCCTTGGCCTGCCCGTCCGAGGTGATGCCCGGCTGCTCGGCCAGCACCTTGAACAGGGCGGAACGGGTGGCCGGCTGGAGCGGCGCGGTCATCAGGTCCACGCCGGTCTGCCACAGGTAGATGCTCCTGTCGATGCGCGACGCGTGCGGTCTGCGCTTCTGGAGCGCGTCCAGCTCGCGCTTCAGCGCGTCCTCGGTGGTAGGCAGCTCCGACAGGTTCTGGAGCGTGAGGCTGGGGTTGTCGACCGACAGCATCCGCTCCTCGTCGTCGACGCGGGTCCTGGTCAGCTTGTTCAGTAGCTCGGGCGAGCCGGCCGCCTTCCAGGCCGCCTCGTCCTCGGGGGAACCGAACGAGACACCCCCGTCGTGGGTCACTGTCCTGCCGGGTTCGCCCTGCTTCAAGGTGCGCCAAGACTCGTACGTTAGAGCCCTGTACACCAGGTACGGAAGCTGCTGCTGCTTCTTGAGCTCCGCGACCTTCCGCTCGAACTCCTTCCTCTCCGCGTCGAGCCGCTCCGGATCGCCCTTGAGCTCCTTCTCCTTCTGCGCATAGGCATCCATCAGGGGCTTGAGCCTCGCCATGTACTCGCTCGGCACTTCGTCCATTTTCAGGACGACGCGCTCGCGCACGTACCAGTAGCGGCCGGACGCGGCCGGCTCGCGCATCGCGGTCGAGGCCGCCGCCAGCAGGAACGAACGGGCGGTCCCCGGCTGGGCGGCGACCGGCGGCGTGCTCTTACGGCTCTCCCCGCTCTCGCCGCCTGAGACCACGATCACGGTTGCGGCCGCCGCGGCGAGTCCGGCGGCCATCGTGCCCGCCATCAGCAGGAACGGCCGCCGGGAGCGGCGGCCCGGGGCGCGCGGGGTCGTGAAGGCGCGGGCCAGGTCGGCCGAGCGGCGCCGGTGGTACGCCTCCTCGGTCAGCTCGTCCAGTGCCGCCGGCTTGAGCTCGGCGAACCTGCGGTCGGTCATGCCATCCTCCGGGTGGGGTGCTGCGGGCCGAACACGCCCGTGTGGAGCGCCTGGTTCAGGCGCTTGCGGGCGCGGTGCAGCCTGACGTTGTACGCGCGGACCGAACAGCCCATGACGGTGGCCGCCTGCTCGGGCGGCAGGCCGTACCAGGTGGCGAACACCATCGCCTCCACGTCCTGCTCCGGCAGGGCCGACAGCGCGGACAGGGCGGTGTCCCTGTCGATGACGTGCTCGGCGACGTCACCGGCGGCCTGTTCCCGGTGGAGTGCCGCTATCCGGTCGACCAGGGCCTGCCGCCGGTGGCGGGAGTCACGCTGCTTGGCCAGCAGGTTGCGGGCCACCCCGAGCAGCCACGGCAGCGGCGGCTCCGGCAGCTCGTCGAGCCGCCGCCACGCGACCAGGAACGTCTCACTGGAGACGTCCTCGGCCGCGCCGCGTTCGGCCCGCAGCAGGGCGTAGCCCAGCACGCTGCGGTAATGCCGGTCGTAGATGTCGGTGAATCGTTCTTCGGGATCGTCCACATCCAGTAGTCCCTTCAGACGCTCCCTGATTACACCGTCACTCGGCTTTTGTCCGTGCGCCGTCGCCGGATCGTGCTTCGTGCAGGGCGTCGATCAGCTCAAACCGAGCTCGCGCATGACGAACGACAACCAGTCCGTCTGCTGCCGGACGACCGTGCTCCAGCTCGTGCCCCCGTGCCCGGCGTCCGCCCAGACCCGCAGCAGGACCGGGTGCGATGAGGTGGTCGTGGCCTGGACCCGGGCGGCGAACTTGCGGGCGTGCCAGGCCGGGCAGCGCGGATCGTTCTCACCCGCGTCCAGCAGGATCGCCGGGTACGCCGTCCCCGGCCGCACGTTGTGGTACGGCGAGTAGGCCATGAGCACGGGCGCGTCCGCCGGGTCGTTCGGATTGCCGTATTCCAGGAGAGTCGCGGCCGTCCCCACCGGGTCACGGTCCACCCGCATGAGGTCCAGCTTCGGCGCGCCGCAGACCACCGCCCGCCACAACTCGGGCCGCTGGGTGACGGCCACGCCCGCGAGCAGCCCGCCGTTGGAGGTGCCCTGGAACGCCAGCCGCTCGGGGACGGTGACCCCGTCCGCGATCAGCCGTTCGGCGACGGCGTACAGGTCGTCGAAGGAGTTCTGCTTGCGGTGCAGCCGCCCGCCCTCCCACCACTCGAGGCCGAACTCGCCGCCGCCGCGTATGTGGGCGTGCGCGTAGACGCCGCCCGCCTCGACGAACGCGGCCAGCGGGCCGAGATAGGAGGCGAGCTCGGCGACGTTGAAACCGCCGTACGCGTGGATCAGGGTGGGCTGCGGGCGCGTGCGGTCCAGGTCGGCGCGGTGCACCAGCGTGCAGGGGACGCGCGTGCCGTCCTTCGACGTGGCCCAGACACGGGCGGTGACCAGCCCGGGCAGCGTGTGGCCCGCCCCCTGCAGGGCCGTGAGCTTCCCGGACTCCAGGTCGTAGTGGTAGACGGTGGGCGACTGGGCGTAGGAGGTGTAGCCGAAGGTGATGGCGTCCTCGCAGCCCACGACCTGGTCCATCACGCCGAGCGCGACGACGCCCTGGGCGACGGAGCTGACCGAGCCCGCGCCCGGCAGCGGCACCTCCCCGAGGTCCGTGCCGTCCAGGCCGAGGATCCGGATGCGGGAGACCGTGTCCACCAGCTCGCCCAGCACCAGCCGATCGCCGACCAGGGCCACCCCGGTCAGCACGGCGTCGCCGCCGGGCACCAGCTCGGTCCAGTCACCGGGGTCGTCCAGGGGAATCCGCACCAGCCTTCCGCGCGGGGCGCCGTTCGTGGTGACGGCCACATAGGCGTCACCGACGATCACGCCCTTGTACAGGTGCTCGGCGTCGGTGATGAACTCCCTCCACCAGCGTTCTCCGGCCGGGCCTTGCTCGGCGTCCCGGGACGGATGTCCCCGCTCCGCCGCGGATCCTTCTGTGCTCCCAGGCCGATCCAGCCGGGTGACGAAGTGGGGCCGGGGCCGCAGGTGATCGACCTGGATCACCGCCCACCGCCCGTCCCGCGAAACCTTCGGTACGGCGAACAGGTGCGGGATGTCCAGCGGCTCCGGCTCCGTGGGCGCCGGCTCGCCGAGCCGGTGGAAGAACAGCCGCCACCGCAGTGGGCCACCCGCCTGATCGTTGGCCATGTAGAAGAAGCCGCTGCCGTCGGGCAGCCACGTCACCAGGCCGGGCCGCTGCTGCGGCACGCCGTCGAGCAGCACCTTCCCGGTGTCGGTCTCGATCACCCGCAGCGTGGGCAGCTCGCGTCCGGCCGCGTCCAGCGAGTACGCCAGCAGGCTGCCGTCGGGCGACGGCTGCGGGCTGACCCGCAGCGGCGTGCCGTCGGACGACATCTCGTTGAGGTCGATCACCGTCCGCCACGGGCCGGTGAAGGAGTCGCCCACCTCGCAGACCATGAGGTCACGGCCCTCGGGGACGCGGCCGCGGAACCAGCGCGACCCGTACCGCACCGGCACCACCAGGTTGCGCGCGTCCATCTGCTCGACCAGCTCGCCGACACGGGCCGCCAGCCTCTCGTGGTGGGGGGAGCCGTACACGTAGGATCTGGCCAGCTCGTCCTGGGCGCGCTGCCAGTCGAGCACGTCCGCCTCGTCCTCCTCCAGCCACTGGTACGGGTCCTCGAAGGCCAGCCCGCCGACCTCGTTCCGCTCCGGCCGCGCCGGAGCCTCGGGGTATCGCATGTCACTCTCCTGATGGGGGCGTGATGGCGCGACGCAAGTAGTCGAAGACGGCGGGCAGGTCGGCCGGGTCCAGCCAGTCGATGTCGCGGGCGACCTCCGCGCTGATCTCGGCGGCGTTCTCGCGCCACAACGCCGTCCCGGCCGCGCTGATCCGCGTGTCGAGCTGCGCGTCGCCGCTCTGCAACCCGGCCGCCATCGCCTGCCAGCGCGCGCTCAGGTCCCGCACTTGTGGGTCATCGACGGGCGTGCCGGCCAGCATGTGCCGGCGGATCTCCCGCACCAGCTCCAGCCACTCGGCCCGGACCGTCTCCAGGTGTTCATCGCCCAGTTCCGCGCGCCGCCTGGCCAGGTGGTCGCGCAGCTCGCGGCCGAAGTACGACTCGTACATCGAGATCGTCTCGAGCGTGGCCATGAACTGCTCGGCGTCGGGCATCACGGACAGGTCGAGCTGCCGCAGCAGCCCGCCGATCCGGTCCTTCAGCTGCCCCAGGCGGGCGGCCTGCAGCTCGATCTCGGCGAGCTGCGCGGCGAGCAGGTCGCGCAGTGCCGTCAGGTCGTCCGCCGGGTGGCGGAGCACCTCGGCGATGTCGTCCAGGCGCAGCCCCAGCCCGCGCAGCGCCCGCACCCGGTAGAGCTTGCGCAGGTCGCCCTCGGTGTAGCGGCGGTGGCCCGCCGCCGTCCGCTCACTGGCACTGACCAGGCCGATCTGGTCGTAGTGGTAGAGCGTTCTGATGGTGACGCCGGTGGCCTTGGCCAGCTCGCCGATGGCCCACCGGCGCTCCGCGCCGTCGCTTGCGGTCACGTTCCGACCGTAGGACCTCCCGTCACGGGAGGTTCAAGCCCTTGACGCGGAGGCGCGCAGCGCTTAGTTTCCCGGCGACCGGCGAAATATATCGTTATGTCGCCGAAATTTTCGGAGGTCACCGGTGAAGCCCTTGATCATCGCTCTGGCGCTCGTCCTCGCCGCCCCGCTCCCCGCGTACGCACACCCGCGCACGCCGCGTGACCTGCGGCAACTGGCGCACCAGCACGGCATCAAGATCGGCAGTGCGGTCGACCTCGCCGCCCTGCGCGGCGAGGCCGACTACCGGAAGGTTCTGAACCGCGAGTTCTCCCACGTCACTGCGGAGAACGCGATGAAGTGGGAGTCGGTCGAGCCGGAGCGGGGCGTCTACACCTGGGCCGACGCCGACGCCCTGGTCGAGAACGCCCGCCGCAACAACCAGCGGGTACGCGGCCACACCCTGGTCTGGCACAACCAGCTGCCCGCCTGGCTGACCACCGGCGTCGAGGACGGCAGCATCGACGCCGCCGAGCTCAGGAAGATCCTGCGCGACCACATCACCACCCAGGTACGCCGCTACAAGGGCAAGATCAGGGCCTGGGACGTGGTCAACGAGGTGGTCAACGACGACGGCACGATGCGGCAGAGCATCTGGCTCACCCACCTCGGCCCCGGCTACATCGCCGACGCCTTCCGCTGGGCCCACCGCGCGGACCCGCACGCCAAGCTCTACATCAACGACTACAACCTGGAGTGGAACGCCTCCAAGATCGAGACCACGCTGTCGATCGTCAAGGACCTCCAGGCGCAGGGCGCACCGATCCACGGCATCGGCTTCCAGGGCCACCTCGGCATCCAGTACGACTACCCGGGCGACTGGGCGAACGTCATGCGCCGCTTCGCCGACCTCGGCCTGGAGGTCGCGGTCACCGAGCTGGACGTCCGGATGGAGCTGCCGGTGACCCCGGAGAAGCTCGCCACCCAGGCCGACTACTACCGCCGGGCGCTGACCGACTGCCTCGGCGTCAGGGCGTGCCGCGAGTTCACCGTCTGGGGCTTCACCGACCGGCACTCGTGGGTGCCCGGCTGGTTCCCCGGCCAGGGCGCGGCCTGCCTGTTCGACGAGAACCTGGTGCCCAAGCCCGCCTACCAAGCGCTGCTGGGAGTGAAAAAGGCGTAGCAAGAAAATTCTTTGGCCGCCGTGTCGATCCGGCTGGGACGAGTTCGACGCGCTGATGACGGAACGAACACACGGTCACAGAAAAGGATCGCGGTCATGCAGAAGATCACCACGTATCTCTGGTTCGACAACCAGGCCGAGGAGGCCGCGCAGTTCTACACCACGCTCTTCGGCGACTCCCGCATCGTGGACGTCCAGCGTTACGGCGACGGCGGCCCGGTTGAGCCCGGCACGGCGATGATGGTCACGTTCGAGCTGGCAGGCCAGCGTTTTATGGCGCTGAACGGCGGCCCGCAGTTCAAATTCACCGAGGCGATCTCGCTGTACGTCGAGTGCGAGTCCCAGAAGGAAGTCGACGACCTGTGGGCCAGGCTCACGGAGGGCGGCGAGGAGTCGCAGTGCGGGTGGCTGAAGGACAGGTGGGGCCTGTCCTGGCAGATCATCCCGCGCCGTTTGCCGGAGCTGCTGAGCGACCCCGACCCGGCCAGGGCCCAGCGCGCCATGCAGGCGATGCTGGGGATGCAGAAGATCGACATCCGGGCCCTGGAGCAGGCGGCCAACGGCTGAGCGGCACCCTGACGCGCCGGTGAGCGAGAACCGCTCACCGGAGCTTCAGCGGTCGGCCAGCCCGTACGGCAGGTCGGGCCGCTGCGAGGCGATGTGCAGCAGCCGGTTGTACTTGATCACCCGCTCGCCGCGCGCGGGCGCGCCCGACTTGATCTGCCCGCCGCCGCCGGCCACCGCCAGCTCGGCGACGAAGTCGTCGACGGTCTCGCCGGAGCGGTGGGAGACCATCCGCGCGTACCCGTGCTTGCGGCACAGCTCCATCGCCTGCAGCGTCTCGGTGACGGTGCCGACCTGGTTGACCTTGATGAGCGCGGCGTTGGCGAGCTGGTCGGCGATACCCTGCTCGATGATGGCGGGGTTCGTGACGAACACGTCGTCGCCGACGAGCTGCAGCCGCTCGCCGAGCCGGTCGGTCAGCTGCCGCCAGCCGTCGAGGTCGTCCTCGGCCAGCCCGTCCTCGATGCTCCAGATCGGGTAGTCGTCGGCGAGCTGGGCGTACAGCTCGATCAGCTCCAGAGTGGACAGGCGCTCGCCCGCCACCTGGTAGCCGCCGTCGCTGTGGCGGAACCGGGAGGCCGCCGGGTCGAGCGCGATGGCCACCTGGTCGCGGGCGGGGATGTAGCCGGCGTCCTCGATGGCCTCCACCAGCGCGCTCAGCACCTCGCGCGGGCGGGTGAAGTCGGGCGCGAAACCACCGTCGTCACCCTGGCCGGTCGGGCGTCCCGCCGCGGCCAGGTTCGCGCGCAGAGCGGCGTAGATCTCGGCCCCGGCCCGTACGGCCTCGGCCATGGAGGGCGCGCCGATCGGAGCGATCATGAATTCCTGGAAGTCGAGCTGGTTGGAGGCGTGCAGGCCGCCGCTGACGAGGTTGAAGTGGGGCACCGGCAACCGCGGCCGCACGGTGTACGGGGTGAGGAACTCCCATAACTGCTGGCCGTGGGCGGCGGCGACGGCCCGCGCGGTGGCCATCGACACGCCCACGGTGGCGTTGCCGCCGAGCCTGCTCTTGGCGGGCGTGCCGTCCAGCTCGATCAGGGCCTGGTCGACGTCCGCCAGTGAGTGCCACGGCCGGCCCTTGAGCCGGTGGAAGATCGAGCCGGTGATGCGGGCCGCCGCCCGGGTCACACCGGCGCCGTGGTACCGGCTGGTGTCGCCGTCGCGCAGCTCGACCGCCTCCCTCGTGCCGGTGGAGGCCCCGGAGGGCACGCCGGCCCAACCGGTCGCGCCTCCGGCCAGCGTGAGGGTGACCGACAGGGTCGGGCGGCCGCGCGAATCCAGGATCTGCATGGCGCCCAGGTCGATGATGTGGAACGCGCACACGGCTCCTCCAGATGGGTGCGTCACGGTTGTCTTCGACGGTGTCATGGTCGTCCGCGCGTACATAGGGCAGATCGACCTCACCTGCCGATCAACATCTGAACGTGGACGAGGTTGGTCACCGTGTGGATGAACGCGATCACCCAGCGGCAGCCCGGGCTCGCGCGGATTGTCGCCTGCGCACCCGGCTCACCTTAGGTTGAAGGTGATCAGGCATACATCCCATCAGCACGAGAGGAGTCACATGGCCGACGGCTTCAACCCGGCGGGGGTCTGGGCGCCGAACGGGCGGGCGTTCTCACAGGGCGTCATTCAGGGCAAGGGCGAGGTGGTCCACGTCACCGGGCAGGTCGCCTGGGACGAGCACGGCGAGGTGGTCGGTGCGGGCGACGTCGAGGCTCAGATGGAGAAGAGCATCGACAACGTCCGCCTGATCCTCGCCGCCGTCGGCGGCCGGCTGGACGACATCGTCTCGATGACCGTCTACTTCCTGCGCCGTGAGGATCTACCGGCGATCCAGCGGGTCCGGTCCCGGCACTTCTCGCCGGGCACCGCGCCCGCCAGCGTGCTGATCCAGGTGCCCGGGCTGGTCCTGCCGGAGTTCCTGGTGGAGCTCGTGCCCATCGCGGTGATCCCGCCGGAGCGGTTCGTCCGCCCGTGAAGGGCAGGAGTTCCCGGGGCAGCCCGGAACGTAGGCGTACCACGTGCCGCGCCGCATCCCCGGCAGCCATCTCCTCTCCCATGTCAGGAGGAACGGCGCCGGGACGGAACGCCCCTTGTCGACCGCGACCACGTGCTTGCCCGCGCTTCCGGCATCGCGTAGCGCGGCCGGATCCTCGCTCTGGCGCGGCCAGCGCAGCACGCTGTGCCCGTCGCAGCCCATCCGGTAGGCGATCATCACCGCGTGCTCCCCGTACACCAGGCACGGCCGGCGTATCCCCAGGTCGCCCAGCGCCCGCGCCACCTGGACGTCGGCCTCCCGCTTGGTCAGCCGTTCGGCGACGACCTTGTCCAGCGTGAGCCCCTGCAGCACGAACTGAGCCAGGAAGCCGGCGGCGACCAGGCCGGAGGCGACGGCACGCCGCCCGTCCAGCAGCCGGAGGACGCCGTACGCGATCGGGAACGCCAGCAGCGCGTACGTGGGCAGCAGGAAGCGGGGCGCCGCGTAGCCGACCAGGAAGACGTACGGCAGGGCCAGCGACAGGCCGGCGGCGGCCGGCAGCGCGCACTCGGCGAGCAGTCCGCGGCGGCGCGCGGCGTACAGGCCTAGCAGGACGAGGACGGGGATCACGGCCCACCAGAGCAGCCAGGGCAGCAGCACGGGCCCGCAGTGCGCGGGAGGCCGGCAGAGCAGCGGGCCGTTGAGCGCCCGGGCGTGCTCGAACAGCGAGAAGTGCAGGCCGGTCTCGTTCGCCGCCCCGGCGGCCTGCCAGCGGGCGGCCGGCCCGCCGAACCTGACGTAGGCCTCGACGATCCAGTCGGCCCAGCCGGCGGCCAGGCCTCCGGCGAGGGCGGCCCCGATCTTCAACCGCCGCCACCCCGGCCTGGCAAGCGCCACCGCCAGCGGGAGCACGAGCCAGATGCTGTCCGGCGGACGAAGCAGAGCCACCGCGGCAACGCTCGCCGCCAGCCCGATCATCGGCCCCCGCCCGCTGCCGGGCCGCACGCAGCGCAGGAAGAACCCGGCGGCGGCCACCGCGCCGAACGCCACCCACAGGTTCGGCATGACCTCGTTGCCGTAGAACAACGACAACCACAGGGAGGCGAACAGCAGCCCGGCAAGGGGCACCGCCGGCCCGTACCGTACCCGCAGCCAGACCCCGAAGGACGCGTACAGCGCCAGAGCGGACAGCAGGCACAGATAGACCCGCAGCACCTCCGTCGACGCGGTGACGAACACCACCGGAGCGACGAGCAGGGTGACGCCCCGAGCCCGGGGCGCGATGAACTCGGCGGCCGGCACGCGCGGATCGACCTGGCTGACGTAGACGACCTCGTCCCACCCCAGCCCCATCTCGGGGGTGACGACGATCAACTGGACGAGCCCGTAGCAGACGGCCACGAGCGCCAGCAGCGCCCGCCACGGATCGGCCCGCACCCACAAGCGAAGTGATTTCCTCAATCCCACCGGCTTTTCCTAGCGCCACCCGGCGGGCGAGGACAGGAACGCCGGCAACGCTTGCCGGAAGCAATGCCCATTCATGAACCACGCGCGCCTGCTCGCCGATGCGTGCCTTCGCCATTGGACCGGCCGGTCTCCCCTTTCTTATAGGGCAGGCAAAAACCGCCAAATTTAGCCTGTCCAGAATAAGGCGACCGGTGGTGGATAGAGAGGAGAGGATAGGGAGTTTCCTCGCCCAGGAGGAGGGATCATGGCCGTCACCCAGCAGCGAGGGCGCGTCTCCGCCGAAACCGACGGGAAGCTGCCCAAGCGGCTCTCGTTGGACCTTCCGATGCTCAGCATCGAGGTCCGCCGGCCCGAGGTCAGGTTGCCGCACGTCGGGATGCCGCACCTCGGGATGCCGCGCATCAGCAAGCAGGAGATGGGCCACTACGTCGACGTCGCTCGGACGTTCATCCCGCCGCCCGAGCGCATCGCGTACTACGGGGCGCTCGGCGCGCTGGCGGTCTTCGGAGTCGTCGATTGGCCGGTAGCGGCCGCCATCGGCGCGGGAACGATCATCGCGCAGCGGGGACGGCGGGCGCCGTCCGCGTCCATCTGGCAGCGTGGGACCCAGCAGCCGGCTCCGACGCCCACGCCGGCTCAGCAGGCCACGACGTCCACGCGGCGCAGAACCGCCACGACTTCCGGCACCGCCGCCGGACGCAAGACCGCGACGACCGCTGACACCACCGCCGGACGCAAGACCGCGACGACCGCTGACACCACCGCCGGACGCAAGACGGCGACGACCTCTGGCACGACCGCCGGCAGGCGGAAGAGCGCCACGCAGAGCAGGTGAGCCACGACGCCGTAGACGGGAGGCCATATGGCGTTGTTCGGTCTGCTCTCCGCTGACACGCTGCTGAACATGCTCCCCGAGCCGGTGCGGAGCGTGGTCCCTCGCTCCCGCCGGGTACAACCGTGCCCGGGCGGAGCTCGCATCGAACTGCGGAGCATCGGCGGACCGCGGACCGAGCCGCGCGCCCGTGCCCTGGAAGAGCGGCTGCGCGCGGCCGGCATCCCCCGCGCCGAGGTGAACGGGGCGCTCGGTTGTGTGTACGTGAGCTTCGACGAGACGACGCCCGACATGGGCAAGCTCGTGGCCGTCATCGACGAGCTGGACGAGGACGGCGAGGACGGCGAGGACGGCGAGCGATCCGGCCCCTCCCGCGCGCTCGACGGCGTGGAGCAGCAGGCCCGCGCCGCGGTCAGCCTCGGCCTGCATCTCGCCGGCACCGCGGTGGCCACGGCCGGTGTGCTGGCCCGCCTCCCGAGGCTGCCCGCCGTGATCCCCAACTTCCTCGCGCTCGCCGAGCACACCCCGTGGGCACGCAGGCAGCTCGAAGAGCGCCTCGGCAAGCCGGTCGTGGACGCGGTGCTGGCGACGGGCCGGATCGTCTTCGGCACGCTGGCCATGCGGCCCACGTCGCTGCTGATCGACTCCGTGGCCGCGGCCGGCCGGTACGTCGACGCGCGTGCCGGGCGCCGGGCGTGGGAACGGCGCGAGGAGGAGTTCGCCGCCGGGCCGGGGGCGTACCGCCACATCAGGCCCGCCACGGTGGCGCGCCCGGTCCCGTTGCCCAGGGGGCCCGTGGAACGGTACGCCGACGCGGCGGGTGCCGCGGCGCTGGCCTCGCACGGACTGGGCACGATCATCAGCCGCAGCCACCAGCGGGGCCTGTCCATGCTGATCACGGGGATCCCCAAAGCGGCGAGCCTCGGCAGAGACGCCTTCACCAGCGCCGTCGCGCGCTGCCTCGCCGGGCGCGGCACGATCGTGCTCGACCGCGAGGCCCTGCGGCGCATGGACCGCATCGACACGGTCGTCCTGGACGCCGCCGCGCTCACCACCGGGATGTGGGCCCTCGACCGCGTCGTCCCGCTCGCCTCCGACGTGGATCCGGACGATCTGCACGCCCGGCTGTACCCGCTCCTGGACCTCACCGACCCCTCAGCCCGGCGGGAGCACGACGGGTGGAGCGCGCAGCCCCATGTGGGTGACGTGCCCGAGGAGTGGCGGGAGCAGGGGGTCCGGCCCGTCATGGTGCTGCGGGAAGGGACCCCGCTCGCGCTGGTCGGACTGGCCCGCGAGCTGCACCCCTTCGCCGAGGCCGTGGTCGCGGCGCCGAAGGAGGCGTGCCAGGTGGTCCTGGCCGGTGGGGACCCCGGCCTCGCCCGGCGGCTGGGCGTGGAGCGGCTGGTCGAGGGCGGGCCCCGGCTGGCCGCGTCGGTACGGGCGCTGCAGTCCGAGGGACACGGCGTGGCCGTGGTGTCACGACGTGGGCGGCGCGGGTTGCGCCAGGCCGACCTGAGCGTCGGCGTGCTCGACGGCGTACGGCGGGTCCCGTGGGACGCCGACGTGATCGGCGAGCTGGACGGCGTTCACTTGCTGCTGCGTTTCCTGGCCACGGCCAGGAAGGCGAGCATACGAGGCGTGTGCGTGGCGGCCGCCGGTTCGGTCGCCGGGACCGGGCTGGCGCTCCTCGGCCCTCCCGCGACCGCGGTCCGGCGGGCTCACCTCGTACGCGACTGCACGTCGGTGGCCGCCCTCGTGGCCGGCGAGTGGACGGGCCGCAGCGTGGGACGGGAGGCCCCGCCGGTCCGCACCGACTACACGCCCTGGCACGCCATGTCGGCCGGTGACGTCCTGGCCAAGCTCCGCACCTCGCCTCACGGGCTGACCGAGGCCGAGGCCGAGCGTCGCAGAGCGGCGTCGTCCCGCAAGGCGGTCAGGGGCCCTGAATCCCTGGCCCGCGCGTCCATGGACGAGCTGGCCAACCCGCTCACCCCGGTCCTGGCGGCGGGGGCGGGCCTGTCGGCCGCGTTCGGCTCGGTGCTCGACGCCGCGCTGATAAGCCTCGTGACCGTGGCGGGCGGCCTGCTGGGCGGCGCCCAGCGGCGAGGCGCCGACCACGCGCTGCACCGCCTCACCGAGACCACCGCCGTCCGGGTACGCCTGCGCCGCCCCGACGGCGCCGTGGCCGGCGACGCCGACGCCCTGGTGCCGGGTGATGTGATCGAGCTGCGGGCGGGCGACGCCGTGCCGGCCGACGGGAGACTGATCCAGGCGGCCGGGCTCGAGGTCGACGAGTCCACCCTCACCGGCGAGTCGCAACTGGTGCCCAAGACCGCCGCGCCCACCGCGGCGCCGGCCGTCGCGGATCGTGCCTCGATGGTGTACCAGGGGACGACCGTCGCCGCCGGGCACGGACTTGCCGTGATCGTGGCCACGGGCGAGGCGACCGAGGCGGGCAGGACCGCCAGGCTGGTCCGGCAGCAGCCCCCGCCGAGCGGGGTGGAGTTGCGGCTGCGCGCGCTGAGCCGCCGGATCCTGCCGGCCGCGCTCGGCTCCGGCCTGCTCCTGATGGTCGTCGAACGTTTCCGCGGGGCGCCCCTGTCACAGGCGCTCGCCCCGGCGGTCAGCATGATGGTGGCGGCGGTCCCCGAAGGGCTGCCGTTCGTGGCAACCGTGGCCGAGCTCGCCTCGGCCAAGCGGCTGTCGACGCACAACACGCTGGTCCGCAATCCGTCCACGATCGAGGCGCTGGGCCGGGTGGACGTGCTCTGCTTCGACAAGACCGGGACCCTCACGGAAGGCAAGATCAGCCTGCGCCTGGTCTCGGACGGCCGGGTCGAGCAGGCCGTCGAGGAGGCGGCGCCCGAGCTGCGGGCGATCGTGGGCGCGGCGCTGCGCGCGGGACCGCGGTTCGAGGGCGGGCGGGCCATCCCGCACCCCACCGACCGCGCGATCGTGGACGGCGCGGAAAGGCTCGGCGTCACCCCCAGAGACGGGCTGCGGACGTGGGCGCGCGTGGACGAGCTGCCGTTCGAGCCGGCCCGCGGCTACCACGCCGTCCTCGGCCGGTCGGAGTCGGGACAGATACTGAGCGTCAAGGGCGCTCCGGAGATCGTGCTCACCCGCTCCACGAGCATCGTCGTGGACGGGCAGGCCGTACCGCTGGACGATCGGATCAGACGGGAGCTGGAGCAAGAGGTGGACCGGCTCGCCCTGCGCGGCTACCGCGTGCTCGCCGTGGCGGAACGGCCCGCCTCCAGCCGCGCCGACCTCGACGAGTCCCGCATCGAGGGCCTGCGCTTCCTCGGGTTCCTGGGGCTGGCCGATCCGGTACGCCCGACGGCCCGGCGCAGTGTCGAGCGGCTCATGCGGGCCGGCGTACGGATCGTCATGATCACCGGCGATCACCCCAGCACGGCGGAGGCCATCGCGGCGGAGATCGGCGCGCTGAACGGCCTGCGCGTGATGACCGGCCCCGAGATCGAGGAGCTGGACGACGACGCCCTGGCCGAGGCGCTGCCGGACGTGGCGGTCTTCGCCCGGGTCACCCCCGAGCACAAGGCCCGCATCGTCACCAATCTGCGGAAGGCGGGCAAGGTGGTCGCCGTCACGGGGGACGGCGCCAACGACGTGCCCGCGATCCGGCTCGCCGACGTGGGCGTCTCTCTCGGCTCGCACGCCGCCCCCGCCACCAAGGCCGCCGCCGACATCGTCATGCTCGACGACCGCATCGAGACGATCATCGACGCGATCGTGGAGGGCCGGGGCATGTGGGCCTCCGTCCGCGACGCGCTGGGCATCCTGCTCGGCGGCAACATCGGCGAGATCGCCTTCACGCTCGGATCCAGCCTCCTCACCGGCCACAGCGCGCTGAACGCCCGCCAGCTCCTGCTGGTCAACCTGCTCACCGACATGCTCCCCGCCATGGCGGTGGCCATCCGGCCGCCCAGCGCGGCAAGCCCCGAGCGGCTGCTCGCCGAGGGCCCGGAGGCCTCGCTCGGCGCCGCCCTGACCAGGGACATCTACCTGCGTGCCGTCACCACGGCCGCCGCTGCGGCCGCGGCGTGGCTGCTAGCGCGGATGACCGGCACCCGCAGCCGCGCGGACACGGTGGGGCTCGTCGGCCTCGTCGCCGCCCAACTGCTGCAGACCCTGGCGCTGAGCGGACGGGATCGAACGGTGGTCCTCGCCGCCCTCGTGTCCCTGGCCGCGCTGGGCGTCATCGTGTCGGTGCCCGGCCTCAGCCAGCTCTTCGGCTGCCGCCCGATCGGCCCGTTCGGCTGGGGGATCGGCCTGGCCTGCTCGGCGGCGGCGGCCCTGCTGGCGGCGATGATCGAACGATCGGACCAGGGCTAGACATCGATAGTTCACCGTTTAGACATGTTGATCATACCCGTATGTACACATTTATGGCTAAATATGTCTTTAGGTGTAGTTCTAGTCGTGAGGTAGAGAGTTGTCCGAGTTCCTGGCTTCGTTGCTCGCCAAAGCCGCCATGATGCTTCTGGAAGCCCTGATCATGCGCATCGTTCAGAGCCTGGTCATGTCGATCATGCAGCCCGCAGGGCTCCGGCTCGCCTGAGAGGCCGCCGGCACTACTGAAAACCTTGCCCCAGGGCCACGATCAGCGAGATCACTGAGATCGGCCCCATCACCGCGAACGCCACCATGGCCGCACTGCGGCCGGGCAGGACGCGGGCCAGCGTACGCGTGGCCGCCTCACGTGCCACCCCTGCGCTGGGCAGCACGAACAGCCCGAGCGTGAAGGCGCCCGCGGCGAGGGACGCGGCATGATCGGCGTGCATCCCGGCAGCGTTCAGCAAGATCGAGACGAGAATGCCGCACGCCAGCGTCAGCAGCACGTGCCCCACCGTCAGGAGCGCGGCCCTGAACAGCGTCCCCCGGTTCTCCCCGAAGTGGTATGCGCCGACGCGCAGCGCCAGTGAGAGCGCGGCGGCCATGGTACCCATGACGACCGGCGTGACGATCGTCAGCGCCACCAGCGTGACGAGCAGCAGCATCCCGACGAACCGGCTGCTGTGCAGGAACGGCTGAGGGTCGGCAGGCGGCGGGTGACCGGCCACTCGCTGGTCGGTGCGCGGGGCCGGCGGCGCGGCTGTGACCGGTGCGGGCACGTACGGCGGTGGCGGCGCGGCTGTGACCGGTGCGGGAACGTACGGCGGCGGCGGGGCGGCCTTGCTGTACGCGACCGGTGGCAGCAGGTCGGAGAAGGTGTCCATGGTCAGTGTGCGGTCGCTCAGCGGCTTGGCACCGCTCGGCCGCGGCTCACCGTCCGGATCGAGCGCCCTGGCCATCCGCAGCAGCTCCTCCGCGCCGGGCCGGGCCGCCGGATCCACCTGCAGCGCCCGGCTGAGCCAGCCGCGCAACCACGCCGGCGCCTGGTCGATCCGCGCCCGCCCCTCCATGATGTTGAAGCAGACCGTCTCGAACGTCCCCGTCCCGAACGGCGGCAGCCCGGTCGCGGCGAAGAACACCGTCGAGGCCAGCGCGTGCACGTCGGCCGCCTGAGTGATCTGTGAGGCACGGATGATCTCCGGCGCCAGATACCCCGGCGTCCCCACGAACATCCCCGACTGCGTCAACCTGGTCGCGTTCACCAGATGCGCGATACCGAAGTCGATGACCAGCGGTTGCCCGTCGACCAGCATGACGTTGGACGGCTTGAGGTCCCGATGGATCACGCCGGCCGCGTGAATGGCCACCAGCGCCTGGCACAACCCCTGGGCGAGCTTGATGACCGCGCGCGCCTCCAGGGCGCCCGAGGCCAGCACGGTCTCCTCCAGCGTGCGGCCGGGCACGAAACGGGTCACCACGTACGGCCGGCCGCCCACCAGCTCGGCGTCGATCACCTCGGCCACGTACGGGCTGCGCACCCGCCGCATGGTCTCCACTTCGCGGACCAGGCGGTCCCGGGCCTTGAGGTCGGCGGCCACGTGCGGGTGCAGCACCTTGACCGCGACCTGGCGGTCCGCGCCGTCGAGGCCGAGGTGAACGACCCCCATCCCGCCCTCGCCGATCTTCCTGACCAGCCGGTACGGGCCGAGATGCTCCTGCGTCTGAGCGCTCATCCCCGACGTCATCCTCCGTATTCCCCTTCGCACACCGAACTCCGCGCCCGCTGGCCCGGAAGTCCTCCCGCAATGTGTCCCCGAAATGCACCGTAAGCGAAGAGAGGCGGGAGCGTGGCGGCGTTCATACATAAGCCGGCTTTCTCCCGGTCCGCTCGGACTCACAAATCATTCGACAACGGCGTACACCCATGGCCATCGTTGGCGGCATGCACCAGGACGAGATCTGGGACATCGAGGTCGCCCAGCACTATGACACACCGGGCACCGGCATGTTCGCCCGCGAGGTCTTGGAGCCGACCGTGGACCGCCTCGCCGAGCGAGGGGTGCCCGTCACCGGCATCGAACTGTCACCCGCGATGATCGACCAACTACGAACGAAGGTGGACGAAGCGACGATCCCAGTGATCGCCGGCGACATGGCGACCGCCGTCGCTCCGGGGAACTACGCGCTCGTCTACCTGGTCTACAACGGAATCTCCAACCTGCTCACCCAGGCCGAGCAGGTCGCGTGCTTCCGCAATGCCGCCCGCCACCTCACCTCCGGCGGCCGGTTCGTGATCGAGCTCTGGGTGCCTGAGCTGCGCAAGCTCCCGCCCGGTCAGCAGGCCACGGTCTGGCTCTGCGAGCCCGGTTACATCGGCCTGGACACCTACGACCTGCTGCATCAGCACGTCGTGTCACACCACTTCAGGTTCGACGAGGGCAGACAGGCTCAGCTGTTCCGCAGCCCGCACCGCTACATCTGGCCGGCCGAGCTCGACCTCATGGCTCAGCTGGCGGGGTTCGAGCTGGAGAGCAGGCACGCCGATTGGGCCGGATCCGCCTTCACCGCCGAGTCGCGGTCCCATGTGTCCGTCTACCGCATCCCGTAGTCCCCGGGATGATCGCCCGTCCGGCCGAGGTCAGCTCGCCGACACCGAGAAGCTGTTGGTACGGAAGTCCATCCCGCCACTGGACGACGTGATCTCGTAGCCGAACTGGACGTCGCCGAGCGTCACGTCGCCGAACCAGTTCCTGGACCGGAGCCAATTCAAGATCGCCTTGATGTCCACGGTCCCGGAGTTGACGTTGCCCTGCCGGACGAAGGAGAACACCTGGTTGGACCCGTTGGAGCCGCGGTAGACGTCCCAGTTGTGGCCGCCCACCGACGCGCTCGTCTGTCGCGACCCGAGCGGCCCCACCGGGCCGTACTTGTTCATCCAGAGCATGATCTCGTAGGTGTGGCCGTCGCACCAGATGTCGTACGCGGACGCGTAGGCGCCGCCGTTCGGCACGGTGACGTTGAAGCTGCTGGTCACGCTGCCGAGCGCGCTGATCCGCCGGTTCACGTTCTTCGTGGCGTTGGGGTAGGACTTGACCCCACCGGTGTTGGGGTGGTTTGCCCAGACACCCCAGTTACTGTACGAGTTGGCCCAGATCGTCTGTGGGCCGGCACCGCTGCCCCAGATGTTGTTGTAAAGGGTGTAACCGCCGTTGGTCCAGGTGCCCCACTGGTCCGACGAGGACCAGGCGGCGGCCTGGGCCGGCTGAGCGAGCACCCCGACGAGCACGACGAGCATGGATGCCGGGACGAAGAGACGGAGCATCCTGCGCATGATCTCCCCTTCTGTCGTTGTCCGCCGATGGCGGGGCGCCGCTTTGTCGGATTCGATGCATCGAAGCGCTTCGACGAAATTTCGACGCGGCCGAGACCCTGTAGAAACGGAAAGTGGAGTCACCGTAAGTCCACCTCCGATCAGAGGAAACACCGGCGCGAAGAAATCTTCACCATCGCAGGTCAAGTGATGAGAGAGGCGGCGGGATCGACATGAAAGTTTCACACCGCCTGTCAGCGGCCGATCCGCCGGAGCGGTTACAGCGCCTCGTCCGCGACCGCATCCCGCCGGCCCCGGCACGGCCGGCCGGAGGACGTGGTGAACGCCGCCGTCTTCCTGGCCTGGGACGAGTCGTCGTGGATCAGCGGCACTAACATCGTCATCGACGGAGGCGGCTCGGCCCTCGGCTGAGCACCCCAGAAGGGCACCTCATGAGCAACACACCCGACTACGACACCCAACGCGCCTTCTACACCGGCATCTGGAGGCTGACCGAGCTCGGTTCGGACGGCGATCTGTCCTACCTGGCCGCGAGACTGGAGCGGGTCGACGAGGACGTCTGGCATCCGAGCGTCTACGACGTGAACGACCCCATGACCCAGGACCAGTGGGGGACCGCGGACCCGATGAGCGAGCTGATCGCCAAGGGAAGCTTCAACGACATCGACCGCGGCGTGTTCGCCGCGCCGCCGGTCTGAGGGGGCCGGCGTGGGACGAGTATCGGGCAAGGTCGTCGTCGTCACCGGCGCGGCCCGCGGCCAGGGCGCGGCCGAGGTGGAGG
This sequence comes from Nonomuraea sp. NPDC049480, assembly GCF_044465905.1. Lineage (NCBI taxonomy): Bacteria > Bacillati > Actinomycetota > Actinomycetes > Streptosporangiales > Streptosporangiaceae > Nonomuraea > Nonomuraea sp. NPDC049480. The sequence goes on from NZ_JBITMD010000029.1 coordinate 140,432, forward strand.
CGCTGGCCAGGGAAGGCGCGACGGTCGTGGCGGCCGACGTGCTGGACGACGAGGGCGGGGCGCTCGCCGACCGGCTGACGGCCGACGGGCTGCAGGTCACTTACGTGCCTCTCGACGTCCGCGACAAGCAGGCGTGGGACGGCCTGGCCGCACTGCTGCGGGAACGTCACGGGCGGGTCGACGCCCTCATCAACAACGCCGGAGTGGCCGCCAGGGACCGGATTCCCGACGTGGACATGGAGGTCTGGCAGCGCACCTTCGACATCAACGTCACCGGTCCGCTCCTCGGGATCCAGGCGCTCGTGCCGTTGATGAGCGCGGGCGCCTCGATCGTCAACGTCTGTTCGGTGGCGGCGATGGCGGGGCATGTCGCCGCGGCGTACACGGCGAGCAAATGGGCACTGCGGGGACTGACCCGGACCGCTTCCCTCGAACTCGGCGAGCGTGGCATCCGGGTCAACGCCGTCATGCCCGGCTTGATCGACACCCCGCTGATGGCGTCGGCCTCGCCGGCGTTCACCGGGGCGGCCCTGGCCGAGATCCCCCTGGGCCGCGCGGGGACGCCCGCGGACGTCGCCCCGCTGATGGTCTTCCTGGTCTCCGACGAGTCCGCGTACGTCAACGGCGCCGAGCTGGTGGTCGACGGCGGTCTCACCGCACACGTCTCCCACAAGGGCATCGCCGACGCCACCCGCCCGTGAACCCGAAGGACAGGCCCGGCAGGCCGAGGATGCCGGGTATCTGCGTACCGCGGGGCGGAAGTACCTGCGTGCGGCGGCCTGCATCTGCCAGGCGGACTGCCATGCGCCGCCGAGGATGGGAGGGTTGTCGGGATACGTCACAATGCCTGATGTGATTGTGGACAAGGCGATCTACTGCGACGGCGTGCGCGAGACCATCAGCGGTGACATCAGCGACGCCTTCAACGACGCCCGATCCAGAGGTGACTGTTTCTTGTGGATCGGGCTGCACGAACCCACCCAGGAGGAGTTCGACCTGATCACCCATGAGGTGAAGCTGCACCCGCTGGCCGTCGAGGACGCCATCCACGCCCACCAGCGGCCCAAGCTCGAACGCTATGACGACAGCCTGTTCATGGTGCTCAAGCCGCTGCTGTACGTCGAGGAGAGCTCCGACATCGAGGTCGGCGAGATCAACCTGTTCCTGGGCCGCGACTTCGTCATCAGCGTCCGCCACGGCCAGGCCAACCCGCTGGCCGGAGTGCGCCGGCGCATCGAATCCGATCCGGACCTGCTGGCCGCCGGACCCGCCGGGGTGCTGTACGCGATCTGCGATCAGGTCGTCGACAGCTACTCCCAGATCTCCCACGAGGTCGAACACGACCTCATCGCGCTGGAGCGACGCGTCTTCAGCGGAGAGAACGCCGACGTCACCGAAGACATCTACTCCCTCAAACGCGAGGTGCTGGAGTTCCGCGCCGCCCAAGATCCTCTGGTGCCGGTCCTGGAGGAGATCGTCAAAGGCCGGGTGGAGTTGTGCACCGTCGCCCGCGACCAGTTCCGCGACGTCCTGGACCACCTCCTCCGTGTGGACGCCCAAGTCGACGAGCACAACGAACTGCTCACCAGCGCCTTGAGCGCCCACCTGGCTCTGGTGGGCCGCGAGCAGAGCGCGGCGGCCATGCAGCAGAACGCCGACATGCGCAAGATCTCCTCCTGGGCGGCCCTCATCGCCGTCCCCACGATGATCGCCGGGATCTACGGCATGAACTTCGACTACATGCCCGAGCTGCACTGGCTGCTCGGCTATCCTCTCAGCCTGAGCGCCATGGTCATCGCCGTGCTCATCGTGCACCGGCTGCTGCGCAAGAGTGGGTGGCTGTGAAACCCTCCGACTTCTTCCACCGTCGGCTCTCGCTCAGCAGGCTCCTGATCGCCGCGGTCATCGCCTGGATCATCTTGCTGACCGTCATCATCCTGCTCGATCCCCGCGGCTCCGCGGGATGACCGGCCAACGCGTTGCCGACATCGGCCGGCCATCACCATCCCACCGGAGATCACACGATGCCCGCTCGGCAAGCCCCTCACCTATCACGCGTTCGTTGAACTCGCCGCCGCCGACCCCGCCGTCGTCGGACTCGTCCTCAAGGGCTCCCGCGCCCACGACGACATGCCCACCGAGCACTCCGACCACGACCTGTACGTCGTCCTCGCCGACGGTGCGACAACGGATCTCACGCGGTTCACGGGCCACCGCACCCCAGAGCTCGACCTCGTCATCGTCCCCCTCGCCGAGTTCCGTGCGGCCGGAATTCGCCATGGACCGTCGCCCCCGCCCCTACAACAAGTACCTGGAATGGGAACTCGCCCGACACCCGCTGCCCGGCTGGGACACCGGCATGTTGCTGGACGCCGTGGACCGTATCTCGGGAACGGGCGACGTGACCCTGCAACGGCGTCTCTTCGCCCATGTCGAGGCGGTGGCCCGGCGCTCCGGGCACGGCGAGGTGCTGGACGCATGGGGCGAGGATCTCGACCTGATGCGACCACTGCCTTCCGACCATCCAGCGTGAAGCCGAAGACCCAGCGTGGGTCGCATACCGGCGGGCACTCGCCACTGCCATGCCCTCCTTCGTGAAGAGGGACGCGTAGCCACGGCTCGATCCCGGGCGGTCTCACCCGCGACGGCGGGATGCCGTCGTGCGTCGCGAAACAGGTGACCTGACCGAGCAGGAATGGAGAAGCGCCGGTCAGCGGGCCGCAGCTAGCGTGCATATCGTCGGCGTCAGCCTGACGGGCTGTCGCGCCACCCGGCCGACACCGCCGATCAGGTAGACAGTGACCGTTGCCGCGACCGCGCCGACGAAGGAACTCGGACATACTGCTCGAAGCTGGTCGGATCGAGCCGGGCGACGCTGAAAGAGACCGCGAAGGCGGCCCGCGTAACAGATGGAGACACGATGAGCAAGGCCACGAGGACGGACACGCAGTCGCCTGCGCCGCACGTTGCCGACAACCACGACGTGATCCGCGTGCACGGCGCGCGCGTGAACAACCTCAAGGACGTCAGCGTCGAGCTCCCGAAGCGCCGGCTGACGGTGTTCACCGGCGTCTCCGGCTCGGGCAAGAGCTCGCTGGTGTTCGACACGATCGCAGCGGAGTCGCAGCGGCTGATCAACGAGACCTACAGCACCTTCGTGCAGGGCTTCATGCCGACGCTGGCGCGGCCCGAGGTCGACGTACTCGAAGGGCTGACGACCGCGATCATCGTCGACCAGCAGCGGATGGGTGCCGACCCCCGCTCCACCGTCGGCACCGCCACCGACGCCAACGCGATGCTGCGCATCCTCTTCAGCCGACTCGGGCAGCCGCACATCGGCCCGCCCAGCGCATTCGCCTTCAACGTCCCCTCGGTCCGGGCGAGTGGCGCGATCACGGTTGAACGCGGCGGCGTCAGCAAGGCCGAGAAAGCCACCTACACCCGTACCGGCGGCATGTGCACCCGCTGCGAAGGGCGGGGCTCGGTCTCCGACATCGACCTCACCCAGCTCTACGACGACTCCAAGTCGATCGCCGAGGGCGCGTTCACCATCCCCGGCTGGAAGTCGGACAGCTGGTGGACAGTGCGGATCTACGCCGAGTCGGGCTTCCTCGACCCGCACAAGCCGATCCGCGAGTTCACCAAGAAGGAGATGCAAAACTTCCTCTACCGGGAGCCGACCAAGGTGAAGGTCGAGGGCGGGAACCTCACCTACGAGGGACTGATCCCCAAGATCCAGAAGTCGTTCCTCTCCAAGGACAAGGAGGCGATGCAGCCGCACATCCGGGAGTTCGTGGACCGGGCGGTCACCTTCACCACCTGTCCCGAGTGCGACGGCACCCGGCTCAGCGAGGGGGCCCGGTCGTCGCGGATCGGCGGGATCAACATCGCCGATGCGTGCGCGATGCAGATCAGCGACCTGGCCGGGTGGGTCTGCGGTCTCGACGAGCCGTCAGTGGCTCCGCTGCTCGCCACGCTGCGGCGGACCCTCGACTCGTTCGTGGAGATCGGGCTGGGCTACCTCTCGCTCGACCGGCCGTCGGGCACGCTGTCGGGCGGCGAGGCACAGCGCGTCAAGATGATCCGCCACCTCGGCTCCTCGCTCACCGACACCACCTACGTCTTCGACGAGCCCACCATCGGCCTGCACCCCCATGACATCCAGCGGATGAACACCCTGCTGCGGCGGCTGCGGGACAAGGGCAACACGGTGCTCGTCGTGGAGCACAAGCCGGAGACGATCGCGATCGCCGACCACGTCGTCGACCTCGGCCCCGGCGCCGGTACGGCCGGCGGCACCGTCTGCTTCGAGGGCACCGTCGAAGGGCTGCGGGCCAGCGGTACCATCACCGGCCGCCATTTCGACGACCGGGCCGCACTCAAGGAGACGGTGCGGAAGCCCACCGGCACGATGGAGATCCGCGGCGCGACGGCGAACAACCTGCGCGACGTCGACGTCGACATCCCGCTCGGGGTGCTGGTCGTCGTCACCGGCGTCGCCGGTTCAGGAAAGAGCTCGCTCATACACGGGTCGATCCCCGCGGGCGCGGGCGTGGTGTCGGTCGACCAGGGCGCGATCCGCGGCTCGCGGCGGAGCAACCCGGCGACCTACACCGGACTGCTCGATCCGATCCGCAAGGCGTTCGCGAAGACCAACGGCGTGAAGCCGGCGCTGTTCAGCGCCAACTCCGAGGGCGCCTGCCCCAGTTGCAACGGCGCCGGCGTCATCTACACCGACCTGGCGATGATGGCCGGCGTCTCCACCACCTGCGAGGAGTGCGAGGGGAAGCGGTTCCAGGCATCGGTGCTGGACTACCATCTCGGCGGCCGTGACATCAGCGAGGTCCTCGCGATGTCGGTGACCGAGGCCCGTGAGTTCTTCGGCTCCGGCGAGGCGCGCACGCCGGCCGCGCACACCATCCTCGACCGGCTCGCCGACGTCGGGCTCGGCTACATCAGCCTCGGCCAGCCGCTCACCACGCTGTCCGGCGGCGAGCGGCAGCGGCTCAAGCTGGCCACCCACATGGCCGAGAAGGGCGGCGTCTACGTCCTCGACGAGCCGACCACCGGCCTCCACCTCGCCGACGTCGAACAGCTGCTCGGCCTGCTCGACCGGCTCGTCGACTCCGGAAAGTCGGTCATCGTGATCGAGCACCATCAGGCGGTCATGGCGCACGCCGACTGGATCATCGACCTCGGCCCCGGCGCCGGCCACGACGGCGGCCGGATCGTCTTCGAGGGCACACCCGCCGACCTCGTCGCCGCCCGCTCCACCATCACCGGCGAGCACCTCGCGGGCTACATCGGCACCTGACCGCGGCCGAGGTGCCGCCCCGCGCCGAGAGGGCTGACGGGCTGCGCGGGCTATAGTTTCCCGGCGTCGGACGAAGGGAGCCATGATGGTCGCCCGCCTGGCCGGGTTTCTGCCCGGAGATCTCAGCGAGGAGCAGGCCGCGGTCTACCGGGCCATCTCAGGAGGCCCACGCGCCGCGGGTCCTCAGGTCTTCGCGCTCACCGACAGCGAGGGACGGCTGCGTGGGCCGTTCAACGCGATGCTTCTCAGTCCTCCGGTCGGAGCCGCGCTGCAGACCGTGGGTGCGGCGGTGCGCTATCAGTCCTCCCTGAGCGACCGCATCCGGGAGATGGCCGTGCTCCTCGTCGCCGCGCACTGGGGAAGCGCGTTCGAACGAGAGGCCCACGAGGCCGTAGGGCGCGCCTGTGGCCTGACCGAGGAGGAGCTCGACTCCCTGCGCTCCGGTGCGCTGCCGGCCCTCACCGACGCCGACGAGACGATCGTGCTGCGGACGACGGCCTCCCTGCTGGACTCGGGCACCCTGGACGACGACGAGTACGGCATGGCGGTGTCGGCGATCGGCGAACGCGGCCTGTTCGAGCTGACGACCCTGGTGGGCTACTACTCCACCCTCGCCATGCAACTCCGCGTTTTCGCCGGTGAAGAAAGGGAGCCGAAGCCCTCGGCGCGCTGAGGTGCAGGACTGCTCAGATTGGCCATGATCCGTTGAATGACGATCACGATCATGACCGTCTTTGATGGAGATCCATCCGGCCCTTTGGAGAACCCGAAGGGGAATGGTGAGAATGATCGCGCGTGGCCTCGTAGGAACGTGCCGACACCCTCGCAGCACTACAACAATCCGGAGGACAAAGAACAAGATCAGGGTTGTGGTTGAGGGCCCATGCCGGCGAAGACCGCTTGGAGCACGCGGTCGAGGTAGGCGGGCGTCAGCGGCTCGTGTGTGATGAGCAGCCGGTAGTACAGCGGTCCTGACAGGATCTCGAAGGCCAGGTCCAGGTCGAAATCGGGGGCGAGCTGCCCTTGCTCTTGGGCGGCCTTGAGGCGGGCCAGGGTGTCGGCCGTCTGTGGCCGGATGAAGCGTTCGTTGAGGGCGGCGGCGACTTCGGGGGTGTGCTGTGCCTCTCCTATCAGGTCTCGGTACAGCGGCCCCCATGGCGGCCGGGCCAGCAGGTCGACGGCCCGGTGCATCACCTCGCGCAGATCGGCCACGATGTCGCCGGTGTAGGGATGTTCCAGGCCTGCGGTTCTTGAGCTGAGAACCGCGTCGAGGAACAGCAGGGCCTTGGAGGGCCATCGGCGGTAGATGGTGTCTTTGCCGACGCCGGCCCGGGCGGCGACCGCCTCCATGCTGAGCTTGGCGTAGCCGACCTCGAGGGCCAGGTCGAGCGCGGTCTGCATGATCGTTTCGGTCCGGTCGTCGGAGCGGCGGCGGGCGTTCATGATGCCACCATACCGGGACGGGACGTTGGGTTTGACAATGAAGGGACGTTTCCCGCACGCTGTGCACTGTCATACGGGACGTCGCGTCCCGTTATCGGCGGCGCGGGCCAAGCGTGCGCTCACAGCCATACGGAGGTGTCCTCATGTCGCATGTCCGCCAACCCGGGACACCATTACGTCGTCCTGAACCAACTCTGGCTCTGCTGGCGTTCGCTCAGCTGATCATCTCGATCGACTACAACATCGTGTACGTGGCGTTGCCGGAGATCGGCGGCGTCTTGGGGCACTCGGCGCCAACGCGGCAGTGGGTGATCAGCGCCTGCGCGGTGGCGCTCGGCGGGTTCCTGCTGCTGGGCGGACGGGCTGGCCACTGCGCCCTTGCCGCTGGTGGCGGCGCGGGTGGAGCAAGGGCCAGGCGGAGCCCCTCCCGCAGGCGCCCTCGAACGCGCCGCCGACCGCACGGCAGCCTGACAACCCCATCACCCGAGGAAGATTCATGAACGCACTGAACGCCCTGCCCTCCGTCATCCGCGGCCGGATCTGGCTGGCCGGCGATCCCGGCTTCGACGCCGCCCGCCGTCCCTGGAACCTGGCGATCGAGCAGCCGGTGGCGGCCGTGGCGGAGCCCGCCGACGCTGATGACGTCGCCGCGTTGGTCCGGCACGCCCGCTCCACCGGGCTGGCCATCGCGACCCAGCCCAACGGGCACGGGGCGACCGGCCGCACCGACGGGACGATCCTGCTGCGCACCGGTCGGCTGGAGACTCTGGAGGTCGATCCGGCGGCCCGGCGTGCCCACGCCGGTGCGGGTGTGCCATCCGGCCGGGTACAGGCCGCCGCCGCGCCGTACGGCCTGACCGGCCTGCCCGGCAGCTCTCCGGTGGTCAGCGTCGCCGGCGTCGCCCTCGGCGGCGGGTTGAGCTGGTTCGGCCGCACATACGGCTGGGTCGCCGACAGCGTCACCGCCTTCGACATCATCGACAGCGAGGGCCGCCAGCGGCACGTCACCGCCGGCACCGACCCCGATCTGTTCTGGGCGCTGCGCGGCGGAGGTGGCGACTTCGCCGTCGTCACCGCCCTCGAACTGGCCCTGCACCCCGCCCCGCGCCTGTACGGCGGCCGGATGCTGTGGGCGGCCGAGCACGCGGCGGACGTGATGGACGCCTACCGGCAGATCACCGCCGACGCCCCACCCGAGCTGACCGTCTGGCTGGACCTGCTGCACTTCCCGGGCGCCGACCCCATGGTGGCCATCGACGCCACCTACCTGGGTGCCGAGAGCGAGGCGCGTGACCTGCTCGGCCTCCTGGACCGCCTGCCCGTTCCCCTGTCCGACAGCAGGCGGAGCATGCCGGTCTCCGACGTCGGCGGCATCACGGCCGAACCCACCGATCCCGGCGCGGGCCTCTCGCGCGGCGAACTGCTGAGCGACCTCGGCGACGCCGCGGTCAAGACCTTGCTGGCCGACCCGATCGCCCCGCTGCTGAGCGTGCAGATCCGGCATCTGGGCGGTGCGTTCACCCGCCCGTCCGACAGCCCGCACGGCCCGCTCATGGAGCCGTATGCCCTCTACCTGTTCGGCATCCCCGCTGACCCCGCCACGGCCGAGGCCGTCAAGGGCAAGCAGGCCGCTCTCGCCGGCGCCCTGCCCGTCAGCGGCCGCAAGCCCTTCACCTTCCTCAACCCCGGCGAGAGCGCGGCCGACGCCTTCACCTCGGCCGCGCTGGATCGCCTGCGCGACATCAAGCGTCACCGCGATCCGTACAACGTCTTCCGCAGCAACTTCCCGGTCCACCCCTGAAAGGCATGAGTGATACTCATCCTCCCGATCGCCCGCACCGTTCACCGGCACGTCGACGTCGAGGGGGTCCGCGTCTTCTACCGCGAGTCCCTCCCGGAGCGGCGGGACGCGCCGGTCCTGCTGCTGCACGGCTTCCCGTCGGCTTCACCCCAATTCCGCCGTCTCATCGACGCGCTCATCGCCCGACTACCCGGGCTTCGGCCACACCCAGGCCCCGGCCGGCTTCACCTACTCCTTCGACGCCCTCGCCGACGTCATCGAGGGCTTCGTGCAGGGGCTCGGCCTGACCCGGTTCGTGATGTACGTCTTCGACTTCGGCGCCCCGGTGGGCTTCCGCCTCGGCACCCCGCGCTTACCTTCGCGACCTGCCCGAGGCCGAGCTGCACCTGTTCGACACCGGCCACTTCGCCCTCGAAACCCACCTGCCGGAAATCGCCCCGGTCATCGCCGGTTTCCTGGACCGCGTCCGGACTGCGGGATGAGCAGAGCGGCGGCCGGACCGGCCGGTGATGGCCCGGATTCCCGGGTGCTGGACGGTCAGCCCCCATGGGCTGCCGCACTGACCCTACGCCCAGGCGGCTACATGCCGACCGCCTTGTACGCACGAAGGACGATGGCCGCCCTGGCTCGCACCTGCTCCTCGGAGTCGTGCGCCTGGATCTCTTCGAGCAACGGCCTGAACTCCGGCCATTCGATGTAGACGACGGACGAGATGGCGATGTCCCGAACCCGATATTCGTCGTGTTCACGGGCAGCTTTGGCGAAGGTAGCGAAGAATTCCTGGTGGAACTCGCGCGGCGCACCGAACCCGGCCCGTACCAGGGACTGGGCGAGGTGGCGCGGATCGTCGTCGTCCTGAAGCGCTGCCAGCAGCTCGGCGAAGCTCTCGATTTCGTCCTCCAGGTCGTCATCCATTTGCCGAATGACCCGCTCGGCGAGCTCGGAATCCTTGCCGACGGCGACGATGCAGCAGTCGTTGGAGATGTGACTCTCCAGGTAGCCGAGCACCACTTCCCGCGTCACCCCCCAATTCATCTCGCGCCCCTTGCCCCGGTCGAAGTTCCGGTCGGCTTCGTACACGATCGGCCAGCCGTACGACTGAGTCGGGGAAACCCGTGTGGGGCGCCGGTTCCGGCGTGAAAATGGGGATCGGTGACCGTCTGTGACGTCGTGTGTGCTTGGCGCCGGTT
>NZ_JBITMD010000030.1:0-138174 GCF_044465905.1 Nonomuraea sp. NPDC049480
CTTGGGATGTCTTCACAAACTCCGAATGATCACGTGGTGGCCGTCTTCATGCCACCTCAACGCCCAAGATCGCGAAGTGTCACTGGAGTACTAGGTGTACTCAGCCCGTGAAACCTTGACGAAGGCGGCCGGACCTGCACCGAGCGGATTCGGCCGCCTTCATGATGCCCGCAGACGCCGCGTCCCCGTGCGCCGGGCCCTTCGGCATTACAGAAGGTCAGGCCAGGGATCTTCGAGGTTTGGCGGCCTGTGACACGTTGGTCGACGGCACCCCAAGATCGCCGCGGCCTACGGTGATCTTCGCGGGGGCGGACCTGGCGGCGCTGCGGGCGCTGAACGAGGCGGGAGATGAGGTGAAGGCGGGTGGCCGGTGCTCGACGGCGTCGGGCGGGTGGGGGAGAATGTGAGCCCTGCAGGTGGCGTTCAGGAAGAAGTCCCCGGTGTGCCATGAGTCTGGATCCGGCCCGTTCGGCGGGTGAGCGCGCAGACAGCCTGCTGCGGGTCGCGGTCGGCGCGGCGCGCTGGATCAGGACCGCGGCCGCCGGTGACGGCCGCTGGCTGGCCAACCCCGACGCGAGCGGCAGGTCGGCGCTGGCGCCCGAGCCGGCCTCCCTGTACGCCGGCGCCCCCGGCATCGTGCTGTTCTTCCTGGAGCTGGCGGCCGCCACCGGCGAGGAGGAGTACCTCCGGGACGCCCGGGCGGGTTGCCGCTACCTGGCCTCGGCCTGGCGCGCGGTGGCGGACGTGACCTACCACCACGGCCTGAGCGGCATCGCGGTGGCGTTGTGCCAGGCCGGGTGGGTGCTGGGGGACGGGGTGGGGGAGGAGGCGGCCGCGGCGGCGATGGACCGGGTGGCGCGCTCGGCGCGGCGGCTGGACGGCGGCGCGGGCTGGTCGGGTGATCCGGAGCTGCGCGGCGACGGGGGTGTGGCGCTGGCGTTGCTGCGGGTGGCGGCGATGCTGGGCGTGAGCGGCTATGAGGAGCTGGCGGCGGAGGCGGGGTCGCGGGCGGCGCGGCTGGCGGTGCCGGGGCATCGGTTCGGCGACTGCCCGGGGCTGCCGCCCGACGCGGTCACGCCGGGGTTCCTGGCCGGCACGGCGGGGACGGCGTACCTGCTGGCGCGCCTGTACGGGGTGACGCGGGAGGAGCGGTTCCTGGCGGCGGCGCGCCGGGGCGCGGGGTTCGTGCGTGCGGTGAGCGTGGTGAACGGCGGGTCGGCGCTGGTGCCGCATCACCTGCCGCAGGGGCGGGGGCTGCACTATCTCGGGTTCTGCTCGGGTTCGGCCGGGGTGGCGCGGATGTTCTTCGAGCTGTACCGGGTGGCGGGCGATCCCGGTGATCTGGACTGGGCCGAGCTGCTGGCCGCGGGGGTGATGGCCAGCGGGGTGCCGCGGCGCAGGGTGGCGGGGTTGTGGGACACCGCCTGTCAGTGCTGCGGGCTGGCGGGGCTGGTGGAGCTGTTCGTGGGATTGTGGGCGGGCACGGGGCGGCGGGCGTATCTGGATTTCGCCGAGCTGCTGGGCGCGGATCTGGCGGGGCGGGCCGGCGGTGACGGTGGCGGGGGTTTGCGCTGGTACCAGGCCTACCGGCGGCTGCGTCCCGGGGAGGTGAGCGCCGACACCGGCTACATGGCGGGGGCGGCGGGGATCGGCGCGGCGTTGCTGCATCTGGAGGCGGCGTTGCGCGGTGGGCGGGCACGGCGGGTGGTGCTGCTGCCGGACAATCCGTTCCCGGAGATCCCGGCGCCGGCGGGCACGGCGGACGCGTAGGCCTGCGGCGGGGTTTGCGCGCGAGCGCGCGTGAGGAGTAAGCTCGAATGCTCCACAATTGACACGAGCTCCACAGCCCTCCCGATAGGAGTATACCACTCGATGGCTAATCGTCAAGATGGTCGCGCGGAAGCCCTTGACAGTGAGCAGAGGCATGTGTCGTGGCTGTACGGCCTGCTCGACCTCGCCAGGGAGCGGGCCCAGACGGCGCTGCGCGAGGTGTACGGCCGGCGCGGCGGCACCCGGCAGGCGATGGTCGAGCGCGAGACGCTGGCTTCGGAGCAGGCGCGGCGGCTGGCGCAGCTGAACGCGGTCGAGCGGGGCCTGTGTTTCGGCCGCGTCGACGACGGCTCGGGCCACAGCGTCTACATCGGCAGGACCGGTCTGCGTGACGAGCGGCACGAGGCGGTGCTGATCGACTGGCGGGCGCCGGCGGCGCGGCCGTTCTACGTGGCCACGGCCACCGATCCGCGTGGGCTGGTGCGCCGCAGGCACCTGCATCTGAGGGACCGCGTGGTGGTCGGCATCGACGACGAGGTGTTCGATCTCGATGGGATGAGCGAGGGTGACCGGCGCACGCTGGTGGGCGAGGCGGCGCTGCTGGCGGCGCTGCGACGGGGCCGTACGGGCCGGATGGGCGACGTGGTGGCCACCATCCAGACCGAGCAGGACCGGGTGATCCGCGCCGATCTGCAGGGGGCGCTGGTGGTGCAGGGCGGTCCGGGCACCGGCAAGACGGTGGCGGCGCTGCACCGGGCGGCGTACCTGCTCTACACCCACCGCGGCACGCTCGAGCGGCGCGGCGTGCTGGTGGTGGGCCCCAACGCGATGTTCCTGCGCTACATCGGGCAGGTGCTGCCGTCGCTGGGGGAGACGCAGGTGGTGATGACGACGGTCGGGGAGATGTTCCCGGGCGTGCGGGCGGTGGCGGCCGACGCGCCGGCGGCGGCGGTGGTCAAGGGCGACGTGCGGATGGCCGGGGTCGTGGCCCGAGCGCTGGAGCTGCGCCAGCGGGTGCCGGAGGGCGATCTGGTGGTGGAGCTGGACGGGCTGAACCTGCGGGTGCCGCACGACGTGTGCGCGCGGCTGCGTGACCGGGCGCGCGCGGTGCGGCTGCCGCACAACATGGCCCGCAAGCTGTACGTCACCGAGATGCTCAAGGAGCTGACCAGGGCGGAGGCGCGGGCGCTGGAGGAGTCGCTGCACGTGGAGGAGCTGGCGGACGTCGATCCCGAGCTGGCCGAGCCTCTCGGACTGCAGGACGACCTGGACGAGCTGGACCTGGAGCTGGGCTCGCAGCGGTTGTGGGGCGAGCCGGAGGTCCGGCGGGCGATCGACGATCTGTGGCCGGAGCTGACGCCGCGGCGGCTGGTCGGCGAGTTGCTGTCCTCGCCGGAGACGCTGTGGTCGGTGGCGCCGCCGGGCCTGCGGTGGCGCGAGCTGGTGCGTCCGGCGGGCGCCCCGTGGACGGTGGGGGACGTGCCGCTGCTGGACGAGGCGGCCGAGTTGCTGGGCGAGGACGACTCGGCGCGGCGGGCGACGGCCCGGCAGGCGCGCGAGGAGGAGGCCGGGCGGCTGCTGTACGCCGACGAGGTGCTGCGCACGACAGGCGTGCTGGAAGAGGGCATCTTCGATCGGGCCGACGTGCTGGCCGAGCGGCACGCCGACGACGGGATGGAGCTGACCACGGCTGATCGGGCGGCGGCCGACCGGACCTGGGCGTACGGTCACGTGATCGTGGACGAGGCGCAGGAGCTGTCGGCGATGGCCTGGCGGATGCTCATGCGGCGGGTGCCGGCCAAGTCGCTGACGGTGGTGGGCGACGTGGCGCAGACGGGGTCGGCGGCGGGGGCCCGTTCGTGGGGCGAGGTGCTGGACCCGCACCTGCGGGGCCGGTGGCGGGTGGAGCACCTGATGGTCAACTACCGGACGCCGGTGGAGATCATGGAGGTGGCGGCGGACGTGCTGCGGGCCTTCGATCCCGGGCAGGAGCCGCCGGAGTCGGTGCGGTCGGGCGAGTCGCGGCCGCGAGCGGTGCGAGTGCCGGTGGCGGGGCTGCCGGCGCTGGTGGCGGCGGAGCTGGCCGAGATCGGCGAGGGCCGGGTGGGCGTGGTGACCTCGGACGCGCGGCACGCGGAGGCGGCGCGGCTGTTCCCGGGCGGGGATCTGGACGCGCCGGTGGCGGTGCTGACGGTGGGGCAGGCCAAGGGGCTGGAGTTCGACGCGGTCGTGGTGGTGGATCCGGCGGGGATCCTGGCGCAGTCGCCCATGGGCGGGAGGGATCTGTACGTGGCGGTGACGCGGGCGACGCGGCGGCTGACGGTGGCTTACGAGGGTGAGCTGCCGGAGGTGCTGTCCCGCCTGGCTTAGAAATCTACAATGTAAAGGCGCCGGGTTGATGAAGTACAACCATTCGCTACAACAACACCTTCGACCAGACCATGTCCGGCGGCGGCGCCTTCGGTGAGGAGGCGGTCACTACTGGTCGAGTTTGTCGGCGACGGCGCGGATGGCGCGCATGACCTGCTCGAGGGTCCGCAGGGTCTCGGTGTCGAGGTGGTCCATGATGCGGCGCAGGTGTTCCAGACCGGCGTTGTTGAGGTCTTCGACGAGGGCGGCGCCGGCAGGGGTGAGGCGGACGCGGCGTACGCGGCGGTCGTGGGGGTCTTCGTGGCGGCTGACGAGGCCTTGAGCGATGAGCCGGTCGACGATGCCGGTGACGGTGCCGAGTCCGACGCCGAGTCCGGCGGCGAGTTCCTGGCCGGAGGCGGAGCCGGTGGCGGACAGCAGCATGACGACCTTGAGCTGGCGCATGGTGAGGTTGGAGGTGAAGAGGGGGGATTGGTGTTGGGCGAACAGTCGTCCCAGGCCACGCTGGGTTTCGGTGATTTGCCGGATCAGGTCTTCGCGTTCGTCGTTCACACTCACCTCTCGCTTCCTGAGAAGGTTATCAGGAATGCTTGAGCGGTCTAAATATTCGCGTGAGGCGAAGTGTTAGTCTGGGGCGAACTCTTGGAGGGGAGCCTATGACCGCTTTCGCTAGGTTGAGTCTGGCCAACCGCAGTCTTGTGATCTTGATATCGCTCCTTTTGAGCGGGTTCGGCGTGTTCGCGATTCCGCAGTTGAAGCAGCAGTTGCTGCCGTCACTGTCGTTCCCCGGCGCGTTCGTGGTCGCGTCGTATCCCGGCGCGTCGCCGGACATCGTCGAGGAACAGGTCACCAAGCCGATCGAGGATTCCTTCCAGGGGCTCGCCGGGATGGAGGAGATGACCTCCACCTCGGCGGAGGGGATGGCGCAGATCCAGGTGGCCTTCGCGTACGGCACCGATATCGACGAGTCGCTGAACAAGATGCAGCAGGCGGTCAGCCGGGTCACACTGCCCGACGGCGTGGAGCCGACGGTGTCGGCGGGCAACACCGACGACATCCCGGTCATGGTGCTGGCGGTGGGCGACGGCGGCGACGCGCGGGCGATGGCCGACAAGCTGAACCGGATCATGGTTCCGGAGCTGCAGGGCATCGAGGGCGTGCGCGAGGCGAACGTCACCGGCACCCGCGAGGAAGTCGTCACGATCGAGCCGGACGAGGACAAGATGGAGGACAAGGGGGTGTCGGCCTCGCAGATCTCCAGTGTGCTGCAGGCGAACGGCACCCCGATCCCGGCCGGCACGCTCGACACTGACGACAAGGTGCTGACGGTGCAGGTCGGCACGCGGGTCGACACCGTGGAGAAGCTGAAGAACCTCTATCTGACGCCGGCCCAGCCGCAGCAGAGCCAGGCCCAGGCGCAGCCGGGCCAGGGTCAGGCGCAGCCGGGTCAAGGTCAGGCGCAGCCGGCGCAGGGCCAGGCGCAGGCCCAGCCGGGGCAGGGCGGGTTGCCGCAGCAGGCGGCCGAGCCGAAGCCGCTCAAGCCGGTGAAGCTGGGCGACGTCGCCAAGATCACGCGAGGGCTGGCCGTGGCGACGACGATCACCCGTACGGATGGTGAGTCGAGCCTGGGCGTGTCGGTGACGATGGCGCCCGACGGGAACGCGGTGACGATCTCGCACGAGATCAGGCAGAAGCTGCCGGAGCTGACCAAGGCGCTGGGCGACTCGTCGGAGACGGCGGTGGCGGTGGTGTTCGACCAGGCGCCGTACGTGGAGCAGTCGATCGAGAGCCTGACCACGGAGGGCCTGCTGGGGCTGGCGTTCGCGGTGCTGGTGATCCTGGTGTTCCTGCTGTCGGTGCGCTCGACGCTGGTGACGGCGGTGTCGATCCCGCTGTCGGTGGTGATCGCGCTGATCGTGTTGTGGGTGGGCGACTATTCGCTGAACATGCTGACGCTGGGCGCGTTGACGATCGCGGTGGGCCGGGTCGTGGACGACTCGATCGTGGTGCTGGAGAACATCAAGCGGCATCTCGGCTACGGCGAGGCGAAACTTCAGGCGATCTTGACGGCGGTGCGTGAGGTGTCGGGGGCGGTGACGGCCTCGACGCTGACCACGGTGGCGGTGTTCGCGCCGATCGCGATCGTCGGCGGCATGGTGGGCGAGCTGTTCGGGCCGTTCTCGATCACGGTTGCGGTGGCGTTGATGGCGTCGCTGGTGGTGTCGCTGACGGTGGTGCCGGTGCTGGCGTTCTGGTTCCTGAAGGCGCCGTCGCTGACGCCGGAGCAGGCGCGCAAGCAGCGTGAGAAGGCCGAGGCCAAGGAACTGCGCTCGCCGTTGCAGCGGCTCTACCTGCCGGTGCTGCGGTTCGCGACGCGCTTCAAGCTGGTGACGGTGCTCATCGGGGTGGCCGTGATGGTCGGCACGTTCGGGCTGGCCGGCGGGTTGCGGACGAACTTCCTGGACTCCTCCGGGCAGAACACGATCTCCTTGAGCCAGCGGATGCCGGTCGGTACGGACCTGGAGACCACCGACAAGGCCGCCAAGCAGGTCGAGGGCGTGCTGGCGGGCATGGACCAGGTGAAGACGTACCAGGTGAACGTCGGCGGCGGCGGCAACGCCTTCGGTCCGCCCGGCGGGGGCGGTCGCGGCGCGGACCGGGCGTCGTACTCGATCGCGCTGAAGGACGGCGCCGACACCCCGAAGGTCGAGCAGGAGCTGCGGGACAAGATCGCGGGCCTGTCCGGTGCCGGTGAGGTCACCGTGGGCCAGAGTGGGGGCGGGTTCAACTCCGACACCATCGACGTGATCGTGCGCGCGCCCGACACCGAGACGCTGCGCGCCGCGGCCGATCAGGTGACGAAGGCGATGGGCGAGGTGTCCGGGCTGCGGGACGTGGCCTCGAACCTGGAGGACAGCGCGCCGCGGATCGAGGTGGTCGTCGACCGTGAGGAGGCGGCTGAGCGAGGGCTGTCGGAGGCGCAGATCGGGCAGGCGGTGGCGCAGGCGTTCCGGGGCGCGCCGCTGGGCCAGATGACGCTGGACGGCCGCACCAGTGATCTGGTGCTGCGCGAGGGCGAGGCGCCGGAGAGCGTCAAGAAGGTCGAGGACCTCAAGCTCGCCACCGCTACGGGCACGGTGAAGCTGAAGACCGTGGCCGACGTCAAGGAGGTGGCCGGGCCGACGCAGATCACCCGGATCGACGGCGAGCGGTCGGCGACGGTCTCGGTCAAGGCGGCCGACGCCGGTGACCTGGGGGCGGTGACGCAGGCGCTGACGGCCAAGCTGAACGGGCTGCAGCTGTCCTCGGGTGCCACGTACGAGGTCGGCGGTGCGTCGGCCGACCAGACCGAGGCGTTCTCCGACCTCGGGATCGCGATGCTGGCGGCGATCGCGATCGTGTTCCTGATCATGGTGGCGACGTTCCGCAGCTTCATGCAGCCGGTGATCTTGCTGGTGTCGATTCCGTTCGCGGCGACGGGTGCGATCGGGTTGCTGGTGGCGACGGACACGGCGCTGGGGGTGCCGGCGCTGATCGGCATGCTGATGTTGATCGGGATCGTGGTGACGAACGCGATCGTGCTGATCGACCTGATCAACCAGTACCGCGAGCAGGGCATGGGCGTGGTCGAGGCGGTGATCGAGGGCGGCCGGCGCAGGTTGCGGCCGATCCTGATGACGGCGGTGGCCACGATCTGCGCGCTGACGCCGATGGCGATGGGGGTGACCGGGTCGGGCGGGTTCATCTCGCAGCCGCTGGCGATCGTGGTGATCGGCGGGCTGATCTCCAGCACGCTGCTGACTCTGGTGCTGGTTCCGACGCTGTACACGGTGGTGGAACGGGCGAAGGAGCGGATGCGGCGCCGTCCCGCCGAGCCCAAGGTGGAGGCGAAGGTTCTGACGCCGACCCCGTGAACGGCTCCTGGCCATCGCCCCGCGAGGAGACTCCCCGCGGGGCGATGGCGGTGTGACCGGTGTGACCACGGCCTAGGAGCGGCCGTGACGGCTGTTACTCAGTGCCAGCCGTTGTCGTCGTCCCACCACTTGCACCACACTCTGCGCCACTCGCCGTGCTTCTTGCAGTACTTGCACCCGTGGCGCCAGCGGCAGCGCGCGCTCTGCGAGAGGACGCTCGGGCCGGCTGTGGTGACGCAGGGCGCGCCGGTGCCGGCGGTGGCCGGCTGTGTGATCGACCCGCTGACGACGAGCGTGGACGCCGCCAGGGCGGCGGCGATCAGGAGTCGCTTGAACATTCGAGATCACTCCATTGCCTGTGATCGGCCCCAGGCCGGGGGCCTGGGGTGACGGAGCGTCGCTCTTGGGTTCCCGGGAGACGCCACGACGGCGCTTGGAACACATCCACCGTAGGCACGGCGGTTCGGAGGGGTCGCCAGAAAGGAAGCAAAGCCTCATTTATGGCATATCGGTATACACAACGCAAATATGCACATTTCCGCAGAAATGCTGCTAAAAGGGGTGTTGGGTGATGGGGGTCGCCGTGCGTGAGCGGGCTGCGGCTTGGCACTCTTGACCGTTCTGTGAATGCGCGAGAGACATTGACCCGGTGGGCGTTCAATCGCGCGCCAGAGCTGCGGCAAATAGCAGGCAAGGCCCTATTACCAGGCTTTCTGTGGAGCCACGATTACCAGGCTCCCCATGGGGTAGCGGCCCGCGATCTCCTCACCCACCGCAAGCGAGCGGTCGCCCGCCGTCCTCATGCGTCGAGGGACCCTCGGCCCGGCCCAGAACGCCTATAGCTCCGGCGAGCCGCCACTCAGTTGATCAGTGGGTACGGCGGCGCGGTGCCACGACCTCGGTGACCTTGGCGATGGCCTCAGCGCCGGGCTTGACGTAACGCATGGCGGTGCGGGGATTCTTGTGCCGGGTCTTGCCCATGATGAGCTGCAGCGGCACCTCGACCTCGCCGAGGGGGCGGCGGCGCTGTGGCGCAACCCGCCGCTACCGCAGCTGACTGCTGGGACGACGGCACGGGGACGATCAGGCAGGGAGGGCCCTGTGAGGCGATCTTGAATCATCTGCCGGCGTTCCGCTGGAAGGCGGCGAGCATTCATCGCCGTAAGTGCCGTGTCCAACATGGTTGTGACGTCTGTCATCGGCAGTGGCAGGACCGAACGGTCACTGACCGCGGCCACGTGTCGGCGACGCCGCGGTCGACGACCATGCTGGTGCTGCCGGTTATGGTGGCGGCATGGGTTGCTTCGCCGCTATGAACATCCGCGCCGCCGTTTAGCGGCGGTATCGCGGTTGTCGTGAACTACCTGCCCATCGACAAGGGCGTCCAACGCTCCCGGATCGCACACCGCCAGGCAACCGCACCGCACACGACATTTCCGATGAGCGAGGAGGACATCGACACATGGCGGAAGCAGTTCCAGGAACCAGATGCCGCCGAACTCGGCGGCGGCGACATCCCCGGTCCGCCACCGGGGTGGCTGGGCTGGCCGGAGTGGGCCGCGGACCGATGGCCCTCGCTTGCACACGGCAATGTCTCCGAGGCGCGGAGGCGACATCGGCCAGCGGCCGAGTGACGGATCCGTCGGGCACCGGCAAGAGCGTGTAATTGGCCGAACCACCTGCGTCGTCGGATGGTCGGCGCCCAGCACCCGCTCACAATCGGCCAGCGTCTACTCGAACAGCGGGATGGCCCGGCCCAGATCCAGGTAGGTACTACTCGGCAGCCAGGCTCTGCGTGCCGACCACCGCCAGCAGCTCCAGCTTCTCGGCGTCCTCGGTGTCCGGCTCGGCCGAGTAGCCGAGGATGCGCAGGCCACTGCCGTCCATCCGGAGCACGTTGCAGTCCAGGGTCAGCAGGCCCACCTGCGGATGCTCGATCGTCTTGCGTGAGACCTCCAGACTGCCGACGACACCCGCCTCCCACAGCTCGGCGAACCGCTCGCTGCCCGCGCGCAACTCGGTGATCAGTCGCCGCAGTTGACGGTCGGCGGGATACCTTGCGGCGGCGGACCGCAGCTCGGACACCATGCCGATCTCCAAGGCGCGCTGTTCCTCGTGTGTGTGCCGGATCCGGATGGACGATCCCAGGAACACCCCCCACGCCCCGTTGCGTTCGAGGCCGCGTGCGCCGGACGTGTCGCCCATCAGCGCCTGGTACATCGGGTTGGCCATCAGCAGCGTCAAGGCGGCGTCGGTGACCGCGACCGGTGTGTCCACCAGCCGGTCCAGCAGCCGCAGGACGCTGGGCGGGATGTACGACGGCACCACCTCGGGGCCTGGGAGCACCAGCCCGGCCAGCCCGAACAGATACGCCCGCTCGTCTCCCGTGAGCCGCAGCGCCCGTGCCAGGGCCTCGACGACCTGATCGGAAGGGTTGGTCGCCCGGCCCTGTTCGAGGCGGGTGACGTAGTCGACCGAGATCCCGGCCAGCAGGGCCAGCTCCTCACGCCGCAGCCCGGCCGCCCGCCGCTGTCCGCCGAGGGGTAGCCCGGCCGTGGTGGGGGAGATGCGGTCGCGCCAGCGCCGCAAAGCATGTCCGAGTTCGGTCGCGGTCATACCGTCAGTGAACACCGTCGGCCGGGCGGGTGCCTGGTACTGGCAGTCCCAGGAAGAAGGGTCTCCTGGCTGTCCGCCGGGCCGGGCAGGAGTGTGGCGGCATGACGACAACACTGATCACCGGAGCAAACAAGGGGCTGGGCTTCGAGACCGCCCGCCGCCTCATCGCCGCAGGTCACATCGTCTACGTGGGCGCCCGCGACGCCGAGCGCGGCCGCCGTGCCGCCGACGAGCTCGGCGCCCGTTTCGTCCACCTCGACGTCACCGACGACGACTCCGTCCAAGCCGCCGCAAAGACCGTCGAGGCGGACGGCGGGCTCGACGTGCTGGTCAACAACGCCGGCATCGAGGTCCGGGGCGAGGACAACAGCGTGGCTGGCGCTGCGGATGTCACCGCTGACCAGATGCGGACCGTCTTCGACACGAACGTTCTGGGCATCGTCCGCGTCACCCACGCCTTCCTCCCGCTGCTGCGACGCTCGGCCGCGCCGGTCGTGGTCAACCTCAGCAGCGGCCTCGGCTCCATCGGCTACGCCTCCGACCCGGCCCACCCGGCCCACCGCTATCCGGGAATGACCTACGCGGCCTCGAAGGCCACGGTCAACATGATCACCGCGCACTACGCGAAGGCCTTCCCGGCCATGCGTATCAACGCCGTGGCGCCCGGTTTCACGAAGACGGATCTCAACGGCCACACGGGCATGCTCTCCGTCGAGGAAGGCGCCGAGATCATCGTGCGCATGGCGCGGGTGGGCCCCGACGGCCCGACCGGCGGCTACTTCGGCGCCCAGGGCACGCTGCCCTGGTGAGGCCACAGCGGCACGAGCCGGGGCGGCATGCGTCCCGGCCAATCCCTGGTCAGCTCGCGTGACCGGCCCAGCAGCCCATCGAAATCGGTGGCATCACTGCCTTGTCCACGTCGGCCCTTCCGAGACTATGGAGACGATCATGAGTCTGCCCCGCCGAAACCTGCTGACCGGGACGGCCGCCGCCGCGGCCGCAGCCACCCTGAGCGCATCACCGGCGACCGCGGCGCCCGGAGGAAGCCGACGCACCGGGTCGACGGGCCTGGCGAGAGAGACGGGCAGCGGCCGCATCCTGATCCGCAACGGTCACGTCATCGACACCGAGCCCCAGCCGGTCGCCCACGCCCGCACCGACGTCCTGATCGAGAGGGGCCGGATCGTCACTGTCGGGCGCAAGCTCCGCTCCAACGGCGCCATGGTCATCGACGCCACCGACCACATCGTGCTCCCGGGCTTCGTCGACACTCACCGGCACATGTGGCACTCGGCGCTGCGCAGCGCGGCCGTGGACGTCGACCTCGACGTCTACTTCCGCCTTCTGGGGCAGGTCGGCCCGAACTTCCGGCCGCAGGATGTGCACATCGCGACCCTGGCCGGCGCGCTGGAGTGCCTCGACTCGGGCATCACCACCCAGCTGGACTTCGCGCACATCGCGTATTCGCCCGAGCTCGCCGACGCTGCCGTCGACGCTTTGAAGGCGGCGGGGCTGCGCGCGGTCTTCGGCTACGGCACCCCGGTCAACGTCACCGGGGGCGGGAAGCTCGCCGATGTCCGCCGGATCCGCGAGCGCCTGGCCGACGACAACGCGCTCGTCACCATGGCGTACGCCCCGCTCGGCCCCTTGTCCACCCCGATGGAGACGGTGGCCAAGGACTGGCGCATAGCCGACGAGCTGGACCTGCCGCTGACGATCCACCTCGCCAGCACCCCCGTCAACGAACAGCCGATCTTCGCCCTGCGCGACGCCGGACTGCTCCGCAAGAAGACCCTCTACGTCCACGGCAATGGGATCGGCGACGACGAGCTGAAGCTGATCGCCGACTCGGGTGCCACCGCCTCGGCCACGCCCGGCGACGAGGCCGGCCGCCTGCGGCGCGCCGGTATCACCACAGGCATCGGCGTCGACACCGTCGCCTTCGCCCCCGGTGACATGTTCTCCACGATGCGGGCAGCGCACCTCGCCGGCCAGATCGCGGAGGACCCCCGGATGACCGCCAAGGACGTCCTGCGGATGGCCACCCTGGACGGTGCCGCCGCGATGGGGCTGGCCGACCGTACCGGCTCGCTGCGCCCTGGCAAGCAGGCCGACATCATCACGCTCCGCCTGGACGACCTCAACATGCTCACCGCCGAGCGTGACCCCATCGGCGCCGTGGTCACGGCGGCGCAGCCGCACAACGTGGACACAGTCCTCGTGGCAGGGAGGGTCGTGAAGCTCGCGGGCCGGCTGGTCCACGCCGATCTCCGCCGTACCGCCCGGACCCTGCGCGCCGCCGCGGCCCGCTTCGCGACCAGGTCCTGATCGCCACGAAGTTCGGGTGGCGCATCGAGGACGGCCGGTCGGTGGGGCTCGACATCCGCCCGGGGCAGATCAGGCGGGTCGCCGAGTCGTCACTGCGTCGGCTGGGGGTTGACGTGCCGCGCTTGCCCGTCCCGCCACGCCGCGACGATCTGATCGGAGATCTCGACGAACGCCGCCTCACCCAGCCCCAGGGAACGAGCGGTGTCCAGCCCCAGCGGCCCAGGGTCGGCCTTCAACTCGGCCAGCACGTGCGGCCGCCCCGGCAACTCCTCCAACCGAGCACACACGATCGGGCCGAGCCGCGCCCTCACCTGCTCGGCGAAGGCATCCTCGAAACGGCGGCACCCGGAATTGACGACCCGCTCCACCTGACCACTGGTCGGCGGTTCGATACTCGTGCTCCGGCACCGCTCCCGCACCGCTTCGGCCAGGCGATCACGGTTCGTCTCGACCGGGCACACCTCATCGGCCGGCCACTGGGCCAGCCGCTCCTCATCGTCCTCGGTCGCCGCGCGAGTGCCGAACCTCTTGCGGATCTGCGCCCGGTGACGCTCGATGGTCCGGCCCCGCCAGGAGTACTTCGCCAAAAGCCCCGGCTCGGCCTTCACCAGCGACGCCACGTACTCCACCGCAGCCGCCGGGATCTCCTCCGGATAGGCGGGAAACCGACCTTCGATCTCGTAGAACTTCAAGATCAAGGCGAAACCGAGTCTGCCGCCTCCGCCTTTTCCCCGACCAGGTCCCCATCGCCCTCCACCAGGATCCACGCACTGATCAGCTCATCGTGTTCCCAGTCGGTACGCACGTCGGAGTTCCTCCCAGGCCGATGCCATCAACGGGCCCGATCACCATCGAGAAGCCCGAGCGGGTTACCGGAAGGTATGCACCACCTGAGACAACTACCCACTGAAATCGATAGCTGACTGTTCGAATATCGCCCACATGGTCTCAGGGCCGGGGTGGCGGCTCGCCGTAGCCATAGGAGGTCCAGGCCGGCCCGTAGGAGTGCCAGGCGGGTGAATACACTTGTCGAACGTGACTTCCAAGCCGCGTATCCCCGATGTCCTGGCCGCCCGCTATGCCTCGCCCGAGCTGACCCGTCTGTGGTCGCCCGAGTACAAGATCGTCGCTGAGCGGCGGTTGTGGCTGGCGGTGCTGCGGGCGCAGGCCGAGCTGGGGGTCGCCGTCCCGCAAGAGGCGGTCGCCGACTACGACAAGGTGGTCGAGCAGGTCGATCTGGAGTCGATCGCGGCGCGCGAGCGCGTCACCCGGCACGACGTCAAGGCGCGCATCGAGGAGTTCAACGCGCTGGCCGGGCACGAGCAGGTGCACAAGGGCATGACCTCGCGCGACCTGACGGAGAACGTCGAGCAGCTGCAGATCCGCGACAGCCTGCTGCTGGTGCGCGACCGGGTGGTGGCGCTGCTGGCGCGGCTGGCGACGCTGGCCGAGGAGCACGAGGCCACGGTGGTGGCGGGGCGTTCGCACAACGTGGCGGCGCAGGCCACGACGCTGGGCAAGCGGTTCGCGTCGGCGGCCGACGAGCTGCTGGCGGCCTACCGGCGGCTGGAGGAGCTGATCGGCCGCTATCCGCTGCGCGGGATCAAGGGCCCGGTCGGGACCGCTCAGGACATGCTGGACCTGCTGGGCGGCGACCGGGGCAAGCTGGCCGAGCTGGAGGGCCGGGTGGCCGCCCATCTGGGGTTCGCCCGCCGCTTGACCAGCGTGGGGCAGGTCTATCCGCGGTCGCTGGACTTCGAGGTGGTCACGACGCTGGTGCAGCTGGCGGCGGCGCCGTCGTCGCTGGCCAAGACGATCCGGCTGATGGCCGGGCACGAGCTGGTGACCGAGGGGTTCCAGGAGGGCCAGGTCGGCTCGTCGGCGATGCCGCACAAGATGAACACCCGCTCCTGCGAGCGCGTCAATGGCCTGGCCGTGGTGTTGCGCGGCTACGCCTCGATGGTCGGGGAGCTGGCGGGCGATCAGTGGAACGAGGGGGATGTGTCGTGTTCGGTGGTGCGCCGGGTGGCGCTGCCGGATGCGTTCTTCGCCTTCGACGGGCTGGTGGAGACGATGCTGACGGTGCTGGACGAGTTCGGCGCCTACCCGGCGGTGATCGCCGCGGAGCTGGGCCGTTACCTGCCGTTCCTGGCCACGACGAAGATGCTGATGGCGGCGGTGCGGGCGGGGATGGGCCGCGAGCAGGCGCATGAGCTGATCAAGGAGCACGCGGTGGCGGCGGCGCTGGCGATGCGCTCGCGCGGCGTCGGCAACGAGCTGGTGGAGCTGCTGGCCGGCGATGAGCGCTTCCCGCTGGACCGGGCGGGGCTGGAGGCGTTGCTGGCCGACCGGGTGTCGTTCACGGGGGCGGCGGCCGATCAGGTGGAGGCGGTCTCGCAGCAGGTGGGCGAGGTCGTGGCGGCGCATCCGGAGGCGGCGGCGTACCGTCCTGGCGCGATCTTGTGATGCGCGAGCCGCGCATGTGACCACCACCTGATCGGCTGGTGGGCCGTCGCGGGAAATTGGGGTGAGGTTCCGGCGGCGCTGGTGCAGAGTTGACGGCGTGATGTCCAATTTTGTACCTGGTATTGAGTTGTCGCGAGCCTTCTACCACGAGGTCGTGGCCCCGTTGGTGCCGCGGGTTCCGCACAGTGCCGCGTTGATCGGGCCCGGGTCGGAGGTGCTGGCGTTCGACACCGCGCGCTCGGCCGATCATGACTGGGGGCCGCGGGTGCTGGTGTTCGTGGCGGCCGGCGAGGTGGCCGAGGTGGAGGCGAAGGTGACGGCGGGGTTGCCGGAGCGGTTCCAGGGGCTGCCGACGGTGTTCGGCTACCACGGCGAGGTGCGGCCCGGGGTGGCGGTGACCGAGCTGGGCGGCTGGCTGGTGGAGCGGCTGGGGTTCGACCCGCGGGCGGGGGTGTCGCTGCTGGACTGGCTGTCGGTGCCGTGGCAGCGCCTGGCCGAGGTGACGGGCGGTGAGGTGTTCCACGACGGCACGGGCGGGCTGGAGGCGGCCAGGGCGGCTCTCAAGTGGTATCCGCAGGACGTGTGGCGGTATGTGCTGGCCTGCCAGTGGCGGCGCATCGCTGAGGACGAGCCGTTCCCGGGCCGGTGCGCCGAGGTGGGCGACGAGCTGGGTTCGGCCGTGCTGGGGGCGCGGATGGCCCGGGAGGTGATGCGGCTGGCGCTGTTGCTGCGGCGCCGCTATCCGCCGTACGCCAAATGGCTGGGCAGCGCGCTGGCGCGCTTGCCGGGCTCGGCGGAGCTGGGGGAGTGCCTGGGGTCGGCGGTGGGGGCGCGGTCATGGCGGGCGCGGGAGGAGGGGTTGTCGGCGGCGTACGGGCGGCTGGCGGCGCTGCAGAACCGGGTGGCGCTGGCCGAGCGGCTGGATGAGGGGGTGCGGGGGTTTTTCGACCGGCCGTTCCAGGTGATCGGCGGGGACCGGTTCGCAGAGGCGCTGATGGCGTCGGTGGCCGATCCGGTGGTCAGGGGGTTGCCGGTGGCGGGGTGTGTGGATCAGCTGTCGGATTCGACGCATCTGCTGACGGTCCCGGGGCGGGCGCGGGCGGTGACGGCTGCCGCGCTGGGCCTCACCGCCTGAGTTGATCTACTTTGTAAAGGCCGTGAGTTCAGACGCGATTTCTTCGACCCTTATACGCCAGGCAGCGACGGCCGAGGCGCCGCCGGTGTGGGTGACGATGAGGCGTGCGCCCTGGCCGGTGCCTTCGGCGAGTTCCCAGCGGACCGTGCCGCCCGGGGTGGGGTATTCGAGGAGTTTGGCGGTCTCGGTGCGGGTGACGGGGCCGGCTTCGACGCCGGTGGTGGTGAAGGGGGCGGGCGGGGTGTGGCCGGGGGTGGCCTGGTCGCCGCCGAGGTGCTGCCAGACGTCGTCGGCGGGGCGGGTGAGCTGGCGTTCGAGGCGGAGGTCGTCGCCGTCGACGGTGGCGGGGTCGAGGCCGAGGATGTGGATGTAGTCGTCGTGGAGGCGGGCCATGGCGGCGGGGTCGTGGTGGAAGGTCCGGCCGTCGAGGTGGGCGAGCATGGCGAGGATGCAGGTGTGCCAGCCGCTGGTGAAGCTGGCGGCGCCGTGGCGGTCGGTGAAGGTGTGGGTGAAGGTGAGCAGTGTGCCGTGGGGGCCGTCGGGCTGGAGTTCCCAGAGGAGGTGGTCGTCGCCCCAGGTGTGGGCGAAGACGTGGGGTGGGTCGTTGTGGGTGATGTGGCCGTCGGGGCCGAAGCCGTAGGTGATGTGGTCGCCGTCGATGGTGACGTCGGCGGGGAACCAGGCGGCGAGGTGCTGGGGCTGGGTGATGGCGCGCCAGACTTTTGCGGGTGGGTGGGGGAGGCGGCGTTGCATGCGGACGGTGGTGCGGCCGTCGGGGTGGAGGGTGAGGGTTTCGTTCATTGGTCGTCGTCCATGGTGTCGAGGTGGGTGGCGAGTTTGTCGAGGCTGTGGTTCCAGAGTTTGCGGTAGGGGGTGAGCCAGGCGTCGATTTCGGCGAGGGGGGCGGGGCGGAGTTCGTAGAAGCGGCGTTGGGCGTCTTTGCGGACGGTGACGAGTCCGGCTTCGCGGAGGGCGCGCAGGTGTTTGGAGGTGCCGGGTTGGGTGAGGCCGAGGTGGGCGGTGAGTTCGGCGACGTGGCGGGGGCGTTCGAGGAGGAGGTCGAGGATGTGGCGTCGGGCGGGTTCTGTCAGCACGTCGAAGCGCATGCCGGTGAATATACCGGACTGCGTATATGCCTTCAAGGGCATGTATCGGGGGCCCGCGCAGTTGCACGAGTGCACCAGGACCCCGGGCACGTGTCCCGGTGTGCCCCATCAGGCGTCGCGCAACTCCGGGTCGGTGTCCGGGCCCAGGGTGGCGCCTTGTTCGAATCCGGCGTCGAAGCCCGCTTGTCCCAGTACCGCCTGCAGCGCCGCGGTGATCCGGTCCACGTCACCGCGCTCGGCCGCCGGCAGCGGCGCGCCCACCGAGGTGCGGGCCGCGGACGCCGCGCCGAGCAGGTGCGCGGCCCGCACGGGGTGACCGGCGAGGGCCCGCGCCCCGGCGAGCCCCTCCAAGGCCAGGGCGAGCGCCCGCGGATCGCCGGTGTCCTGGGCCGCGGCCAGCCCTTCCAGGTGCAGCGCCAGCGCCGTCTCCGCATCTCCGCGCAGCTCTGCGACGAAGCCGAGCTCGGCCAGGATCAGCGCCGATCCGTACTCCGCGTCGAACTGCCGATTCCACTCCAGCCAGCGGCGTAGGTACGACTCGGCTCGGTCGAGCCGTCCCTGCCGGCGCGCCCCCAGGGCGAGCCCGATCTCGGCGAACTCCTCGGCCGGCTTGTCTCCCTGCTCGACGGCAAGGCGTCGGGCCTGCTCGTGGAACTCCTCGGCCCTGGCGTGGTCGCCGGTCAACAGGGTGATCCTGCCGAGCTCGGACCAGCGCATCGAGGCGTCGGTCCACAGCCCCAGATCCTCGGCTATCGTCAGCCCCTCCTGGTGCAGGCGAGCGGCCTGCGGATAGTCGCCCTGGATCTCCGCGAGCCGCCCTAGCACGGCTGTCGCCTGCAGCTGTCCCCACCGGTCGCCGGCCTCGTGGAAGAGCTCGAGACTCTCCTCTCCCTCGCGCCGGGAGGCTTCCAGATCGCCGCGCACGTACGTCTGCATGCCCCGGGTGCTGAGTCCGGCGGCGAGTGCCCAGCGGTCGCCGCGCGCACGGGAGTCGGTCAGCACCCGGTTCAGCAACTCCTCGCCCACCGCGAAGTCACCGAACCGGGTGACCGCGAAAGCGAGCAGCCAGCCCGCTCTGGTCCGTTCGTGCGGGTCGCGGATGCCCTCGTAGACCTCGAGGACGGCCCGGCTGCGGCGTGCCGGTCCGTCCGGCGCGCCGGATAGCAGGCTCATCCCGGTTTGCCAGGCCACGGTCCCCGACCGGTGCGGCACCCGACGGGCCGCGGGGTCGGCCGTGCCCTCACCGCATCCGGGGGGATCCTCCGGCAGGGCGAGGGCCAGGGTGAGGTAGCGCTTGGCCTCGGTGAGGCGGCCGCGCAGGAACCAATACCAGGCCATCGCGTGGACAAGCCGGCGCATCAGGCGACCGTCGCCGTCCGCGGCGGCGCTGTCCAGTGTGCTGCGGATGTTGGCGGTCTCGGCGTCCAGGCGCCGCAGCCAGTGCTGCTGGTCGGCGCCGCGGAGAAACGAGTCGGCTTGCTCGGCGAAGTCCACGTAATAGTGTGTGTGGGCGCGCCGTACCCGCTCGTACTCGGTTTCCCGCAGCCGGTCCAGGAGGTATGCCGAGACCGTCTCGAGCAGCCGGTACCGGGTGCCGTCGGCCTCGTGGGCGACCAGCACGAGGGAGCGGTCGACCAGACGGGTCAGCAAGTCCAGGACCTCGGCGGGCTTCACACCGGCACCGGCGCAGACGGCCTCGGCGGCCTCCAGGGTGCAGCCATCGGAGTGGACGGCGAGTCGGCGCAGCACCGCCTGCTCGGCTGCGGTGAGCAGTTCCCAGCTCCAGTCGATCATCGCGCGCAAGGTCTGCTGCCGCGCCGGGGCCCCTCGACGGCCGCCGGTGAGCAGCCGGAACCGGTCGTCAAGACGCCTGGCCAGCTCACGCACGCCAAGGACGCGTACCCGGGTCGATGCCAGTTCCAGGGCCAGCGGAATCCCGTCGAGCCGGCGGCAGATGGAGGCGACCGCACGAGCGTTGTCGTCGGAGAGGGCGAAGCCGGGCGAGGCCGCCACAGCACGTTCGAGGAACAACTGCACCGCGCTCGATGTACGCAGCACCGCCTGGTCGGCCGAGTCCGCGGGCAGATCAAGCGGTGATACCGGCCACACGTGCTCGCCCAAGATGCCCAGTGGTTCCTGGCTGGTGGCGAGAATCCGTACGTCCGGGGCGTCCCGCAGCAGCGCCTGGGCCAGGCTCGCGGCGGCCTCGATGACGTGCTCGCAGTTGTCCAGGACCAGCAGCAGGCGCTGGGGGCGGAGCGCGTCGGACAGGCGGTCGAGCAGCGTGCGTGGCCGTCTGCCCGGCAGCGGGCCAGGACTGGCGTCGTCTCGGACTCCCAGCGTCGCGGCCACCACTTCGGCCAGTTCATCGCCCGTGAGCGCGGCACCGGTCTCGGTGAAGGCGTGCGCGGCCAGTTCCACCAGCCAGACACCGTCTGTGTAGGAACGGGTCAGGCCGGAGGCCACCTCTACCGCCAGGCGCGTCTTGCCGACCCCGCCGGGCCCCGTCAACGTCACCAGGCGGCCCGCTGTGATCAGGGCGCGAACCTCCTCCAAAGAGTCCGACCGCCCGATCAGGCCGGTGGCCGGGGTGGGCAGGTTGGTGTGGCGGCGTGGGGCGGGCGCGGGTGCCGGGATGGCCTGCAGGGCCGGGTCCTGCTGCAGGATCTCCCGTTGCAGGGCGGCCAGTTCAGTACCCGGCTCAAGGCCCAGTTCCTCCTCCAGGCGGCGGCGGAGATCCTGATAGCTGTCCAGGGCCTCGCTGGCCCGGCCCGCGCCGTACAGGGCCCGCATATGGGCCGCGCGCAGCCGCTCCCGGAGCGGGTGGCGGTTCGTCAAGTCGCCGAGCTCCCCGGCGAGAAGACCGTGGTCGCCCAGCTCGAGGCGGGCCTCGGCCTGTTCTTCGTGGGCCAGCAGGCGCTGCTCCTCCAAGCGCGTGATGGCCGCGCGCGCGAAGTCCTCGTCGATGAAGTCGGCGAAGGCGGGGCCGCGCCACAACGCGAGCGCCTCGGTGAGCAGTTCGGCACGCTGGCGGGGGTCGGCGGCGGCACGGGCGCGTGCGGTGAGCGCGGTGAACCGGCTCGCGTCCACGGCCTCGTCCGCCACTTCGAGGACGTAGCCGAGGGCCCGGTGCACCACGAGGCCTTGTTCCCCGGGCTGTCCCCCGGACTGGGCAAGCACCCGCCGCAGCCGCGACACCAGGGTCTGCAGGGCGCCCGTGGGGTTCGCCGGCGGTGCGTCGCCCCACAGTTGGTGTGCGAGCCGGTCGGCGGAGACCACCTGCCCCGGAGCCGTCAGCAGGGCGGCGAGCAGTGAGCGGACTTTCGACTCCGGTACCGCCACGAGTTCACCGTCCGCCGACCAGACGGCAAGTGGACCCAGCACCCCGAAACGCATGGAAACACCGTACGGCCACGTGGTCATTGCCTGGTGTGTCAGCGCATCGCAAGCAGACCGACAGAAGACCGCGAGTCCGGGCCCGCACTCTGTGTGTGCCGGTCGGAACCGGCGCATCACACGCATCTCGCACGCTGTTTGAGCAGGGAGTCAATGATGAGCAAGTTCGCAGGCAAGAAGGCCGTCGTCACGGGCGGTACCCACGGAATGGGCCTGGCCATTGTCAAGGCGCTCCTGGACGGCGGGGCCGAGGTCGTCCTCACGGGCCGCAACGAGATGAAGATCGAACAGGCGCGCACGGAGCTGAAGCCGGACGCCGCGCTCGTCGTACGCTCCGACGCGGCGAGCATGGCCGACATCCGCGCCCTCGCCGACACCGTGCAGGACGAGCTCGGCCGGATCGACTACCTGTTCGTCAATCACGGCATCGCCGAGGTGCAGACGCTCGAGGAGGTCACCGAGGACTCCTGGGACCGGCACTTCGCCGTCAATGCCAAAGGCGCCTTCTTCACGGTGCAGAGTCTGTCACCGCTGATCAACGACGGCGGGGCGATCGTCTTCACCACCGTCGCCAACGACCTGATCTTCCCCGGGCTGAGCGCCTACTCCGGCTCCAAGGAAGCGGTGCGCGCGATCTCCCACGTCCTGGCGGCCGAGTTCCTGCCTCGCAAGATCCGTGTCAACTCCGTCGCCCCGGGCTACATCAAGACCCCGACCATGGGCGTCGCCGGACTGACCGAGGAAGAACGTCGCGAGTTCGAGAGGCAGGGAAGCGAGACCACTCCGCTGAGGCGCAACGGCACCGTCGAGGAGGTCGCCGCGGCCGCGCTCTTCCTGGCCGCCGACGCGACCTTCACCACCAATGTCGAATTCCCGGTCGACGGCGGGTTCGCCCAGGGCCTCGGCAGCGCGCACTGAGGCGAGCACCGCTTGCCCGGCAGCCGTCCCGCCCGTGTGCGGGGCGGCTTGCCGAGGGGCGGACGCAGATCTTTCCATGCCTGTTCAACGGAAGAGTCGCACAGATGATCACACGACCCTCCACCGCTCAGCGGTACGCGGCTTCGCGCATCGGACGCCGCTTCGTACCCACGACGTCAGGTGCGACCGCCCAGGGCATCACCGCGGGAGGCCACTGATGTGGGACGACGCCGCCGACAGCCCCGATCCCTCGGTCGCCGAACATGTCCGCCGCTACCTGGCCACGGACGGCCGTGACGGTTACCTGGAAGGAGGGGTGACCAACCTCGTTCTCACCGTCAAGGGCAGGAAGTCGGGCCGGTGGCTGCGCACGGGGCTGTTCTTCGGCGAGGACGACGGCCGCTACGTTCTGATCGCGTCCGGCTCGGCCGTGACGCACACGCACCCCGCGTGGTACCTCAACGTGGTGGCCGACCCGGAGGTCGGCGTGCAGATCCTCGGCGAGCGGTTCACCGCCCGAGCGCGTACCGCCGAAGGGCCGGAGCGGGAGCGGCTCTGGCGCATGATGAGCGAGCTCGCGCCGGTCTACCGGACTTATGAGGCCAGGAGCCGCAGGCGGATTCCCGTGGTCGTTCTGGAGCGCATGTGACCGAGCCGGGCCGGCGGCACCCGCGCGGGCCGGCTCATCGGCGGCGGGCGTTGGCGTGGATGGCCTGGCGTAGGTAGCCGGCCAGGCCGGGGGCCAGGGCGTCGAAGGTGGCGGTGAAGCGGGGGTCGTCGACGTACAGGTCGCCGAGGCCGCGGTGGATGTCGTGGGTGCAGTCGTAGAACCAGCGGGTGATGTGGCCGCGGTGGCGTTCGGCGAGGTTCATGGCGTGCTCGCCGTCGGCGGGCAGGCCGGCTTTGTAGGCGGCGATGAGGTCGTCGCTGATGGTGGCGGCTTCGGCTTTGAGTTCGAGCCAGTCGGCTTTGGTGTAGGAGGCGACGCGGCGGCGGCTTTCGGCGTATTCGCGGGTGCCGCCCCAGCGGCGTGCGACTTCGGCGTCGTGGTCTTCGGGCCGGAAGTCGCCGAAGATCTCGAAGCGTTCTTCGGGGGTGAGGGTGAGGCCGGCGGTGCGGGCCTGCATGGCGCGTTCGACGGCGGCGATGACCTTGTCGAGGTGCTGGGCGCGGTGGGTGAGGAGTTCGTGCTGGCGGCGCAGGTGGGTGAGCTCGTCGGTGGCCGGTTCGTCGAGGATGACGGCGATCTCCTCAAGGGGGAAGCCGAGTTCGCGGTACAGGAGGATGTGCTGCAGGCGGACGAGGTCGGCGTCGGTGTAGCGGCGGTAGCCGGCGTGGGTGCGCTGGCCGGGGGTGAGCAGGCCGATCTCGTCGTAGTGGTGCAGGGTGCGTACGGTGATGCCGGCGAGCCTGGCGACCTGCCCTACGGAGAAGCTCATGGTCTCTACGATGCACTCTGACGTGGCGTGAGGGTCAAGCTGGACTCTCCCCTTGCGGGAGGGGCCATGCTGGGGGCGTGGAAGAGGATCTGCTGCCGATCGGGCAGTTCGCGCGGCTGGGCCGGTTGAGTGTCAAGCAGTTGCGGCACTACGACGAGCTGGGGTTGTTGCGGCCGGCCTATGTGGACGCGGAGACGGGTTACCGGTATTACCGGGCGTCGCAGGCTCGGGCGGCGTTGTCGATCGGGTTGCTGCGGTCGCTGGATGTGCCGTTGCCGGTGGTGGCCGAGGTGCTGTCGGGTGCTTCGGGGGCGCTGGAGGCGGTACGGGACGGGCTGGAGGCCGAGCTGGCGCGGCGGCGGCGGACGCTGGCGTCGCTGGAGCGGGTGATGGCCGGAGGGTTGCCGTCGGCTCAGGTCCGGGTGGTGGCCGAGCCGTCGTGCCGGGTGGCGGTGGTGCGGGAGCGGGCGGCGGGTCCGGAGGACATCGGGCGGGCCACGTCGGCGGCTGTGGGGCGGCTGGTGGGTGGTTGGCGCGGCGGCGTGGATGCGGGGGGCGTGGTTGCCGGCGGTCCGGTGGCGCCGGTGCGGCTGGTCGGGTTGTTCCCGGCGGATCTGGGCGAGGTGTTCGATGTGGCCGTCGCCTTGGTGCTGGGCGAGGGTGAGTGGGAGGTGGGCGGGGGAGCGGTGGTCGAGGTGCTGCCGGGTGGCCGGTTCGCGTGCGCCACCCATGTCGGCCCGTACGACCAGATTTCTCTGACCGCGCATGCCGTGCTGGCCTGGTGTGCCGAGCGGCGTCGTCCGGTGCGCGGCCCGATTCGCGAGGTGTATGTGTCGGATCCGGCCGTCACTTCGCCTGACCAGCTGGTTACTCACGTGATGATCTGTTTGGAGGAGGAGTCATGAGCGCGGTTGTGGCCACGTACGGTCCGGTGACCTGCCTGAGCGTCTCGGGGATGGGGGAGCCGGGTGGTGTGGAGCACTCTGCGGCGATCCGGGCCCTGTACGCCGTCGCCTCGGGCATGGGTGGTCCTGCGGGCCCGCTGGAGGGTTTGTGGTGGGTGGAGGACGAGCGGCACGGGCTGGAGGTGCCGAGGGAGTTGTGGCGGTGGCATCTGCTGCTGCCGGCGGCGCGGGTGGCGCAGGCGGGCGCGCTGGAGCGGGCGCGGGAGGCGGCGCGGTCGTCGGGGGCTGCGGTGGATCGGGTGCGGGTGGTGACGTTCACCGAGGGTGAGTGCGTGGAGGTGGTGCACGCGGGTCCGTTCAGTGAGGAGTATGTGTCGCTGAAGGTGATGGAGGAGTTCATGGCCGAGCGGGGGCTGGTGGCGAACGGGCCGCATCACGAGGTGTATCTGACGGCGCTGGATGATCCGGAGCCGCGGACGGTGTTGCGGCAGCCGGTGCGGCCGGCGGGCCGGTGAGGTGAGGGGCAGGGGCCGTCCCGGGGTGGGGCGGCCCCTGCCTACGTATCCCGACATAGGTACATATATGGGGATTTCTCACCTCTGTCGGGGGGTGGTGGTGGAGGCATGCTGATGGGGTGACCTCGCGAGGGGCGGGGGAGCGAAACGATCGAGAGGTCGCAGTCATGTGCCAGCATCTGCCTCCATGTCCGTCAGCGGACGCCGTCGGCCGCGAGGCCGCGCGCCTGGTGGCCTACCACCCCGAGCAGGGATGGGGCCTGCTGTGCAACGGGGTGGTCTTCTTCGATGACACCGGTGAGCTGCTGCCGGACGGGCGCAGTGTCGTCCCGTCGCCGGTCTTGATGGCCGCGGCGGCGGCGTGAGCCCCGCCGGGCTGCCGATCGGCGAGCCCGCGCACGTGCTCGCGTCCGGCCGGGGCATGGCGGTGTGGTTCGGGTTGCCGGTGCCGGCCGCCGTGGATGCGTGAGTTTCCCCTGCTCACGCGCTCAGGCGAGTCTGCCGGCCCGGTAGCCGGCCGCCCGGGCCCGGCGTGGACTCCCCCTCGAGGTCCGCGCCGGGCCGCTTCGTGCCGGGTCAAGGCCGGTTCGCGGCACGACCATGCGAGAGAAAAATCTTCCTGTGGGTTTTTGACGCGAACTGCCCTAGATAACGGGCTGGACATAACCTGGGGTCGAGGACGAGGTAGCGGCGCAATGGTGACCCGCCGGCCACGTCGCGCGAGGCCCAATGACCATGGTGACGACCAGTGCCTCCCGGGGGCAGCCGAGCGGCAGCCTGCCGGCCGAGGCGACGAGCTTCGTAGGGCGTCGGCACGAGGTGGCCGAGGTCAGGCAACTGCTGTCCGCCTCCAGGGCGGTCACGCTGACCGGCCCGGGCGGGGTGGGCAAGACCCGGCTGGCGCTGCGGGTCGGCCACGAGGTGCGGCGCGCCTTCCGCGACGGCGTCTGGCTGGTGGAGCTGGAGGCGCTGGAAAGTCCCGGCATGCTGGCCGAGGCGGTGGCCGAGGCCCTGCAGATCCGCGATCACAGCGCCGCGCCGCCGTTGAAGGTGGTGGCCGACCACTTGCGCGACAAGCAGGCGCTGGTGATCTTCGACAACTGCGAGCACCTGGTCGGCGAATGCGCGGTGCTGGCCGACATGCTTTTGCGTGCGGCCCCGGAGGTGCGCATTCTGGCCACCAGCCGCCATGTGCTCGGCATCGCCGGCGAGCACGCGGTCCCGGTGCCGACCCTGCCGCTGCCCGATGGTGCGGCGGGGCGGCCGCCGCTGGAGACGTTCGCGCAGTGGGACGCGGTGCGGCTGTTCACCGAGCGGGCTCGCGCGGTGTTGCCGTCGTTCGCCGTCACCGAGGACAACCGCGAGGTCGTCGACGGCATCATCCGCCGGTTGGACGGCCTGCCGCTGGGCATCGAGCTGGCCGCGGTGCGGCTGCGCGCCTTGTCGCCCCAGCAGCTCCTGGAGCGGCTGGACGACCGTTTCCGCCTGCTGACCGGTGGGTCGCGGGCGGTGCTGCCGCGCCATCAGACGCTGCGCGACCTGATCGACTGGAGTCACGCCCTATGTTCGGAGGAGGAACGGCTGCTATGGCATCGCGCCTCGGTGTTCGCCGGGAGTCTGGACCTGGAGGCGGCCGAGACGGTCTGCTCCGGGACCGGCATCGAGGTCGAGGACGTCCTCGACCTGGTGATCGGCCTGGTGGACAAGTCCGTGCTGATTCGAGAAGACCATCCGGACGGCGTCCGCTACCGGATGCTGGATACGCTGCGCCACTACGGCCGCGAGCGGCTGTCGGCCGGCGGGGAGGAGTCGGAGCTGCGGCGGCGGCATCGCGGTTATTACCGCGACCTGGCCGCCCGAGCCCGTGCGGAGATGTTCGGGCCCGCACAGGTGGCATGGTTCAACCGGCTGGAGCTGGAGCACGCCAATCTGCGCACCGCGCTGGAGGGGTGCTTTGCGACGCCGGACGGCGTCCGGGCCGGGCTGAGCATGGCCACCGATCTGCTGTATCACTGGATCACCAGTTATTACCTGGGTGAGGGCCGGGGCTGGCTGGAGCGGGGGCTGGCCGCCGGCACCTCACCGGACGACGTACGCGGCCGCGCGTTGTGGGCCGACGCCTGGCTGGCGATCATCCAGGCGGACGTCCCGGCGGCGGCCGCCCGGCTGGCCGACTGCCGGCGCATCGGTGACAGGCTCGCCGATGAGTCGATGCTCGGTTACGCGGATGTGTTCTCCGGCATGATCGCCATGGGGGAGGGGCGCGGTGAGGATGCGCTCGCCTGTCACGAGCAGGCTCTGGCCCGGCACCGCCGTTCGGGGGATCCGGCGGGGCTGGCGCTGTCGCTCATCCGGCTCTCGCTCGCCCGCTCCTTCCTGGGCCGGTCGGGGCCGGCCATCGCCGCGGCCGAGGAGTGCCTGGCGGTGTGCGACGCCCACGGGGAGGGCTGGCACAGGGCGTACTCGATGATGGCGCTGGGAGTG
Source organism: Nonomuraea sp. NPDC049480 (assembly GCF_044465905.1). Classification (NCBI taxonomy): domain Bacteria; kingdom Bacillati; phylum Actinomycetota; class Actinomycetes; order Streptosporangiales; family Streptosporangiaceae; genus Nonomuraea; species Nonomuraea sp. NPDC049480. Next base: position 27,363 of record NZ_JBITMD010000030.1, read on the forward strand.
GAGGTGTGGCGGCAGGGGGACCTGCCGCGGGCCACGGAGCTGGAGCGGCACAGCCTCGCCTTCAACCGCTCGCTCGGCGACTGCATCGGGGTGGGGATCACGATCGAGGTGCTGGCCTGCATCGCCGCCGAGCAGGGCCAGTGGGAGCGGGCCGCGCTGCTGCTGGGCGTGCTGCGGACGGTGTGGGCGTGTGCGGGGGAGCCGCTGTCGGGGTACGGGCACCTGGCCGGCGCGCTGCATCGGGGCCTGCAGGACCGCCGTGACGAGTGGGAGGCGCGTACCCGGGAGGCGCTGGGGGAGGCGGCCTTCGCCGCGGCCGTCAGGCGTGGTGCCCGCCTGCCGTATGAGGAGGCGCTGGCCTACGCGCTGCAGGAGGAGCAGCCCGGCCAGGAGGTCGAGGAGGAGGAGCCCGCGCCGCTGACCCGGCGTGAGCGGGAGATCGCCCGGCTGGTCGCTCAGGGGTTGACGAACAAGGAGATCGCGGCGTCGCTGGTGATCGCTCAGCGGACGGCGGAGGGCCACATCGAGCACATCATGACCAAGCTGGGTTTCCACTCCCGGACCCAGATCGCGGCCTGGGTGCGTGAGCAGGCCCGCGGTGACGACGAGCCGCCCTTGTCCTGAGGGCTGTGGTGCGGTGTCAGTACGGCAGCCGCCGCCCGGACGGGGTCCGCAGGTCGAGGTCGTGGTGGCCGGTGCGGGGTTTCTTGGCGGGGCGGATCTGTATCCTGCGCACGGTGGGTGTCTCCCTTCGGTCGGCGTTCATGCCTGGGGCTCGATGCGGAGCTCGAACCACACGGCGTCGCCCGCGGTGCCCCAGCAGCACGCCAGGTGCTCCAGCTGGGCGTGGTCGCGGCCGCCCGGACCCTCGTGGGGGTGGGGGCGCTGCTCTTCGACCTCGCAGCGCAGCAGGCCGTCCTCGGCCGTCAGCGTGAGCTTGATCTTCGCGGCGCCGTGGCGTACGGCGTCGTCGATGAGCTGTCCGGCCAGGTGCCGGGCCGTGCCGGCTTGCGCGTCGAGCTGCCAGGCCGTCAGCCGGGCGGCGGTGAGCCGGCGTGCGGTGGGCACGGCGGAGGGCCGCGCCGACAGCGTCCACGTCACCGTGCGTTCCTCGCCTGTCCATCCGGTGCGGACGGCCAGGTCATGTCCCATGGCCAAGAGCCCGTTCCAGGACGGGAAGCGCCACGCGGACGGCAGGTCGCCTTGCGTTGGTTGGGTCTGACACATGGCTCCCACGTCGATCCTTTCCCCCGGTTGCGTGAGCATGTGTCCAGCATGTGTGACGCCCCTCACCGAGGTAACCGGGACAAACCCCCATTTCGGTACCTAGGTGGGATACGTACGTAGTGTCCGCCGCCCAGAAAAGGGAAAGGGCACACCCGGACATGCGCACGCTCATCGCGGGCAACATCGTCTCGCTCGACGGCTTCTTCACCGGGCCCGGTGGCGAGCTGGTCGCCCGCCGGGCTGACGGATCGGGCACCTGCGTCCTCGCACCCCCATCGCGGAGTGTTCGCCGCCCGTCAGGACGCCGGGAGGGCGGTCTTGAGGTGGGCGCCGGTCAGCGACCCGGGCGCCGACAGCAGACCTGCAGGAGGCCCCTCGTACAGCACCCGCCCTCCGTGCTTGCCGCCCCCGGGCCCAAGGTCGATCACCCAGTCGGCGCGTTTGATCACCTCCGGGTCGTGCTCGATGACGATGACGGTGTTGCCGGCGTCCACGATGCGGTCCAGCAGGCCGGCCAGGGTATCGACGTCGGACATGTGCAGCCCGGTGGTCGGCTCGTCCAGGATGTAGACGGCGCCGGTCCTGGACAGCTCGCCGGCCAGTTTCATGCGCTGGCGTTCGCCGCCGGACAGCGAGCTGGTGGGCTGGCCGAGGGTGAGGTAGCCGAGCCCGACGTCCACGAGGGTGCGCACGCGCCCGGCCACCGCGGGCTCGGTGAAGAAGGCGGCGGCCTCCTCGGCGGTCAGCGCGAGCACGTCGACGATGGTGCGGCCGCGCAGCCGGTGGCGCAGGGCCTCGGGGTTGTAGCGGCTGCCGCCGCACATCTCGCACACCGAGGTGACCGGGTCCATGAACGCCAGGTCGGTGTGGATGATGCCGCGTCCCTCGCACTGGGGGCAGGCGCCGGTGGAGTTGAAGCTGAACAGGCCGGCGTCCACGCCGGCCGCGCGGGCGAACAAGCGGCGGATCGGGTCGAGGACGCCGAGGTAGGAGGCGGGGTTGGAGCGGGCCGACACGCCGGCCGCGGCCTGGTCGACGACGACGGCGCCGGGGTGCTGCGCGGTGAACACCTCCCCGATGAGGGTGGATTTGCCTGATCCGGCGACGCCGGTGACGCAGGTGAGGACACCGGTCGGCACGTCCACGGTGAGGTCGCGCAGGTTGTGCAGGCGGGCGCCGGTGATCGTGAGCCGGCCCGCGGGGCGGCGGACGGCGGTCTTGAGGGGGCTGCGGCGCCGCAGGTGGCGGCCGGTGAGGGTGCCCGAGCGGGTCAGTTCCGCGACCGTGCCCTGGAAGACGACGTGCCCGCCGTGCGTGCCGGCGCCGGGCCCGAGGTCGACGACGTGGTCGGCGACGGCGATGACGTCGGGGTCGTGCTCGACCACGAGCACCGTGTTGCCCTTGTCGCGCAGGGCCAGCAGCAGCTGGTTGAGGCGGCCGACGTCGCCGGGGTGCAGGCCGGCGCTGGGCTCGTCGAAGATGTAGGTCATGCCGGTCAGGCTCGAGCCCAGGTGGCGCACGGTCTTGAGCCGCTGCGCCTCGCCGCCGGAGACGGTGGAGGTCTCCCGGTCCAGGCTGAGGTAGCCGAGCCCGATCTGCTCCACCCGCCGCAGGGCCCGCACGGCGGCGTCGGCGACCGGGTTGCCCAGCCGCGACAGCACGGCGATGAGGTCGGTGATCTCCATGGCGGCGTGGTCGGCGATGGTGTGCGGGCCGATCCTGGTGGCCAGCGCGGCCTGGTTGAGCCGGGCGCCGTGGCACAGCGGGCACACGCCCTCGGCGACGAACTCCAGCACGGCGCGGCGGGTCTTGTCGGCCAGGCCGGACAGGTCGCGTTTGAGGTAGAGGCGGGTGAACCGGTCGGCGACGCCTTCGTAGGCGACGTTGTTGAGGGTGCCGTTCTTGCCGCGCACGCCGACGGTGAAGCCGCCGCCGTGCAGGAGCAGCTCGCGTTCGGCCGGGCTGTAGTCGCGTACGGGCTTGGCGGGGTCGAACGTGCCGGAGCGGGCGTAGATCTGCCACTGCCAGGTGCCGACGCCGAACAGCGGGAAGCGGATCGCGCCGTCGTCGAGGGACCTGTCCTCGTCGAGGAAGGCATCGAGGTCGAGGCGGACGGCGCGGCCGAGCCCGTCGCACTCGGGGCACATGCCGTGGGGGTCGTTGAAGGAGTAGGCGAAGGAATAGCCGGCGCTGGGGGTGCCGTAGCGGGAGAACAGGACCCGGATGATCGGCAGGATGTCGGTCATGGTGCCGACGGTGGAACGGGCGTTGCCGCCGACCGGCTTCTGGTCGACGACGATGGCGGCGCCGAGATTGTCGATGGCGTCGGCCTCGGGCTTTTCGTGTTTGGGCAGCCGGTTGCGGATGAACCAGGAGTAGGTCTCGTTCAGCTGGCGCTGGGATTCGGCCGCGACGGTGTCGAACACGACGGACGACTTGCCCGACCCGGACACGCCGGTGAAGACCACGAGTTTGTTCTTGGGGATGCGCAGGGACAGGTTCTTGAGGTTGTTCACCCGCGCCCCGCTGATCACGATGCTGTCGTCCATGCCGCCACGGTAGGGGAGCGGACCGACATTTTCCGTATGGTGTACGGCACGCTGTACGGCAGACCTCGGGGAGGGATTACAATACCGGTATTCCCATCCCCGGGGTATAGAGTGGGAGCCATGGTGCGACCTCCGCTGACCCCCCAGGAGCGGCTCCGCGGCGAGCAGCTCGGCCTCGTGCTGCGGCAGGCCCGCGGCGAACGCAGCATCGTCGAGGTCGCCGCCGCGGCCGGCATGTCCGCCGAGACCCTCCGCAAGATCGAGACCGGCCGGATCGCCACGCCCGCGTTCTTCACCATCGCGGCCCTGGCCGACGTGCTCGGCATCTCCCTCGACCACCTGGCCGCCCCACCTGACCGGGCCGCGGTCCCGCCGTCGTTCCGGGCGGCAGGGTGAGACGCGCGGCCGCTTCCGCCTGATCCCGCACGCCCGGCCCGGCCGGCAGCGAACCCCACCGAGGGCCGCCCGCCCTGACGCACCCGGGATTTCCGCTGCACGCGTCCACGCAGTGACATCGGCGCACGTGAATGTGCCGAATCCGGCCTACAGGCCATCCGGCTCACCGCCTCGCGGGGCGCTGCCTCAGCAGACCCGGGACGGCGCTCCCGCCCACCGGCTCAGACGAGAGTCAGCTGCGCCGCCTGCGGCTCGCCCCGCCGCGGCTCACCCGGGCCGCAGCCCATCCCGTACACCTGGCACAGCTGAGCGATCTGCCCGGTGATGCGACCCTCATAATCGGGCGACGGCAGCCCCGGACGGTCATACAGCTCCTCATAGCGGGCCACCAGCTGCGGATGCGCCTCCTGCAGCCACTCCACGTACCACCCGCGCGTGCCCGGAGGCAGCCGCAGCACCACCGGCTCCACCGCCCGCGCCCCCGCACCCGCGATCCGCCGCACCGTCGCCGCCAGCTGATCGGCCGCGTCACTCAGCAACGGCAGCACCGGCGCCATCAGCACCCGGCAGTCCACCCCCGCCTCCACCAGCGCCGAGACCAGCTCCAGCCGGGCCTGCGCCGTCGGCGCGCCCGGCTCGACCGCCCGCCGGATCCGCTCGTCGACGAACGCGATCGACACCGCCACCCGCGCCCCCGCCTGCGCCAGCAGCGCCGCGTCCCGCAACACCAGCGCGCCCTTGGTGTAGACGGTGAACGGCGCCCCCGCCTCCGCCAGCGCCCCGATCACCCCCGGCATCAGCCGGTAGGTCTCCTCCGCCGCCTGATAGCAGTCACCGCTGACCCCCACCGCCAGCTCCTCGCCGCCCCAGCGCGCCAGATCCGCCCGCAACCGCGTCACCGCGTTCGGCTTGACCACGATCCGCGTGTCGAAATCACGCCCGGCGTCCAACCCGAGCCGGCGATGCCCCGCGCGGGCGCCGCAGCCGCGGCAGGCATGGGCGCAGCCTCGGTAGGGGGAGACGGCCCACCGCTGGGCGATGCCCGCGGCCTGCGGCACCCGCTCGATCATCGTGCGGGCCTGCGTCTCGTAGAAGGCGCCGCGCACCACCGCCCGCCGCTCGATCAGCGGGCGCTCATCGGCGGCGTCAACAAGCGAAAGCGCGTCCCAACCCACACCCTCCAGTGGAACACGTATTCGACTCTGTTTTCAAGCAGTTCCGCCGACCCGGGGATCACGAACTCACATACCGATGCACCAACGCCGGCTCGCCCGCCGCGTTCAGCCACGCCGCCCGGCCGCTGCCCACCCTGCGCCAGCCCGACCGCTCATAGAACGCGATCGCCGCCGCACCCTCCGACGACACCTCCAGCTCCAGCGGCCCGCCCACCGCCGCACGCACCGCCGCCAGCAACCGCCCCGCCAGAGCGCCGCCACGCGCCGCCGGAACGACGAACAACCGGACCACCTCCACGCCCCGGGCCAGCCCCACATGCCCGGCCACGACGCCCCCCTCCACCGCGACCCACGCCCCCGTCAGACCCTGCGGGGTCAGCCACCCGCCGGGATCGCCCGGCCAGTCCACCGGGTAGCGGTCAGCGGCATGCACCAGGGCCAGCGCTTCCACACAGGCGTCCAGATCCTCACACACTCTCGGCCGGATGAGCATCCGGCCACCCTAACGCCCACGCCGCACCCGCAACGCCCGGGGGAGAGGCACCCCTCGATAAACTGGCACACTCGTACCACTTTCACTCCTGGGGGACCCCATGGCCTGGCTCCTGCTCACCCTCGCCATCACCTCAGAGGTCCTGGCCACCACCGCACTCAAACTCAGCAACGGCCTCACCCACCTCGGCTGGACCCTCGCCGTCGCCGCCGGCTACATCACCTCCTTCGCCCTCCTGGCCCAAGCACTCAAACTCCAGCTCGACATGGGCACCGCCTACGCCATCTGGGCCGGCGCCGGCACCGCCGCCATCGCCCTCATCGGCGCCGCCTTCATGGGGGAGACCCTCACCCCCCTCAAGATCGGCGGTATCCTGCTCATCATCGGTGGCGTCGTCGTCCTCAACCTCGCAGGTGGCCAGTGAACCCGCACCACGACCTCCCGGACCCGCCCCACCACACCGCCACCCAATCCCGCGGCCGCCGCCGCCGCGCCACCCTCCTGGCCGCCGCCGTCGCCCTGCTCACCGAAGGCGGATTCGCCTGCGTCACCCACCGCGCCGTCGCCCACCGAGCCCGCCTGCCGCTGGCCGCCACCACCTACTACTTCGCCTCCCGCGACCAGCTGCTCGCCGAAGCCTTCGCCCAGCTCGTCGAAACCGAACTGGCCACCACCCGCACCTGGCTCACCGGCCACGACCTCACCGCCCTGCCCGACCGCATCGCCACCGCCGACCGCGCCCGCCAGCTCGGCCTGTGGGAGCTGTACGTCCACGCCGGCCGCGACCCCGTCCTGCAGCAGATCGCCCGCCGCTGGACCGACGGCTGCATCGGCATCCTCGCCGACACCCTCCACCTGCCCGCCACCGACCTGCGCGTCCGCCTCGTCTACACCACCCTCTCCACCCTCTGGCTCGAACACGTCGTCGAACAACGCCCCCTCGACGAAGCCCGCCCCCTCCTCACCCTCGCCGTCGAAAACGCGTTGCGGGCCCCATAAGCCGTCCCTACACTTCCTGCGTGCTCCAGCCTCATCGGTGGCGTCGTCGTCCTCAACCTCGCAGGTGGCCAGTGAACCCGCACCACGACCTCCCGGACCCGCCCCACCACACCGCCACCCAATCCCGCGGCCGCCGCCGCCGCGCCACCCTCCTGGCCGCCGCCGTCGCCCTGCTCACCGAAGGCGGATTCGCCTGCGTCACCCACCGCGCCGTCGCCCACCGAGCCCGCCTGCCGCTGGCCGCCACCACCTACTACTTCGCCTCCCGCGACCAGCTGCTCGCCGAAGCCTTCGCCCAGCTCGTCGAAACCGAACTGGCCACCACCCGCACCTGGCTCACCGGCCACGACCTCACCGCCCTGCCCGACCGCATCGCCACCGCCGACCGCGCCCGCCAGCTCGGCCTGTGGGAGCTGTACGTCCACGCCGGCCGCGACCCCGTCCTGCAGCAGATCGCCCGCCGCTGGACCGACGGCTGCATCGGCATCCTCGCCGACACCCTCCACCTGCCCGCCACCGACCTGCGCGTCCGCCTCGTCTACACCACCCTCTCCACCCTCTGGCTCGAACACGTCGTCGAACAACGCCCCCTCGACGAAGCCCGCCCCCTCCTCACCCTCGCCGTCGAAAACGCGTTGCGGGCCCCATAAGCCGTCCCTACACTTCCTGCGTGCTCCAGCCTCGCTACCCGATCACCACAGAACGCCTCGTCCTGCGCCCCTTCACCGCCGGCGACCTCGACGCCGTCAACGCCTACGAATCGCGCCCCGACGTCGCCCGCTACCTCTACTGGGAACCCCGCGACCGCGACACCTCCCGCACCTTCCTCGACACGAAGATCACGCGCACCGCGCTCCGCGACGAAGGCGACGCCCTCGACCTGGCCATCACCCTCCGCCACACCGGCAACCTCATCGGCTCGGCCCTGCTCATCTGGACCAGCCAGCAACACCGCCAAGGCGAAATCGGCTACATCCTCCACCCCGACCACCACGGCCACGGCTACGCCCCCGAAGCCGCCCGCGAAATGCTCCGCCTCGGCTTCGCCGGCCTCGGCCTGCACCGCATCACCGGCCGCCTCGACGCCCGCAACACCGCCTCAGCCCGCGTCCTGGAAAAACTCCGCATGCGCACGAAGCCACCCTGATCGACAACGAATACGTCAAAGGCGAATGGGCCAGCGAAGCCGTCTACGCCATCCTCGACCGCGAATGGGCCCCATGACCATCCACCACCTCGCCCTGGCCGCCGACTGGCACGCCGCCCAGCACGCGGGGGAGTACCGCATCTCCACCCTCGGCCGCACCCTCGAGCAAGAAGGCTTCATCCACTGCAGCCGCGACCCCGCCCAGCTCCGCGACGTCCACACCCGCTACTACCGTGACGTGACCGAGGCGCTGCTCGTCCTCGACATCGACCCCACCGGCCTCGACGTCCGCACCGAGAACGGCTACCCCCACCTGTACGGGCCCCTGCCCGTCACCGCGGTCACCGCCGCCCGGCCCTACACCCGCTGACCCCGGCACGCCGGCAGGGGACAGCCCTCACAATGGTCGGCATGGACACCCGAACAGCCGCCCGGCGCTTCGCCGACACCTGGCAACACGGCTGGACCCGCCACGACGCCGACGCCATCACCGCCCTCTACCGCGACGACGCCGTCCACACCAGCATGCCGTTCCGCCCTCCGCACCACGGCAAACAGGCCATCGCCGACTACATCACCTGGTCGTTCACCGGCGAGACGCAGCCCGATGTCACCTTCGCCACCCCGATCGTCGACGCCGACCAGGCCGCCATCGAGTTCCGCGTCCACGCCCTCGACAACGGCCGCCCCATCACCCTGGCCGGCTGCGTCTTCGCCCGCTTCGACACCAATGGACTCGCCGTGGAGACCCGCGACTACTGGCACACCATCGACGGCCACCAATAACCCCGGGCAAACCGGGGGAGAAGGGTCAGCGCACCACCCGCAGCGGCAGCCCACCAGGCCGTCCACCGGCCACGGCCGCCTGCCTGGCCACCGGAGCAGGCTCCGGACGCGACCCCGCAGGCTCAGGACCAACCGCCGGCTGCGGACGCGCCATCTGCTGCGTCTGCTCCGCCGCCTCAGCACGCCGCTCGGCGCAACCGCCCGAGCAGTACCCGTTGGTCACGATCAGCCGCCCCCGCAGGGCCGTGTAGGCCTCCTTGCCAGAAGCAGGCAGAACACCCTGACACACCGGGCATAACACCGACTGGGTCCCCATGTGCTGTTCCTCTCGCGGCGCGAATAGCAGGGAGCTCCACCCTAAAACCACAAACCCGACAAAAGACAGCGAATCAACACAACGTCAAGCCTGCCGTCAACCCGCGACAGGCCTGCCGTTGCCGCGAACCGGCCGCCCCGGAAGGTGTGAAAGCGCCGGTCAACACGCGAATCCCGGCTCCGGGACACCCTTCAGGAAGGCTGCGGATCGGCCGGAAGCGCCGAGAAAAAATTTCCCACCAGACCCGCCGGCCTCAGCCGTCCAGGGGAGCCGCCCCCTGTCCGAACATGCACTACTTGACATAATGTTCATTATCAAGCAATCAGGCACGGTCCGCATGAACCCCGAACTCCAGGGAAGACGCACCACCATGCCCGCCCTGGAGATCGCGACCCCGAGCCTCATCGCGCTCACGGCCGTCATCACCGCAGCCATCATCTGGCTCATCATCCTCGCCGCGCGCCTCACCGAACGGCCGCGCAACCGCCCGAACCCCAGCATCGACCTCGTCGACCAAGCCCGCGAACTCAAGGCCCTCGGCCAGATCCAGGAAGCCGTCTTCCTCGTCCGCGGTGAAACCGGCATGAGCCAGCGCGCCGCGGCGCGCTTCGTCAACCGGCTGTGACCGGCCGGCGACGCGCCCGCGGGCCGGCCCTTCCCTCTGCCGGACGGGTGTGGTGCCGGGCACCAGGCAACCTGACAGAAGTGTGCAATACCGGCATTTAACGCCATACCGGACAGAAGCTGGATTATCTAGGGGGCGCTCACGGCTCTCATCAACGTATGTAACAACTGTGTCACTTGCCCCTCATGCCTCGTTACGTCAGGCTTATCTTCGGTTCCTCAGCGACATGAGGGAACGATGGCATGGCGTACAGGCTCATGGTGCGGCCGCCGGGTGGATCGCGGACCTGGACGGTGGTGGATGCCGCCTACCGCACCGTGTCGCCGGTGGAAGAGTGGCTCGAGGCACACCGGCTGCTGTGGTCGCCCAACACCGTGCGCGGCTATGCCACCGCGTTGGCGCAGTGGTGGACGTTTCTCGAACAGCGTGATGAAGCTGAGCGCTGGAACCACCTGGGCGTGCCGGCCGTGTCTGCTTTCGTATCCTGGCTGCATGAGGGCCGCCCGCAAGCCACGGTGCTGAGCCGGGAGCACATTGAGCCCCCCGCCATGAGCACGCTCGAGGCGCGGTTGACTGCGCTGCTCTCCTTTTACCGCTGGCAGCACTTGGTACACGACGTCGTGGTGGCTGAACGGTTGCTGAAGGGTCCACCGCGGCGGGTCCCGGCGTACGGGATGCTGGCGCATCTGGCTCAGCACCGTCCCACGCAGCCATCCTCGCTGGTCCGCATCCGGCGTAGCAGGGCTAAGGATCGGCCGCCGGTCCTTTTGCCGCAGGAGGTGCAGGCGATCCTTGATGGCTGTGCCGTCTTCGATGCCGGGGCCGGGGAATGGCGGGGCAATCTGCGTGACCGCATGTTGTTCGCGCTGCTGGCCGAGACCGGGATGAGGCTCGGTGAAGCGCTCGGCATGCGGATCAGTGACTTCGTCATGGGCCGCGGCGGGACCCCGTATATCGATGTCGTGCCGCGACCAGACAATCCCAACGAGGCACGGGTCAAGTTGCTCAAGCCGCGGCGTGTCTACGTCGGCGCGGACCTGGAGCGGCTGTTCGCCGACTATCTCACTCACCTGGCCTGCCGGGCCGCTCAGCTCGGTATCGCGATCAGCGCCGGTGACATGTTGTTCGTCAACCTTGATCGGCCGCCGTTCCTGGCGCCACTGCAGCAAGGCACCGTCTATGACAAGGTGGACGCGCTCAAGACGAAGGGCTACGGACCGCCAGAGTGGACGCCTCATTGGTTGCGGCACACGCATGCGACGGCGCTCCTGCTGGCCGGTGTCGCAGAATGGGTGGTCTCGCGGCGCCTGGGGCATGCTCACGTGCAGACCACGCTGGATCTGTACGGGTGGGTGACCGAAGACGAGGCGTTGCGGGCGGCAGCCAATTGGAAGACCTACACCACTGCCTGGCAGGTTTCTGATGACTGATGACTTCCTGGCCTTGGTCCCTGCTGATGGGACTGAGTCGATGTCCGATCCGTACCGGCGGTTGGAGAGTGACCTGCCCGTTGAGTGGCGAGGTCCGCTGATCGGGCCGGGGATCGAGAACTGGGTCGCACGCAGCAACGGTGGCCGCAAGATCGATCTAGCCGGGGTCCCGGAGCGGCTGGGTCTGGAGCTGGCGTGGATGGCGTACTGGCAATACCGCGACGGCGCGGAGGTGATGAGCTACCACATCAATCAGCTGGCCCGCATGCTCGCCTGGGTAGCCCAGTACGGCCCGACGCAGCTCCCATCGTCCTGGGTCGACTGGCCGGAAGAGGAGTTTCGGCGCTTTTTCTGCCGGTTTCGCGAGGCGACAACGGGACGGCCGGCGCCGGCCTCGGCTCTGAGGCTTATACCGTCCTGCCTGCGTTACGCGCAGCTGGCCCTGGCCGCCCGGCTGCACGAGGGCCCGTGGTGGATGCTGGATCGCTGGCATCCGCGCTGCGACCCGCGCATTCCGTTGCGCGAGCGAGAACCGCTGCGCGGTGATGGTTGTATTCCGGGTGATGCGCAGATCCCTTGGGTCCGGCAGGCGGTCAAGTGGGTGCTGGGGACGCTGCTGGAGTCCGGCGCAATGACATGGTCTACTCTGCTGACCGCCCGTATGCCTGCTCTGTTGCGGCTGGACTGCTGGCTGCGCACTCTGCCCGATCCGGCGGTGGTGGCCACCGACCTCGGTCAGGCGTCGAGCCTGACGGCGGAGTTTCGCCGATGGGACAGTGTTCCCGCCAACCGGGTGCGTTCTGGCCGGGCACCCCGGACTGACCGCGTCGCGCCCGTCAAGGTCAACACGGATCTGTTCGCTATCGCCGAGCTCATGTCATTCCTCGTGGATCACCGCCAGGAGGCCCTGTCGGTGCTCGGGCCGACACCCTGGGAGCGGCTCGATCCTGCCCAACCAGCGGCCTGGAGGGATCAGGCGCACCGTCACATGGCCCGGCCGCCTGTTCTGGATGATGGCAAATACGTCGATGATCATGCGCTGGCGCAGATCACGGCGTACCTGCCGGTGCTGAGCGCTTCTCGCGAGGAGCTGGTCCCCGTTTCCTGTCAGGGACGTCACGACACGCTGCGGGGGCGTGATGAGCCTCAGGTCATGCGGATGCTGCTGCTGCAAATCCTTACCGGCCGGCGGGCCAGCGAGATCCTGCGCTGTGATTTCGACTGCCTGTCACCCGCCACCGATCGGGCTGTGCAGGCTGCCGAAGGAGAACAGATCGCTCGGTTTTGTTACGCCCAGAGTAAGATCGGTAAAGCGCCGGACACCATCTTGGTGGATGCTGAGGTGGTCGCGGTGATTCATGAGCAGCAGCAGTGGGTTCGCGAGCGTTTCGGTGGGCCTACGCGCTATCTGTTTCCCAAGCGCAAGGCCAATGCCGACGGCCATAAAGCTTTCCCGCGGGGCTCCTATGCCGAGGCGCTGCTTGTCTTCAGCGACCTGGCGCAGATCACCGATAGTGCCGGGCGGCCGGTCCAGCTCAGCCACACGCACCGTTTCCGGCATACGCGCCTGACCCGGCTGGCCGAGCTTGGGCTGCCCGTACACGTTTTGCAGCGTTACGCCGGGCACTCGAGCCCGGAGATGTCGATGCATTACATAGCTCGCCGCGACGAACATGCCGAGCAGGCGTTCGTCGCGACTCGTAAGTTCAAGGCCGACGGTAGCCTGATCGCGTTCACCCGGGAAGATCATGACGGCTTGCAGCTGTTCAATCGCGCCGACCGGTTTTTGCCCAATGGATTTTGCCTGCTGCCGCCGCTGCAGCTGTGCGACAAGGGCAACGCCTGTCTGACATGCGGGGTGTTCGTCACCGACGACAGCCACACCGCGGCGCTGGAGCGGCAATTGGCCGAGACGAGCGCGCTCATCGAGCGGACCACGTCCGCGTTCGAAGCCCGGCATGGTGTGCCGATGCCGGCCGACAACGTGTGGCTGGCTCAGCGTACCGCCGAACGTGATGCCCTGCTCAAGCTGCTGGCCGCGATGGCAGCCGCTCCCGGGCGTGCTGTTCAGGGCGCCGGTGCGCCGACCGCGGCCGGGCCGGTGCCGGTCGAGATCGATACCACCCGCTACCGCAGGGAGCCGCGATGACGTTCCCGGCGCAGCCGAACCCGGATCAGACAACGGATCAGACAACGGATCGGGCGGCTGAGCGGCGGCAGCAGCGTATCGATGCGCTCACCGCCGCCGCCCGGCGCAAGTCGGCGGCCAAGGCCGCGGCTGCAGAGGCTGCGATCAAATACCTGGTGAAGAAGGGTGAACCGGTGACGTTCCAGGCGGTGCAGCGCCGGGCGGGGGTATCGCATTCGTTCCTGTACAGCCATCCGGAGCTGCGGCGGCGGATCGAGCACTTGCGCCAGCAGCAGGTGCCGCGTGGTGGCGGGGTTGTCGAGCCAGGGTCGGCTGAAGGTCGGGCCGGTGATGATCGTGACAGTGTGGTGTTCGCACTGACGGCGGAGATTGCCCGGCTTAAGCGTTTGCACCGGCAGGAGATGGCTGAGTTGCGTGCGGCGCTGGAGGCGGCGCACGGGGAGAATCTGGTGCTGCGGCGGGAGCTAGGGTTTCGTGGCGGAACGGGCTTGGATTCCCGGTAAGTAATGTTTGTGACGACATGAGCCAAACAGAACAGAATCCACCTTCTGTTCTGTTTGGCTTGTTTGTTGACCTTTCGCCTCCTTTTCATGTCGCACCAGATGCCCTGTCTCATCAGTTGAACTGGCGTAATCGCAACAATCTCGGCGTCGATCCGGCCGATTCTCGATCGACCTGAGAGTTGCTGAACGGCATGGTCTGGTTTGGGGCTGATTCTTGTCTCACTAGGGTTGGCGGTTCTCAGCTGATCAGCGACGTTGTCGACCGGCGCGGCGGAGATGCTCGGCACCGCTGACCTGAGGGAAAGGACGAGGCGGTGGCGGGCATAAGCCGGAAACGGCACCGGTGAGGAGATTCCGGTTCGCTTCGTCTCACCACACCTGCTGCACCCCAACTCACGACATGATCCACTGACGTGATTTCTGAGACCGGGCATGTGTGTGGCAAGGCGGGCAGGATCGGATGCGCGATGGAGGGTTACTCGCGCGCGACCCTTCGCAGCCCGTGCGTGGGCGTCCACCACTCGACGACGAGCATTGTGGCCTCGTCGTTGAGGTGGGTGTGCACGACTTCGGTGATGTCGGCGTGGAAGCGGTCGCCGTCCGGTCCCCCGGTGTTTGGTCCGGCGGCGATCGCCCTTCCGGAGATCTTCGCCTCGCCCGGCCATTGCGCCTCGGAGCCGAACGCGCGCGCAAGGGCGCGGATCTCCGCCGGGATCCACGTCTCGCCCTGCACAGCTGCCTGTTCGACCTTCTGCCACGCCGTCATAGGTCCAGGATCGCACCGAGGACCGCGGGCGGGATACGCACACGGGGCGCTCCCCCGGCCTCCCGCCGCCGACATCCACGGAACCCTGCGCAATCGTCCCGCACATTCCAATGAGCGGGCGTTTCGCGTCCCGGCCGGGCCCATCTGGGCCGGCCCCGGCCAAAGGTCACTCCGGGTCGAACATGCCGGGTTCGCCGGCCGCTGCGGCCGTCTCCAGTCGCGCCGCGGTCCTGTCGTAGCGAAGACTGAAAGAAGAGGGCGGACCGGACTTCAGCGGGTTCTGCCCCTCCCCCGCCCTTGCACCGTCGGCCGGGAGCGGATCAGTCCCCTGCGCGTTCCCCCGCTCCCCCGGACTGGCCGCCCACCGGCGTCAGGTCCTTCTGCAGCAGCCGTGTCTGCCGCTGGACGCATCGATACGGGTCCAGCGCCTCGGCCAACTTCTCGGTATACCAGGTCCCCCTGGGGGCGGCATTTACTCATTCGATCACGCTGCCGAGCAGCTGCCGCTGCGCGACCTGCAGCATGGGCTCGGCTGGCGATGTACAGGCTAGCCATCTCCTACGGCAGGCGCTACGTATGCTGCTCCCGGTCGTCTGTTGCCTCGCGCGGCCAACCGCATGTTATCCACTCCGACGCTGGTCAGGCTGGCAGCGGCCGGCTGAGACGTGGAGACCTTCCGTAAGCTGCTGAGATGACGACCACACACCGCCCCGACGAGTCGGGCGGGTTGTCCCTTGAGACGGAAAAGCGAGCACTTCTCGATCACCTCGCCGCCGTTCTTGACGGCATGACCGGTGAGGAGGCCCGCGCAGCTGTTGATCGTTTCGCCGGAGCAGGCACCGCGCACGCGGTCGTCGCGGAACGACGCCGCCAGGCCGACGAAGCACGGCGCATGCTCCAGCGCATCATTGACGAGCGATACCGCGACGATCCGGAAGCCGCCGCGGCCGCTGCCGCCCTCGTCGGCCGACTTATCGCGCGGGTCAAAGCCGAAGATGCGGCTGCCGCCCCGGTACAGGCCGCCGAAGCCTCCCCTTCCGCTCACGACCAGCGTCCACGACCCTGACTGGGGCGTGGTCATCTGGTCAAAGCTGATGGACCTCGATCCTGGCCCGATGGCCGAGGAGCGATGTCGCCGAACTCCCCACGAAGTTCTGCACCGGGCCATCAGCGTGACCGAAGCGGCACGCTCACCGCGCCACGAGAAGCGGCCCAACCCCGCGTAACCGGTCGCGGCCGGGACGCCGATCCCCGGCGCCCTGTGCGCACACGGCAAGTTCCGTGCTCGGTAGGAGCATGAATTTTGGCGGTTTGCGGGAATTGGGCGGCAAGGCGGCGAAGCCCCTGCGTTCGACGGAGCTGGCTCACGGCGCTGCAGAGGCGCCGCTGGTCACGATGTTGGCAGCAGAGCCGTGGTGAGCGCTCGATGTCATGAGCAGAGTGAAGACCTCACGTGGCGGGAGTTCAGCGTCCACGGGCACGTCTTCATCGAGCAGCCAGTCCAGCGCGGCGGCCAGGATGTGTGGCGGGACGGCAGGGCCTCTGCTATGCACCACACGCCACGGTGAGGGGGGCGAGGCGTCAAGGGTCCAGAGGGGATGGCCGCCCTCACCGCCGCGTGAGATCAAGATGCCGATGTCCTGCCAGAAGGCCACCAGGTCGGCCATGGTGTCCACGGGCGGGTCGTCGCAGGCCTCGACCAGGGTGGCGAATCCGGCCTGCCAGCGCTCCCAACCTGTCTGGTCATCGTCCAGGTGGCGGCGCAGCATCTGGACGGGTGGGTACTCATCCAGTGCAGGGTCCTGACCGGCAGCGGGCAGGGCAACGCCGGGAGGCCGGACGCCGTCCCAGATGCTGGACTCCAGCCACTGCTCGGGGCTGGACCAGCGGTGCGGCGTCTGGGCGGCGGCAAGCTCGGCCAGGCGCGTTGTGGTGGCGCGAGGGCAGTCCATCAGGGTGCTGATGATCTCCGCGGCACGCGGGCACAGTGCTGGCCAGCCGGTGTCGTACAGGGCGAGCATGGCCTGCTCTTCCTCTCCGGGTTTCAGCCCGGTGTCGCCATCCAGGGCAAGGACGCGGCGTGCGCGGCTCGGTGGGGCAGGAAGTTCCAGTCTGTGGGGCAGGCAGCCGTAGCGTTGGGTCCAGGTGTCGGCCAACGCCTGGCGTTGGTCGTCGAGCGCGTCCTGGATGGCGTGCATGCGTCGATCTTGTGCTGCGCGCAGTTCGTCGCGCTGCTGGCGTTCCATGGGCGTTAGGTGGACGGCGCAGTGCGCCGAGCCGATGCCTCGGACGATGGTCTTGGCGCACCGCTCCTTCTTGGTCGTGGTGCCGGCGCACTGGGCGTCGGGGTCGGGGTCGGCGCGGAAGGCGGCCTGCACGTCGTGGGTGATCTGCGGATCGATGTGCGGCCGGGGCGGGATCACCTCGGCGCACACCTCGGCGGGGTCACTGCCGGCCTCGCGGGCCTGGGCGAAGATGGAGCGGGCGCGGGGTGGGCCGCTCCCCCAGGCTGGAGCCAGCGGCAGCCGGGCCTCCATGACGGCGGTGGCGTGCGCGGCGTTGAGCAGCATGTCGCTGGCCTCGCATTGGATCTGGAGCTCTTCGCTCAGGTTGAGCCGCATGCCGTTGATCAGCTGCAAGATCTTGCGGATCTCCCAGGACAGTCGGGCGGCCTGGATGAGCAGCCAGGCAGGTGAGATGCCACCATGGCGATCGCGGCGTGGCGGGGTGATGAGGCGGACCGGGTAGGGGCGGGCCTGCGTCGAACGGATCATGCGGCCTTCTCCAGGGGCGGTGACAATGACGGCGTATCCGGTGGTGCGGCTGCATGCTTGCACGTTACGGCGGCGCACCGAGGGGCGCCTACTGCTATTTGTACCAACGTTGGTACAGATCTTTGGTGATCATGCACGTCACCGTGGGTGAGTGCCTGATCCGATCACGCCACGCCTCGCTGAGCTGCGCCGACAGTTCGGCCTGCGCCTGCGTGAACTCCGCGAAAGGCATGGCCTCACCCAAGAGCGACTGGGCGAACTGGCCGACGTCGACCGCAAGACGATCAACCGCATCGAAAACGGCATGTACAGCCCGCACCTGGACAAGGTGTTCCAGATCGCCGACGCGTTGAGCGTGCCGACCAGAGATCTCTTCGAATGGGATGCCGTCGGCCGCAGCTGAGAGCGCGGCGCATCTCATCTACATCGCGCCGTGCATCGGCGCGCCAGGCAGGCGCCCGTACTCAGCCGAACCGCCGCCGTCCGGTCGCACTCCTCAAAACCTAGGTCATCCTGCCGTTCGTCCTGTAGGGCCTGGCTGATGGGCGCGAGCCGGTGCAGCAGATCGGTGAGCGCGGTGGCAAGCGGCCTTGTCCCCATGCACGCCGCATATCTGCCATCCGGCCTTGCCTGCCAGGACCTTCGTCCCTGGGCCGGGAGTTCATTTCCTGCGAAAACAGGTAGGCGAGACGATGCGGCGCTCCGGCCGATCGGGAGGACCTGGGATCAGGGAGGAAGACGTGGTGATACCCACACGCTCCGGACTGTCGTCTGTGGAGGCGGCGGTGCGCCTGGAGCGGGATGGGCCCAACCTGCTCCCGCAGAAGCCGCCCGTTCCGCTGTGGCGCCGGGTCGCCGCCCAGCTTCGCGATCCGCTGATCATCGTCCTGCTCGTCGCGGCGGCGTTGACCGTTGCCACGGGCGACTGGACCGACACGGCCGTGATCATGCTCGTGATCATCGTCAACACCTCTGTCGGGGTCGTGCAGGAGGTGCGCGCCGACCGGGCCATCACGGCGTTGTCACAGCTCACGGCCCCGACGGCGCGCGTGATCCGCGACGGCTCCCAGACAGAGATTCCGGCGGCCGACGTCGTCGTGAGCGACCTGCTGGTCCTGGCCGAAGGCGACATCGTCGTAGCCGACGCCACGATGGTGGAATCGGCGGCATTGCTCGTCGACGAGTCGTCTTTGACGGGAGAATCGGTGCCGGTGGACAAAACCGTCGGCGATCCGGTCTCCGCGGGCACCGTCGTGGTACGGGGGCGTGGCCGGGCGCTGGTCACTGCCGTGGGGGTGGCGAGCGCGAGCGGGCGGATCGCGTCCATGATGGTCAAGGGAGCCGGGCTAACGCCGTTGCAGCGCCGCCTGGTGGGTCTCGGGCGGTTGCTGGCGGGCGTCGCGGTGGCGCTGTCCGCGCTGGTGCTGGCGCTCGGACTGGTTCGCGGGCAACCGGTCGAGTTGATGGTGGTGACCGCGATCAGCCTGGTGGTCGCGGCCGTGCCCGAGTCCCTGCCCGCGGTCGTGACTCTGAGCCTGGCCTTGGGAGCTCGCCGGATGGCAGCCCGCAACGCTCTCGTACGCAGGCTGCCCGCCGTGGAGACGCTGGGCGCGGTGACCGTGCTCGCCACCGACAAGACCGGGACTCTCACCGAGGGCCGAATGGTCACCCGGCATGTCTGGACTCCCACCGGGGAGGCCGCGATCACCGGCTCCGGATACGCACCCGACGGCGAAATCGTGCGCGGCGACTCCCTCGACAGCACGAGCCTCACCGACCTGCTGCTGGCGACCGTGCTGTGCAACGACGCCAGACTGTCACCGCCCCAGGACCTCGACGGGGAGTGGACGGCGCTGGGAGATCCCACCGAGGCGGCCCTGCTCGCCGCCGCGGCCAAGCTCGGCCTGGATCGCAAACAGCTCCAAGAGCGCTTTCCACGGGTGGCCGAACGTCCTTTCGACAGTGAACGCAAGAGGATGAGCACCGTGCATCGCCTGCCCGGCGGACATGCGCGGGTGATCTGTAAAGGCGCGCCCGAAGTGCTGCTCCACCCACCTGCCCTGGCCGACGATCCGGCGCTGCTGACTCGCGCCGCCGAGCGCGCCGAGCAACTCGCCCAGGCGGGATACCGCGTCCTCGCCGTCGCGAGCCTCGATCTGGACACCGTTCCGGAAACAGCGCCGGAGAGCGGGTTGTCGTTGCTCGGACTGGTCGCGATCCTGGACCCGCCGCGTGCCGCGGCGGTCGCCTCGATCGCCGCCTGCAAACAAGCCGGCATCAGGCCGCTCCTCATCACCGGCGATCATCCCGGGACCGCTCGTGCCATCGCCACCGATCTGGGCATCATCGCCACCGGTGCTCCGGTCGTGGACCTCCGGGATCCCGGGACGCCCGACCGTGCCGAGATCAGCGTGTACGCCCGGGCCGCCCCCGGGCAGAAGCTCGAGATCATCCAGGATCTGCGAACTCGTGGCGAGACCCTCGCGATGATCGGTGACGGCGTCAATGACGGCCCGGCACTACGCCGCGCCGACATCGGCGTCGCCATGGGCAAACGCGGCACCGAAGTCGCCCGCCAGGCGGCCGACCTTGTGCTCGCCGATGACAACCTGGACACCGTCGTCGCGGCCGTTGAGGAGGGCCGCCGGGTTTACGCCAACATCCGCCGGTTCCTCATCTACGGCCTGTCCGGCGGAGCAGCCGAGATCGCGGTGATGTTGCTGGGGCCGTTCGCCGGCCTCGCGCTCCCCCTGCTTCCCGCCCAGATCCTCTGGATCAACCTGCTCACGCATGGGCTGCCCGGTGTGGCCCTCGGCGGCGAGCCGGCCCGGCCTGGAGCCATGGCGAGCCCACCGCGGCCGCCCAGCCAGAGCATCCTGGGCGCGGGGCTGTGGCAGCGCATAATCCGGATCGCCGTCGTCCTCACCGCTGTCACCCTCGGCGTGGCCATCTGGGCCCACCAGACCGGACGACCATGGCAGAGCATGGCCTTCTTCGCCCTCGGCGCCACCCAGCTCGGCGTCGCGCTCGGCTCTCGTACGCGGCCCGGCTCGCTGGCCAATCCCCTTCTGCTGTTCGCCGTCGCCGGTGCGCTCGTCCTGCAGCTGGCCGGACTGTACCTGCCGCCGCTCCAGGAGCTGCTCGGCACCGAACCGCTGGCCCTGGGCGACCTGCTGATCGTCACCGCGCTGTCGGTCCTCGGTTACGCCGCCGTCCGCCTCGACCGGATCCTGCACCCGTCCGCTCGCGGTGGCCCATCCAACCCCCGGACAACGCCGCCCATGCACACTGATCCTCCACCACGGTGATCGACAGCGAGCGCGATCGTCGGCGTTGTCCTTGCCCTCATACCTTTGCCCTGGTCAACAACAGTCCCAGAGGACTTTGGGAAGTCAACGGGCGGGACCTTCGGCCCTACTGCGACCATCGGGGACCCCGCCAGCATGGAGCGACCAGATAAGACGGTCTGCGCCCCTACGGCAGGACCCGACTGGAGGCGGAGATGAACAGGAAGCTTGGCCATCCGGGCCTGTGCACAAGGCCCGTCGAGCTTTTCGAGCAGGCGGGAAACGACACGGCGAAGGTCACGGTCTGTGGAGAGGTCGACGTCGCGACGGCGCCGCCGCTGGAGGAACTGCTCATCGATACGATGAACCGCCCGAGTCCGATCATCGAGGTCGACCTGGGCAACGTGTCGTTCATGGACGCGTCAGGACTTACAGCGCTCATCCGGGCCGACGACAAGGCCCGACACGTCGGCGGACGGCTGTACCTGTCCCATGTCCCCGAACGCGTCGCCCGCCTCCTCAAGATCTTCGATCTGGATCGCCGATTCTCCATCCTCGCTTGATCACGTGTGAGCGCACCCCCGAATGTCGCGATCAAGAACAAGGATGCGCCGACGAGAGGGGGCCGCGGGTCAGGAGGCGGGCTTTAGCTCTTCCAAAGCCTCACGAAGGTAACCCGGGAAGGCCCACACATCGGGGACCCGCTCTCTGCAGGCGATGATTCCGACGTCGAGGCGGCCGTTGTAGGAGAAGGCCGTGATGTTCAGGGCGCCGCTCACGTCGGTGATCACGGACACCGGGTAGTGCGCGAGCAGCTCAACTCCTGCGATCCTCAGCGGAAACTGCGGGCCGGGAATGTTGGAGATGATCACGTTGATGGGCGGCGCGGTCCTGCCTACCAGCTCGAACACAGCGCGGTCAGCCACGCCGTTCAGCGCGGCGGGCAGGCTTTCGCTCAGCTCCCGCAACCAGCCCGCCGGTGCCAGCGCGAAGCGTTCCTTGATCTGCCGCATCGCCTCGCTCACGAGTTCCAGCCTGCGGCGAGCGTCGGCCACCTGGGTGGCCAGCTGTGTGATCATTATGGTGACCTGATTGCCGTCATTGGCTCCTGTCCGCCCACGCAGGGAGAACGGCACGCCCGCGACCAGGGGAACGTCCGGCAACGCCCCGTGCGCCATCAGCCAGCGGCGCAACGCGGAGGCTGCCAGCGTCATCACGACATCGTTCACCGTCACGCCAAAGGCGTTCTTGACCCGTTTGATCTCATACAACGGCAGGTCGGCGAACGCATAGCGGCGATGTGACGAGACTGGACCGCTCAGCGGGGTGTAGGGAGCGGCGAAATCCGGCAGTTCAGGCGAGGGTCCGCGCTGCAGCAGCCGCGACAAGGGACCCGCGCCGGGCAGCCGGGAAACGCCGGGGAGCTGGTCCAGCACCGGCAGGACCTCGCCCGCGAACCTCAGCAGATGCGCGGGGTTCGCGGCGAGGTGCCAGGCGCTCCTGGCCAGCATGTGCCACAGCTCCGGAGGGGGTTCCGGCTCGCATGCGACCGCTCCAGGGCCGGGGTCCATGAGCGCGGCAAGCACCTCGGCCCCGGTCAGCCCGTCGACGGCGGCGTGGTGGAGCTTGGTGTAGATGCCGCACCGGCCTCCGGCAAGGCCGTGAATCAGGTACATCTCCCACAGCGGACGGGAGCGGTCCAACAGCCGCTCGTGCAGGCGGGCCACCTGCTCGCCCAACTGCGCATTATCGCCGGGAGCCGGCAGGGCGAGCTCCCGGACGTGATACTCCAGGTCGACCTCACCGTCGTCGGCCCAGTACGGGTGGTCGAGGCCGAGGGGCACGTGGACCAGGCGTTGCCGTAGCTGCGGCACCCCGGCCATGCGCTCGGACAGCCTGAGCAGGATGCTCTCTTTGGACAGGTCCGTTTCGAGGACTGCCAGTCCGCCGATGTTCGCGACGTTGGTGGCGGTCTCGAAGTTGAGAAACTGCGCGTCCAGCGCGCTGAGCTGCCGCATGTTTCGATGGTCGCTGTCACACGGGCGAGGAGATCAGAGCAGATCTTCCCTTTCACCGAGGACTTTCGTCTCTTTCTCCATTATCCGACGCTCCACCAGTGGCTGAGGAGGCCGGGTCGGCTGGTGCGCGCCACGTGCCGACGCCCGATGAGGCGGGCCCACACGCTCGGAGTCGTCGATCGCGAGCTCCCGTGCACTACGCGACGATACGGCCGGCCTCGTCAGTTCCGTACCACTGCCACGGTGCAGCGGGCGTGGTGCAGCACACCGTGCCCGACCGAGCCGAGCAGCGCCGAGCGGATGCCTCCCCGCCCGTGCGAGCCGACGACTACCAGCGCGGCCTGCGCCGAAGCGGCCACCAGGGCATCGACCGGATGTGCGCGCCGCACGTCCTCGATCACCTCTACACCCGGATGCGCCTGCCGGAACCGGGCGACCCTGGCGGTAGCGGCTTGTCTGTGCGCCGCGGTGATGTCGTCGGGGTCGTAGTTGATCTGTGGGGCGTACAGCTGTACCGGCGGCTGCCAGGCGTGGATTGCGCGCAGCGGGCTGCCGCGTAGCTCGGCCTGCTGGAAGGCGAACTCCAGCGCGGGCTCGCACTCCGGTGCGTCGTCAAGGCCGACCACTACCTCGCCGCGTGCGGACCCCTGCTCGGGTCGCACCACGACGACCGGGCAGTGCGCTTTACCGGCCACGTTCATGCTCGCGGAGCCGAGCAGAGCGCCCGTAAACCCGCCCAGCCCTCGGCTGCCGATGACGATCTCAGTCGCGGCTTTTGCCTGCTCGCGCAGCACCGGCGCCGCAGCACCCTCGACGATCTCGGTCGACACCTCGATGTGCGGCTGGCACTCGCGCGCCAGCTCGGCCGCCTCGCTCACCATCGTCTGCGCCATGTGAAGGAGCGTGTCCTGGTCGAGAGAGGCGTGGATCGTCCAGTACCGGTACGGATCGCGATTGAGGGCGTGCACAATGCGCAACGGCTCGCGCATCCGCATGGCGTCATCTGCCGCCCACGCCACAGCGGCACGCGCCGCCGCCGATCCGTCAACACCTGCGATGATCATGTCGAACCTCCTTTCTCCCATCGCACCGTGTACAGCCACGCCGCCCCAGAGCCGTAGGTCCCTCACGGACAGGACCAAAGGCCGACCGGGTCCTGAACCAGACGGTCCCCCACGGGTGGCTTCCGGCGCGGCATCATGGCGCCATGGCTACCGCCGTTGAGCACGTCGTCACCCGGGTTCCCGTGTTCTCTCCCGAGGTCACTGCGGGGCAGGCGCGCGAGCGCATGCTGGGCGAACGGTTCGACAGCGCTTCCGACCTCGTGGTCCTGGACGCGCGAGGCCGCCTGGTCGGCATGATCGACGTCGAGCGTCTGCTCGCGGCCTCGCACGGCACTCCACTCTCGGAGCTGGCGGACCGGGACCCTCCCATCGCTCTGCCCGGCGTGGACCAGGAGGTGGCGGCTTGGCACGCCGTCCAGCACGGGGAGAGCAGCCTGGCCGTGGTCGGCGAGGACGGCCGCTTCCACGGTCTGGTGCCCAGGCGCCGACTGCTGCGCGTCCTGCTGGAGGAGCACGACGAGGACATGGCCCGACTTAGCGGCAGCCTCAGGGCCAGGACCGCCGCCGAGGAGTCCGTCCGACGCCGGTTCCTGCACCGCATCCCGTGGCTGCTGATCGGGCTGGCCGGCGCGATGCTGTCGGCGGGCATCGTCGGCTCCTTCGAGGAGCGCCTGTCCGCCAACGTCACTCTGGCGTTCTTCCTCCCCGGTGTGGTCTACCTGGCCGACGCCGTAGGCACTCAGACCGAGGCGGTGGTGGTGCGCGGGCTGTCGGTGGGGGTCTCCGTCCGCCGGCTCGCCCGAGGAGAGGCGATCACCGGGCTGATCATCGGACTTACGATGGCCGCTGCCTTCCTGCCCTTCGCCCTGTTGTACGGCGACACCGGGGTGGCCATGACGGCCGCCATCGCCCTGTTCGCCGCCTGCTCCGTGGCCTCGGCGCTGGCCATGGGCCTGCCGTGGCTGCTCAGTCGCCTCGGCCGCGATCCGGCCTTCGGTTCCGGACCTTTGGCGACCGTCATCCAGGACCTCGTCTCCATCACGGTCTACCTGCTCACGGCGATGGCTTTCACGTGACAAGGCGGGCGGTGGCCCCGGACCGTCACCACAGTGCTCCGGTCGGTGTGCATCATCACCCCCTCTACGACGTCAGCTCCAGGTAGGTGCAGCTTGTCCGCGCGATTCCGGTCGCACGGTGCCCCAGCAGATATTCGGCCTCGTCCCCGAGCAGCTGCTTCAGTTCCATCCCCAGCTCCTTATCGTTTGGGTGGGCGGCACTCGCGCGCTCGCCGCTGGAACGGGCGCTCCCGCAGCTCGGCCTCGCCCTGGACGAAACGGAATATGCGGCGGCGGTCCAGGGCCGCCGCCGTACCGGGTGAGGAGCCGACGCTCATCGCCCTGGCCCCGAAGAGAGGCGCGCGCGGCCGGACGAGGCCAGAGCCTCACGCCTGAGTTCGAGGCCGCACCACGGCGATCGGACAGGTCAGGTGATGCAGCACCGCGTGGCTGACCGAGCCGAGCACCGCACAGGCGAAGCCTCCCAGGCCACGCGAGCCCACCACGACGAGGTCGGCCGTGCCGCCTGCCTTGATGAGGACGCTGGCCGGGTGGCCGATCACCTGCTCGCTGGTGATCTCGACATCCGGGTTCTTCTCGCGCCAGGGCACCACGCGCTCGGACGCCGCGCGGATGTCCCCCTCGTAGGCCTCCTCCAGCAAGCTGCTGAATGCGGCCGCATACGGCGAGAAGACCGGCGTCTGCCAGGCGAAGACGACGTGCAGCGGAACCTCGCGAGCCCGGGCCTGCTCGACGGCGTACTGCATGGCAGTCTCGGAATGCGCCGAGCCGTCATATCCGACCACCACCCGCCCGTGCCTCGTCGAAGAAGGCCCACGGACGATCACTGCCGGACCGGCGGCGTGCCCGGCGACGCCCAGGCTGACGGAGCCGACCACCATCCCTTCGAACCCGCCGAGTCCTCGGCTGCCCAGCACCACGCTGTCCGCGGACGCCGACTCGGCGATCAGGACGTCGATCACGTTCCCAGGCAGCAACTCCGTGGTGACCTCGACGTCGCGCGCCAGGTCCCGTACCCGATCGGCGGCCGCGGCGAGCGTCCCGGTGCAGAATTCCGTCCCGAGTTCACCGAGCCACTGCTCGCACACGTGTACGATCCGCAGCCCCAGTCCTCTGCGCTGGGCGTCTGCGGCGGCCCATTCCACGGCCGCCGTCGCCGGTGCGGATCCGTCCACTCCGACCACGATGTGTCTGGCCATCACGCACCTCCTCTGCTCTTACCTCAAGTCTCGCGCGCCGACCACCTGCTGCTCACTGGGACTAGGGCCTGTACGGAGTTGAGATCAGAGGGATTGCCTGCGGTGCGGTCGGCGATCCTGGTAGGGCATCGGGCATGGCGCGTGGAGACCTCACCGACGAGGAATGGTCCTTGATCGAGCCTCACTTGCCGTTGGGCGAGCGAGGCCCGATCCCCGATCTGCGACTGCTGTTCAATGCTGTGATGTGGCGGTTTCGGACCGGCAGCCCGTGGCGGGACCTGCCGACCGAGTACGGGCCATGGTCTACTGCCTACGACCGGTTCCGCTCCTGGGCGCTGAACGGCGTGTTCGAGCAGCTCATGCAGGCGATGATCGCCGAGGCCGCAGCCCGCGGGCAGGCCGACCTCGACCTGGTCAGCGTCGACTCCACCACCGCCCGCGCCCACCATCATGCCGCCGGGATGGTCTTGGACGGCGAGCTGAGCGCAGCGCTGGAACAAGCCGCCGAGCGGGAAAAGGGGCTGCGCCAAAGGGGCAAAACGCCCGGGATGACGACGGGGAGAGACGAAGGCGGCTACGACGCCGGCACCGGTTCCGGCTGAAGGCGGCCAACCTGGGTCGCTCGCGGGGTGGGCTGACCAGCAAGGTCCATCTGTCGGCCGACTGTCGATGCCGTCCGCTGTCCTTCGTCCTGACTCCCGGCCAGGCCGGAGACAGCCCGCAGTTTCGCGCCGTGCTGGAGCGCATCAAGATCCGCCTGCCGATCGGCCGTCCGCGCACCAGGCCGGGCGCGGTGGCTGCCGACAAGGCCTACTCCTCTCGCGGCAACCGCGCCTACCTGCGCCGACGTCGGATCAAGGCGGTCATCCCCGAGAAGGCCGACCAGGCGGCCAACCGCAAGAAGCGCGGCTCTCGCGGCGGCCGGCCGGTCACCCATGATCCCGATCTCTACAAGCAGCGCAACGCGGCCGAACGCTGCATCAACCGGATGAAGGAGTGGCGTGGGCTGGCCTTCCGGTTCGACAAGACGCCCGATAGCTATCTGGCCGGCCTGCACCTACGCGGAGCCGTCTTATGGATCCGAAGCCTCCGGCCAGCCTAGAGATCCGAACTCCGTACAGGCTCTAGTGCCAGCTTGTACGGAACGCGTCGGCGATCCAGCCCGCCGCCGCCGTGAACAAGCCCATCCCGGCCACCACCGCACCCGCGCACAGCATCAGCACCAGTACCACCGCCAGCGGATGATCCACCCACGGCGGGCAGCGGCCATCCGGGATCTGGATGAACCGGTCAAGCAGGTCGGCTGCCGAGACCACCGTGGGCGGCCTGGCCCACCGACCGGCAACCGGACAACGACGACGACAGCGCGTGCCACGCGTCGGGATCCGATTCGCCGGCACGCGTGGCAGCGGCACGCTGAGGGGCAGACAACGAGGCTCCGGTATACGAGGAGTGGTGAGAGACCCGCGTCCTACCGAAGCCTCGTTGTGTTGATCAAGCCGACACGCCGCACCTACCGCCTGCGGGGTCAGCCACCCATTCCCAGGGACGATCCTGAAGCGACCTGGCGGCGGATCGGTCCCAGTCGCTTCGCAGCAGCACGCACACCGCGTACGGTGCGTCGTCCTGCTCTGCTTCAACCCCGTCAACCATGCCGCGGCTGCGAATTTCGCCCGCGTACCGCATGCCGATGCGCTCCATGACGGCACGCGAGCGCACGTTGTGACGCACGGTGCACGACACCACGGCTTGCACCTCGAGGACGTCGAATGCGAACGCCAGCCCTGCCCGGCCGATCTCAGAGGCGTAGCCGCGTCCCCACCACTCGTGCCGTAGCGCCCATCCGATCTCGAGCCAGTTCGCGTGCGCGATGAACGGGCGGCGACTCTCATGCGCGACGCGCACCCACGGCTCCGCCGGAAGGAACGTGTAGATCTGACCCCAGTCCTCGTCGACCGGTGTGCGCGACAATCCACCGCGACCGACGACCTCGCCACTCACCCGGTCGTACGCGATCCACTTGTGGACGCCATGCAAACGCCACGAGTCCCCGATTGACTTTGCCCACCGCTGCATCCGCTCCAGGCTCGGCTTCTCGTTGCCGTACCACGGCCACACCTCGTCGTCGGCATGCACACGCCACAGGTCAGCAGCGTTAGCGGGACCGGCCGGTTCAAGGCGCAGCCGCATCGTGAACCGGGAGCTACCGGCGCCTGCCCGTGGCGTTTCTTCCACGCGGCACAGCGTCCCACGATCCAACCAGCCAGCTCAACGGCTTATATGAGCAGGCCATTCACCATCCTCCGCAGCCAGATCATGATCTTGAACCGGCCGTGCGCCTACCTGCGCCGACGCCGCATCAAGGCCGTCATCCCCGAGAAGAGCGACCAGGCGGCCCACCGCAAAAGGCGCGGCTCCCGCGGCGGCCGCCCGATCAGTCATGATGCAGATCTCTACTCATCGGTGAGGCCTCCACGCGCCATGGCGATGGCCTACCAGGATCGGAATCCGAAGCGCAGGCGATCCGTCTGATCTCAACTCCGTACAGGCCCTAGGTCCCATATGCGAGGGACGTTGGTCCTGCCCGTGAGCGCTGTTGGGCTTGGCCTTGGGTGTCGGAAGGCCCTGCCCTCGCCGGCCGGGCCGGTTCAGGCTGGGAGATGAGGACCGCCATCAGTGGTCTTGGAACCAGGGGGTCGAGATGAGACGGTCAGTAATCGCGGGGATCGCCGCCGGGTCGGTGTTGGCCACCGCCACGGTGACCGGCGTCGCCGTCGCCGCGGGCAACGCCCAGCCACCGCACGCCACCAGGTGGCAGCAGCAGAGCTACGGACATGACTTCGGCCCGATGAGCAGGATGTGGCCGATGGGCCGGATGCACCCCACTAGCTTCGGCAGCGAGTTCGACTACCTCGCCGAGATGGTGGCCCACCACCAGGAGGCGGTCACCGCCGCCCGGCAACTGCAGCGCTCGGGCCGGGCGGAGATGCGCGCCCTGGGCGCCTCGATCGTGAAGACCCAGACCGCCGAGATCGCCACCATGAAGAAGTGGCTGGCCGCCTGGTACCTGGGATACTCGACGGTGGTCGACTACCAGCCGATGATGCGTGATCTGTCCCAGTTGTCGGGTGATGCGCTGGACGAGGCGTTCTTGCAGGACATGATTCCCCACCACATGGTGGCGGTGATGATGTCCCAGCAACTGCTGATGCGCGGGCAGGCGGAACACGGGGAGGTCCGGGCGTTCGCGGCCGGCGTGCGCGATGCCCAGCACGCCGAGATGTTCCAGATGCGGCAGTATCTGAGCGACTGGTTCGACGGCAGCTGGGGAAACATGCCCGGCGGGATCTGGGGACCTCGCTGATCACCGGTGCCGTCGCCGGGGATGGCTCGTGAGGTTCCGCGGGATGGCAGGCGCCGCATCGTGGGTGTCTCATGATCGCATCCCGAGACTTCGTCCCGTTTTTGTGGCTCAAATCCGCAAACTAAGGGACATTCGCCGGTGTCGCCCGGCCATGGGGGCGTTCACGCTGGAATCAGGAGCACTCACGGGGAAAAGAGATGATCATAATGCTCCCGATTCGCCCCCTTATCGCCACCGCGATGGTCGCCTCGGCCACGGGACTGCTGGCCATGCCGGCGCAGGCCACCCAGCAGGCCGTCACCCCCACGCTGGTGGGGATCCGGGCCGCGCACCACTACGGCTTGGACCGGCTGGTCTTCGAGTTCCGCGGCCGGGTGCCGGCCCAGCGCGACGTCCGCTACGTATCCAAGCTGATCGCCGACGGCTCCGGGCAGACCGTCAACGTGGTCGGCAGCGCTCTGCTCCAGATCCGCTTCAGCCAGGCCGACGGGCACGACCGCCGCGGCGACATCACGTACGGGCCTGCCCGTAGGACCTACGCACTGCCCGGGGTTATCCAGGTCGTCAACACCGGCGACTTCGAGGCGACGTTAACCTTCGGGACCGGGCTCGCCAAGCGGGCACCCTTCCGGGTCTACACGCTCACCCAGCCGAGCCGGGTCGTCGTCGACATCGCCACCCCCTACCGGACGGTGCCGGTACGCGACTACTTCCTCAACACGGCCAACTACAGCACCGGTCGCAAGCCGTACACCACCGCCGTTCGGCGTCCGGTGATAGCGCCGGTCACTGCCTTCGGGGCGCTGCAGCGGCTGTTCGCCGGCCCCACCCAGGCCGAGAAGGCGCAAGGGCTGCGTTTCGTGGCCTCTAAGGCCACCGGCTTCAGCAAGCTGACGGTCAAGAACGGCATCGCCAGGGTCTACCTGACCGGGCGTGTCACCAGTGGGGGATCGACGTTCACCATCGCCGATCAAATCAGGCCGACGCTCAAGCAGTTCCCGTCGATCAAGTGGGTGAAGATCTACGATGCGGTGGGGAGAACCGAGCGCCCGACCGGCCCGTCGGATTCCATCCCGCAGTCTCTGGAGCCGTAGCACGGCCGGTTCCACACGTCGACAGGCGGCCACGTCGAGCTCCGGCACAGGAGTCCAGCCAGCATGTGCCTGCAGATGCCGATGACGTGGAACGGTCATCGCGTCGCGTGGACGAGACGCGCGTCGGGTCCCGGGAAAACGAGGGTCTCGCGCTCGGAGTCGAGCCAGCGAACCACATAGGGCGGCGTGCCGTCCAGATGAGCCACCTCCACGATGAACCCTTCACGGCGCGTACTGCTGCCGCGTGTGCGTTCCACAATCAGCCGATCCCCCACTGTGGCCTTCATGTCGATCTCCTCGTAATGGCGGCCTGGGAACACCTTCACCATGCAAGGCCCAGCACCGAGCCCGACAGGGCCTGAAGTCTCCGCAGAAAGGGACCTTCGGCCTTCACGAGTACGTGGGAGCATGCCCGATTTGTGTCGACGACGGGTGAATAGGCCGTCGTCGACACGATTTGGATGTCCATTCGTCGCTCCATTAGGCAGCGTGCAGTTCGAGCATGAAGGCGGCTGCCAGTGCGGGGGCGCATGGCCACGCAGCGGCACAGGAGACGCACGCGTGCCCTGAATCCGCGCGGTGAACATCCAGCGCACCGGCGGCTCTCACGAAATACGTCTCGTTCAGCGGATCGGTCTCGGCGTGCGTCGTACCCAGGAGAACGGCCATCTCGATCACCCCTCGTTCACTCATGACTTCTTGGTGACCTCACCTTCTCTCCGGTCCTCTTCGCGTGCCGGAGGCGAACGACCCGAGGCTGTGTGACCTAAGTCATACGACGCACCTATCCCGCCGGCGCCGTCTGCGATGACCGCCGCCGTGGTGATGCCGACCACGAGTCCCGCTCGTGGGCACCAGGGGGCCGATGGCGATGGAGGCAATGGAGCCGTCCGTCCGGATCGCGTCTCGATCCGTCTCCACGCTGGAGACCAACAGCCCCGTTTATCCATGCCGTAAGGCTCTGCCTGATCGCCTCCGGTGGGTAGGGGCTCGAATTGCCGGACGTGACAGAGGAGTGTCCGATGGCGGCGTATTGGTCACTCTGCGGAGTAGCGGCCAGTTGAGTCAAAGCTCTGGCCAGGCAAGGCAAAGCCTTCAAGACCAAGCCGTTGTGGCCTGCCGTACGGCGCCGTGGTCTGCCAAGAGTGGAGATGTGAACGAGACAAGGGGCGTGGTCATCGGCTACGACGGCTCCGACCACGCGATGCAGGCGCTGGACTGGGCGATGGACGAGGCCGAGCTCCGCAAGCTTCCCCTCACCGTCTGCCACGCGTGGCAGTGGCCGTATGGCGAGGGGGATCAGGCGGCTCGTGACTCGCTGCGCCATGCGGCCGAGCACGTGCTGTGGCACGGTGCCGACTGCGCACGAGCCAGTTCCCCCGGGCTGGACGTGCGACCCGACTTGTACGAGGGCTCGGCGACCGCCCGGCTTGAGGAGCTCTCATCTGATGCCGGACTGCTCGTGGTCGGCTCCCGCGGGCTGGGCGCGGTGGCCCGAGCGATGACCGGCTCCGTGGCAACCCATACGGCCGCCCACGCGCAGTGCCCGGTCATCGTCGTCCGCGGCAGAGGCCCACTGCCACGCAGCCCTCAGCCGGGGCCGATAGTGGCGGGTCTGGCGGACGACGACAAGGCCGACGCGGTGCTCGGCTTCGCCTGCACAGAAGCGGCCCTACGCGGTCTGCCGTTGCTCGTCGTGCACGCCTGGCACCAGCCTCCGGTGTCCTGGGGAGGGAGCACGTTTCCGGCCCTCGACCCGCTGGCCGTCCAAAACACGGCGGAGCAGTGGGTGGCGCAAGTCCTCATGTCATGGAGAGAGAAGCAGCCGCAGGTCACGATCGAGGCCCGTACGCCAATGTCGCGGGCGAGCGAGGCGCTCGCCGCCGTCACTGACGCGACCCTGGTGGTCGTCGGGAGCCCGCACGGACGGTTCGGCTCCGTGACGGCCGCCATGTTGCGGCATGCACCCTGCCCGGTTGTCATCGTGCGTTAGGAGATCTGCGGCGTTGTCGTTGCTGCCTGAGGCGGCGCAGCGAGCTCACATTGTGGACATCTTCTGGATCGCCCGGTCGGGCTGACCTCCCGGGGAGGCGGCGCGGCGGCTGGCTCACCACCTTGTCGTTCCTTCCCGCGGTCAGATGTGCGGGATGCGTAGGGCGAGAACAGCCATGTCGTCGTGGCCGTCGCTGGGGTGATGGTCGATCAGTGCTTGCACGAAGTCGCGCACGGGCAGGGCGGCGTGAGCAGCGGCGATGGCCGCGAGGCGTTCCAGTCCCTCTTCGATCGAGAACTCGTGGTGTTCGATGAGCCCGTCGGTGAAAAAGATCACTGTGGCGCCTGAGGGCAGGAAGTGGGTGTGGTCGCGGCGCGGCTGCGCAGTGTCGACGCCGAGGGGCAGATCGGGGTCAGCGTGCAGGTAGCGAGCCTTTTGGTCGAGGGTGAGCAGCAGTGGCGGAGGGTGGCCTGCAACGCTCCAGCGTAGCGTCCAGCCATGAGCTTCGGGTTCGATACGGGCGAGGCACGCGGTCGTGACGGGGTCGTCCGTGATGGCGTGGACCGTGCGGTCAAGCTGGCTGAGGACGGCGCTTGGCGAGGTGCGCTGGTCGTAGAGGAGGGCACGCAGCATGTTCCGAGTCTGGGTCATGGCAGCGGCGGCCTGGAGATCGTGTCCGACGACGTCGCCGATGATTGCTGCGCAGGCTTGGTCGGGGACGAGCATGGCGTCGTACCAGTCTCCGCCGACGCGATCGGGGATGGTGGCGGGGCGATAGGCCGCGGCAGCGTCGAACGGTTCCATGTGCTCGGGGAGTCGTGGCAGCAGGAGTCGTTGGAAGCGCTCGGCGTCGTGGCGGGTTTGCTCGTACAGGCGGGCGTCGTCGATGGCCAGTCCCGCGGCGCTGGCCAGCGCTATGATCAGGGTTTCGTCGTGGGCGTCGAAGGGCCGTCCGTCGAGCCGCTCGGAGACGTACAGGTCTCCATAGATCTTGCCGCGGATGTTGATCGGGGCTCCCAGCAGGCTGCGCATCGGTGGATGACCGGGCGGGAAGCCCGCCGAGTCCGGGTGGGCGGAGATGTCATCGACGCGCAATGGTTCAGGGTGGCTGATTAGATGGCCGAGCAGGCCGCGCCCGTGGGGAAACTCCGTTCCGCCCAGGTCGGCCCTTTCCTGCTCCGACAGGCCCATGGGGACGAACAACGCGATGTTTTCACCGTCCTCGTCGAGTACGCCTAGCGCGCCATAGCGGGCGCCGACCAGGTTCATCGCGGTGGATACGATCAAACCCAGCACGACGGATAGCTCCACCTCACGGGCCAGGACGGCCTCGTACAAGTCGTGCAACTGGTCTTGAGTCCGGGCCAGCGACCTGAGCTGTTTGGCGATCTGCTCCAACTCGGTGCCCAGGCGCAGCCGCGTCTCGTGGGCTTGCGCCTGCTGTGGCTCTTCCGCTTTCCCCGTCATCGTGGCCGCCCGGTGGCTAGACGCTCGGTTTCCGTGGCCCTCGCTGGTAAGCGCCGGGTGCTGATCTCGGTCAGCGCGCGGCACGCCACACCCGAGCAGATTACCCATCTTAAACACTCTGACCAGGGATAACGCCTCTTTCGTGTACCTGGTGACCGTGTCGCGAACGACGGAGGCCTTCAGCCGGCCTCACCTCGCCGGCCATCACCTGAAGGTGCTGCGCACTGCCGGACTGCTCTGCAGCAAAGGGGACGGCATCTGGGTTTCCTGCTGGAATCGACATCAAACAAATAGCCAGACCGGCGAACTGTTTACTCCACTGACCGAGACCGCCACGCATCGACATTGATTGCCGCCGCTACAGCAGGCGGGCAGGTGACCGCACTGGCAAAGGACCTGCTCCGGCTATGGGGGACGCGCAGCTCGCTCGAGCTTGGAGCGAAGACCGAGACCGAGACCGAGTTCGTGACCTGGGAAAATGGGCAGGACGACCCTCGTGGACCCGCCCTTTGACGCGTTCCGCGCCCTTGCTGATCGGCGTGGACGACCGGGTATCCGGTTGGTGGAAGCCCTGGCCCAGGCCGCGTCGGAGACAGTCAGCGGGCCGGAGGCATGGGCGCCGGAGATCGCTCACGCCTTCGGGCTGCCCGCGGCTGCCGGGCTCGGCCCGGCGAGCTTCTACGCCGACCTGGCGTCCCGGCATGGACGTCGCCACGTGCGGGTGTGCACCGCGACCGCGTGTTTCGCGGCGCGGGGGAACCGGCACCTGGCCGAGATACAGCACGCTCTCGGCCTGGACGGCGGAGATCCACAACCGGAGGTCTCCGTGCAGACCGTTCGGTGCCTGGGCTATTGCTATGCGAGCCCGGCGTGTCTGGACGGTGAGACACCTTGCGTCGGCCCGGACGTCGCCGATCAGGTGGCCGGGCGGGTGCGGCCGAATGCGCCGCCCATTCCGACGGCCGATGCCACCGGCGACCCGATCGTGCTCTCCGGAATCGTCACCGGGGAGGCCGCATGGCAGACCTGGCCGGAAGCCGTCGACCGGGGCACGCCGGAGCAGGTCCAGGCGGCGGTGGCGGCCTCCGGATTGCGTGGCCGGGGCGGAGCGGGCTTTCCTGTGGCGGCCAAGTGGGCGGCCGCGCGTCCTTCGCCGGACACCGTGGTGGTCGCCAATGGCGACGAGGGCGATCCGGGTTCCTACGCCGATCGGCTGCTGATGGAGGAGGATCCCGGGCGAGTGCTCGAAGGGCTGGCGCTGGCGTGCTTCGCCTGCGGGGCCCGCCGTGGCGTGGTGCTGGTGCGTTCGGAGTATCCGCGGGCGCTGGCCCGGATGCGCGCGGCCGTGGTGCGGGCGTACGAGGAGGGTCATCTCGGTGCGCGGGTGCACGGCAGCGATGTGGATCTCGACGTCGAGGTGGTGGCCGGCGCGGGATCGTATGTGGCGGGCGAGGAGACGGCGCTCATCGCCGGGTTGGAAGGCGGCCGGGGTTGCGCGCGGGCGCGGCCGCCGTACCCGACCAGCAGCGGGCTGTGGGATGCGCCGACCGTGGTGAACAACGTCGAGACCCTGGCGGCGATCCCGTGGATCGTCCGGCACGGCGGGGACGCCTACGCCCGCCGGGGGACGCCCGGTGAGACGGGCACGAAGCTGGTCTGTCTGTCGGAACGCTTCGCCCGCTCCGGCTGCTACGAGGTCGAGCTCGGCACGCCCCTGCGCTGGATCGTCGCCGAGTTGGGCGGCGGCCTGCGGGACGGCGCCGCTCTCGGCGTCTTGCAGGTCGGCGGGCCGCTGGGCGGGTTCCTGGCGGAGCAGGAGTTGGATGTGCCGCTGAGCGAGGCAGCACTGAGCCGGTACGGCGCGGCGCTCGGCCACGCGGGACTGGTGGCGATCGACGATCGGCCGAGGCCGGAAGACGTGCTGCGGCATGTGTGGGCCTTCGCCGCCGCCGAAAGCTGCGGAGCCTGCTCGCCCTGCCGGGTCGGCTCGCGCCGCGGGCTGGAACTGGCCACGGCGAGCGGTCCTCCCGGAGAGGCGTACGCTCGCATGCTCGAGGTAATGAGCCAAGCCAGCCTGTGCGCGTTCGGCCGCCGGGTGCCCGCGGCCGTGCGGAGTCTGGCCCGTGCCTACGGAGACAGGCTGCGGGGGTGGGGCGGGTGAGAGTGATCGTGGACGGTGTCGGCGTCACCGTGCCCGAAGGGGCCACGGTGCTGTCCGCGGTCGGTGCGGCAGGCGTCGAGCTCCCCGCGCTCTGCCACGACGACCGCATGACGCCTGTGGGTTCCTGCCGGGCCTGCCTGGCACGGCTGGACGGGCATGTGGTCGCCGCGTGCGTGACTCCCGTGACAGAGGGTGCTCAAGTAGGGGTTGAACAGGAGGACCTACGCCGGCTGCGGCACGACGCCGTGGAGCTGATCGTGTCCGCGCTTCCCGGCCACGCCTTGGAGGGCGACACCGAGCTGGCCCGGCTGTGCCGGAGGCTGGGCGTCGGCCCAGGTGCCGCCGAACCGGAGCGCGGCCGTGATGACAGTCACCCCTACGTCCGACTGGATCGCGATCTGTGCATCGCCTGCGGCCGATGTGTGCGCATGTGCGCCGAGGTCCAGGGCACCTTCGCGCTCACCCTGACGGGACGCGGCGGCGATACCGTGGTGGCGCCGGGAACGGGTGGCCCCTGGGCCGAATCCGACTGCGTCGCGTGCGGCGGCTGCGTGGACACCTGCCCCACCGGCGCCCTCACCGAGCCCGGCCTGCCGGTCGGCGCACACCTGTCGGCGTTCACCCGTACCCGCACCACCTGCGGCTACTGCGGCGTCGGCTGCGCCCTGGACGTGCTGACGCGCGACGGCGAGGTCACCGCGGTACGACCTGCCCACGACGGCCCGGTCAATCGCGGGCACGCCTGCGTCAAGGGCCGCTTCGCCCACGGATTCCTGCGCTCACCCGAGCGGCTCACCCAGCCGCTGTTGCGCCGCGGCGCCCGGCTGGAGCCGGTGAGCTGGCCCGAGGCCCTCGGCCACGTCGCCCGCGCGATGCGGGCGGCGATCGCCGAGGCCGGCCCCGACACCGTGGCGGCGATCTCCTCGGCCAGGGCCACCAACGAGGAGAACTACCTCATCCAAAAGTTCATGCGGACCGTCATCGGCACGAACAACGTCGACAACTGCTCACGGCTGTGCCACTCCCCCTCCGCTGCCGGACTGACCGCCGCGTTCGGGCTGTCCGGCGGCACCGACAGCTTCGACGACGTGGAGCAGGCCGACTGCCTGCTCGTGGTAGGTGCCAACCCGATCGAGGCGCATCCGGTCGTCGGGGCGCGGCTACTGCAGCGCGTGCTGCGCGGGGCGCGGCTCGTGGTCGCTGACCCGCGCGCCGTGGGGCTGGCCGAGCACGCGGACGTGCACCTGCGGCCCCGGCCTGGCACCAACGTCGCCCTGTTCAACGGGCTCGCACACGTCCTGCTCGCCGAGGGCCTGACCGACCGGGACTTCCTCGATCGCCGGACCACCGGCCTGGCCGAGCTCGCCAAACTCCTCGACGACTACCCGCCCGACCGCGTGTCGGCCATCACCGGCGTTCCCGTTCCCGACCTCGTGACCGCCGGGCGCTTGTACGGCCGGGCCGAGCGACCAGCGATCATCTACGGGCTGGGCGTGACCGAGCACCTGCACGGCACCGACGGTGTGCGGACGCTGGCCAATCTCGCCATCCTGCGCGGCGCGGTCGGCACCGGCCGCGGCTTCGGCGTGAACCCGCTACGCGGCCAGAACAACGTGCAAGGTGCCTCCGACATGGGCGCACTGCCCGATCTGCTCCCCGGCTACGGCAAAGTCGGCGACCCCGCCGCCCGCGCCAGGGCCGAGCAGGTCTGGGGCGTGCCGATGCCGCGGCACGACGGCCTGCGCATCCCGCAGATGTTCGCCGCCGCGCGGGCCGGTGCCCTGCGCGTGCTGTGGATCATCGGGGAGGACGTCTGCGCCACCGACCCGGACACCAACCAGGTCGTCGCCGCGCTGGACACCTGTCCCCTCGTCGTCTGCCAGGAGCTGTTTCTCTCCGAGACCGCCCGCCACGCGGACGTGATCCTGCCCGCCGCGTCCTGGCTGGAGAAGGACGGCACCTTCGTCAACTTCGACCGGCGCTTCCAGCGGGTGCGACCCGCCCTCCCCTCGTCCGGCGAGGCACGCGCCGACTTCGCCATCGTCCACGCCCTCGCCGCCGCCATGGGAGCTGACCTGGGCTGCCCCACCCCGGCCGCGGCGCTCGCGGAATGCGGCCGGGTGGCGCCGATCTTCGGTGGAATCTCACACCGGCGGCTCGACCAGGAAGGCGCCATCGCCTGGCCATGCCCCGATGCCGGCCACCCCGGGACGGGCAAGCTGTACCAGGACCGGTTCGCCACCGCCGACGGCCTCGCCCACCTCGCGGCCCGGCCCTATCTCCCGCCTGGCGAGAGCCCTGACGACGACTACCCGCTCGTTCTGATCACCGGCCGCCGCTGGGCGCACTACAACTCCGGCAACATGACCCGGCGCAGCGGAAACCTCCGTCTCGACCCCGTCGATCAGGTCGACATCAACCCAGTGGACGCTGCCCGCCACGCCATCCCGGGCGGCGACCTGGTCACCGTGGAAAGCCGCCACGGGCGCGCCACGCTGATCGCCCGCATCACCGGCGAAACGGCACCAGGCCAGCTCTTCTGCGCCTTTCATTTCCCTGCGAGCCAGGTGAACGCCCTCACCTCCGGCCACGCGGACACAGTGACCTCGTGCCCGGAGTACAAGGTCACCGCCGTACGGTTGACACCTCCGCGTTAGCCGGATGCGACAGGCGTGAACGGCGGGACAGCGGACTCGCGACGTCTCGTGGTGAGGACGTGCCGAGCACCTGGGACGAAAGTCCCTTCCCGCTGAGCCGGACGGCTCTGCCGTGGTTCGTCAGCGCCCTGGACAGTGCTCTCAAGGAGGTGTCCGATGAAGATCTCGACCAATCCGATGATGTTGCGCCTACGGCTGTACCGACTGGACGACAATCCCCTGCGGCGCCGTTCGGACCGGCTGGAGTCTGCCTTCGTACTGGTGGCCTTGTTCCTGGTGCTGGCCAGTGTCTGGCCGGCCGTGCTTGCTGGGCGGCTGGCTTATGAGAGCGCACTGCACGACGAGCGCGTCGGCCCGGGGTCCCGCCAGCAGGTCATGGCAACGCTGTTGCAGGACGCTCCGGTCACCCGTGTGTCTTTTACGGAGGTTCCGACGGGCAAGCCGGAGGCGGTGGCTCGATGGACGACCCCGGAGGGTGAGGCACGGAGCGGTCAGGTGCCGGTGCCCGCGCTTGCCAAGGCCGGCTCGACGGTCCCGGTGTGGATCGATGCTTCCGGAGCGCCCGCCCCGCCGCCTGCGGACCCGGCCGTTCTCCAGATGAGGGGTGTGGCGACGGGCCTCCTGATCATGCTGGTGGCCGCCATGCTGGCGCTGGCGTCGTTCGCGGGTCTCCGGTGGCGGATGGACCGCAACCGGTACAGGGAGTGGCACATCGGCTGGGCGCGCGCAGACGAGGCGTGGCGGCGTCCGCGGCAGTCGTAGATGCCCAGCCAACCTAGTCAGGCTCGATCCGGGGTCTCTGGAAACGCCAGGACACGTTCAGCTCAGACGGATGGACGGCGTCGAGCGCGCGTGCCAGCGCTTGCTCTGGAAGGGTTCCCGTGTCGATTTCGATCGCGTCAGGCCACGGCGCCATGGCCGCAGTCATGGCGGTGCCCACGGCCTCGTCCGCGTCGGAGAGCTCGCGTTCCCGGGCGGTGAGCCTTGCGGCGGCGATCTGCGGCATGACGGTGCACCGTAGCGCGATCAGGTTGCTCGAGGTCCGGCCGGCCACGTCCGCAGCCATCGCCCGATGCCGCTCATCGCCCCAAGACGCGTCCAGGACGACCGACTCCCCCTGCCCGAGCAACCGTTCGGCGCGTGCCAGCAACTCGGCGTACGTGCGGGCGGTGTGCCCGCGATCGTAGATTCCCTGGTGGTAAGGCGCGCTTGCGGCCTGTAGAGGGTCGAGCCCGGCCAGTTCCTTGCGGATACGGTCAGTGCGCAGCAGCGTGTAGCCGAGCCGGTCGGCCAGTGCGCCGCCGAGCGTCGTCTTCCCGCTGCCGGGTGGCCCGCCGACCAGCACCAGGCTGACCGCTCCGGCCCGCAGATGACGTAGTGCGAACTCGGCCAGCCGCCGCGCCTCCCACCCGGCGTCCACGTCGCCCTGCCAGTGGCGCAGGCAGGCGACCTTGGCGCGGACGAAGGCCCGATAGGCGACGTAGTGGTGCCACAGCGCCGTCGGCGCCGGATCATCGCTGAATTCCACGTACCAGCGGAGGAATAGCTCGGCCAGCCGCGGCGCGCCGAGCCGTTCCAGGTCCATGGCGAGGAAGGCGGCGTCGTCCAGCCCATCGAGGAAGCGCAGGCGCTCGTCGAACTCCAGGCAGTCCAGGATCCGCGGCCCGTCGTCCAGGCAGAAGATGTCCTCAGCCAGCAGATCGCCGTGTCCGTCGACGATGCGGCCCTCGGCGATGCGCGTCTCGAACAGGGGCTCTCTGCCGTCCAGGAACTGCAGTGTGAGACGCTCGATCTCGTCCAGGACACCGGGCTCAATTGTGGCGCCGGGCAGGGCGCGTACCTGCTCGAGGCTAGCCGTCCAGCGGACGCGCAGCGCCTGCGGGCCGCCCTCCTGATCGATCTGCGGGCCGTGAGGGGCCTTGGCGTGCAAGCCGGCGATCTGGCGCGCGATGGCGCGCACGTGCTCGTCCACTGGCCTCCCCTCCCTGACCAGCGTGGCCAGGCGCCGCTCGTGGGGCATGCGGCGCATCACGACGAGATGCTCGCAGACCTCGCCGTCCGGGCCGGTCACATCGGCCACACCTTCGTAGACGTCGGGGGCGAGCCTGCGGTTGAGCTCCACCTCCCGGCGGCAGGCCGCCTCTCTGGCACGCAGGGTGCTGAAGTCGAGGAAGCCAAGGTTCACGGGCTTCTTCAGCTTGTACGCGTGCTCACCGAGCAGGAACACCACGGCGGCATGCGTCTCTTTGGTCGTGGCGAACATGACGCCACCTCCTCTTCCAGTTCAGATCCGGAGGTCTACCACCGCCAGGGCCGAAGGAACCTTCCGCCGAGAACACCCGGCACGAGGCCTGAGGGCGAGGCCAGACCCGACGCTCGGCGGTGGAGAGCGCATCACGGTCCGCGACCGTCTGGTACAGCCGGAAGTCCTGGTCAAAGTCGGCTTTCGGTCACCACCGCAACAGGGCCGGGCGCGTGCTGAAGGAGGAAGTTCGCGGTGCCGAAACGTGCGGCTCGCTTGCGTCCGACGACCGTGAGGGTCGCGCGCTCATGAGCGTCGCCCCGCTGAACCTGGATCCCCGGGTGGCGCGCCACCCAGCCGGTCAGATCCGCCTGCGCGGTGACGGGGACCTGGCGTATGGCAGCCTCGGTGAACGCGAACTCGAGGACGGACGCGTCGGGCTCCTTGTCGGCCACCACGATCGGCCCGGGATTCGCCGAGGCGGGCAGCGGTCCCGGACCGCGTACGATGATCACCGGGCATGCGGCGTGGGCGGCGACATAGCCAGCCACCGAACCGACGACCGCCCTGGGCAGCGCGCTCAGGCCACGGGAGCCGACGACAACAAGCGCAGCGGCGCTGGAGAGCTCGACGAGGCGCTGGGCAGCGGGCCCTTCGTACAGGTCGGTTTCGACGCGTACACCCGAGCTGCTGGCGCGGGCGCAGTCGGCGCCATGCCACAACACATGCTCGGCCGCCTTGCGCAGATGCGCCTTGGCCTCCTCCTCCGCCTCACCGTAGGGCCATTGCCAGGCGTGGGAAACGGTCAGGGGGAGTTTCCTGAGCTCGGCCTCGTCGAGTGCCCAGTCCAGGGCCTGCATCGCGAAGTCCGAGCCGTCATAGCCGAGGACGATGTGATTCATGTCAGTGGCCTCCCTTCAAGTATCCCTGCACCCAGCCTGCGCTCCCGCGGTTCGGTCACGTAGGGCTGAGCGGCCCTGACCTGAAGGACGTTGGTCCCGACGAGCTCTCCTGCTTCACGCGCGCCTGGCTCGCCAGCCTTTGTGCGCGGCGTCGGCCAGGATCATGACGGGGATCGCGAGTGCCGCCAGCGCCCAGCCGGCCGGTGGCGGGAACGCGCCGCCGAGCACGTCGGCGACGGCTGGCAGGCCGAGGAAGAGCAGCAGCATGATGGCCTCGAAGGCGAGCGCACCGAGCAACAGTGGGTTGGTGCGCCAGCCCAGCCGTCCGATCCAGCGGGATTCGCTGCGGCAGGCGAAGGCGTTGGCGAACTGGCCGAGCACAACGGCGGCAAAGGCGGTGCCGGAGGCGGCGGCGAGGAGCGCAGGGCTCGGGGCAGCGCCGAAGTGCCAGCCGCCCAGCAGGAGGACGACAACAAAGGCGCCCATCTCGGCCAGGGCCTGGGCAGGGCCGAGGATGCCGAAGACGCGGCCGATCAGGCGGCGGTCGACGAGGTTACCGGTGCGGGCGGGGCCGTGCATGGTGCGGGGGTTGGCGGGTTCGGCGCCGAGGGCGAGGGCGGGCAGCAGGTCGGTGCCGATGTCGAGGGCGAGCACCTGCAGCACGCTCAGCGCGAGCGGGATGGTGCCGCCGGACAGTGCCCAGACGGCGAACGGGGTGAGCTCGGCCACGTTGTCGGTGAGGTGGTAGGTGAGGAAGCGGCGCACGTTGGCGTAGGTGGCGCGGCCCAGTTCGACGGCGGTGACGATGGTGACGAAGTGGTCGTCGAGCAGCACCAGGTCGGCGGCCTCGCGGGCGACGTCGGTGCCGGAGGCGCCCATGGCGATGCCGATGTCGGCCTCACGCAGCGCGGGCCCGTCGTTGACGCCGTCGCCGGTCATCGCCACGACGTGGCCGCGTCCGCGTAGGGCGCGGGCAATGCGCAGTTTGTCCTCGGGGGTCACGCGGGCCACGACCAGGCCGTCGTGGTCGAGCAGTTCGCCCAGCGCCGCGTCGTCGGCTGGCAGCTCGGCGCCGGTGAGCACGAGTTCGTCCTCGCCGAGCAGGCCCACTTCCTTGGCGATGGCGCGGGCGGTGCCGGGGTGGTCGCCGGTGACCATGGCGAGCTTGATGCCGGCGATCCGGCACTTCCAGATGGCTTCGGCCACGTCGTCCCGGGGTGGGTCGTGCAGGCCGATCAGGCCGAGGAATTGGAGATCTCGTTCGTCTGCCGTGTCCGCCCGGGCGACCGCCAGCACGCGCAACCCCTGAGTGCTCATCCGGGCCAGTGCCTCCTCCACGCCCGATACGTCGCCGCAGAGCGGGAGCACGGTGTCCGGAGCGCCCTTGAGGTGCAGGTGGCCGCCGGCCACGACGGAGGCGCGGCGCCGTACCGGGTCGAAGGGGAAGCGGCGGGTGATCTCGTCCGACAGGTCGGCGCCGAGTCTCAGCGCCTCGACGTGTAAGGCGACCTCCATCGGGTCGCCCACCGGTTTGCCGTCGCTCATCCGGCCGGTGGAGCTGAGCACGGCCGAGCGCATCACCTCGGCAGGCGAATGGCCGGGGGCCCACACGTCGGCGACGGTCATCTCGTTGCGGGTGAGCGTGCCGGTCTTGTCGGTGCAGATGAACGTGGCCGAGCCGAGCGTCTCCACCGCCTCCAGGTGGCGGACCAGGGCGTTCTTGGCGGCCATGCGTTGCGCGGCGCGGGCCAGGGAGAGGGTGACGGTCGGCAGCAGCCCTTCGGGGACCAGCGCCACCGTGACACCGATCGCGAACAGGAATCCTTGCCCGGCCTCCATGCCCAGCAGCAGGGCCAGCCCGAAGAACGCCGCGCCGACCGCCAGCGCGATTCCGGCGACGATCCTGACCACCTTGCCGAGCTGGACGGCCAGCGGGCTCGGCGGCCGGCTGGCCTCCCGGGTGAGCGTGGCGATCTCGGCCAGTCTGGTGTGCGGGCCGGTGGCCACCACGACGGCTTCGGCCTGCCCTTCCACCACGAACGTGCCCGCGTGGGCACGATCTCCGGTCGCAGGCCGGACCGGGCGGCTCTCCCCGGTGAGCATCGACTCGTTGACGGCGAGCGCGTGTACGTCCGTCAGCTCCAGGTCGGCCGAGACACGATCGCCGGCCTCCAGCAGCACCACGTCGCCGACCACGAGATCGGCCGCGCTGACCAGCACACGTCTGCTGTCCCGGCGGACCACCGCGTTGGCCGGAATGAGTTCGCCCAGCCGCTGGGTGGCCTTGTCGGCGCGGTACTCCTGGGCGAAGGCGAACGCCCCGTTCAGCAGCACGACGATGACAATGGCCATGGCCAGCTGCGGCATCCCGGCCAGCAGCGCCAGCACGGAGGCGCCCCACAGCAGCAGGGCGAAGAAGTGCACCATCTGGCGCAAGAGCAGCACCGCAGGAGGGGTACGGCGAGCGGCCGGCAGCGTGTTGGCCCTTCGGCGGCCAGCCGCGCCCCAGCCTCGGCAGCGGTCAGCCCGGATCTGGTCCGCGACACGGTAGTCATGTCGCCAGCCTCACCTTTCTGCGATGCGGCCTGGCAGGGACTTTCGGCCTCAAGGCCGGGGACGTCCGGCACTCCTGTCGCGCTGGCCTGTGGGAAATCCTTGGTGGTGAGAGCCACGCCGCGTCCACGTCTATGGGACCTGCGCGACATGTGAGGAACGGGAGATCCGGTATGTCTGAGGGCTACGACGTTCTGCTACGTGACGGCGGCATCGCTCACGTGCGCCCGCTGCGTCCCACCGATCGCGAAGCCCTGCACGAGCTGGTCGCCCGCTCGTCAGAGCGCTCGGCGTACCTGCGCTTCTTCACCGGGGGCCGCAACACCGCGCACTCCTACATGGACCGCGTCACCGGTGAGGAGTATCGGGGGCACGCCCTGGTGGCCAGCGTGAAAGGCCGGCTGGTCGCGGTCGCCGAGTACATCCCGATGGACGATGGCCGCGCCGACCTGGCCATTCTCCTGGACGATGCCGTCCACGGAC
Organism: Nonomuraea sp. NPDC049480; assembly: GCF_044465905.1. NCBI lineage: Bacteria > Bacillati > Actinomycetota > Actinomycetes > Streptosporangiales > Streptosporangiaceae > Nonomuraea > Nonomuraea sp. NPDC049480. The sequence goes on from NZ_JBITMD010000030.1 coordinate 72,258, forward strand.
ACGGCCTGGGCACCTTGCTGCTTGAGCACATCGCGCTGGACGCGGCCGCGCACGGGGTGCGCGAGCTGGTGGCTGACGTGCTGGGTGAGAACCGGGCCATGCAGCGGGTGTTGCGTGATCTCGGCTTGGAGGTCTCCCAGCACTTCGATGGCGGCACGCTGCACCTCGACATCGCCGCCGTGCCCACCTCCCGGCTGCGCGAGGCCATCGCGGCCCGCGATCACGAGGCCGGGCGGGCGTCGCTGGCGCGAGTGCTCGCGCCCCGCTCGGTGGCGGTGGTCGGCGCGAGCCGCAACGAGCGGGCCGTCGGGCACAAGGTGCTGCGCAACCTGCTCGACGGCGACTTTGCCGGGGCGATCTACCCGGTCAACCCGAACGCCACTGTGGTGGCCGGGCTGGCCTGCCACGCCAAGGTGCCTGCGGGGGTGGACCTGGCGGTGGTGGCGGTACCCGCCCGGCACGTGCTGGAGGTGGCGCGCGACTGCGCGGCGGCGGGTGTGGCCGGGCTGGTGGTGCTGACGTCGGGATTCGCCGAGGCCGGGCAGCCTGGCGTCGAGGCGGAGCTGCTGACGATCTGCCGCGCGTCCGGGATGCGGCTGATCGGCCCGAACTGCCTGGGTGTGGTGAACACTGCGGCGCGGCTGAATGCCAGTTTCCTGCCGCACCACCCCGTCCGGGGGCATGTGGCGCTGATGTCGCAGTCGGGCGCAGTGGGGGCGGCGTTGCTGGAGCGGCTGGATGTGTCGTCGTTCGTGTCGGTCGGCAACAAGGCCGACGTCAGCGGCAACGACCTCCTGGAGTTCTGGGAGGACGATCCCGAGACCGACGTGATCGCCCTGTATCTGGAGTCGTTCGGCAATCCGCGAAAGTTCGCCCGCATCGCCCGCCGGGTCGGCGCGCGCAAGCCGATCCTGCTGGTCAAGAGCGGCCGCAGCGGGGCCGGTGGCCGGGCGGTGCGCTCGCACACCGCCGCCGCGGCCACGCCCGATGTGGCGGTGGACGCGCTCACCCGGGCCGCCGGCGTCATCCGGCTCGACGGCGTGAATGAGCTGATCGATGTCGCCAAGCTCCTGGCCGGCCAGCCCCTCCCCCGGGGACGCCGGGTGGCCATTGTCGGCAACTCGGGCGGCCCTCAGGCCATGGCCGCCGACGCCTGCGAGCGTCACGGCCTTGTCGTACCCGAGCTGCCGCCCGGCCTGCTGGAGGCACGTGCCGCCGCCGCGCTGGGCAACCCGGTGGATCTGACCGCGGACGCCACCGCCGCCGAGATCGGCGCCGCCGTCGCGGCGCTCACCGCCTCACCGGATGTGGACGTGGTCCTCGTCGTCTACACCCCGCCGTTCGGTGACGGGCTGGACGCGACCCGCCAGGCTGTCGCGGACGCCACCAAGGGCGCGGACAAGACCGTGCTGGCCTGCATCGTCGGCCACGACGGCCTGATCGACGGCCGGGTCCCCAGCTATGCCTTCCCCGAGCAGGCCGTCCAGGCCCTCGCCCACGTCGTGGGCTATGCCGAGTGGCGCCGCCGCCCCGTCGAACCACCCACCGCACCGCCCCCAGCCGACGAGAGATCGGCGCGAGAGATCATCGACGCGGAGCTGGAGGCGTTCCCGGACGGCAGCTGGCTGTCTCCGGCGGCCACCGCGCGGTTGCTCGGCTGCTACGGCGTGAGACTGGTGGAGTCGATCGACGTGGACGACCCCGAGGCCGCCGCCAGGGCTGCCGCGCGTGTCGGGTTGCCCGTGGTGCTCAAGGCCACCGGCCCCGTGCACAAGAGCGACGTCGGCGGTGTCCAGCTCAACCTGCGGACCGAGGACGACGTACGGCTGGCATATCGCGAAATGTTGGCCCATATCGGCGACGACATGGCCGGCGCGATCGTCCAACCCATGCTCCCGGGCGGTGTGGAGATCATCGTGGGCGGCGTCAACTACCCAGCGTTCGGGCCGCTGGTCATGGTCGGCATGGGCGGGGTGATGGCCGACCTGCTGGCCGACCGCGCCTTCCGAGTACCACCCGTCACCGACGCCGCAGACATGATCGGCGAGCTGCGCTGCGCACCGCTGCTGCACGGCTACCGCGGCTCACCGCCCGCCGACGTCGACGCCCTGGCCGAACAGATCACGCGCGTCGGCAAGCTGCTCGAGGACCTGCCGCAGGTGGCCGAGCTCGACCTGAACCCCGTCATCGTCACCCCGGACGGCGCGACCACGGTCGACGCGCGGATCAGGGTCGCCCCGTGCGAGCCGCCGCCCTCGCCGCTGCTGCGCCGCCTTCGCTGACCAACGACTACCCCGCTCGGGACTTCCGCCCCTAATCCCCATCCCTCTCACGAGATGTGATGAAAGCAACCAAGGACCTCTTCCTACAGAAGCCAGAAAAGAGCTGACCACCATGCGCATGACCGTCGCGGACGTGATGACCGCCAAGGTCGTCTCCGTCACCGCCGCCACCCCGTTCAAGGACATCGCCCAAGCGCTCATCACCGGCGGCATCAGCGCCGTCCCGGTCGTGGACGACGACCAGCACGTGATCGGCATGGTGTCCGAGGCCGATCTGCTGCGCAAGGAAGAATTCCGGGAGGAGTTCTACCGCGAGGGCTACCGCCCGCCGCTGCGCGCCCGGCTGCGCCACCCCAAAGGCCGGCAGAAGGCCGCCGGCGACACCGCCGCCGACCTGATGACCAGCCCGGCGATCACCATCTCTCCCGAGGCGTCGGCGGTCTCGGCCGCCCGCCTCATGGACGCCCACGACGTCAAGCGGCTCGCCGTCGTCGACTACAACGGCCGCCTGCAGGGCATCGTCAGCCGCCGCGACCTCGTCAAACTGTTCCTGCGGGCCGATGAGGAGATCGCCGCCGAGATCCGCGACGACATCCTCGACCGCGCCCTGTGGGTGGACACCGACGGCGTCCAGGTGGAGGTGCACCAGGGCGTCGTGACGCTGTCCGGCTGGATGGACCGCCGCACCGAGACCGGCATCGCTGTCCGCATGAGCGGCCGGGTCAACGGCGTGGTCGACGTCGTCGACAAGCTGACCTGGAAGCAGGACGACAGCGCGTGGGAGGCCAAGTAGCCATGCTGGTGAGAGAGGTCATGAGCAGCCCGGCCATCACCGTCCGCCGGGCCGACCCAGTGCGGCAGGCCATCCGGACCCTCTACGGCCACGACATCACCGCCGCTCCTGTCGTCGACGACAGCGACCGTCTCGTCGGCGTGGTCAGCGAGCTGGACCTGCTGCGCGGCGAATTCGAGCCCGACCCCCGCGCCACCGTGACGCCCACCAGTCCGCCGGCCGAGCCACCGCCGCGCCGCGTCATGGAGGTCATGACCGGCGACGTCGTCACCGTCACCGAGACCACCGACGTCACCACCGCCATCGACCTGATGGTGGGCAAGCGGATCAAGAGCCTGCCCGTCGTCCGAGGCGATCGGATCGTCGGCATGGTCAGCCGTCGCGATCTGATGGCGATGCTCGCGCGCCCCGACGAGGAGTTGCGCCAGGCGGTCGTCGCCGCGCTGCGAGAGCAGTATCCCTCCGGTCCGAGCTGGGACATCGCCGTGCACAACGGCGTGGCCGAGTTGAGCGGGCCGCCCCATGAGCACGCCGACCACATCGCCGGCCTGCTCGCCCGCACCGTGCCCGGCATCGTCCGGGTCAGGCACATGAGGAGATCCACATGAGAACCACTGTCCAGGACGTGATGACCACCGACGTGGCCGCCGTCAACGAGAAGGCTTCCTTCCACACCGTGGCCGACCTGCTCATCAACCGGGGCGTCAGCGGCGTGCCCGTGCTGGACGACGACAACCGGGTCAAAGGCGTCGTGTCCGAGGCCGACCTGCTGGCCAAGCAGGAGTTCAAGGCACGCTACTACGGCGACGGCTACGCCCCGCCGCTGCGTGCCCGCATCCGCCACACCGTCAGCAGCGAGGGCAGCGGCTTCTATAAGGCGCTCGGCGAGACCGCCGGCGCGCTGATGACCTCACCCGCGCACACCACCACCCCTGACGCCTCCGTCGTGCTGGCTGCACGGCTGATGGACAAGTACGGCGTCAAGCGCCTGCCCGTGGTGGACGACGGCGGCCGGATCGTCGGCATCGTCAGTCGCCGCGACCTGATCAAGGTCTTCCTCCGCGCGGACTCCGACATCGAGCGCCAGATCCACGAGGTCATCCCCGGCGAGCTGGAGATTTCGGTGTCCGAGGGCGTGGTCACCCTGTCGGGGACGGTCGACGAGCACAGCCACGCCATCAAGGCCGTCCGCCTGGCTGAGAACATCGACAGCGTCGTGGCCGTACACGACGAGCTCAACTGGAAGCACGACGACATCGTCCAACTGCCCGTCTGGGGCGGCGCCTGACATGGACGCCGCCGTCCTGGACTCGCTGGACCCGCTGATCGAGGCACTGCACGAGCGCGGGTACGCCGTCGTGGGCCCCACTGTCCGCGACGGCGTGATCCGCTTCGCCGAGCTGGACTCGGCCGCCGGCCTGCCCGCCGGCTGGACCGACGAGCAGGCGCCCGGGGCATACCGGCTCCACGAGGACGATCGTCAGGACCCGCCGCAGGACGGTGCGCTGGTCTTCGGTTTCGCGGCAAGTCCCGACTCCGTCAAGCGCTTCACCCACCCACCCCGATCCACGCTGTTTCACATGCGCGACGGCGTGCCGGAGGCGGCTCCTGTCGAGGCGCCCAAGGTGGCGCTGCTGGGCGTGCGGGCCTGCGACCTGGCCGGGCTCGCCGTACAGGATCGGGTGTTCCTGGGTGGGCGGCATCCGGACGAGGCCTACCGCGCGAGGCGCGAGGCACTGTTCCTGATCGCGGTCAACTGCGCGGTCCCGGGCGGGACATGCTTCTGCGCCTCCATGAGCACGGGCCCGCGCGCGACGTCCGGCTTTGACCTTGCCCTGACCGAGCTGACCGGCCCGCACAGGTTCCTGGCCGAATCAGGCAGTGAGCGCGGCGCCACACTGCTGGAGGTCCTGCCGCGCCGGCCCACCACCGAAGCCGACCACAAGGCCGCCCGGCAGGTCAGCGAGACTGCCGAGCGGCGGATGGGCCGCCACGTGGACCTCGACAGTGTCAGGGAGCGGCTGACGGAGCGGCGTGAGTCCCCGGACTGGAACGACATCGCCTCCCGCTGCCTGACCTGCGCAAACTGCACGATGGTCTGCCCGACCTGCTTCTGCGTCACGATCGAGGACGGCACCGACCTGGCCGATGGCTCCGCCACGCGTACGGAACGTTGGGATTCCTGCTTCACGCTGGAGTTCACCGAGCTGGGCGGCGCACCCGTGCGCTCGTCCGGGGCCGCGCGCTACCGGCAGTGGCTCACCCACAAATTCTCCACCTGGGTCGACCAGTTCGGCTCTTACGGCTGCGTCGGCTGTGGCCGGTGCGTCACCTGGTGCCCGGCCGGCATCGACATCACCGAAGAGCTGGAGCGGCTGCGATGATCCCGATCCCGCACCGCGTGCGCTCGCGCCGCCCGGACCGGGCCGACACCGCCACGCTCACCCTGGACCCGATCGACGGCGAGTACCGGCCGTTCCTGCCCGGCCAGTTCACCATGCTCTACGCGCCCGGCGTCGGCGAGATCCCCATCTCCATCAGCGGCCGCGCTCGCGCGGGCGGCTACGTGCAGACCATCCGCGCGGTCGGCGCGGTGAGCCGCGCACTGTGTCGCATGCGGCGTGGCGACATCGTGGGCGTGCGGGGCCCGTTCGGCACGCACTGGGACATGACGCGGGCGGCGGGTCTGGACGTGGTCGTGGCGGCCGGCGGGCTCGGGCTGGCGCCGCTGCGGCCGGTGATCCGCGAGTTGGAGGCCCACGGCGCCCGCTACGGCCGGATCAGCCTTATTGTCGGCGCCCGCACTCCGTCCACCGTGATGTACCCGCGCGAGCTGGCCCGCTGGGCACGCGACCTCGACGTTCAGGTCACCGTGGACCATCCCGACCGGGCGTGGAACGGCCACACCGGTTTGATCACCAAGCTGGTGAGCCGAATCGTCTTCGAGCCGCGCCGCACCTACGCGTTCGTGTGCGGTCCCGAGATCATGATGCGTGCCACGGCCGAAGAGCTCGTACGACGCGGCGTGCCACCCGAGCGCATCGCGCTATCGCTGGAACGCAACATGAAGTGCGGCATCGGCCGGTGCGGGCACTGCCAGCTCGGACCCCTGTTCACCTGTGTGGACGGGCCCGTGCTGACCTACGACAAAGTCGCCGGGCTGCTGGAGGTGAAACAGCTATGAACAAGCTCGCGGTGTGGAAGTTCGCCTCCTGCGACGGCTGCCAGCTCACCCTGCTGGACTGCGAGGACGAGCTGCTGTCGGTGGCCGCCCGGGTGGACATCGCCTACTTCCTGGAGGCCTCCAGCGCGCGGGGCAGGGGCCCTTACGATCTTTCGCTGGTGGAGGGGTCGATCACCACACCGGACGACCTGGAGCGGATCAAGCACGTGCGCCGGGTCTCCAAACACCTGGTGACGATCGGCGCCTGCGCCACCGCGGGCGGCGTGCAGGCGTTGCGCGACCTAGCCGACGTGCGGGAGTTCGCAGCGGTCGTCTACGCGCGGCCCGACTACATCGAGACCCTGGACCGCTCGACGCCGATCTCCGCGCACGTGCCCGTCGACTTCGAGCTGCGCGGCTGCCCCATCGACAAACGGCAGCTCCTGGAGGTCATCGGCGCGTTCCTGGCTGGCAGGCGACCGGTCGTGCCCGCACACAGCGTGTGCGTCGAGTGCAAGGCCCGCGGCAACCCGTGCGTACTCGTCGCGAGCGGTACCCCCTGCTTGGGCCCGGTGACCCAGGCCGGTTGTGGCGCGCTGTGCCCGGCGTTCAATCGCGGCTGCTTCGGCTGCTTCGGCCCCATGGAGACGCCGAACGCCGCCGCGCTCAACGCCCGCCTGCGCGCGGCCGGCATGGACGACGACGAGCTCGGCCGCATCTATCGCACCTTCAACGTTTCCTCGTTCGGGAGCAGCGGTGACGCATAAGACGATCAGAGTCGGCGGTCTCACCCGCGTGGAGGGCGAGGGCGCACTGCTGGTGCGCGCCAGGAACGGCCGCATCAGCGACCTGCAACTAAAGATCTACGAGCCGCCCCGTTTCTTCGAGGCCCTGCTGCGCGGCCGCGCCCACACCGAGCCCCCCGACATCACTGCCCGCATCTGCGGCATCTGCCCAGTCGCCTACCAGATGAGCGCCTGCCAAGCCCTGGAGTCGATCTGCGGCATCACGGTGGACGGCCCCCTGCGCGACCTGCGGCTGCTGCTCTACTACGGCGAATGGATCGAATCGCACACCCTGCACATCTATCTCCTGCATGCCCCCGACTTCCTCGGCTACCCCAGCGGCGTCGCCATGGCCGCGGACCACCGCCCGCTGGTGGAGCGCGGGCTGGCGTTGAAGAAGGCGGGCAACGACCTCGTCGCCGCCGTCGGCGGCCGCGCCATCCACCCGATCAACGTCCGGCTGGGCGGCTTCTACCGCGCGCCCACCCGCGCCGACCTGGCTCCCGTCGCCGAACGCCTCCAGAGCGCGCTGGAGACCGCCCTGGCCACCGTCGAATGGGTCAGCGGCTTCGACTTCCCCGACGTCGAACATGACTACCGTTTCCTGGCACTGCGCCACTCCAGCGAGTACGCCATCCTGTCCGGCGACGTCGCCGTCAGCGACGGCACCACCTTCCCCGTTGACGATTGGCCACGCCACGTCGTCGAGGAGCAGGTGCCACACTCCACCGCCCTGCATGCACGCCTCAACGGCCGCCCCGGCTACCTCACCGGCCCGCTCGCCCGCTACGCGCTCAACGCGCTGCGCCTGTCACCTCTGGCTCTGCACGCCGCCGCCGACGCCGGACTCGGACGCGTGTGCCGCAACCCGTTCCGCAGCATCATCGTCCGCGCCGTCGAGATCGTCCATGCCTGTGAGGAAGCGCTGCGGCTGATCGACGGCTACACCACGCCGGATCCGCCCTTCCTGCCGGTGGCGGCCCGGCCTGGCGTCGGCCACGGAGCGTCGGAGGCCCCGCGCGGCACCCTCTACCACCGCTACCGCATCGACGACAACGGCCTGATCGCCGAAGCCGACATCGTCCCCCCGACGGCCCAGAACCAGGCGCGCATCGAAGCAGACCTGCGCGCCCTCATCCAACCCCGGCTCAACCTGCCCATCCCCCGGCTCACCGAGCTGTGCGAGCGCGCCATCCGCAACCACGACCCATGCATCTCCTGCTCGGCCCACTTCCTCGACCTGCACCTCCACCATGACTAGGACCGTCGTCATCGGGCTCGGCAACGACTACCGCGGAGACGACGGCGCCGGGCTGGCCGTGGCCCGGCTGCTACGCGACCTGGGCCCGGACATGAGCGGAGCCGCGATCGAGAACGGCGGCGACCCGGCCGAGCTGATCGAGGCCTGGACGGGCGCTGATGTGGCCATCGTGATCGACGCGGCCCGCTCAGGCGACCCTCCGGGAATCGTCCGCCGCTTCCGCGGCACCCCATGCCTGGCCCATGGCGGCTCCAGCACCCACGCCCTGTCCCTCGCCGACGCCGTGGAGTTGGCTCGCTCGCTGGACCGGATGCCGGGCGAACTCATCGTCTACACCGTAGAAGGCGCCGACTTCGCGCTCGGCGCCGGCCTGTCGGAGGCGGTGTCGTCGGCGGCGTGGAACATCGCCCGCACGATCCTGCGGGATGCCCGTTGACCTCTGCTCAGCAGATGCGCGGCAGTTGCTCCCCTACCAGCATGTCGACGACCCTGTGGGAACCGACCAGGGTCCGCATGGTGACGCGGCCGGGATGATCGGCGACGACGGTACCGATGCGGGTGGCGGCGGCGCCCTCCGGCCGTTCGCGCATCGCGGCGAGGACGACGTCGGCCCTGGCCGGATCCACGAACGCCACCAGGCAACCCTCGTTGGCCACGTGCATCGGGTCCAGCCCCAGCAGGTCGCACGCGGCGGCCACCTGGGCGGGCACGGGAATGACCGGCTCCTCCAGCTCCACGCCTGTGTGAGAGGCCGCGGCCAGCTCGTTCAGCGCACTGGCCAGGCCTCCTCTGGTGGCGTCGCGCATGGCGTGCACCCCGCGGCCGCCCGCCGTGATCATCGCGGCCACCAGGCGGTGCAGGGGCCGGCTGTCGGAGGCGAGCTCGCTTTCGAAGCCGAGCCCCTCGCGGGTGCTGAGGACGGTGACGCCGTGCAGCCCGATCGGGCCCGACAGCAGTACGGCGTCCTCAGGGCGGCCGTTCGAGGCGGCCGGTGCCGCGCCGGGCAGGCGGACGCCGATCCCGGTCGTGGTGACGTAGAGGCCGTCCGCCGCACCCCTGCCGACTACCTTGGTGTCGCCGGTCACCACGCGAACGCCGCAGGCACGGGCCGCCTCGGCGACCGAGGTCGTGATGCGGCGAAGCTCGTCGAGCGGAAGCCCCTCCTCGATGATGTAGGCCAGGCTGAGTGCCACCGGTGCGGCGCCCATCATGGCCAGGTCGTTGACGGTCCCGTGCACGGCCAGCGAGCCGATGTCACCCCCCGGGAAGAAGCGGGGCGTAACCACAAAACCGTCGGTTGACATCACCACCTCCGGCGCGCCGGTGGTGACGAGCGCTGCGTCGTCGAGCATCGGGGCGCCGAGACGCGGCGTGAGGTCGGCGAGCAGCTCGGCCATGAGCTGACCGCCGGAGCCGTGCCCGAGCAGCACCCGCTCGGTCTCGGCCAGCGGCATGGGGCACGTGGCGGCGATCGGATCCAAGCCCGTGGTCATGACATCTCCTGTCTCGTACGGCCGGCGTTGTGGAAGGCCGCGCACGTGCCCTCTGCCGAGACCATCGGTGCTCCCAGTGGCCGGCGCGGCGTGCACACGGTCCCGTAGGCGGCGCAGTCGAGCGGGGTGCCCGTGCCTCGCAGGATGTCACCGGCGATGCAATCGGGGTTCTCGTCCGCGCTCACACCGCCGACCCCGAACCGGAGCGCTGCGTCGTAGTCGATGAACTCCGGCGCCAGCACGAGCCCGCTGGCCGGGATCTCTCCGATGCCCCGCCACGTCTGGTCGCCGACCCTGAACACCCGCCGGACGGCGTCCTGGGCGAAGGTGTTGCCGGTCCGCCGCACCGCACGCGCGTACTGGTTCTCCACCTCGAAGCGCCCCTCCTCCAGCTGGCGCACCGCCATGAGGATGCCTTCGAGCAGGTCGAGCGGCTCGAACCCGGTCACCACGATCGGCACCCGATAGCGCAGCGCCAGCGGCTCGTACTCGGTCCACCCCATCACCGCGCACACGTGCCCGGCCGCCAGGAAGGCGTCGATGCTGTTACCAACCCCCGTCGGGCTACGCCCTCCGTCCCGCCCCCGTCCCGACGCCGACTCCATGATCGCGGTCATCGCCGGCGGCACCAGGACGTGGCTCACCAGCACGCTGAAGTTGTCCAGCCGTTCCTCGGCCGCGCACAGCACGGCCATGGCGTTGGCGGGGGCGGTGGTCTCGAAGCCGACCGCGAAGAACACCACCTGCCGATCGGGGTGCGCGGCAGCCAGTCGTACTGCGTCAAGCGGTGAGTAGACGACACGCACGTCCGCGCCACGGGCCTTGGCCGACAGCAGATCAGCGCCGGAGCCGGGCACCCTCAGCATGTCGCCGAACGACGTGAAGATCACCTCTGGGCGGGCGGCGATGGCCAGCGCCCGATCGATGGTCGCCAGCGGCGTCACGCAGACGGGACAGCCGGGGCCGTGCACCATGCGTACCGGGATGAGCTCGTCGATGCCCTGGCGGACGATCGTGTGCGTCTGCCCGCCGCACACCTCCATGATCGACCACGGCCTGGTGGCGGCGGCGCGGATCTCCGCGACGAGGCGGCGGGCCAGCACGGGATCGCGGTACTCAGCGAGATACTTCATCCAGCCCTCCAGGGATCGCACGCAGCACCGCCAGTGTGCGCAGCGCCTCGTCCTCGTCCAGCACGGAGATCGCGAACCCGACGTGCACGATCACGTAGTCCCCGATCCCGGCCTCCGGGGTGTAGGACAGGCACACGTCGCGGCGCAGTCCGTCGAAGTCCACGGTCCCCATCTCGCCGTCGCGAACCACGATCCGGCCCGGCACTCCTAGGCACATGACGGCTCCCACCTCGCTTTCACCTACCACGGTCGCCTTGGCCCACTCCCAGCGCACAGCGGCGAACGTCCCGCGTTTTGATGACTTAGGTCCTCAAGGCGGCCACCCACCTCCAGCGCCAGGCTCGGACAGGGACCAAGGTCCTTGTCCGGTAGGTGCCAAGGACCGCCCCGCTCCGAGGCCTTCGGGCAATCGAGTGGTGACCTCCGCACCTGCCCGCTCAGCAGCCCCTGCGAAAGAGTGAGGCGCAGGAACAGGACGACCCCCGAGGAGTTGACTGAGATGCGCACCATACGCATAACGCTGCGCCCGAGACCGGCTCGCCGTCGCCCGGGCCTCGACCTCCGGACGCCTTCCGGACGTACGCTGCCGTACTGATCGCGCCTTGGGCGCTCATCGGAACAGCGCACCGTCAAGGGTGAAGCGGATGAACTCGCCGGCGGGCCACCGCGCCGTTCCCGGCCACCAGCCACCCCGTATCCGTGCAGGCAGAGTGAACCCGTCGAAGACGGTCTCGTCTTCGCATTCGATGCCGAACAGATGCTGGCGACAGGCGCCCTTGTCGGGATTGCCCCAACGATCCATGGTGACGCTCTCCAGTCGGCCGTCGGGTGCGATGGTCATCGTCACGTCGTGATCCTGGGAGCCGACCGGAAGACTGGCGACCGCCCGTCGCTCGTCGAGCGCCTTCCACCGCACGCGCGGGTCGAGCGCGACCGCGGGCGCCAGTACGAACTCGCAGGCGAGCCTCCCTGCGGCGCTCCTGGTGATGTCCGCCCCAGTGCCTGACATCAGCGAAAAGGCGTCGAGCAGCCGCCAGCGCATCTCCCCCGCCCCCGCGCGATACCGGTCGAATCCGCGTACCGGCAGCAGCCCGAGACAGGCGCTCGCCGACCAGACGAAGCCTTCCAGCGGCAACAAGACCTGAGTGGCGCGGAATCGCCGCCAGGAGCCCAGCTTGATCGTCCCGTGCGTGCTCAGGACGACCGCGCGCAGCATGGCCGTGCCGGGAGCGATCGTGTGCAGGACCCACCGCCGCGCCGGATCAGGCAACAGATCGGCCTGTCCGGGATCGAACGGGTGAGCCTGTAGTGTCTGGCGCTGCAGCAGATCCCAGTCATGCCGCGCTTCTTGCGTGAGGTACGGCGGCGCGACGACTACGGTCATGACCGTCTCCATCCCGTGCCGATCACCGCCAGCGGGCAGCACGCCCGATGCAGGATCCCGTAACTGACCGAGCCCAGCGCAGCCGAGGCGAACCCGCCGAGCCCCCGCGACCCGACCACCACGAGGTCGGCTGCCTGCGAGGACTCCGCCACAGCCGGGACCAGGTGCTCGGCCGTCCGGGGCTCGCGCACTTGCACGATGCGCAGCGGCAGGCTTCTCCGTGCGGCGTTCTCGGCCGCCCAGGTGAGGGCTGACTTCGCCGCCTGCGAGCCATCGACCCCTACGACGATCGCTCTGTTCATCATGAACCTTCTTCAGAGATAGGGAGCGCGGGCAGGCGTCCCGGCCCGCGCTCGTCCCAGGCGTCAGTGCTCGACGGTGATCCGCCGGCCCTCCGCCTTCTTTCCTTCGGCCAGCCCCACGCTGACCTCCAGGACACCGCCCGTATAGCTGGCCTTGACGTCATCGGTCTTGGCCGTCTCGGGCAGCGTCACCGACCGAGAGAGCGCCCCGTAGGCGAACTCGGAGCGGTGCGGCTCGGTGGTCATCCGGGTCTTCTCCGCCCGGATGTGAAGCACGCCGTCGTCCAGGGTGACCTCGACGTCCTTGCCGGGGTCGATCCCGGGCAGCTCGGCGCGCAGAACGTACCGGCCGTCCGCGATGTAGTCCTCGATCCGCAGGATCTGTCCGAACGGCCGGAACCCGAACATCGGGTGCTCCAGCCACTCGACCAGCTCCGGGAACGGGAACCTGATGTCCCGCCGCTCAGGCAGGTTCATCGCAGCCTCCTTCCGTGGTCCCGATTTCCACATCTCCAGCTCACGCCTGACGGGCCCACAGCGGCAGAGGACGAAGTCCTCTTTCGCCGGGACCATCGGCATCGCTGGAACCGGATCGCACAGGGTGCGCTCCGGTGTCGATCACTGCGGCCTCGGGCGGAGGGGCAGGCGCACCAGCGCGGCCCCGGTGAGTGCCGCCACCGTGGCCGCCATGACGGCCCCGCCGAGCAGGCCGATGGCGACGACCAGCCAGCCAGGTTGCCCCTCCTGCCACAACGGCGTGGTCACCAGGGCGAACGCGCCCAGCGCGACGAGCCAGGAGCCCGCGGTCGCGATCACCCACCAGAAGGCCCGGCGCACGTGCCGGCGCAGCACCCGCCATTGCAGCAGCCCCATGGCGACCAGCAGGGTCAGCCCGAGCAGGGCGAGCACGGCAGGCGGCCACCGCAGCACGCGTTCACCCAGAACGATCGGCATCGCACCGACGATCCACGCCATGACGGCCCCTACCGCCGTCGCCCGTACCCAGTCGCGGGTGGCGATCGCGGGAAGCGCGGCCCTGAGCGCGTACGCCTGCGCCAGGCCGAGGATCGTGCCTTCCACGGCTCCCGCCATGACGATCGCCGCTCCCTGCAGGAGCGGGCCGATGCCCAGCATCCCCCATTCTGGTCCGGACACCAGGGCCCCCACCACCGCCGGCACGGTGAATCCGGCCAGCTCCCCCAGCGTGACCGCTCGCGTCCAGCGCCACCACATACGCTCGCCACCCCGAGTCGGGGCAGGGTCCTGCGTTCCGAGGCGGATGACGACGACGGGGCCGCCGGGTGCGATGCGCGGCTTGAGGACATGACCTTGCTGCTCGGCTGCCACCGTGTGTGCCGATTCCCGGGTGACCGTCGCGCGGCCGCGCCGCATCTCTCCCCTCAGGACCAGTTGCACAGGGGCGCCGTCCTCGAGGTTGCGCCACCACAGCCGCGACGGCCTGCTGATCACCGTGAGGGTGTCCCCGTGCCGCTCGTACTGAACGGGCAGCCGGATGGCGGCGCCGCTCCTGCGGCCGGTGACGGTGAGCAGCATGACCCGACTCGACAGCAGGTCATGCAACGGCGTGTGGAGCAACCAGGCGACGAACGGGTTCACCAGGAGCGTCTGGAGACGATCCAGGGCACTCCACAGCGAGATCACGGACATGGCCGGTGTCGGCCCCACAGCAGGTAGGCGATCGGGCCGACCGGCTGGACGAAGATCCCAAGCCACCACAGGCCCTTGCGCCCGCGCACGTCTTCCTTGGGACGGAAGCAGAGATCCACCGCGGCGGCCGTCGTGAGCGCGACCTCCGCGGAAACCAGCACCATCAGTGTGCCCCGGTGTCTCTTCGACAGCTCGTTCCAGCTCATCGACTGGCCCCCTTCTCTCCAACACCAGGGTGACGACCGTGTCGGCTGCGGTCTGGAGGACGAAGTCACACGTCCGGCCGTCTTTGGACCCTTCTTCTGTGACAGGTGTCCATCGGCGCGCAGGTCGGGACTTTCGACCGCAGGCGCCCGTGCGGGACGGTGATGCGCTGGGAGAATGACTACCTATCCCGTACGAGTCGAGGCCCGGCTCGAGGAGCCGCTGAACCGGGGTCTCTGGATCGTCAAATGGTTCCTGGCGATCCCCCACTACATCGTGCTCGGCTTCCTGTGGATCGCCTTCGGCGTCCTCACCGTCATCGCGTTCTTCGCGATCCTGTTCACCGGCCACTACCCCCGCGCGCTGTTCGACTTCAACCTCGGCGTGCTGCGCTGGACCTGGCGGGTGGCCTACTACACCTACGGCGCCTTGGGGACCGACCGCTATCCGCCTTTCACCCTCGGCCCGGCCCCGGACTACCCGGCCACGCTGGAGATCGACTACCCGGAACGGCTCTCCCGCGGCCTGGTGCTGATCAAGTGGTGGCTGCTGGCCATCCCGCACTACCTCATCGTGGGCCTGTTCACCAGTGGCAGCGTCATCTCCTGGCGCGGCGACCTGCCTGACGGCGGCGGCGTGCTCTACACGCTCGACTGGGGCGGGCTCATCGGGCTGCTGGTCCTCATCGCCGCCCTGTTCCTGCTGTTCACTGGCCGCTACCCGCACGGCCTCTACGACCTCGTGCTCGGGATGAACCGGTGGGCGCTCCGGGTCGCCGCGTACGCGACGCTCATGACCGATGTCTACCCGCCGTTCCGGCTCGAACAGGGCGGCCACGAGCTGCCGCGCATGGAGACACCGCCGGAGCCGCGACACGCGCCGGTACGGCACGGCGCCGGTTCCATCGTGGCGATCGTCGTGGGCGCGCTGCTCGCGTTCGGCGCCATCGGCACGGCCGCAACCGGCTCGCTCTCGGCGGTGCTCGCCCAGTCCCGCACCGGCAGCGGCTTCGTCAGCACGACCGGCGAGCGTATCTCCACCCCGGCGTACGCGCTGACCACCGACCAGATCGCCATCAGCGGCGAGGGCGTGGAGTACCTGCGCAGCTTCACCGGCAAGGTACGCATCGAGACGTCATCCACCGGCACCCCGCTGTTCGTCGGCATCGGCCCCCGGGCCGACGTCGAGACATACCTGAAGGGCGTCGGCTACGACCGCATCACCCGTCTGACCTTCGGTCCGGGTCCCGACGACACCGCCTACACGCGGCACGCGGGAGGGCAGCCGGCCACACCTCCCGCCACGCAGACCTTCTGGACGGCGACAGGGTCCGGGAGCCTCGAATGGGACATCGAGCCGGGCGACTGGACCATCGTGATCATGAACGCGGACGCGAGCCCCACGATCTCGGCCGACGTCCGGCTGTCCGCCACGCTTCCATGGCTGGACGGACTGACCGCCTGGTTGTTCGTCGCGACCGGGATCCTGCTGATCTCCGGCGTCGGGCTCATCCTGTTCGGCATCCGCCTGACCAGGAGCCCCGTCCCTGAGGCCACGCATGCTGCACCGACGCCCCGCCACTGAAGGGCACCCGCTCTTACAGCCGCAACGGTTTCCAGGACCTTGGGCAGGACCTTCGTCCCTGGCGCGGGCAGCGCCGCGGGCGTGGAGTGAAAGGGCCAGGCTCCATGGAAGGAGGTCATCATGGATTGGCCCGTCGCGATCGTCATCATCTCCGTGATCTTCGCTGTCACGGTCGTCATCACGTCGTTTATCGCCCGCCCGAAGAAGTAGCGCCAGAAACCGCTGGGCGGATAGAGGCGGGGGCGGAGGCACTCACCGGCCCCCCGCCTCGAACTCAATGGTTGCCATCCATCACGGGACGGCCGGTGACTGACCCCAGACGAAGAAGCTGTGCGACAGCGGCTTGTCGCCCCTTCCCGGAACCTCGCCACCCGTCGGGATTCCATACTCAGGCTTGACGACTACACCCGCCCATCGGCCGCCTAGATCGCCAGCATTGTGGGGAGGGCGCGGACGATGGCCAGAATCCGGATCAAGCTCGCTGGTAGGGCCACGGCCATCGGCCATGCCGGCCCCACCGCGCTTAGCGCCACGGCGGTCACCATCAGGCCTTCCAGCAGGATCTGCCCCACCGCGCCCGCGATCATCGCCGTCCGGGTCGGGCAGTAGGCGTGTTCGGCCAGCACCACCGTGGCGAGCAGGCCGACGACGGTCAGGAGCGCGGCTCCGTACAAGACCTTGATCGACATGGGCACCGGCCATGTCCACGCCCGGTGTGAGATCAGCGTCGCGACCCAGACGCCTGCCATGAATGGGCCGGTGGCCAGCAGCACAAGAGCGGTGCTCCGCCAGGGCGAGCCCCGCCCGGACTTGCTCCGCTACGGTGACTGGACCAGACCCGACTCGGCCACCCTCATCGGCGCCCGGCCGGACGGCCAAAGAGACCGTCGCCGCGGTCCTGGCCGCTCCTCAGGCGGGCGGCCAACCGCGGGTAGACGGAAATGCGGTGGCTTCGGCGCAGGCAAGGGCCGTAGCGTCTCATGATGTGGATGTTGACGAGCAGCGGGATCTTCGCCTGCTGGTGAACTGGTTAGGCCGGGTCGAGCGCTGGCACCAACTGACGAGCGAACGGCCGGACTCTTGGCAGGTCGATCCGCGCAGCGCCCTGGCTGGCGACGACGCCAAGACCGATCCCTACCAGGTCTCCCACGCGGCCTGGCACGCGCTCACCGTGGCCGTCGACCATCTGGACTGCCTGAAGTCCTCGCTGCTGCGCGACCTGAACGGCGAGCAGGCCGAGGTCCGTATTCATACCCATGCCCAGTCCTCGCTGCTGCGCGGCGCGATCGAGAACGCCGCCCGCGCGGTCTGGCTGGTCGGCCCCAAAGACCGGCTGACCCGCATCAGCCGCCGCCTAGCGCTGCAAGCCAAGGAGACCAAGGACTCCTTCCGGCTCCGGGCCCTGGTCCAGCAGCCCGCCGCCCAGACGCTGGAGCAGCGCCTGCAGCGGCTCACCCACCTGCTGATCGCCGCCGGGACACAGCCCGAGCAGACCAAGACGGCGTTGAAGGCACCCGCCTACAGCGACATCGTGCGCGGTGCCGGTGACCTGACGCCACTGGGCGCCGACGTGGCGCAGGTCGTCTGGAGCGGCTGCAGCGCGCTGGCGCACGGCGACGGCTTCGGCACGCTGGCCATGCTGGATCGCCAGATCATGGCCAGCAGCCAGGACGTGGCGCTGGTACGCGTCACGGGCTCGATCAGCGGACTGTACTGGTGCACCGTGATCGCCACCATCATGATCGAGCACGGCTTCGGGCTCTACCAGACGCGAGCGATGTGCCATCGGTGACCAGGACCATAGCGTGGCCTCAATCAGAGGAAGGCCATGACAACTGCAAACCGGGATCGAAGCAACCTCACGGTGTGGAGAAGGTCATCCCTGGCATGGCCTACCTCCCTGCGCGGTCGCTCGATCCCCGCTACACGGCCATTAGCCAATCGACCGCACCGCCGTCGGCTTGCCCGGATCCCGATCATCATCGACTCCAGGCTCACGTTACCCGGCGCTGACTTGATGCAGGCCAGCAGTTCGGCATCGTCCTCTTCATCGAGCACGGCGTCGCATCCGCCACGACCGGTTCATCAGTTGCAGCAGCGGTCGCAGGCGCGTCGTCGGTGAGGCCGACCAGGGCACGGATTCGCCGGGTGGACGCCTCGCTCAGCCGGGCCACGGTCCGCAGCGACCAGATGATCTCCGCCTTGTGCAGCGCCGAGGCCACGATCCGCGCGATGCGTCCCGGCGTCGGCGGCTCAAAGCCCGGGACCACCGGCAGGCTCCGTGCTGGAGAGAACCTGATCGTTCTTATGCCTGAAGGCCAGCCGTAGCCGAGCCGCCACGGGATCGTCTTTCACCATGTCGACGCAGCGGCGCAGGTGTCGCTCCAGCAGGGTGAGGGCGACCGCGCGGAGGGCTTCGCTGACTGCGGCGACCTCGTCGACGATGTCGAGCCGGTCCCGGTCCTGTTCGGCCATCGTGGTCAGGTCATGCACCTGGCCGGAACAGCACTGATCGTCAGGGGACAGGCGTAGAACTGCGCCTGGGAGGCAGGGGCCCTTGCCCCGCACAGGCAACGCCCACCTCCGGTGGCCGGAGGTGGGCGCGTGACCGTTCGCACTACTTCAGGTAGGGGTTGCGCTGGACGATCGGCAGGTTGCCGAGTCCGAGGGTGGTCCCCGCGTTGGCGAGGGCGAGGCCGATGAGAACGATCGAGTAGATGATGTGGTCGTCCATGAACGGGTTGTTGGCCAGGGGCAGCTCGGCCGCCCACATCAGGACCAGCATCAGTGTGCCGGTGACGGCGGCGATCCGGGTTCCGACGCCCAGGACGAGCGCCAGGCCGATGCCGAGCAGGCCGGCCATGAACAGCCAGTCCACCCACGGCTGCCCGGCCAGGGAGCTGAAGAAGCCGCCGAGCGCGTTCTCGCCGGTGCCCTTGAGGAACCCGGTCGTCGGGCTGCCGCCTTCGAGCCAGGCGCGGTTGGCCGGGGTGGCGAAGCCCCAGCCGAAGGTCTTGTCCAGGAACGCCCACAGGAAGACCCAGCCGATCGAGATCCGGGCGATCGCCCAGACGTAGTCGACCGGGCGCCGCGCGGCGGTGGTGCCCGTCTCGATGACGGGCGCGGTGACGGTGGCGGCCATGATGGCCCCCTTTCGGTGCTGATTCGTCGTCCTTGTCACACCCCAAGCACACCGTCTGCGACCTTCCCGGAGCAGTGCCGTACGGCCCACAGCGCAAGGACCTTCGTCCCCTTGTAGTCGGGCGATCCGGTCAAGCGGGGCTCCCCATCACGAGCGGTCCATCGGCGACCCGAGATGACTGATGCCTAGTGCGTCACCGTCCTTCGGCGCTGCCCGCCCCTGCAACTCCATGAGGCGGTTCCCTCGCGCCATCCCCATCGGCGCGCCGCCGCCATTGGGTTAGGACGAGGCGGAGGCCCCGGCCGCGGCGGCTTCGGCCTTCTTCGCCCGGTACGGGACCTTCGGCGGGACCTCCGCCCCTCACGGGGCGGGACCTCGCGGGCCAGTCTCGGCTCTGGGAGGTGCGTCATGACTACTGCACACACCATCGACCTCGGGGTCAGGCGGCTGCTCGTGGCGGCTGGGGAAGCGCCTTCGGTGCTCAACCAACACCCAGCCGTGGCATTTCCAGGTGCGCGGCGACGATGTGATCGAGCTGCTGGCCGACTGGGACCGCTGGCTGCGTGTAAGCGACCCGCGTGGGCGATCTCTGCACGTCAGCTGCGGAGCCGCGCTGTTCAACCTGCGCATCGCGGCCCGCGTGGCCGGGCGTATGCCGGTCGCGCGTTTGCTGCCCGAACCCGAGAAGGCGCCGGACCTGTTGGCGACCGTCCGGTTCGACGCGTGGGGGCAGTCGTCGGCCGAGCTGCGGGAGCTGTATGAGCTCATCCCATGCCGGCGCACCAATAGGCAGCCCTTCGGCGATCGTCTCATCCCAGCGCCGGTGCTGGCCGGTATGCGCACCGCCGCCTCGCTGGAGCGCGCCCGACTGCTCTTCCTGGACCGGCGCAGCGCCGCCGACATGCTCGACTACGCCGCCATCGCCCAGGATGAGCTGGCCCGCGACAACGAGTGCCTGGCCGAGCTGGCGGCCTGGACCACCGGCCAGGGCGTGCCCGCTCACGTCCAGGGACCGTTCGCCACCGGCGATGTGGATCCGATCCGGGACTTCGGCCGTCGTGCGGGCAGCGCGCGTTTCGAGCCACGGCCTCAGCTCGCCGTGCTCACCACCGCCGGGGACGAGCCGATGGACTGGCTGCGCGCCGGGCAGGCCCTACAGCGCGTCCTGCTGGTGGCGGCTAAGCACGCGGTTTCGGCGTCGTTCCTCAACCAGCCGCTCGACCTGCGCGACATGCGGCGCCGCAGCGACCCGCACCATCGCCGCGGCCATCCGCAAATGATCATGCGGCTCGGCTACGGCCCCGTCGTGCCCCGTGCCCCGCGCCGCCCCGTGACCGACCTGTTGGTCCAGCAAGCCTGACCAGCGGCTCCCGCGCACAGGGACGCCTCCCTGCACCGACAGGCTCCCGCCGCAATGGAACGGCGGTCTTCTGCCTGGTTGCCTGCCTCGTAAGACTCCGGACGCGGCCGGTCGATCGGGCCGACGTACACCAAGGCCAACCGGTACCCACGCGACTGTGCCGCCAGCCGAATCACCTCATCCCGGCAAGGGACCAATGGCTCTGCGACGTCAGCCGTGCGACTCTGCCCGTCCCGTGCCCAGAGGCCGATCGTGGGGACAGAGCCACGGATCCGCTGGACTCGGGAGGTATGGAATATGCGCACCAAATGGATGATTCTGGGCATCGTCGGGGGGATCGCGATCATCTGCGCGGCGATCCTGGCAGCCCTCATGATCTGGCTTGGTCTCTGGGCCGGGCTGGCGGCGGGGCTTGCGATTGCCGCGATGATCCTCCTGCTGTACGGGGTCGTCTTCGAGCCGTGGGCGCGCCGATGGGGCGCCACGGAGGCAGAAGTGGCCGCCGTCATGCCGGGTGACGAGTTGGTCTCCGACAGCACCGCCGTCACCAGGGCGATCACGATCGAGGCCGCACCCCGCCAGGTGTGGCCCTGGCTCGTACAGATCGGCTGGGGCCGCGCGGGATGGTACAGCTACGACTGGCTGGACAACGACGGCAAGCCGAGCGCGGACCGGATCATCCCCGAACTGCAGAACCTCCAGGTCGACGACCGGATCCCGATGATCCCCGGCATGGGACCCCCGGTACGGCGCATTGAACCAAACGCGTTGCTCGTCGCCGGAGACATCGCCACGGCGATGACCTGGTGCCTCATGCTGACACCGGTAGGGCCGGGCGGCACCCGCCTGATCACTCGATGGCGGCTGCCGAAGTCACGCAACGTCTTCATGCTCATCTGGTCGCTGTTCTTCGTTCCCGGACACTTCCTGCTGGAGCGGAAGATGCTCAAGAACCTCAAGACCAGGGCCGCCCAAGAAAATCGATGAGAGGAACGGCCTGTCCTTCACCGTTGCCTCCGCCCGAGCTCTCCCCCTTCCCGGATGTGGGTGCCGCGTGCGCCGGTGATCACGGCCGCGAGCTCGTTCAGGGCGCCGATGGTCGCCGGTCGTCCGGTGGCCCGGGCGAATGCGCAGACGGCGTCGATCTTCGGCCGCATGGAACCCGCCGCGAACGACATGGCCTCCAACTCCTCCGGGGAGGCCAGCACGAGCGGGCGCTCACGCGGGGTGCCGTAATGGGCGTACACGTACGGCACGTCGGTCAGGATGACCAGCAGGTCGGCCTCGACCTGCTCGGCGAGCAGCGCGGCGACCAGGTCCTTGTCCACCACCCCCTCCACTCCCGTCCGGTCGCCCGTGACCGGCGCTCCGCCTCCCCCGCCGGCGATCACCACGCACCCGTCGTCCAGCAGGCGTCCGATGATAGGCAGCTCGATGACCCGGATCGGACGCGGTGACGGGACGACGCGTCGCATGCCGGGCTCTTCCTTGGTGAACTCCCAGCCCCGTTCGCCAGCCAGCCGCTCCGCCTCCTCCATCGGGTAGTAGGGCCCGATGGGTTTGTCAGGCCGGTCGAATGCGGGGTCCGCAGCAGACACGACGACCTGGGTGATCAGCGCGCCGACCGGCGTGTCCGGCAGGCGGCGGCCGATGCTCTGCGCCAGCCAGTAACCGATCATGCCCTGCGTCTCGGCCACCAGCGTGTCCAAGGGGTAGCCACGTTCCAGGGTGGGATCGCGCTCGCTCTCCTCGGCCAGCAGCCCCACCTGGGGACCGTTGCCGTGCACAATGAGGAGCTGGTGACGTGCGGCGACGCACGCCAGTTGCTCGGCGGCGGAGGCGACGTTGCGCAGCTGCGTCGTGGCGTCTGCCCGCTCGCCATGATGCAGCAGCGCATTGCCGCCGATCGCGATGACGATCCTCACCGTGCTCCCTTCAGGTCGCGGTTGAGCAATGCCTCGAGCACGGCCTGCACCGTGGGCAGCCGGTTGGCGGCCTGGCGGAACACCTGGGACGCCGGTCCGTCGATCACCTCGGCAGTCACCTCTTCGCCGCGGTGGGCGGGCAGGCAGTGCAGGAAGATCGCGCCGGGGCGAGCCGCGGCCATCAGGCCGGCGGTGACCAGGTAGGGACTCAGCGCGGCGACGCGCGCGGTCTTCTCCTCAGGCGGGTCACCCATGGACAGCCACACGTCGGTGTAGACGGCGTCCGCTCCCTCGACCGCCTTACGGGGGTCGTCGGTGAGCAGCAGTTCTCCGCCGGTGGAGAGCTTCCTGGCCATGGCTTCGACGGCCGGATCTGGCGCGTACCCGGCGGGGGTGGCTACGGCCATCGAGAGCCCGGCCATAGCGGCGGCCTCCATGAGACTGTGCGTGACGTTGGTCGCCGCGCCGATGTAAGCGATTTTCCGTCCACGCAGGTCACCGACCACCTCGCGCAGCGTCATCAGGTCGGCAAGCGCCTGCAGCGGGTGGTGATCGTCGGTGAGTGCGTTGATCACCGGGACGTGTGCCGCGCCGGCGAAACTCCTCACCTCCTCATCGTCGAAGGTGCGGATGACCACGGCCGCCGTGTACGAGCTGACGACGTGAGCGGTGTCGGCGATGGTCTCGCCGCGGCCGAGCTGCAGCTCGGCAGGGCCGACGGTGAGCGGCGTCCCGCCGAGGCGCACCACCGCGGTCTCAGCGGACAGGCGGGTGCGTGTGGACGGCTTGGCGAAGTACAGCAAGACGGTCCGACCGCGCAGCAGCTCTCGGGAGTCAGCGGGATGCCGCTGGAAGTGGCCGGCGCGGTCGAGCAGGTGGACGAGGTCGTCCGGGGACAGGTCGGCGATGCGCAGCAGGTCTTTCACAACGCGCTCCTTTCGATGGGGCAGCTCATGCAGCGCGGGCCGCCGCGACCGCGGCCGAGTTCGGCGCCGGCGATGGTGATGACCTCGATCCCGTGCTTGCGCAGCATGGTGTTGGTGGTGACATTGCGTTCGTAGGCGACGACCACGCCGGGGGCGATGGCCAGCACGTTGGTGCCGTCGTCCCACTGCTCGCGCTCGGCTGCCCACACGTCCTGCTCCGCGCGCAGCACGCGGGACGCGCGCAGGGCCGTGAACAGGTTGTCGTTCTCGCGCACGCACAGGCCGGGGGTGAGAGTGAACGAGCGCAGCGGCGGCAGCTCGGGATAGACGACGAAGACGCCGCGATCGACCATGGTCATGACAGTGTCCAGGTGCATGAAGGCCCGCTTCTTCGGCAAGGCGGCGACGACGACGCGCTCGGCGGCCCCGGCCTCGAACAGGCGGCGGGCCAGCAGCTCGATCGCCTGCGGCGTGGTGCGCTCGCTCATCCCCACCAGCACCGCGCCGTCGCCAACGACGTGGATGTCGCCACCCTCGATGCTGGCCGGCTGCTCGGCCTCCGCCGGGAACCACACCGGCGCCCGCCCGGCGAACATCGGGAGGAAAGCGTACATGGCCGCCACGTGCGTGGTCTCGCGACGGCGGGCCGGTTTGGCCATCGGATGCAGGGACACCCCGCCGTAGATCCATGCCGAGGCGTCGCGGGTGAACAGGTGGTTGGGCAGCGGCGGCAGGATGAAGCCGTCCTCGCCGAGCCCGGCCAGACGCAGACTGTCCGCTGCCAAGCCGAGCTCGCGCTTGGTCAGCCCGCCGATGAGATGGCGGGTCAGGACGTCCACCGGCATCGCCTCCAGCGCCTGACGCAGCGGCGGCGCGAGCGCGGGGCCGAAGGCGGGCTCGGTGACCACCCGGTCCAGCACCCACGCCCGGGCCTCATCCAGCTTGAGCGTCTCGGCCAGCAGCTCGTCGAACAAGTGGACGGTCACACCACGCTCGCGCAGCGTGTCGGCGAAGGCGTCATGCTCCTGGCGGGCCCGCTTGACCCACAACACGTCGTCGAAGAGCAGCTCATCGCAGTTGGACGGCGTGAGCCGCATCAGCTCCAGCCCGGGACGGTGCAGGATGACCTGCCGCAGCGCGCCCACCTCGCTGTCCACGTGAAACACGCTCATGCCGCCTTCCTATCGATGCGGACGGTGTCATCGCGGTCGCGGTACTTCAGCCACACGTAGACCGGGATGCCGGCGAGCATCAGCAGCATGCCCTTGTAGACCACCTCGTAGCCCGACCCGGCGATGGTCCACAGCGCATAGCCGAATGCCACGACGGCGATCGCGCCGTCAACCGTCAGCCGCCTGCCGGAGAAGCGCTCCCGGTCGGTGAGAGCCAGCAGGAGCTGCGCCGCCGCTGCGTACGCGTACGGGATCAAAGTGGTAAGCGTGGCCAGCAGGATCACGAAGTTGAACTGCTCGACCAGGCCGGCGTTGTAGTTCAGCAGCATCAGCCCGGTGACCAGGACGCTGGAGACGACCAGTCCCACGGCCGGCGTGCCCCAGCGCGAGGTCTTGGCGAACACCCGCGGAAACAGCCCGTCGCGGGCGGCGGCCATCGGCACCTGGCCCTGCAGCAGGATCCAGCCGTTGAGCGCGCCGAACGCGCTGATGATCGCGCCGATCGCGACCGCGGTGCCCGCCCAGCCGCCGAACATCGAAGCGGCCGCGTCTGCGAACGGCGCCGTCGACTCGATCAGCAACGCGCGGGGCACGGCGGTGAACACCGCGACGGTGCCCAAGATGTAGACGACCGCGGTGACGATCGTGCCGATCACGGTCGCGCGCGGGATGGTCCGCTCCGGATCGTCGACGTCCTCGGCGGGCACAGTGGCCGACTCGATGCCGATGAACGCCCACAGCGTCAGCGCGGCGGCGGCCGTGACGGCCCCGAACGTGCTCTGGCCGCTCGGATTGAATGGGGTGAAGTCGGCGGCGTCGATGAAGAAAGGCGCGGCCACGGCCAGCCCGACCAGCGGCAGCAGTTTGGCGACGGTGGTGACGGCTTGGATCCAGCCGCCCAGGCGTACCCCTCTGACGTTGACGGCGGTCAGCAGCCAGATCGCCGCCAGGGCCACGCCCGCGGCGAGCAGGGCGGTGTCGGCGAGCACGGGCCAGAAGTAGCCGAGGTAGCTGACGAACGCCACCGCGATGGCGGCGTTGCCCACCCACACCGCGATCCAGTAGCCCCACGCGGTCTGGAAGCCGATGAAGTCACCGAAGGCCCGGCGGGCGTAGGCGTACGGGCCGCCGGTCTTGGGGTAGGCGCGGCCCAGCCGGGCGAAGACCAGCGCCAGCAGCAGCGCGCCGGTCGCGGTGAGCGCCCAGGCGAGCAGGCTCGCGCTGCCGAAGGCGGCCAGCGAAGCGGGCAGCAGGAACACCCCTGAGCCGATCATGTTGCCGACGACCAGCGCGGTCGCCATCCACGGCCCCAGCTTGCGGCGTCGCGGTAACGGGGTGACGGACATGGTGATCCCCTCTCGTATGATCACCACCAGCACATCAATCCCGGCGGTTGGGGGACCGAGGCTTAAGCCACCGATGCGCCGGGACCTTAGTCCTCGATCCCGTAGGCACGATCGTGCCCTGGACGGTCCTCAAAGGGCGCGATGTCGAGGCGTCAGCTCATCGCGGCGAATTCTTCCTGTAGCGCGTGGATGAGGCACGGCAGGTCAGGTACGCGCTTCGCGTTAGCCACGATGGTCGTGGCCAGGCTGCCCGCGTAGGACAGCACGCTGAAGGCGACGGTCACGTTACGCCGGACGAGCGAGATCGGGATGATCGTGCGCACCCTGGCGCCGTTGAAGAACAACGGCTCCTCGGGCCCTCGCATGTTGGTGACGACGGGATGAATCAGGTGCTGGTGCTTGAGCAGCCAGCCCAGAATGTGCACGCGGGCCAGAATCCCGCCGATCCTGGCGAGCAGTTGGGACGCAGGCGAGTTCGATCACGACCAGGTCCAGTTGCTGATCTCGGGTGCGTCCTCGCCGTGCTCGCGGGTGTACGCGCGGGCGCGTAGGCGGGTGTCGCTCATCCGCTGCCGCAGGTGCGCCGCCTTGGAGCCGAGGCCGGGCACGCGGTCGATGACGTCCATGACCAGGTGGTAGCGGTCGATGTCGTTGAGCATGGCCATGTCGAACGGCGTCGTGGTCGTGCCCTCCTCCTTGTAACCGCGCACGTGCAGGTTGGCGTGGCTGCGCCGACGGTAGGTGAGGCGGTGGATCAGCCAGGGGTAACCGTGGAAGTTGAAGATGATCGGTCTGTCGGTGGTGAACAGGGTGTCGAACTCGGCGTCCGGCATGCCATGCGGGTGCTCCGACGGCGGCTGCAGCCGCATCAGGTCCACGACGTTGATGACCCGCACCTTCAGCTCGGGCAGATGCTCGCGCAGGATGCCGGCCGCGGCCAGCGTCTCCAGCGTTGGGACGTCACCGGCGCAGGCCAGCACCACGTCCGGCTCGGCGCCCTCGTCGGTGGAGGCCCACGGCAGGATGCCGAGCCCGCGCGTGTTGTGCGCGACGGCCTCCTCCATCGTGAACAGGTCCAGCACCGGCTGCTTGCCGGCCACGATCACGTTGACGTAGTCCCGGGAGCGCAGGCAGTGGTCGGTGACTGACAGCAGCGTGTTGGCGTCCGGCGGCAGATAGACCCGCACCACGGACGCCTTCTTATTGGCCACGATGTCGAGGAAGCCAGGGTCCTGGTGGCTGAAGCCGTTGTGGTCCTGCCGCCACACGTGCGACGACAGGAGGTAGTTGAGCGAGGCGACCGGCCGCCGCCACGGGATCTTCTGCGACGACTCCAGCCACTTGGCGTGCTGGTTGAACATGGCGTCGATGATGTGGATGAACGCCTCGTAGCAGTTGAACAGCCCGTGCCGGCCGGTCAGCAGATAGCCCTCCAGCCAGCCCTGGCACAGGTGCTCGCTCAGCACCTCCATCACCCGGCCACCGGCGCCGAGGTGCTCGTCCGTCGGCAGGAGCTCCGCGTTCCAGGCCCTGTCGGTGGTCTCGAAGACGGCTTGCAGCCGGTTGGAGGCGGTCTCGTCCGGGCCCATCAGCCGGAAGCCGTTCGGATTGGCGGCGATCACGTCGCGCAGGAAGGCGCCCATCACCCGGGTGGGCTCAGTGAATTGCTCCGCAGGTGCCTTGACTTCCACCGCGTAGTCGCGGAAGTCCGGCAGCGCCAGCGGGCGCAGCAGCTCGCCACCGTTGGCATGCGGGCTGGCGCTCATGCGCAGCGGCCCCTCCGGCACCGTCTGCGACAGGGCGGGCACCGGGCGGCCGTCAGCGTCGAACAGCTCCTCCGGCCGGTAGGAGCGCATCCACTCCTCCAGCATCGCCAGGTGCTCGGGGTTGTCGCGGACGCCCGACAGAGGCACCTGGTGAGCGCGCCACGTACCTTCGACCGGCTTGCCGTCGACTTCACGGGGGCCGGTCCATCCCTTCGGCGTCCGGAGAATGATCATGGGAAGTCTGGTCGTGCGGCCGTCTTTGAAGGCGGCGATCTGGTCGAACACCTCATCCAGCGTCCGCGCCATCTGCTCGTGGTCGGGGCCGACCACGTGGGGGCGGTAGCCGTACCCCTCCATGAGCTTGACCAGCTCTGCCTCGGGAATGCGAGCCAGCACGGCCGGGTTGGCGATCTTGTAGCCGTTCAGGTGCAGGATCGGTAGCACCACGCCGTCGCGGCAGCGGTCCAGGAACTTGTTGGAGTGCCAGCTGGCGGCCAGCGGTCCGGTCTCCGCCTCGCCGTCCCCGACGACGCAAGCTACGACCAGGCGGGGGTTGTCGAAGGCCGCGCCGAAGGCATGCGCGAGCGAATAACCGAGTTCACCGCCTTCGTGGATGGAACCGGGGGTCTCCGGCGCCACGTGGCTCGGGATGCCGCCGGGGAAGGAGAACTGCCGGAACAGCCTGCGCATGCCCGCAGCGTCCTGCGAGACCTCGGGGTATTTCTCGGAATAGGAGCCCTCCAGCCAGGCGTGCGCCACCGCAGCGGGGCCGCCATGGCCGGGGCCGATAATGTAGATCATTTCCTGGTGGCGTTCGGCGATGATCCGGTTGAGGTGGGCGAAGCAGAAGTTCAGCCCGGGCGTCGTCCCCCAGTGGCCGAGCAGGCGCGGCTTGACATGCTCCGGCCGGAGCGGCTCGGTCAGCAGCGGATTGTCCAGCAGGTAGATCTGCCCCACGGACAGGTAGTTCGCGGCACGCCAGTAGGCATCGATGTGCTGCATAGTCGTCATGGTGCCGATGATGTCCGGATCCGTCCCCGCGCCCTAGGGACCTTGGTCCCGTTCTCGTGGGCCAGACGGTTCTGCTTCGTCGTCCCAATCGCCGAATGCCGGACCTTACAGAGGAACGTGCCAGCGCAGCCGTGTGCCTTCCCCTTCAGGGCTCGCCAGCTCCGCGGTGCCGCCCAAGCGGCCGGCCCGTTCCTCGATGTTGCGCAGGCCGCTGCGACGCCCGCTCTCCCCCAGGCCGACGCCGTTGTCCGAAACCTTGAGGGTGAGATCGTCGCTGGAAACCTCGACGGAGACTTCGGCGCGGGTGGCGTGGGAGTGGCGCACCACGTTGGACAGGGCCTCGCGCAGCACGGCCAGCAGGTGTTCGGCGACGGACTCGGGCACCAGGGTGTCGATCTGACCTTCCATCCGCAGGCCCGGCATGAAGCCCAGATGGCTGCCGGCACCCTCCACCAGGTCCACGATCTGTCCTCGCAGGCTGGGCTCGCCCTGATCGCGAGAGCCTTGCAAGGCGAAGATGGACGAGCGGATCTGCCGGATCGTCTCATCCAGCTCATCGATCCCATGTTGCAGCCGTTTGGCCGCCTCCGGCCGTTCCACCAGCCGGATTGTGCTCATCAACGTCATCGCGGTGGCGAACAACCGTTGGATGACCACGTCGTGCAGGTCCTTGGCGATCCGATCCCGGTCCTCCAGCAGGCCGAGCCGCTCGGCGTCCCGGCGCGCGTCGGCCAGCTCCAGCGCGATCGCCGCCTGACCGGCGAACGCGTGCAGCATCTGCTGGTCCGCCCCGCTGAACGGCAGCCGCCCGCTCCGCTTGGCCAGTACGAGCACCCCGCGCACGTTCGGCACGGCTCCCAACGGCACCATCAACCCCGGCCCGTAGCCCAGCCCTCGCAGCGGCGAGTCCGGGTAGGGAGCACTTTGCATGTCCGCCTCGGACATCGGCTCCCCCTGGACGAACACGTCACCCGCGAGCGTGGCCGACACCTCGAAGGCGGCGTCCAGCAGTTCCCCGGCGCCCTCGCCCTCGGCGACCTCCACGCGCAGCGACTGCCCTGACGGCTCCGGCAGCAGCATCTGGACCAGGTCCGCGTCACTCATCTGGCGGGCGCGTGCCGCCACCACGGTCAGCACCTGCCGGGGCTCGGCGCCGGACAGCAGGCTGGTGGTGACCTCGGAGGAGGCCTGCAGCCAGGTCTCGCGCCGGCGCGACTCCTCGTACAGGCGGGCGTTCTCCACGGCGACGCCGGCCGCGGTGGCCAGCGCGATGACGATGGCCTCGTCCTCCTCGTCGAACTCGCCGCCGCCGCGCTTCTCGGTCAGGTAGAGGTTGCCGAATACCTCGTCGCGCACCCGCACCGGCACGCCGAGGAAGGTGCCCATCGGCGGGTGGCCCGGCGGGAAGCCGTACGACTCCGGGTGGTCGGAGATGCGGCCCAGCCGCAGCGGCCGGGCATCCTTGATCAGCAACCCGAGCAGCCCCAGGCCGTGCGGCCAGTGTTCGATACGGGCGATCTCCTCCTCGCTCAACCCGACCGGGATGAATTGCATGAGCGTGTTCTCTTGCCCGACCACACCCAGCGCGCCGTAGCTGGCGTCCACCAGCTTGGTCGCGGTCTCCACAATCCGGCGCAGCACCGTCTCCAGGTCCAGGTCGCTGCCCACCGACACGACGGCTTCAAGCAGTGCGTGTACCCGATCTCGGGTGGCCATCACAGCGTTGAGCCGCACCTGCAGCTCGGCCAGCAACTCATCAAGCCGCATCTGCGGCATCAACGGACGGTGCTCGCTCTCCATATCGATCAGTCTCGCACCGAGACAGAACACCGCATACCCTCCATCGCCAGTGCAGGCGCGCCCTTTTCCGGGACTTTCTGCCTTCCAAAAGTCCGGGTGCTCAAGGGCTTCCGTCTCTACGAATCCACCCGAGATGGCGATGTGATGGAAGAGAGAACCGGAAGGAGGGCCATGATGCGGATCACGGTGAGAGCGGTCATGACCGCGCGGGTGACCTCAGTCAAGGCGGACGCACCGTTCATGGACGTGGCCGAGGTGCTGGTGGCGAACGGAATCAGCGCCGTACCCGTGGTGGATGCGGACGACCGAGTCATCGGCGTCGTCTCCGAGGGGGACCTGATGCGCAAGGAGGAGTTCCGCGAGCAGTACTGCGGCGAGAGCTACCAGCCGCCGCTGCACGCCCGGCTGCGCCGGCGCGTCACCGGGCAAGGCGAGGAAGGCGAGAGGAAGGCGGCGGGGCATACCGCTGCGGACTTGATGACCGCGCCCGCGGTGACGATCTCCGCGTCCGCCTCCACTGTCAGGGCGCCCGGGTCATGGACGAGAGCGGCGTCAAACGGCTGGTCGTCGACGCCGAGGACAGGCTGCAGGGCATCGTCAGCCGGCGGGACCTGCTCAGGATGTACCTGCGCGACGACGACGAGATCAGGCGCCGCGTCGTCGAGGGGATTCCGCCGCATGCCAGGTGGAACGATCGCGACGGGATCATCGTCGAGGTCCGCGACGGCATCGTCACACTGTCCGGATACACGGACCGGCGCAGCGAGGCGGCCGCCGCCGTCCACACGGCCGAACGCCTCGACGGGGTCATCGACGTCCAGGGGGCTCTCGGCTGGCGGAAGGACGACGTCCTGGAGCTGCCTTTCACGTGGGACCGTCCCTGACCCCGGCGCCGCATCATCCGGGGACGGCGGCGGGAACCAGCTCGAAGCCGGTGATGATCTCGGGGCGGATGCGGATCACCTGTTCCATCTCCCCCGCCACCCATGGCTGGAGAATGGACTTGAAATGAGCCGCCTCCTCAGGGTCCTTCACGAGCTGGGCGACGCCGGTGACGACCACGCTCCAGCCGAGGCGTTCCTCGACGTCCAGCTCGTCCACTTCGAAGGCCACCACGGCCTCGAACGCCGCCAGTCCGGCACTCAGGATGGTCCCCGTGCTGGAGCGGATGACGATCTGCCCGTCAGAGACGATGTGGTTCACCGGTCGTACGGCCGGGAGCGCGTGCCGGGTGAACACGACGCGTCCGAGCGGCACGCTGGCCAACCGTCGCAGAGAGTCCGCTGCGGACAGTTCTTTGAGCTTTCGGCCGTTCATGCCACCAGACCGCCTGCCGTGCTGTACATCACCGTATTAGCCTGCTGCAGGAACGGCACCGAAAAATAGGGTCTAACGTCCCTTTTTGAGGGCGAGAACCGCGACGCCGGCCAGCGTCCAGGCCGCGACCACGGCGAGATCCATCAAGGGCCACGGCCGTCCCGCCGGGTCCAGTACGGCCAGGAGCGCGTGGGAGACGTGCTTGAGCGGGAAGACGTCGCCGATCGCGCGCAGCGCACCCGGCAGTTCCCCGCCGATGACGAACACGTCGGAGACGAAGGCCAGCGGCAGGAAGGTGCCCAGTGTGATCGCGTTTGCGGTCTGCTGCTTGGTCACGAACGCCACCACGAGAGCACCGAAGACGGCGAAGCACGCGCTCCCGAGCACGATCGCGGCGAGTATCCCGGGGATCATGGCCGGTTCGATCGTGACGTCGTAGCCGAGCGCGGCCACCAGCACCAATACGGTGGTGGTGGCCAAGATGACCAGGAGCGCAGTGGTGAGATGGCCCGCGTGGTAGGCCCAGCGCGGGATCGGCGTGCCGGTCAGCCGCTTGAGTACGCCGCGCTCGCGGTCGCCGGCGACGGCTTCGGCGATGTTGACGTAGGACGCGACGCCCACCGTGTATGTGATCATCGCGGCGAGCATGAACACCGGCAGCCGGACACCCGAGACCCGGGCCTCGCCGAAGATCAGCGAGATGAGTGCGAGGAGCAGCACCGGCAGGATCACCGTGAAGAACGCCGTGGACAGGTCACGGCGTAGCCGGATCACCGCGTGCCCCGCCTGACCGGCCAGCAGCCGCCACGGCGCCGGACGACCTTGCCGTCGCGGAAGTCGTTTGCGGGCCGTCCGGGCTGTTGTCGTCCGGGCCTGGGGTCGTTCCCAGCGGAAGCGCCACACGGCGACGGCGGCACCGCCGATCCCCCAGGCCGCCAGCACCGCCAGATGATCGCCGTAGAAGCCGGTCCCGGTCAGGAACGGGTTGAGGTCGTCGCGGACGGCGTTGCCGAGGTGCCGCAGCGGGAAGATCCAGCCCACCATGTCCAGCCAGGTGGGCAGCCGGGCGCCGATCAGGATGATGTCGGAGATGAACGCCAGTGCCAGCAGCAGCCCGATGCCGATCAACTGCACCGCCGCCGCGCTGCGCACCAGCGCGACCACGGCGAAGCCGAGCGCGGTGAAGCAGAACGCTCCCAGCAGCAAAGTGACCAGCAGCGCGGGCAGCGTCCGCCACACCATCTGCAGATCGTAGAAGACCACACCCACCGCCAGCAGCACGGCGACCGTCGCCGCCGCGATCATCAGCGACGCGCCCACCAGCCCGGCCAGCACCGCCCAGGCGGGCACCGGCGTACCGCGCAACCGCTTCAGCCAGCTGCGGTCGCGAAGGTCGGCCAGGTGAATGGCCAGCGCGCCGAAACACCCCTGCGCCACGCCGAACACGGCCATGACCGGGATGACGAACTGCATCACCCGCACGCCCGTGCGGGGCTCGACGACCTGGTTACCCACCGCCGCACCCACGATCACCGCCATCAGCAGAGGCATCGCGACGGTGAAGCCGGCCGCGATCGGCGTGCGGAAGAAGGATCGGGTCTCGTGCCAGACCAGGCTGCTGATCATGATGTCGCCTCGTTCACCAGATCGAGATAGACGTCCTCCAGCGACGGCCGGGCCAGCGACAGGGAGGTCAACTCGGCGCCGCGCTCCAGCGCCCAGCCGGTCAAGACATGCATGTCACGGGCGGGCTGGGCGGTTTGGACCGACACCGCCGCGCCGCGCGCTTCGACGTGACCGGTCAGGAGCGGCAGATCGGCGAAAACCGTCCCCTCGGGCAGCCGGAAGGACAGCACGCTGGTGCGCTCGGCCGCGATAAGGGTGTCCGGCGCGCCGACGGCCACCAGGCGGCCCGCGCGCAACACCGCCACCCGGTCTGCCAGGTGCTGGGCCTCGTCCATGTAGTGGGTGGTGAGCAGGATCGTGGTGCCGGACGAGCGCAGCCCGTCGATCAGCTCCCAGGCATGGTGCCGGGCCGAGGGGTCGAAGCCGGTGGTGGGCTCGTCCAGGAACAGCAGCTCCGGCCCGCCGACCAGGCCGAGCGCCAAGTCCAGGCGGCGCCGCTGACCCCCGGATAACGTCCGTACCCGGGCGTCACGCTTGTCCTTCAGCCCAACTTGCTCGATGACCTCGTCCGGGTCCCGAGGCCGGGGGTAGAAGCCGGCGTAGAGGTGGACCAGCTCGAAGACGGAGAACTCCTCCTCGAACCCGGCCTCCTGCAGCACCATTCCGATACGCTCGCGGTAGGCCCGGCCGCCGGTGGCCGGATCGAAGCCGAGCACAGACACCTCTCCCCCGTCGCGGCGCCTATGCCCTTCCAGGATCTCCACGGTCGTGGTCTTGCCCGCCCCGTTTGGGCCGAGCAGCGCGAACACCTCGCCCCGCTCGACGGTGAAACTTACTCCGTCGACGGCCTTGACCGTCCCGTACTGCTTGCGCAGTCCCGCTACGACCACTGCGGACATCTCAAGCTCCTCCCCCTCGGGCCTTCAGCGTCTTGCCTGGCAGCCGGAGAGGGGCAGGGTCGTAGGGCGTCAGGTGTCGGGACCTTCGCCCTCTATGAGGGCGCCGTGATGCGGAAGACGGGGACGTGGGGCGCGATCCGCTCGAAGTCCGGCAACGGCGCGCGCCGGTCCACCGGGATGTGCGGACGGGCACCCGGCGCCAAGGCCAGGTAGCGTCGCACGATGGGCACCCGCAGCGCGGGCTCGACCTCTTCCAGGCGCACGATTTCGCGTCGGCCGTGCCGCAGCACCGCTTGCCCCTGCGCCGCGCGAACATTGAGCACCCAGCTCGCGTTCTGCCCCAGCATCGCCACCAGGTAGCGCTCCCCTTGGTAGTCGACGACCACCAGGGGCAAGGAGATGACCCGGCCGGTCCGCCGCCCGACGACCTCCAGCGTCACCAGGCACTTCACGAGCCCGGACGAGTGCAGCGTGGCCCAGGCCCGGTTCATGGCACGGGCCACACGATTCGGCCGCCCACCGCGATAGAGCCAGCGGTGCCAGCGTCCTGATCGTTTCACGAGTCCACTTCCACGAAATCGCGGGTCAGCTCGCCCACGCCCGCAACCCCTGCCTGCGGCCGCGCCCACGCATGTGAGCCATCGATTCCTTCTCCAGCTGGCGCACCCAAAACGGCGTCAGACCCAACTTGTCGGCGATCTGCCGGGGCGTGTGCCCACCGTGCCCGTCCAGCCCGAACCGCAACTCCATGATCAACGCCTGACGCGGCGCCAGCCCGGCGACGAGTGAGGCGAGCAGGTCCTTCAGCGCCTTCCGTTCGACGAGTTGCTCGGCGGACAAGATCTCTACGTCCTCCACCAGCTCGCCCAGCGTCGTCTGGTGCCGTCCCTCTCCCACGATCACGTCGAGGCTCGCGCATCGCTGCGGCAGCCGGCGCAGGGCCCGGACTGCGGCCGGCGCCAGTCCCGACTCCTCGGCCAGCTCACGTTCCGTCGGGCGGCGTCCGAGCCGGTGCGTGGCCGCTGTCTCCGCCCGGGCGATCTTGGCAAGCCGGTCCTGGACGCCGATCGGAAGCCGGACCGTGTGCGCGTACTCCAGGCCTCGCTGGATGGCCTTGCGGATCCACCAGGTGGCGACCGTAGAGAACCGGTTGCCCCGGGTGTGGTCGAAGCGCTCAACGGCCTCGATCAAGCCCAGGTTGCCGTCCTGGATCACGTCGGCGAGCGAGAGCCCGCGGTGGGCGTAACGCTTGGCGATCGACACGACCAGGCGCAGGTTTGCCTCGATCATGTGCTGCCTGGCGGTTCGACCGTCGGCGACCACCGCTTCCAGTCCGGGCTCCGCCGCCCCTTGCCCGATCAGATGGGCGGCGTAGGCACCGGCCTCCATCCGCTTGGCGAGCTCCACCTCTTGAGCGGCGGTCAGCAAGGGTGTGCCGCTGATCCGCGCCAGGTAGTCGCTCAACTGATCATGCGGAGCCGCCTCCGCATGCGCGTCGATGCTCACCGGGCGCTCCTGACCACGGCCAGCGGGCATGGGGACTGGTGGAGCAGCTCCTGACTGACCGAGCCCAAGACCATCCCGGCGAACGTGCTGTACCCGTGCGAACCCACCACCAGCAGGTCGGCACCGCTCGCGGCCTGACGGAGCACGTCAACGGGATGGCCGTGCACTGTCTCCTCCACGACGGCGACATCCGGATACTGCTCGCCGAGCATCTGCTTCAGCGCGGGCGACTCCTCAGGACCCGCAGGCGCGAAGTGGCTCGGATGCGGATATGCCGTGGCCTGGACGGCACGCAACCGCGCTCCCCGCAGTCGCGCCTCCGCCAAGGCGAATTCCAGCACCCGGGCCGATGCCGGCGAGCCGTCGATCCCGACGACGATCTCGTCTCGTGGGAGCGAGGGCAGCTCGCGGACCACCACGACGTCGCAAGGAGCGTGCCCGGCCACGCCGTAGGCGACGGATCCGACGAGCATCCCCCGGAAGCCCCCGATCCCGTGGCTGCCGACGACCAGCAGCTCCGCCTCCGCCGCCGCGGTGATCAGCGCGGTCCGCGGATCGTCGGGCAGGAATGCGGTCTCCACGGTGATCTTCGGTTGCTCCCTGCGCGCCCGATCCTCCCCGGCCGCCAGCACACTCCTGCCGCCTTCGCGCATCCACGCCGCCACCTCGGCGTACCGGCCGGTCTCAGTCTCGTACGCCCACCGCGGCATGGCATGCCCCAACACCAGCGGCACATCGCGCAAGGCCGCCTCTCGCGCGGCCCACCCGACGGCCTCCAGCCCGGACCGAGAGCCGTCCACTCCGACGAGAATCATGCTTCCTCCCTGTGTCCCCTCCAGGACACGCTGGAATGGCCTCGGGCCCCAGCGCCTAAAGACCTCTGTGAGAAGGGACTTTCGACCCAAGTCACCCCAAGGCCGAAGCGCCTTTCCTTACGGGGCACGTGCACGCGGAAGTCCAGCTGCCCCGGCACGGTCAAAGGCGGGCATTCGGTCGGCCAAATACCTCGGCTATGCACAGCTTGGGACTTTGGCCTCTTTGGGATCCTGGATCGTGTGACTAGCGTCGGAGGCATGATTCGTGTGTTCCTGCTTGACGACCATGAGGTCGTGCGGCGCGGGGTGGCCGCTCTGCTGGAGTCCGAGGACGACATCGAAGTCATTGGCGAGGCGGGAACCGCCGAGTCGGCGATGGCCCGCATCCCGGCGCTGCGGCCCGATGTGGCGGTGCTCGACGTGCGCCTGCCCGACGGCAACGGCGTCGACGTGTGCCGGGAGGTCCGCTCCCGGCTGCCCGAGCTGGCCTGTCTGATGCTGACCTCGTTCGCCGACGACGACGCCCTGTTCGACGCGGTCATGGCCGGCGCGGCCGGTTATGTTCTCAAGCAGATTCACGGCTCCGACCTGGTGGGTGCGGTCCGCACCGTCGCCTCCGGCCAGTCGCTGCTCGACCCGCAGACCACCGCGGCCATGCTGCAGCGGCTGCGCAACCAGGCCGCCCACAAGGACCCGCTGGCCGCGCTGACCGAGCAGGAACGCCACATCCTCGACCTGATCGGCGAAGGGCTGACCAACCGGCAGATCGGCGAGCGACTGTTCCTGGCCGAGAAGACCGTCAAGAACTACGTCTCCAACCTGTTGTCCAAGCTCAACATGCAGCGCCGAACCCAGGCCGCCGCGCTGTCCGCCCGGCTACGGGCAGACCGTCGCGAATGAGCCGCGCCCGTGATCAGTACGTGACAGTCTCGCCGCCGCGATCGCCGCTTGACCGTAGCTGATGCCGCCGTCGTTGACCGGGACCTGCTCGCCGATGTACGGCTCGAACCCGGCCGCCGACAGCCGGGCGAGCACGTCGGTGGCCAGCAGCCGGTTCTGGAACACCCCTCCCGACAGGCACACCTGGGTGACGTCGTGCTCGGTCGCGGCCCGCTCACACATCAGCACCGTGACGGCCGCGATGGTGGCGTGGAACCCGGCGACGATCCGGCCGACCGGCTCGCCGTCCCTCGTGGCCTCCAGCAGGTCGCGCAGCGTGGCCAGGCCGTCGTACACCCACAGGCCGCCCTGCCGCTCCAGCCGCCAGGCCAGCGGGTCGGTGCCAGGGTAGGCCGTGGCGGCTTGCTCCAGGCGCATGGCGGCCTCGCCTTCGAAGCCGTTGACATGGCACAGGCCCAGCAGCGCGGCCGCGGCGTCGAACAGGCGGCCCGCGCTGGACGCGATCGGGCAGTTCACGCGTTGCGTGATCATGCGGCCGATGACGTCCGCATCGGGCAGGTCGGCGGCGAGACCGCTGGGGATGGGGCCCGTGCTGGTCTCGCCGCCGAGCAGGTAACCGAGTGCCATGCGGGCGGGCCTGCGTACGGCCGCCGTCCCGCCAGGCATCGGAGCGTGGGAGAAGCGGCCGAGCCGCCGGTAGCCGGTGTAGCCGGCCAGCAGCAGCTCGCCACCCCAGAATGTGCCGTCGTCGCCGAGGCCGAGCCCGTCGTAGGCGACGCCGAGGAACGGCGGCTCCAGCCGGTGCTCGGCGGCCACGGCGGCGACGTGTGCGTGGTGGTGCTGCACGGCGACGCGGCTCGGCCAGCGCTGCGCCAGCCGGGTCGACAGATAGTCGGGGTGCAGGTCGTGCACTGCGTGCACGGGCTCGATGCCGTGGATGCGGCGCAGGTGGGCGAGCGCCTCCTCGTACGCCTCCAGAGTCTGGGCATCGGACAGATCGCCGATGTGCGGCCCGAGCA
This sequence comes from Nonomuraea sp. NPDC049480, assembly GCF_044465905.1. Taxonomy (NCBI): domain Bacteria; kingdom Bacillati; phylum Actinomycetota; class Actinomycetes; order Streptosporangiales; family Streptosporangiaceae; genus Nonomuraea; species Nonomuraea sp. NPDC049480. Next base: position 110,840 of record NZ_JBITMD010000030.1, read on the forward strand.
CCGCTCCGTGGCCGCCGGCCAGCGTGAACGTGCTTTTCAGCTGCGCACCCACGGCCAGCAACGGCGGGGCGGTGACCGGTAGCGGCAGCATGGCCGGAGCCAGCCCACGGGCGCGGCGGATCGTCGTGGCGCGCGATCCGAACGAGCGAACGACCGAGTCGTCGTAGCGGGCCACGATGGGCCGATCGTGGGTGAGGACGCCGTCCACGTCGAGGCCGGAGACATCGTCGATCAGCATGGGGCTGTCGGCCTGATTGGCGCTGGTCACCACCAGAGGGCGGCGGAGCGCGTCCAGGAGCAGGTGGTGCAGCGGCGTATACGGCAGGAACAGCCCGATGTCCGGCATGCCGTGGCAGATCCCGGGCGACAGGACGCCGTGCCGTCGCGGAGCCAGCACGATGGGCGCGGACGGCGCGCCGAGCTGGCGGCGGTCGTTCTCCGACAGGCCGGCCAGCGCGTCGGCGGTGACCATGTCGCGCACCATGACCGCCAGCGGCTTGGCGTCGCGGGCCTTGACCTGGCGCACCCGTGAAACGGGTGCGTCGTTGATCGCGTCGCAGACGAGCTGGAAGCCGCCGAGCCCCTTGACGGCGATCACGCCGCCGCCCGCGATGACGTCCACCGCCGCCCTCAAAGCCGCCTCCCCGGTCAAGCTCAAGAAACGCATCCGAGGGCCGCAGGAGGCGCACGCGATCGGCTCGGCGTGGAAGCGCCGGTCTGCCGGGTCATGGTATTCGGCGGCGCACGCCGTGCACATCTCGAACCCGCGCATGGAGGTGCGAGCCCGGTCGTAGGGCAGGCTCTCGATAATGGTCGCGCGAGGGCCGCAGGCGGTGCAGTTGATGAAGGGGTAGCGATAGCGCCGGTCCGCCGGGTCGAACAGCTCGCGCAGACAATCGGCGCACGTGGCGAGGTCCGGCGGGATCTCGCGGGCAGGACCAGGCAGGGCCTGGCTTTCCACGATCTTGAACCCGACGGCCTCCTGATCGAGCGTCCCGGGAGTGACGACCACGTCACGGATACGGGCCGCTTCGGGACGCATGGTCGTCAACCCGGAGACGAACTCCTCCAGGCAGGCCGGTGAGCCGCTCGCCGAGATGATCACGTGCCCGCCGGCGTTCCGGACGTGCCCGCGGATCCCGGCGGCGGTCGCCAGCCGGTGGACGAACGGCCGGAAGCCGACGCCCTGCACGATCCCGTGTACCTCGATCCTCCATGCGGCGTCCATCACCGGCTCCTACAGCAGCGGGGGAACGGTGAGGAGGTCGTCCTTGTCGGAGGCCACCTCACAGGTCACGTCGACGACGCCCTCGATGGCCCGTACCGCCTCCACCATCGCGATGGCCTGGGACCTCCACTGCACCCGGCCGCTGAGCTTCACCACACCCCCGTCAATCTCGATGGAGATCGCCTCGGGATCCGGGAGCACGGCCCTGGCGGCCGCTTCCAGCTCCGCGACCGGACGGGCGAAGACCCGCAGCGCGTCACGCTGATGCAACGTGCCGATGATCCGCCCGGTCACCGGGTCGATCACAGGCAGCTGCTTGATGCGCTTGTCGTGCATTACCCGGGCCGCGTCACGCACGCAGGTGCCCGGCGTGACCGTGATCGCCGGGGAGGTCATGAGCTGAGCCGCCCGCACCCCCGCGGCTTTGTCGTGCTCGCGCCGCCGGCGGCGGGACTCGAACATCGACACGCTGTGCCGTACCGGATCGATCTCCTTGAGCAGCAGATCGTCCTCCGACACCACGCCCACCGGCCGCCGGTCGGCGTCGATCACGGTGACCGCGCCCACCGCGTACCGCTTCATCGCGGCCACGATGTCGGCGAAGGACGCATCCTCCAGCACGGCGATGGCCACCCGGCCCATGACGTCCTTGACTTCGATCGACATGACATGCCTCCTCACTTCCACTCCCACGCTCCTCCTCGGCGGCCTTGCCTCACAGCGGCGAACGTCCCGCGTGTCGGGGTCCAAAGTCCCCGACCTGCCGGCGGTTCCTATGAGCGGACCACCGCCACCGGGCAGTTGGCGTGGTGCAGCGCACCCCGACTGACCGAACCGAGCACCATTGACCCCATGGCGCCACGCCCGTGTGAGCCCACCACCAGCAGATCCGCCTTCCCGGACGCCTCGACCAGCGCATCCACGGGGTGCGCCGCATGGACGTCCTCGACGACCGTCACCTGCGGATACTCCTCGCGGGCAGCGTTCAGCCGGTCACGGACGACCTGGTGCTGCGCCGTACGGACCTCGTCCATGTCGTAGGTGGCCTCCGGCGCGAAGGCATGCACCGGCAACTGCCAGGCATGCACGGCCCGCAGCGTGGCGCCACGCAGCTTGGCCTGCTCGAAGGCGTAGGCCAGCGCCGGCTCGCACTCCGGCGAATCGTCGACCCCGACCACGACCTCCCCGTGCACCGGCCGATGCTCGGGGCGCACCACCACGACCGGGCAGCGTGCGTGTCCGGCCACCTGCGTGCTGACCGACCCCAGCAGCGCGCCGGCGAACCCGCCGAGCCCGCGGCTGCCGACGACGATCTCAGTGGCGTCCTTGGCCTGATCGCGCAGGACCGTGGCGGGCGCGCCCTCCACCTCCTGCGTCGTGACCTCGACCGTGGGCTGGCGCTCGTGCACGAGTGCCTCGGCCTCGCGCAGGATCCTCCGCCCTTCACGCAACAGCGCATCGGGCAGGGACGGGTTGGGGTATCTGCCGACCTGGTACGGGGTGCGGTCCACGGCATGCACGATCCGCAGCGGCACCCGCATGCGGAAGGCGTCGTTGGCCGCCCATTCCACCGCGGCCCGTGCGGTCACCGAGCCGTCCACTCCTACGGTGATCATGATGTGTCCTCCTTCGCTCACCCACCCATCGGACCGCGCCCGCGCAGGCTCGCTGCAGGGCCAGAGGTCAGTCCGGCATGGGCCGAAGGACCCTGTCTCCCGCATGGGCCAGTGGGTAGCTTCAGGACCATGACCAGGGAGGACACGCTCATGACAGGCACCGGCGATTTCGGACGCCGTATTCGCCATCACCGCGACCAGCTCGGCCTCACCCGCGAGCAGGTCGCCGCCCGCACGGACCTATCGGCCGAATACCTCCAGTACCTGGAGGATCACCCGGACGTCCCGGAGACAGATACGGTGATCCGGCTCGCCACCGCCCTGGAGATCACACCCCAGGACCTGCTCGACAGTGGCCTCGACCACCCGCCCGGCCCTGACATCGCCGCTGCCAACCCCGTCCTGCAGGTCCTGGACCCCCAGGAATGCCTGCGCCTGATCGCGCCGGGCGGCATCGGCAGGGTGGCCTTCAACGGCTCCCACGGGCCCACCGTGCTACCCGTGAACTACAAGGTCCACGACGGCGCCATCGTCTTCCGTACCGCCTACGGTGGGCCCATGGACCAGGACCTGCGCACCGGACGGGAAGGGGTCGAAATCTTGATCGGCTTCGAGGTGGACCGGATCGACGAGGCCATGCGGCAGGGCTGGAGCGTCCTGGTCCAGGGCCCCGCTCACCACGTACCGGGAGACGAGGTGGACAAGGTCGCCGAGGCTCACGTGACCCCGTGGGCAGGCGGCGACCGACCGCTGTACATCCGCATCGTCCCGCACCAGATCACCGGCCGGCGCATCCACGCCCTCTGAAGGACGACCGGCTACGCCGACAGCACTGGTAGGGGATGTCCCTACTACGGAACGCGCTGTTGCCGATGCGCGTTCGGTTGTTCCCAAGCGCCCTACAGCCGGCGTGGTCACCAACGGTGACATCCCACAAGAGGCGTTCACCTACCGTGATGATGGCTGCATGGACGTGAACGAGGTGCTGTTGCCGGGCGTTGGACTGCGGTATGAGTTCACCACCCACGCAGGGGATCGGATCGGCGTGGTGGCTCGGCGGACGGGCGAGTTCGAGGTGGTCGGCTATGCCGGCGGTGACCTGGACGAGGGCAGGCCGCTGTTCCGGCTCAACGAGGAGGAGGCCGACGCGCTGGCCCAGATCTTGGGTGCGCCGCGGATTGCCGAGCGGTTCGCGGACCTGACCCGGGAGGTGCCCGGGTTGAGTACTGAACCGGTGAGGGTGACGCCCGGTTCGCCGTATGTGGATCGTCCGTTGGGGCACACGCGAGCGCGGACCCGCACCGGCGCGTCGGTGGTGGCGATCGTACGGGGTGAGGATGTGATCGCCTCGCCCGGTCCCGACGAGGTGTTGCGGCCTGGTGACGTTCTGGTGGTGGTCGGTACCCAGGACGGCATCGCGGGCGTGACGCGGATCATCCGGGGTTGAATGCGTGCACATCTCGATCGCCCTGCTGCTGGAGTTGGGCCTCATCCTGGTCGTTCTCAGCGCCCTCGGGTCCCTGGCCCGCCGCGGGGCCCTGTCGCCGGTCCCGCTCTACCTCCTGGCCGGGCTGGCGCTGGGCGAGGGAGGAGTGCTGCCTGTCCCGACCGCGGCGGGATTCGTCCGGGCCGCCGCCTCCATCGGGATCGTGTTGCTCCTGCTGGCGCTGGGTCTGGAGTTCTCCATCGGCGAGTTCACCTCGAGCTTGCGCCGGCACCTGCCCTCCGCGGGTGTGGATCTGCTGGCCAACGCGGTCCCGGGTGCCGTGGCGGGCTGGTTGCTGGGCCTGGACGGCGTCGGAGTTGTGGCGCTGGCCGGTGCTACGTACATCTCCTCCTCAGGGATCATCGCCCGGCTGCTGGGCGACCTGCGGCGGTTGGGCAACCGTGAGACCCCGTCGGTGCTGTCGGTACTGGTGCTGGAGGACTTCGCGATGGCCGCCTACCTGCCGGTCCTGGCCGTGCTGGCCTCCGGCGGCGTCTGGTGGCAGGCCGTGGCGGGCGCGCTGGTCGCGGTGGGTACGGTGCTGGCCGCCCTTGCCGCCTCCTACCGGTGGGGCCATCACATCGGCCGGCTCGTGGCGCACCCTGACGATGAGCAGCTCATGTTGCGCGTGCTCGGGCTCACCATGGTCGTGGCGGCTCTGGCCGAGTACGTCCACGCCTCGGCGGCCGTGGGCGCCTTCCTGGTCGGCCTGACCCTCACCGGGCGGACCGCCGAGCGTGCCCGTACCGTCACCGCGCCGCTGCGTGACCTGTTCGCCGCGGTGTTCTTCCTGGCCATCGGCCTGTCGGTGTCTCCCGCCGAGCTGCTGCCGGTGCTGCCGGCCGCGCTGGCGCTAGCCGTGGTCACGGGGCTCACCAAGGTCCTCACCGGCCGATACGCGGCCTCCCGCGACGGGGTGGGTCGGCGCGGCCGGCTGCGCGCGGGCACCGCGCTGATCGCCCGCGGAGAGTTCTCCATCGTCATCGTGGGTCTGGCCGGGGCGCAGCTTCCCGTGCTGGCGCCCCTGGTGGCCGCCTACGTGTTCGTCCTGGCCGTCGCGGGGCCGCTCACCACCCGCTTCATCGGTGCTCGGCATGCAAGCAGGCCTTCCGAGCAGCTGCAAAGGGCCTGAGTCCCTGTGCCGGCGCCCGACCGGCCATGATGCCCATTCCTGCCGCGGTGGGGCTACGTCCTTGGTCACCCCATCCGCTGGGCCATCTCGACGAGCCGGTTGGCATAGCCCCACTCGTTGTCGTACCAGCCGAACACTTTGACCAGGTCCCCGTTGGCCTGGGTGAGGGCCGAGTCGAACACGCACGAGGAAGCGTCGGCGATGATGTCGCGGGAGACGAGCGGATCGGTGCTGTAGCGCAGGATGCCGTGCAGGTCATTCTCGGCGGCCGCGGCGAAGGCCTCGTTGACCTCCTGCGTGGTGACCGGGCGGCTGAGCTGGGCGGACAGGTCGGTGATCGAGCCGTCCTCGACCGGCACCCGGATGGCGATGCCGTCGAGCCGACCGTTCAGCTCGGGTAGCACCTGGCCGACCATGCGGGCGGCGCCGGTGGTCGTCGGCACGATGTTCACCGCCGCCGAGCGGGCGCGGCGCGGGTCCTTGTGAGGGGCGTCCAGCAGCATCTGGTCACCGGTGTAGGCGTGGATGGTCGTCATGAAGCCGCGGACGAGGCCGAAGCGCTCGTGCAGCACTTTGACCATCGGCGCGACGCAGTTCGTGGTGCACGAGGCGAGGGAGACGATCTCGTGCCGGATGGGGTCGTAGGCGGCGTCGTTGACACCCGGCACGATCGTGACGTCCAGGTCTTTGCCGGGAGCAGAGAGCAGGACCTTGCGGGCGCCGGCCTTGAGATGGCTCGCCAGAGCGTCCCTGGTCCGGAAACGGCCAGTGGCGTCGATGACCAGCTCGACGTCGTGGGCACGCCAGTCGATCTCCGCCGGGTCGGCGTGCTTGCTGACCACGATCGTGCGGCCGTCCACTTCCAAGGCGGAGCCGGAGGAGGCGACGGGCAGGTCGAGCGGGCCATAGGTGGAGTCGTGCTTGAGCAGGTGAGCCAGCGCGGCCGGGTCGGTGATGTCGTTGACAGCGACGATGTCAAGGTCGGTACGCAATGCGCGACGCAGGACGGCCCGGCCGATCCTGCCGAACCCGTTGATTCCGATTCTCATGTCCGTATCGTCCGGCGTTGTGGGACCGACGCTTAGAGGCGACGGTCCTGCTTGTGATGGGACCTTCGGCCCCTCATGGGAACAACGTTGAGTGGCGTCGAACCGGCCGAGCCGACGCCATGCCACACGTCCTCGTTTCATCGGGCCGTCCGGCTGGCCCTCGCCCTCCGCGCCAGGTCGCACAGCGGCGGAGTCAAAGCGGCGGGAGCGTGACCATCCCGGCGATCAGCAGAGGACCGACAACGGGTCGGCCAGATGCCGCGCTACCACCGAGGCCGCTTGGGCCTGGGCAGTTCGTTACGCCCCCGCGCGGCCAGCAGCCCGGCGGTCTCGCCGTGGGAGAGTCCGGCGAGAGCATGCGTGGTGGCGTCCATGCTTCCACCAGATCATCCGCGGGCGCGCGAGCCGAAGGACCCCTCCTGCGGGGACCTTCGGCTCACCTTCACCTGAGTTCCTCCACCTTCGAAGGAGTGAACGCGTGCCGCACCGTGGCCATGAGCCACAATGCGATGGTGGCGTAGAACAACACCGCCAGCGCCAGCTCACTGGCCGCGATCAGCCCGAGCACACCCGCCAGGAACGCGATGCCACCCAGCGTGCCGGCCACGCCCGTGTACAACCTTCCCTTGCCCGCCGACATGTCGCCGGGCGAACCCAGCGCGCAGCCGCCCACCAAGCCGAGCAGCAGGATCGCCGCGGTGGCGCCGCGCACGCCGCTGATGACGGGCACGTCCGCGCCTTGAATGAAGGCTGCGTAGATGGCCACGTTCACGCCCACGACCACTGTCGCGAGAGCGTCCTTCCAGGTCAGCCTCATCTCTGCCACCTCCTTTCCCCTCGAACGTCCGCCCGGCGCGAGACGGCCGCCAGTGCCTTTGGTCCCCCCGGGCGGGGACGTTCGCCTGTGTCATGGTGTGAGCGGGGCAGCCACGATGAGGGTGTGCCCCACATGTGGAGGTGAACCGGTCATGGCAAGTGGACGGATGATCATGGAATCGCCGGCGCTCGAACCTCAGCTGCTGGTCCTGAAGAAACGGGTCACCGACCTCGAAGAGCAGGTGCGCACACTGATCGCCGCTAACCTCGCGCTCGTCCAGAGCGTTGAGCGCCTTCAGCGCACCCAAGAACACCTGGAGTGCTGTTGACTCCCCAAATCGGCACCACAATGGCAGGCATGTGGCTAGAGACGATAAGGCGCCTGCCGCAGTCCCCGCTGGGCGACGGCCACAAGCGCACCGCTACAGAGGGCGGTCACATGGGCACAGGGGCATAAAGCACGCCGTCGAGGGCAGCAGATACGACAACCGCAAGCGAGCCGAGGCACCCCCAGCAGGCACGGGGTGAGAGCGCCGGTGCCTGACAGAACAAGTGATGGCGTGACCGTGGCGGTTCGTCCGGCGTGATGCCGCGCCGCTGACCGTGCGCGCCACCGCGTCTTGTCCGACGTGGTACTCCTTTGGTGCTTGCTTGCCGCGTAGCCCGGCGCGTGGTGGCCGGTTCGGCCCCTGTTCCGGTGATGCCCGAAACCCTTTTGTTTTGGAGTGCGATGACGTCCCTGACTGGTGGTAGCCATGCCCAGATCACGCCCGTGGTGGACCCGTGCGGCCTGCGCATCAGCGGCGAGATCGACCGTGATACCCGGCCCTGCCTGGCTCGCGCTCTGACCTGGGCGGTAGCCGCCTGCAAGGGCGACGTCCACCTCAATCTGGGCGACCTGCACTTCATCGACGCTGCCGCGCTGCGGCTGATCGCCAATGTGGCCGCCGAGCTTCCCGCACCGCGCAGACTGATCCTCGATCCGGTCCCGCCACTGGCCCGTAGGCTGCTGAGCCTACTGGGCTGGCGCGTGAGCGGAGACATGCGTCTGTACACCCCGATCAACGGCCGCTCCCGTCCAGGGCCGCACGACGCGCCACCGATCACACCCGGCGAACCCGGATCCTGATTCCTGGCCGGCGCTCTCCAGTACACCGATGCCATGCGACGGCCCACCAGACGCCGACGATCAAACGACGCCAACCCAGCGCGGCCTCGCAGGCTCGTGTTCTCGCCTCCTCGCCAGCGCCTATGAGGACGCCGCACCCCGCGCAACGCCGCGACGAGTCGCATCGCGGCGCGCCTGCGGTCGGTGCTGCATGTGCAGGGTGAGCAGGGAGCCTAAGACAATCTGTTCCAGGGTGACCGCGTCGCACAGGTGCTGGATCACCCACAGACCGAAGCCGTGCGAGCGCGTGGGCTCCACCTCGACTGCTGCCAGGCGGTCGTGGGTCAGCCGGCCGGCCGTGTCGAGGATCTGTACGGTGACCCCCTCATGGTTGCTGCGCACGGTGATCGTGCCTGCCTGGCCACCATGGTCGAGCACATTGGTGACCGCCTCGTTGACCGCCAGCACCAGCTCGTCTGCCCGCTCACCGCCCAGGCCGCCGCGGGCGGCGTGGACGCGCACCAGGTCACGGATGAAGCCCAGGTCGAAGCCAATGGGGCAGCGCAGCTCGAACTCCTCAGTCATGACTGCCGAGCCCGCGCCGGTCGGGGTCAAAAAAGGGAGGTACGCGAGCTCCTCCGTTGGGTTTCCGGCTCGCCGATCGTTAAACGCGGAGGCGAAACCGGGCGGACAGGCCTCCGCGTCTGTTCGAGTGTCAAGCGTTCTCGTCAGGAGCCGTAACAGGAAGCGACGCGGCGAGGCTCTCGCCCCACTGCCTGGCCCGTTCCAGTTCACTGTCCACCAACGGCCCTTGCGTCCCCACGACGTAGAAGCTCTGTGCCGGCGCGAGTGCTCTGATGCCGAGGCGGCGCAGCCGCTTGGCGATGCCGCGAGCGGCCGAGCCGGGCATGCGCGGCTTGGCGATGCGGGTGTCGAACGCGGCCGAGCCGAGCCCTGCCGCGGAGGTGCTCAGCGTGGCCAGCCATTCGCGTACGCCGTCGCCGGGTGAGATCAGCGGCCCTGTGGCCTGCTGGGCGGCGGACTGGCGGGTGGAGGCCCTGCTCATGGAGAAGGCGTGCGTCGGCCCGCCCACCACGAGCAGCCCAACGGCCGGCCCAACCTGTGCGGGCGCGGAGCCGACCTCCACGACCTCGGCTCGCAATCGGCAGGACAACCCTTCTGCTACTGCTTCGGCGATCTGCTTGGTGTTGCCGTACATGGATTCGTAGACGACCAGCGCGTCCATCGCACGTCTCCTATCGATTCTCGTGGGGCAGTACCGGTTCCAGGTGGAACATGCCGGTGACAACTTGGCCGGGCCCTTCGGCCGGCCTGATACGTCCGGCGACGGCCGACAGCACGTCGCGGACCGTGACCATCCCGATCAGCCCGTCGTCCGACAGCACCGGCACGGCATCGCACCCGGTGTCGAGCATGACGGCGGCGACCCTGACCAGCGGAGTGTCCGGCCGGATCAGCGGTTTGTGCTCGCGCCTGAGCAATGTCCGGACCTGGCGGCTGGACTGCTCCTCAGGCCCTCCCGACCAGGACGCCGCCAGTTGCTCGCGGGTCAGGATGCCCAGCACGTGCCGGCCGTCGACGACCGGCAGATGGTGGACGCCGGCGCGCCGCATCAACTCCCAGGCCATCAGCGGCGACTCATCCGGTCTGACGGCCACCAGGATGCGGCTCATCACTTGCTCGGCGGTCAGCGACTCCGCGGTCATGGCGTCTCCTCTGCGTGCGGTCGTACGATCGCGACCGGGCAGGTCACGTGGTGCAGCACCCCGTGGCTGACCGAGCCCAGCAGGGCCGAGGCGAGACCACTCATGCCGCGCGAGCCGACCACGACCAGATCCGCCGACCGTGCCGCCTCGATGAGCGCGGTGACAGGATGCGCGCATCGCTGCTCGTCGCTGATGTCGACGTCGGGGTTGCGGACCCGCCAGGGCTCGACGCGCTCGTGCGCGGCGCGCATCGCATCCTGCATGGCGGCTTCGATCAGGCTGTTGTACGTGACGGCGTACGGCGAGTACATCGGCACCCGCCAGGCGAAGACGACGTGCAGCCGCGCCTTCCGTGCCCGAGCCTGCTCGACGGCATAGGCCATTGCGGCCTCCGAATGCCCGGAGCCGTCATAGCCGACCACCACCGTGTCGTAGCGCACCACGGCGGGAGCACGGACGATGACGACCGTTCCGGCGGCGTGCCCGGCCACGGCCAAGCCGACCGAGCCGACCACCATCCCGGCGAATCCGCCGAGCCCTCTGCTGCCCAGCACCAGGCTGTCCGCCGACTCCGATTCCGCGGTCAGATCCTTGATCACGTTGCCGCTGAGCAGCTCCGTCGTCACCTTGACAATGCCGGTGAGTTCCCGTGCCCGGTCGGCGGCGGCCTCCAGCGCGCCAGCGCAGTACTCGATGCCGTCGCTGTGCGGCCGCTGCTCGCATACGTGCACGATCCGCAGGGCCAGCTCGCGCCGCTGCGCGTCGGCGGCGGCCCACTCCACTGCCGCGGTCGCCGGTGCGGACCCGTCCACACCAACCGCGATGTGACTAGTCATCACGCCACCTTTCACATGTCGGACTCTCTCCCATCCACCTTCGCGAAAGGCAACTCTGTGCACCCGAGGCCTAAGTCCCTGGCAAGAGGCCATTGGTCCTCGATCGACATGAGGCGCCATCGACGAGTGCGTCGCGGGTTTCGGGGCGCCTCAGTCGACCAGATCGGACAGTGGGCGGCGGCGGACCGTTTCCTTGGCCTCGAACGTGATGCCGAGCCGCATGATCATCTGTGGGTACGCGCCCGAGCAGAGCTCCTGGCGCATGAACTCCCGCAAATGTTGCATTTCCAGCGCCTGCGCGTGGAAGGCGGCGCTCACCCCGTGCGCGGAGGCGTGCCTCGATGGAGACCGCCGATGGCCCCCGCCTGGGCGTTGTCGTGGAACGCGATGCGGTCACGAGTCTACCTTTGCCGTAAGCTATCGTAATTGCGAAAATGCGCAATTGCTCTGGACAACACCTGCCGGCCCGACTCGTGCGCACGGGGTGACGATCGACGAGGGCCTGCTGGGCCCGGGGGGAGAGGCGGGCGCGTGATGTCGGTACCGCTGTACGAGGCCAAGGCCGAGCTGTTCCGGCTGCTCGGTCACCCGGTGCGGATCCGGGTGCTGGAGCTGCTGCAGGACGGGCCGAAGCCGGTCCGGGACCTGCTGGGCGCGATCGAGGTGGAGCCGACGGGGTTGTCGCAGCACCTGGCGGTGCTCCGCCGCTCCGGCATGGTCAGCGCGCAGCGCGAGGGCGCCACCGTGATGTACGCGCTGGCCGGCGGCAACGTGGCCAACCTGCTGCGCGCGGCCCGCGAGCTCCTGACCGAGAAGCTGTCAGGGCAGAACGAGCTGCTCAGCGAGCTGCTTGCGGAAAAGTCCGAGAACGGCGCCTTGTGACCGTGTTGATGTCGGCCGGCTGGGCCCGCCTGCGCTCGGTGCTGCCCGCCCGCGCCGAGTTGGCCGCCATGGGCCGCCGCCCGCGCCGGGATCTGCTGGCCGGGCTGACGGTGGCGATCGTGGCGTTGCCGCTGGCGCTCGGGTTCGGCATCTCCTCCGGTCTCGGCGCGGAGGCCGGGCTGGCCACCGCGGTGGTCGCCGGCGCGATCGCCGCTTTCTTCGGCGGCTCGGGCCTGCAGGTGTCCGGCCCGACCGGCGCCATGACTGTCGTCCTGGTGCCGATCATGCACGCCCACGGCGCCTCCGGCGTGCTCACGGTCGGGGTGCTGGCCGGGCTGCTGCTGATCGCGCTGGCGCTGGCCCGCGCCGGCCGATACATAGCCCTGGTACCTGCCCCGGTGGTGGAGGGCTTCACGCTCGGCATCGCCTGCGTGATCGGCCTGCAGCAGATCCCGGCCGCTCTCGGCGTTCCCGCCCCGGCCGGGGACAAGGTGAGCGTGGTGGCTTGGCAGGCCCTGCTCGATTTCGTCGCCGACCCGGCCTGGTGGCCGCCGGCGATCGCGGCCGGCGTGGCCGCGCTCATGCTGGCCGGCGCACGCTGGCGGCCCACCGTGCCCTTCTCCCTGCTCGCCGTGGCCGCCGCCACCCTGGCCGCTGAGCTGACCGGGCTGGAGGTGGCCCGGATCGGAGACCTGCCCGCCGGACTGCCCGCCCCCTCTCTCGCCTTCCTCGATGTGGCCGCGCTGGGCTCGCTGATCGCCCCCGCCGTGGCGGTGGCCGCGCTGGCCGGCCTGGAATCGCTGCTGTCGGCCGCGGTCGCCGACGGAATGAGCGTCAGCCACCGCCACGACCCGGACCGGGAGCTGTTCGGCCAGGGCCTGGCCAACCTGATCACACCGATGTTCGGCGGCGTCCCGGCGACCGGGGCGATCGCCCGCACCGCGGTCAACGTCCGCTCCGGCGCCCACTCACGCCTGGCCGCGCTGGCGCACGCCGCCATCCTGGCCGTGATCGTGTTCACTGCCTCCGGCCTGGTCGCCAAGATCCCGCTGGCCGCCCTGGCCGGCGTCCTGCTCGCCACCGCGATCCGTATGGTCGAGGTCGGCTCGGTGGCCGCCATGCTGCGCTCCACCCGCGGCGACGCCGTCGTGCTGGTCCTCACCGCCCTGGCCACGCTGGCGCTCGACCTGGTCCAGGCCGTCATCCTCGGCCTGATCGTGGCCGGCGCGCTCGCGCTGCGCGCCATCGCCCGCGACGTCCGTCTGGAGGCCATGCCGCTGCGCCCGGACCTGCCTATCGACCACACCGACGAAGAACACACCCTCCTGGCCGAGCACATCGTCGCCTACCGCCTGGACGGACCGCTGTTCTTCGCCGCCGCCCACCGCTTCCTGCTGCAGCTGTCCGAGGTCGCCGCCGTCTCCGTGGTGATCCTGCGCATGTCCCGCGTCACCACCGTCGACGCCAGCGGCGCCCTGGTCCTGGCCGACGCCATCGAACGGCTACAACGACGCGGCATCACCGTCTACATCTCCGGCATCCGCGACGGCCACCACCAGCCCCTGCACGCCCTGGGCGTCATCGCCCGCCTGGACCAGGCCGGGCACGTCTTCGCCACCACTCCTGACGCCATCGCCGCCGCCCGCGACCACCTGCACCACACCGGCATCCTGCCCACCTCCACCAGGGATAGCACCCCGGTCCGCGCCCAGCCGATCGGCGAACCATAACCCGCCGCCAACCACCCACCGCGGTTGCGGGCGATGTCGGTCACGGCTATGCCGCGCTCACGATGTCCGGGCGTAGGCGATCAAGCGCCGCCCTCTGGAGGTGGCCCAAAGCGGACCGCTTCCCACCAGCACACCAGTACCGCCGTGAACACCCGGAGGCCAAAGGCACCGATGTGAGGGACCTTCGTCCCTGGTCGCCTCAGTCCATCACCGGCAAGCGTGAAGAGGGAAAGCCGACGAGGAGGCACAGTGAAGGCACTCATGTACCACGGGCCGGGTCAGCGGTCATGGGAGGAGACTCCCGATCCACAGGTGGTCGAGCCCACGGACGCGATCGTACGAGTGGACGCGGTCACCATCTGCGGCACTGACCTGCACATCCTGAAGGGCGACGTGCCCGCCGTGCAGCCGGGCACGATCCTCGGCCATGAAGCGGTCGGCACAGTAACGGCGACCGGAGCCTCGGTCACCACCCTCAAGCCAGGAGCCCGCGTCCTGGTGTCGTGCATCTCGGCGTGCGGGCGCTGCCGCTACTGCCGCAGGGGCATGTTCGGCCAATGCCTGGGTGGCGGCGGATGGATCCTCGGCCACCGCATCAACGGCACCCAGGCCGAGTACGTGCGAGTTCCCTTCGCCGACACCTCCACCCACCTGCTGCCCGAGGGCGTCTCCGACGAAGCGGCGCTCATGCTGGCCGACATCCTGCCCACCGCCTACGAGGTAGGCGTGCTCAACGGCCGCGTACGACCGGGCGACACGGTCGTGGTCGTCGGCGCCGGCCCGATCGGCCTGGCCGCGATCGCCACCGCCCAGCTCTTCACGCCGAGCCACATCATCGCCGTCGACCCCGCCCCGGCCCGGCTGGAAGCCGCGAAACGCCTCGGCGCGGACGTGATCGTCGGGGTCGGCGACGACCCTGCCACCGCGATCGGCGAGCTGACCGGCGGGCTGGGCGCCGACGTCGCCATCGAGGCCGTCGGCATTCCGGAGACCTTCGAACTGTGCACCCGACTGGTGCGGCCCGGCGGACACGTGGCCAACGTGGGCGTGCACGGCGAACCGGCCACCCTCCATCTGGAGGACCTGTGGATCCGCAACGTGACCATCACCACCGGCCTGGTCGACACCCACTCCACACCGACTCTCCTGGACATGATCGCCGCCGGACGCCTGGACCCCAGCGGCTTCATCACCCACCGCTTCGCACTGCACGACATGGCCGCCGCCTATGAGACCTTCGCCGACCCGAAGTCGACGGGTGCGGTCAAGGTGGTCCTGTCCCGCAGCTGACGGACCTGCGCCTGGAGCTGATGGTCACGGGATCGCCGTCGGGGTCCGGGCCTTCACCACAGGCATCATGGCCACGGCTGGTGCAGATCCGCTACGGCAGAGCCGGCTGGTACGGCTACGACTGGATCGACCGATGAAAGCACTCGTCTGGTCAACCAGTGGCGGCAACGCTGACCGCTCACCCTGGCGACCATCGTGTGGATTCTGCAGGGACGTTGGTCCCGCCCGCCGATGCCCTTCGACCGATGTGGTCCCGGACTCCGCCGACAAGAGTGAGATCGGACATTCACCATGAGGAGGAATGATGACGGTCACCGAGGTCGAGGTCGGTGCATGGCGCGGCTTCCAGGGGACGGACTGGCGCTCGGCGGTGGACGTGCGCGCGTTCATCCAGGCCAACTACACACCGTACGAGGGCGACGCAAGCTTCCTGGCAGGACCGACGAAGCGCACGCGAGCCCTGTGGACGGAGGTGTCGGCGCTGTTCCCCGAGGAGCGCGCGCGCGGGATCTACGACATCGACGCCACAACTCCGTCGTCGATCACCTCACACGGGCCGGGCTACATCGACCTCGGCCGTGAGCTGATCGTTGGCGTGCAGACCGACGCGCCGCTGAAGCGGGCCATCATGCCTACCGGCGGGCTGCGCATAGTTGAGAACGGCCTGGCCGCCTACGGCCACACCCTCGACCACCACGTGAAGGAGATCTTCACCAAATACCGCAAGACTCACAACGACGGCGTGTTCGACGCCTACACCCCCGAGATCCTGGCCGCCCGCCGCTCCGGCATCATCACCGGTCTGCCCGACGCCTACGGCCGTGGCCGCATCATCGGCGACTACCGCCGCGTCGCCCTGTACGGCGTTGACCAGCTGATCGCGCATAAGCACGCCGACTTGCGCTCCCTGGACTCCTGCCCGGCCACCGACGCGGTGATCCGCGACCGCGAGGAGCTGTCCGAGCAGCTCAGAGCCCTGGATGAGCTGAAGCGCATGGCCGTCTCCTACGGCCACGACATCTCCCGCCCGGCCGCCACCGCCCACGAGGCCGTTCAATGGCTTTACTTCGGCTACCTGGCCGCCATCAAGGAGCAGAACGGCGCCGCCATGTCACTCGGCCGGACCTCGACGTTCCTGGACATCTACCTGGAACGCGACCTCGCCGAAGTCCGCATCACCGAGGAGCGGGCCCAAGAGCTCGTCGACGACTTCGTCATCAAGCTGCGCATCGTCCGCTTCCTGCGCACCCCCGAATACGACCAGCTCTTCTCCGGCGACCCCACCTGGGTGACGGAGTCGATCGGCGGCATGGGCGACGACGGTCGCACGCTCATCACCCGTACGAGCTTCCGCTACCTGCAGACGCTGCGCAACCTCGGCCCCGCCCCCGAACCCAACCTCACTGTCCTGTGGTCGCCTGGCCTACCGGAACCGTTCAAGAGATTCTGCGCCACCTTGTCGATCGAGACCAGCGCCATCCAGTACGAAAGCGACGAGCTCATGCGGCCCCGCTTCGGCGACGACACCGCCATCGCCTGCTGCGTATCGGCCGCCCCGGTCGGCCGGCAAATGCAGTTCTTCGGCGCCCGCGTCAACCTCGCCAAAACGCTCCTGTACGCGATCAATGGCGGCCGTGACGAGATCACCGGCGCCCAGATCGGCCCGGCGTACCCGCCGCTGACGGGCGACCTCCTCGACTACGAGCAGGTCATGGCCGCTTTCGACCGGATGATGGACTGGCTGGCGCGCACCTACGTCAACGCCCTCAACATCATCCACTACATGCACGACAAGTACGCCTACGAGCGCATCGAGATGGCCCTGCATGACTACCCGGTCAAGCGCACGCTGGCCTGCGGCATCGCCGGCCTGTCCGTCGCCGCCGACAGTCTGTCGGCGATCAAGCACGCCCGCGTCAAGGTGATCCGCGACGCGACCGGCCTGGCGGTGGACTACGAGCTCGACGGCGACTACCCGGCCTACGGCAACAACGACGACCGCGCCGACGCCATCGCCGTCGACCTCGTCCGCTCGTTCATGGAAAAGGGCCTGCCAGTAGGAGCGGAACGGCGAGTCGGGTTTAGTGTCACATCTGGTGACGCTGTGCGGGATGATGATCAGCGGCGGGCCCCGTCGTGATCTCTGGCGGGGGTCATTGATCAGCCGATATCTCTACAGGAGAGGTTCCTGATGGCCCTGCCGGCGAGGACGGCGGAGCAGCGTGCGAAGGCGCTGGAGAAGGCGGCCGAGGCGCGTACGGCACGTCGTGCGCTGTTGGCGGAGGTGGCCTCCGGCGCGGTGAGTGTGGCGGAGGTGCTCGAGCGCAGCGGGCAGCATCTGGTCGGCAGGACACGGGTGGTTGCGGTCCTGCGGGCCGTTCCCGGATATGGGCCGGCCAGGGTCGCGGCGTTGATGGCCATCTGCGGGGTGGAGGAGAAACAGCGTGTTGGCGCGGTGAACGAGCAGCAGCGCGAGCGACTTGTGCGGGCTTTGATCAGCTGACAGTGCCCGGGGTTGATCGTGTGCGCTATCGCAGCTCTGCGTCCGGGTGAGGCTGGCTCTGCAGGCGATGGCGAAGGTCGGCCTGCTCCGCTGTCAGCGCCTGGCCCGGGCGTGGGATGCGGGCCGGGCGGGGTGGGGGATGTCTTCGCCTTGCAGGAGGGCGAAGTCGGCGTGGGCCGCCTCGACGGCTTCGGGGTAGGCCTGTGTCTTCTCGTGCTCGGCGAGGGCCCGGTAGATGCTGGCCAGGGATGGGTTCTCGCCTTTGCGTTTCCCGGTCGGGATGATCAGGTTCTTGCGGATGTCTTCGACGCGTTCTCCGGCGGCTCTGCGGCGTAGCACGGTGTGCAGCATGTCGTCGGTGATGACCGGGGGGCGGCCGCCGTGGTTGCCTTTGCGGGCGGCGGCGTCCAGGCCTTCCAGGGTGGATTCGCGGATGGCTTCGCGTTCGGTCTCGGCCATCGCGGCGAAGAACGCGAACAGCATCCGGCCTGGCCCGGACGGGTCGTAGATGCCAGCCAGCGGCCCGGCGAGCATCTCCAGGACCAGGCCGTGCGCGGTCAGGTGGTCGGCCAGCGCGGTGAGTTCGGCGGCGTCGCGGCCCAGCCGCTTCATCTCGTAGACGGCGAGGATGACCCGGCAGTGCGGGGCGTGCGCCTTGATCTGCCGGGCGAGCGTGAGCGCGGCCTCGAACTGCGGGCGCACCTTGACCCGGGTGGAGATCTTCTCGGCGAAGATCTTCTCCCGCGGAATGCCGTGCGCGGCGAGCGCGTCCAGCTGCGACTGCAGTTCCTGGGTGAGGGCGGAGCAGCGGGCGTAGCCGATCCGGATATCGGCCGACGGCCCATCGTCCCTGAGCGGCGCGGGCGGCGGTGTGCCCGGCCGCCACGGCTGGCCCGGGTTGCGGTCGGCCGGGGTGATCACCCGCAACAGCTTGGCCAGCCGGGGGATCTTGGTGAAGCGGCCGGTGTGGTAGGTGCCGGCCACCGCGCCCGAACGCGACCGGCACGGCGAACCCGCCGCGACGGCACATCGCGGGCACGGGTGACGCTCGACCTCATCAGCGTCACGGGTGCCTTCCTCGGCGATAGCGGACAGATGAGCTGATTTGGCGTGTTCGCGGGGTTCCGGGACCTCGGTCATGCCCCAGATGCTCTCACAAACATTTCCCAGAATACGGAGATCCACAGACTTGCATGAGAACGAGTTCTGAGAAGAAATCAGCCTCTCTGGCGATCAGAACCAACCCTGCGAGGCCGTCCGGTGATCTTCTCTGGCAATCGCTCGTTTTTGAGAACGCGAACGCCTGGCTCATCCGCGGTGGCGTACACAGGGGTGACCGCAGGAACCGGCGTCACGAGCCCCGGACCGCGTTGATCTCTGGTTCTGCAAAACGGCCGGCGGCCCTGCCTGTTGGGAGGCGAGCCACCGGCCTGGGTGATGGGGGCGGGTCAGGCTGGGTTGTGGACTATCTGGTGCACGGTGCCGCCCGGTTCGGTGCGGAAGTGCAGGCCCTTGGCGGCCAGGCGCTTTTCCATCTCGTCGGGGTTTTGATCGGCGGTCTCGGGCAGCAGGTAGTACTCCTCTAGCAGGGCGCGGGCGGCGTCGTTGTCGCTGACCGCGCAGTCCCAGATGACCTGCCCGCCGTCGAGGCGGATGTCGAAGGCGAAGAACGCGCAGCACGCCTTCTCCCGTGCGGCCAGGTCCCGCACCTGCTCTTCGACGCCGGGTTCGGCGCGCAACTGGAAGCGGATGCCCTGCGCGGTCTTCTCGCGGCTGATGAGGTGCTGGCCGAACAGGCTCCGGTATTCGTCCAGGCGCTGCTGTGGGGTGTCGGGGGCGGTGGTCATGTCACACACGATGGGAGTGGAAGCGGGCGGGACGTCCATGGCGGGACTCCTTCGCGATACAGAGTCGCCGCTGTCTTGCGGCGCCGTCACCCTAGACCTTAGAGTCTGGACCATAGTCCAGAGTCAAGAGGCGGGGTCACGTGAAGATCGGACAGGTCGCCAGCGAGGCCGGGGTCAGCGTGGACACGGTGCGCTTCTACGAACGGCGCGGCGTCTTGCCTGCCGCTGAGCGCAGGCCGTCGGGGTATCGCATCTTCGACGCCGCGGCGGTGGAGCGGATCCGCTTCGCCAAGGGCCTGCAGGAGCTGGGCTTCACCTTGGATGAAGTGGTCGACGCGCTGGCCGCGCACGACGCGGGCGGGGCCACGTGTGACAGCGAGCGGTGGCGGTTGGAGGCGGTGCTGGAGCGGATCGACGCCAAGATGGCCGAGCTGGCCAAGGCCCGGCGGGCCGCCGTGGAGAGCCTTCAGGACTGCCGGACCGGCCACTGCCGGTTCGGCCAAACCACGCGCGGGTGAAAGGCCCCGGCAGCGTGTCGCCGCCGGGCGCGCGGGTGAGCACCATGATCCGCTCGGCGAGCGGCTAACGCAGGGGCATCAACCTGGGTACCACCCGAACGTAGATGACCATGCCCACCACTTCCACCAGGGTCTGGGTAACCACGACCGCCGCGGCGATGGTCAGCGCGTCGGGCAGCGCCAGCGCGAGCGGCAGCACGACCAGAGAGTTGCGGGTCGCGCCGGTGAACACGATCGCCCGCCCGGCCGGCACGTCCAGCCGGAACAGGCGGGCGACGGCGAGGCCGGCGACGGCCATCACGACCAGGAACAGCACGTAGAACGGCACCACGGCGGCCACCGCGGCCAGGTTGCCGTCCAGCTTGGGCACCTGGGAGGCGACCACCGTAATGAGTGTGGCCGCCATCAACGGCACCATCGCCGCGCCCGCCCCGTGGGCGAGCGCGCGCCCGGCCGGGCGGCGGGCCGCCCACGCCTGGGTGAGCCAGGCCAGCGCCAGCGGGATGACGATCAGCACCACGAACGCCTCGACGAACGGCCCCGGCTCGACCACCGTGGTCAGCTCGGCGCCCATGAACGCCACCAGCAGCACCGGCAACGCGACCATCTGGGCGAGCAGCAGCAGCGGGGTGGCGGCCAGCAGGCGCCGGCTGTCGCCCCCGGCTAGCCCGGTGAAGACGATCACGTAGTCGACGCACGGCGTCAGCAGCACCAGCAGCACGCCGAGGCGCACCGCCTGGTCGGCGGGCAGGAAGGCGAACATCGCCGCGACCACCAGCGGCACCACGACGAAGTTCACCACCAGCGCCGCCGCTAGGAACCGGCCCGCCCGCAGCGAGCGCGCCAGTTCGGCCGCGGGCACCTGCAGGAACGTCACATACAGCAAGGCCGCCAGCACGGGGTTGATCGCATGCTCCAGCACCGGCCCCAGCCCCGGGGTGGCCCACCCCGCTACGGCCCCGGCGGCGATCGCCCCCACGTAGATGGCGACCTGGTGCCGCTCCATCCCGGTCACCAGCCTTGCCGCCGGGCCCGGCACCTGCTCTGCCTGCTGCGTCACCACTCATCTCCCGCTCGTGCCGTCCCATCGCCCGAGGCGACGGTACCGGCGCCGCCTAACCGATTCAGCACCGAGGGACGCGGAGCGTGCCGAGCTCGAAATCAGCACCCGCAACCGCTCCCACCACAGCCGCAGCCGGCCCCCGTGGCCGCGCCGGCGGCCGTGCGCGAGGTACGGCGGCGGTGCAGCCACCACATGCCCGCCGCGGCGGCGATCAGCAGCCCGGCCACGGCTAGCAACGTCTGTTCGGCCAGCGCGGCACTGGCACCGGTGAGCAGCCCGGCGCCGATCAGCACCGGCAGTGCACAGCAGGCCGCGCACGCCAGCACGGCCAGGGCGGCGGTGACCTTACTGCGCCGCGGCGGCCCGCCACCGTCGGTGATGCGCTCGCCCGGCCCGCCGCCGCGTGCGGTGACAGGCACGGTGACAGGTCCGATGGACGCGCGATGGTCGTGGTCGGTGCTCACGTCGTCAGCTCTCCGCAGGAGGGTTGGGGGCACGCTGGCCTTCGGCCAGGTCGGCGAACGGCAGGGGGCAGTCGGGGCAGGTGCAGTGGGTCAGGCTGTCGCAGCCCGCGCTGACCACCTGGACGAGCGCCGCCCGGATGGTGGTCAGGTCGGCGATCTTCGCCTCCACTTCGGCGATCTTGGTTTGGGCGCGCTCCCGCAGGTCCGGGGTGGGGTGGCCGCGCCGGCCGGTATCGAGAAGCTCGGCCACCTCCTCCAGGGTGAAGCCGAGCCGCTGCGCGGCCTTGATCACCGTGAGCAGGGTGACGGTCTCCGGCGGGTAGGCACGATGCCCGCCGGGGCTGCGCGCCGGTTCGGCGATCAGCCCGCGGCGCTCGTAGTAGCGCAGCGTCTGCAGGTTGACCCCGGCCTGCTCGGCGACCTGCCCGCTGCGCAGATACGGCCGGCCCAGACCGGCCTGCAGCACGATGTCCTGCCTCACGACGGCCTCCCCGCCACGGCGGCCGCGCCGCCGGTCGTGCTCGTGGGCGTGCTCGCGCGGCCGCTCTCGAACGCCAGCCCGGCCTGCGCCCAATCCTCCTTGCCGCCCGCGTAGACGCGTACGTCGGCGTACCCGAGCCGGGCGAACGCCGCGGCAGCGATCTTGGAGCGGTTGCAGTACGGGCCCGAGCAGTAGACGACCACCGGGGCGGCCCGGTCGGGCGCCACTCGCTCGGCCAGCTCGGCCGACACCTGGTCCGGCACGTTGCGCGCGCCGGGCAGGTGCTCGGCGGCGAAGGCGTCGACCGGCAGGGCCTCCACCAGCTGCACGCCCCCGCTCTCCAGCAGCGCCAGCAGATCCTCACGCGAGATGCGCTCCATCACCAGCCTCCTCTCCCAGCCGCGGACCGCGACCAATACCCGCCGCGCCTCACGCGGGCGCCGCCACGCCGGCGCGCCCGGTCAGCGCGTCCAGCACCTCGACGTGCTCGGCCGGGACCGCCACCTCCAGCACCAGGCTGCCGTCGGCGATGGTCAGGGTGAAGACGAAGAAGGAGCAGCAGCCGTTCTCCCGCGCGGCCAGCTCGGCGGCCCGGGCGGCGTGCTCCGGGCTGAAGACGAGCTCCAGCCGCAGCCGCGTCGGCTCGGGCCGCACGACCGCCTGGACTGCGTCAGCGAACAGAGCGTCGAACTCAGCCACCCGCAGCGGCTGGTCGGCGCTGGGCAGGGTGCACGCCGATGGCACCCACTCCTGGTCAAGAGCGATGTTCTGTGTCATACCTCGACGGTAAACCTGTACCCAGGTACCGAATGCAAGCCCTCACCGCAACCTGGGCGGCGATCACCGATGGGCACCACGGCGATGGTCGCTTCGGCGGAGGATCCGGGCACCAGGTGGATGGAGTCTCCCGGCTGGGCTGAGGCGAGCGCGTGGGGGTCGGCCGGGCGCGCGTGATGGTAGAGGACGCGGCGTTGAAAGTCGTCTAGGAGGATCTGCCGTCCGGCGAGGTTCACCTGAACCTGACTGGTGAGCAAGACGCCGAACTCCGGGTCGGTGGGCGGCGGGGCGCCGGAGGCGCCACGGGTCATGGTGATCTCCGACCAGGTGGTGCGGACTTCCTCGCCGCGCAGGAGCCGCGCAAGCTGGATGAGTTCGCCGATCTGCTCGGGGGTGACCTCGTCCAGGTCGGGGACGGTCACGCGGTCGAAGGTGTGGGCCTGCACGGTGAGCAGCGCCTGCAGGAAGGTGACCGTCCAGCGGGCCATGCCCGGCAGGGGTGAGGCGCGCACTTCGGATTCCTCCGGCCGCCAGAGCGAGGTGAGGGGGCGACCGCCGCGAACCGCGACGACGAGTCCGGTGGTGGCGGGGAGGTCGGCAACCATCTGCATCGCCGGCAGTACGTCGGCGGGCGTCTTGCCGACGACGGAGGACAAGGTCATGTTGACCCGGTTGCGGTCGGGTCCGTTCAGCCAAACCTGTAACTCCAGGACACCCGGAGCGGTCGGTGCCCGACAGCCACACGCCGGGCCCGTCCACCCCGCGCGAGATCTGCACGTCGACCAGTTCCAGTGTGTGCGCCACCGTGCCGTCTGCGGCCAGCATCCGGATCTCCAGGTCGGGGCGGTCGTTGCCGGCGCCGGTGGGGACCATGAAGCTGAACCGGCCGGGCCCGGGGGACCTCAGCAGACCCGGCGGCCCGGTCACGCTGGTGACGGTGCCGGGCACGTCATGAAACGGGGCGCCGTAGCGCAGCCAGTCCTCGATCGCCTGTTGCTCAGGCGAGCCGACCGGGACCTCGAGTTGCACCGAGGTGGTGATCGGCCGCAGCCGCAGCGACTCGGCACAGCGGGGCAGCAGCCGCATCAGCAAGTAGGAGCCCTCGTCCAGTTGCCGGTAGTGCACCCAGGCCACCGGCACGGGGCTGTGCAGGTCACCGTCCCACGCCTGCTCACGCACGCGGCCGGAGCGTATCTGCACCTCGTAGCAGTAGAAGGGGTCGACCTCGTTCAGCGCGGCGGCCAGGCTGCGCTGACGCGCGATGACGGCGTCCAGCAGGTCCTCTGCCGGAACCCCCGGGGGCACCTCGCGGCCGCCCTGCAGCGCCTCGGCCATCAGCCGTGCCAGGCGCTGCCCGCCATCACCGAAGAAGTACTCCACCAGGGCGGGATTGCCGGCGGCCAGGCCGTCCAGCGTGCGGCCACCCATCCAGCGGGTACGGATGCCGTGACCGGCGGTCAGCTTGGCCAGCCAGTCGAGCCGCGGGTTGCTGGGCTCCCACGGCGTCACCAGGGTCCAGGAGCGCACCGGCAGCACCGGCAGCGTCTCGGCGACGAAGGTGTTCCAGGAGGCTTCCACCTTGCGCGCCTGACCGGCCGTCAGTGGGCGGCTGTAGCGCTTGACCTGGTAGACGTCGTAGCCGTCGGGGTTCTCCACGCGTACGTCGACGCCTCGGTCTCCCTTGGAGGGGGTGGGCTGATTGCCGTGCGGGTGCTTGAGCAGCAGCAGCGCCGCGACGAACTCCTCGACCTTCTCCCCGGGCTCGCGCTCCCAGTTCACCGTCGTCATGCCTCACAGACAAGCAGAAGGCGGCGACATTTCGCCCCGTCACCGTCACGCGGTGGGGTGGGCGGCGGCCATGACGCCGTGCACAGCTTCGGTGATGCGGTCGGCGGCATGGTCGGGGTCGGGCTGACCGGCGTCCAGCCAGGCGATGACGGCCTCGATGGTCATGGTGGGGATCAGGTTCGCGGCCCAGTCCAGCCACGGGCCTTCGGGGATGCGCCGGGCGAGGTTGCGGTGGGCGATCTCGCGGGAGGCGGTGGTGATGGAGTCGATCAGGTCGCGGAAGTCGGGTTCGCGGGCGGCGTAGCGGAACAGCAGCCGGAAGCCGTCGGAGTCGGCGGCCGCGGCGCGGAGCAGGGCGGGGATGGTGTTCGCGTCGTAGTCGTCGACGCCGGTGCCGGTGGCTTCGGCCAGCCGCAGGCAGGCGCGGTCCAGCGCCGCCCGGTACAGGTCGGCCTTGGACTCGAAGTGCCGGTACAGCATCGCGCGGGTCAGCTCGGCTTCGGCGGCCACGTCGTCCAGGCCGGTGCCGGCGTATCCGGCACGGGCGAAGGCGCGGGTGGCCGCGTCCAGGATCTGCTCACGCCGCTCGGCGCGGCGCAGCCGCCGTACCGGCGCCTGCGGGGCCGGAGCGGTCCCCGTCATCTGGGCCGTCTGGGCCGTCTGGGCGCTGTCCGCGTCGGGGTTGCTCATCCGCACTCCTCCACTTGTGGAACTCAAAGTATACAAGTAGCGTTCTAGACATTCGAGTATACAAACACTCGTCTACCTTCTGGAGGAGTCATGTCCGATCCCGCCCGGCTGCCGTTCGAGCAGCCCGGTCCCCTGCAACCGCCGCCGTTGGTACGCCAGATGCAGGCCCAGGGCCCCATCCACGCCATCCGCACCGCCGTAGGCGACCCCGCCTGGCTCGTGACCGAGTACGCGCAGGTGCGCGCCCTGCTGGACGACGACCGGCTCGGCCGCGCCCACCCCGAGCCCGAACGCGCCTCCCGCACGGGCGAGTCGGCGCTGTTCGGCGGCCCTCTCGGCGGCTTCGACACCGAGCAGACCGACCACCGACGGATGCGCTCGCTGCTGCAGCCGCACTTCTCGCCCAAGCGGATGCGCGCGCTGCGCGGCCGCGTCGAGACGCTCACCGCACGCCTGCTGGACGAGATGGCCGCCGCCGGACCGCCCGCCGACCTGCACGCCACGCTCGCCCTGCCGCTGCCCATCGCGGTCATCTGCGAGCTGCTCGGCGTGCCGTTCGAGGACCGCGAGCAGTTCCGCGCCTGGACGCAGGACGCCGCCGACATCACCGACCGCACCCGCTCCGAGCAGGGGCTGACCGAGCTGTTCCTCTACGGGCAAAAACTCGTGGCCCGTAAACGCGCCGCCGGCGATGCGGACGCCGACGTGATTTCCCGGCTGGCCGCCACCGACGGGGTCAGCGACGACGAGGCCGCCGCGATGGGCATGTTCCTGCTGTTCGCCGGACATGAGACCACGGTTACCGCGATCGGCACGGGCGTGATGTGGCTGCTGGCCAACCCGGGCCAGTGGCAGGCCCTGGTCGCTGATCCGTCCCGGGTCGACGCCGCGGTGGAGGAGATCCTGCGCGCTCCCCGTCTGGGCGGCGGCGGCATCCCCCGTTACGCCCGCACCGACCTGGACATCGCCGGCGTGCAGGTGCGGGCCGGGGACCTGGTGCTGCTGGACACCGGCGCGGCCAACCACGACCCGGCCGTCTTCGCCGACCCCGACCGGTTCGACCTGCACCGGCCCGCCATGCCGCACCTGTCGTTCGGGCACGGCGCCCGCTACTGCGTCGGCGCCCCTTTGGCCCGCATCGAGCTGCAGGTGGTCTTCGCCCAGCTCGCCGCCCGCTTCC
The DNA here is from genome assembly GCF_044465905.1 of Nonomuraea sp. NPDC049480. Classification (NCBI taxonomy): domain Bacteria; kingdom Bacillati; phylum Actinomycetota; class Actinomycetes; order Streptosporangiales; family Streptosporangiaceae; genus Nonomuraea; species Nonomuraea sp. NPDC049480. Next base: position 137,051 of record NZ_JBITMD010000030.1, read on the forward strand.
CCACCCTCAAGCTGGGGTGTGCGGTGGAGGAGCTGACCTTCGACAAGCGCACGCTGACCGGCGGGCTGACCGCGCTGCCGGTGGCATGGTGACCGGCATGAGCACGGTGAAGACGAGCAGACGGCGGCCGCTGTTCGGCCGGATGTATCCCAAGATGGCCGCCGCCATGGACGAAGGCGGCATGACCGAACGCCGCCAATCGCTGCTTGCGGGCCTGACCGGCGAGGTGGTCGAGGTCGGCGCCGGGCACGGCGTCAACTTCGCGCACTACCCGGCCGAGGTGACGCAGGTGGGGGCGGTAGAGCCCGAGCCGCGGTTGCGCGCGCGGGCGCAGGCCTCCGGCGCCGAGGCCGCGGTTGCCGTGGAGGTGGTGCCGGGCGTGGCCGAGCGCCTGCCGGTGGCGGATCACAGCGTGGGGGCGGTGGTGTTCTGCATGGTGCTGTGCTCGCTGCCCGATGTCGGCGCGGCGCTGGCCGAGGCGCGGCGGGTGCTCAAGCCCGGGGGCAGATCCGTTTTCTGGAGCATGTGCGCGCCGACACGCGCGGCCTGGCCCGGGTGCAGGATGTGCTGGATGCCACCATCTGGCCGCTCATGGTCGGCGGCTGCCATCTCGGCCGTGACGCCGAGGCCGAGATCCGGCGGGCCGGGTTCCACATCGATCGCCTGGATCGCTTCCTGTTCCCGCCCGCGCGCACCCCGGTCTCCTTCCACATCCTCGGTACGGCCATACGTGGTGGCGATGAGTGAGCGGCGCGGCAGGGTCAACGTCGCCGGGGTGACCAAGGCCTTCGGGGACGGTCAAGGCGGTCGATCACTCAGCTTCACCGTCGAGCTGGCGAACATGCAGAAGTCAAAGATCGGTACTGGCAAGCGGGAGGAACGACATGAGCACCACACCAATCGCACTGACTGCGGCCGGCTTCGATGACGAGCTGACGAGCGCCGGAACGCAGCCGTTCCTGGTGGACTTCTGGGCGCAGGGGTGCGGGCCGTGCAAGGCGCTGGCCCCGTGATGGCGCTCTGTGATTTTGGCTCTGGCGATCTTTGTGTGATGCCGTCACAGGCAGTGGTCGAGGCTCCCGCCCGTGACTGATCGCAATCGTGTAACTGGCCGCGTATAGGAG
>NZ_JBITMD010000031.1:0-129079 GCF_044465905.1 Nonomuraea sp. NPDC049480
CTCCGCCCAGTCCTCCACCTTGATCACCCTCCAGAGAGTGGAGGGGTCAACATTCAGCCGTCGCCTGGGGGTCAGTATTCACGCGTCGTCGACATATCCGTCGTTGGAGGATACTGGCGCGTCTTGCCAGCTGTGCTGCTAGACCGCACGGGCGCGGGCAACATGAAGCTGGTGAAGGAGACAACCAGGCTCGGGCAGATCTACCGCGTCGGGGCGACATCACGGCCTTGACGACACGCCAACCAGCTGAGGGTCGGGTGCAGGCGAGCCGTGCTTGACAGAGGACCTGTACACGAGCGGATGATCGAGTAACCATGAAAATTGTCGGTGCTCTTGGGCAGAATTACACAGAGAGGAGGGGGCATGTCTCAAGATGGCCGTGACGTTGACCAGCACGCACCTCCGCCGAACGGGTGTAGATGGTGCGGAATCGAGGAACGCAATCACCTCCAGCGCTGGAAACCTGAGGTGGGTTGGCATCAGTGGGTGGCGCCAACGTCGGACCAGCGCAAGGAACGCATGCTGGCCCGACGAAAGCGCCAACGAGCTGAAGATAAAGCTCAGTTCCTACAGCTCAAGCCGCTCTTATCCTGAGTTCTCTGAATATATCCCGCAGCTGATCGGGTACCTGTGAAGGTTCTGTCAGAGCCAGCGCAAGCTGGAACATCATGTCCGGCTTCCCGCCCGGTCCCTGATCGCTCTGTTCCTGCAACATGAGCTGCAACTTCGCGCTGAATTTTCCATTGCCGCGGAGCGCCTTGAAATCTTCAGCTCTCCAGGCGAATTCGTTTCTGGGCCATATCTCATTGGCGACCGAAGCCCACAAATCGTCGTTGAAGAGTTCCTCGAACTCGTTAAATTCTCCGGGCTCTCCGATCATTTTCACGATCTGACTGGTCTCTGCGCCGAAGGTCTGACGCAGCCGTTCTTCTTTGAACATGCCCCGCCCCGCAGTGCGACTGTCGGCGTCCACAGCAACCATGACAGATCGACCGTGTTCGACCAGGTAGCGAGCTAGATGCAGCGCCCCTTCGTTGTTGCAGCACGCCCAGAGGGCGATCCCAGCCGACTGAAGGGACATTCCCTCGGAGAGACGGAAGAGCAAGGGAATCGCCCGCTGCTCCGAGGGGCCCTCGACCGCGAGGAAGCAGCGTTCGTGCAGGAGGACAGAGTTACGAAGCCCCAAAGCGGCGGCGATCTGTTGCAGGTGCTTGTCGATGCTGTCGTGGTCGCTCGCTCCGAGACGCTCCATCACGGTACGGCCTTGCTGCAGTTTCAAATTGACCACGTCAGAGATGTCGACGCCATCGATCAGGTTCATCGAGTGCGTGGCAACCATGACGCTGACATGGGGAAGTGACGACTGCTCACGGATGAGCTGCATGATCTGACGCTGATGACCGTAGTCCAGATGTGTGTCTGGTTCGTCATAGACAATGATCGTTTGCGCGCGAGGCGGGCTGGCGCTGCCGTCATCTTCCTCGGTGACGGTCAGCTCCACTCTTTCCTGGCTGGACAAGAGCTCGCTGGTCCATTCCCAGACGGCGAGTGCGACACGCCGCGCGCTCCCCTGGCCGGAGCGTTCCAACCCCACATGCTCGCCAGAAGATCGCGCCAGCCGTATGCGGGCCGCTCGAAAGCCCTGCGTGAAGGAAACCTCCGGCTCGACGAAAACATCGGTGAAGTCAGGGCAGCGACTCTGGATGTGATCGCATAGAGACTTGGCGTCTATGCGCAGCCGCTCTTTAACCTCGGCTTCAACCGTCTGTAGCCGCTCCTGCAGGGACTCATCCGCTACGTGTGCTTGGAAACGGCCCTGCAAGACGGACCTCACAGAGTCTTCGGCGGGCTTGTGGCCGCTGAAGGCCACTACCTGCGGCATCCTGCTCGCCACGCCCGATGGGACCCCCACCCAGCCGGCGGGGCCTGAATGCTCGGCGGCATAGGCGCGAAGGACCTCCTCTAGGTCGGCTCGCAACTGCGGGACAGGCGAGATCCCGAACTCTTTCGCCAGTTCTTTCAGCCCGGGCACTCTGTGAGCTGACAGATCGCGCAACCGATCATCGTCAGGGATCGGTAGCCAGCATTCGAGGTGGGGGATCAAGTCCTCGCCGGCGTGACGTCTGATCCGGAGCCGAGGCGGGAGCTTAAAAGTTTCCTGCTCCCACTCGTCGAGCGTGAAGACCCCTTCTACCTCGGTTTTCTCATGACGCTGCGCAACGTCAGTCTGGCCGTCGTCGCGATTGCGCGCCATGTACGTTCGGTCGTCCTCGACCACGCTGTAGTCGCCGACCAGAAACTGCAGAGCGGCGAGTACGGCAGTCTTTCCGCCATCGTTGTGACCGGCCAAGATGGTGGGCGCACTGACAGGGATGTCTGCGACCTTGGTGAGCGAGCGGAAGCCGCTGACGGAGAAGCTGCTGAGATGCACGGTTCCTGGGCACTCCGTTCGTTTGCGTAAGGGCCGGTAAGCGGACCCAAGAAGCCCTCTATCCAAGGCAAACTTCGTACGCCAAGGGCTCACCTGTACCAGGAGCCATCGTAGATCCCATCCTCCACATTGCGTGACAGTTTCCGCCATCAAGTCGGAGCGAAGAGCCACTGCGGCTGCAGCGCTTCCGGCGAGGCTGAAGGCAGTCGAATCTCGAAGGGCCGACTGCGTCCTTGAACGACGGACGCTGCGACATCACTCCATGCTTCACCGCAAGCCCAGGCCGCCCAGCGTCTACCCGATGGTCACACGTATTCGGCTTCGGCGCTCGACGGTACAGCGGGCAACCCGATGTCCCTCGGCGGTAGTTGCTGCAGACCTTGCGGGCGCCGTAGACGCCGTAGTCGTCGGCGTGGATGCGCTGGATGTGGGTGTCCAGTTCGGCCTCGCACGGGAATCGAGTCGATCAGCGCCCAGGCGCACATCCGTGCGTGCCATCCTCTCTAAGTAACAGTCTTCTCACCATCTGCTGTCATCAAGCGGACATGCTCGATAGTGTCGGCGTTCATGGCGTCCAAGATCTGGGAGGCCTCGATGTACATGGTGCAGGGCCCTGCCTGGAGCACCACTGGGCTCGACGTTGCCGCGGGCAGGTATCCGCTGTCGATCGAGCGGCACGTGATGCGGATGGCCGATCTGCTGGTGCCGGGTGTGACGACGGTGACGCCGCACGCCCGCTACTACAGCCTGCACGCCCTCGTCGCCATCGAGGCTGAGCGCCGTCGGCTGTCCCCCCAGCAGGCGCAGGACCTGCTGCGCCGTAGTGAGGTCGTCATGGCAGCGGTGTCGTACGCGCACGACCACGGCGAGACCGGGCTGCCGCGGGCGCACGGCCTCGATGCCCTCGTGGGCCGGTTGCAGGGCGGCGAGGTTGTCATGGCCGAGGCGGCGCTGCCCGTTAAGGGCGGCTATGTGCGCAACGTGTGGGGCTTTTGGAATCCGTACGCGGCTTCCGAGGTCTCCCTTGGGATCCTCGCGCCCGCGAGCATGCCGACCCCGGGCCCTGCCTGCGCGGTCGAGCAGGTAACCGCGGGGCTCGACGGCATCCTGGAGCTGGCGGCTCGCCAGAGCCTGGCCGTGGACGAACTGCGCGGCCACCCGCACCTGTGCGTGTGCGCCGGTGGTGGAGCGGCCGACGGGACGTGGCTGGCGAGGCTGCTGTGCCTGCCTGGCGAGCAGCCCGCCGAAGCCGCCGGGCTCAGCAGGCAGAACACGATCCGGCTGCTCGCGCGGGTGATGCGGACCCACGAGATTGGCGACGTCACCAACGATGTCAGATCGTTGATCGCGTATGGCGACTTCCTGACGAGCGACCCCGTCACCGCCCCATTGGACACGGCTCCGGTCTGGCGCGGGGTGGTGTTACGCAACTACGCGGTCAGTGCCTGGCGGCGCCTCTGGTCATGGCTCGTGTCCCAGGTCGACGGCTTGATGCCCGCCGACGACTTGGCCGAGCGGTTCGCTGACAGCATGCCGGACGGAACGCTGGCCGCGTTCATGGATGGGCTGCCCGCCACCGTCACCCCGACGGGTGCCCCCGCCCCGGCCGAGGAGCAATTGCGGGCGAGCGACCTGCCCGATCCGGTACGCGAGCTGGCGGTTCTGATTGTCAACGCCCGGCGGGTGAAAGAGCTGTCCGGACGGGGACGCGACGCCTTCCTCGGGCAACGCGGCGTCGAGCTCGGCCCCGAGTGGATGGCGTGGCGGCTGGCCGAGTCGCGGTCCGGCTCCTCACGTGACTTCGCCCGGCGGCTCACCCACGACCTGCTGACCCGCGGCAGACGCGTGGCGCTGTCAAAGGCCCGCCGGCGGCCGGATGGGACGTTGTGGCTGCCCACCCGTCTTCACGAACGCGACGGGTTGCTCTTTCGGACCAGCCAGGAAGGGCGCGGCGACGTAGGCCTGAGGCTGGCGCAGCTCACCTCCGTGCTGGCCGGCGCCGGGGTGCTCGAACTGGCCGATGGAACCTGGCGCGTGACCGATGCCGGGCAGGTGCTCCTTGACTGAGCCGCTGGTGGACCTGGAACTCGCCTCGCCGCTGACGCTGCTGATGGAGGAGGAACGGTACGGAGACCGGCAGGCCGAGGAGGCTCTGTTCCTCAGCTTCACCACCGACCTTGGCTTCTTCGAGACGGTGGCGCTGGGCGTCGCCCAAGCGTGCGGGGCACGGGTGAGTCTGGTCGGTGATGCCGCGATGAGCACGATCGACCCGAGGGCCGTACGCCGTGCCGGACGCGCCTACCTGCCCGGCCAGGCCGTGTGCGGCGGAGCCTTCCACCCCAAGCTGATGGCGCTGGTGGGCCCCCAGCGGGCCACCGTCGCCATCGGCTCCGGGAACGCCACGCTCGCCGGATGGCAGGCCAACGCGGAGTTGTGGACCGTGCTGCGGGCCGACCGGCACCACGTCCCCGACCTGTTCGGCGAGCTCTCGTCGTGGCTGTCCAGGCTGCCGGACCGGATCCGGTTTTCCAGGCGCGTGCCAGAGGCGCTGCATCGGGTCGCCGACGGTCTCGCGGCGCTGCGCGAGCAGGCCGAGGCCGTGCACCCGGACCTCCGGCTGGTGTCGTCCAGCGAGCAGTCCATCATGGACCAGCTCCCCACAGGCCCGGTCGAGGAACTCGGGGTGTGCGCGCCGTTCCACGATCCCGGTGCCGTCACCCTGCGCCGCTTGGTCGAGCGCTTACAGCCGCGGCGGCTGGTCGTCAGCTTCCAGCCCGGCTTCACCGAGCTCGACGGCCAGGCGCTCGCCGACCTCGTCACCGAACTCAACGCCGACGTCCGCCTCGACGACGAACCCCGCTACCGGCACGGCAAGCTCATCGAATGGGTCGTCGAGGGCCGCCGGTACGCGCTCACCGGCAGCCCCAACTTGTCGGCCGCCGCGCTGTCCACGTCCCTGGAGAACGGCGGCAACTGCGAACTCGGCCTCATCGCGCCGATCCACGCCTCCCGCATGCCCGAAGGCGCAACCGTGCCCACCACCGATCTACGCCCGCTGAAGTTCTCGATCCGCCCGCGCAACGAGCGGAAAGGCCCGCTCCTGCTCGGCGCCACCCGGGTCGAGCAAGGCCTGCACGTCATGTTCGCGCGCACCCTCCGCACCAGCGGATACCTGGAGCTGTCCGCCGCCGCGGCCCCGCCCGAGACGTGGGAACGCGTCGGCGAGGTGCCCGCCGACGTCGCCGAGGTCCTGCTGACCCTGCCCGCCGACGGCGGCAGCCGACTTCGCCTCGTCACCACCCTGGACGGCCAGGCACGTCCCAGCAACATCGTCTTCGTCGTCGACCCCATCCGCGCGCAGAACCGGTACGGCCTCAGCGGTACCCCCGCGCCGACGACCAGGCCCGGCCAGCTGTTCACCAACGAGCAACTGGCCAGTAAGTTCCTCGCCGACCTCAGCACCCTCGCCACCACGCTGACCCGGCCTCCCACTTCCGCCGCCGCGTCCTCGGCCGCGGCGCCGGCCAAGACCGCGCGTGCCGAGGTCGTCTCCGATCGATCCGGCGGCGGATGGGCCACCTACCTCGACGAATGCGCCGGACGTCTCGGAACGCCGCTGCTGCGTTTCGCCCTCGGGCTGCCCGCCCTCCCTGCCGAGCAAGAAGGCGCCTACGAGGAGCTGCTGCCGGTGTCCTGGGACGAGCAGTTCGCGGACGACGCCGACGCCGGACTCGACAACGACGACCCCGAGACCGTGGCCGACCCGCCGACCGCCGTCACGCCGCCTCCCGACCTGCGCATCGCCGGCGCCGCGGTACGCCTTCGCTACCAGCGGTGGGCCGACCGTCTCACCCGGGTCGCGCCGACACTGGAGCTGCCGGAGCGGATGCTCGTCACCAGGCTCCTGCTCTGGACCGCCGCGGCGGGCGCCTGGGACCGCGACGATCATGCCTGGCTCGGCCTCCTGGCGGATGCCGTATGCGAACTGGGTGTCGGCACGCCGCCCGCCGAGGTGGAACCACAGGTGGGCAGCCTGGCAGCGGTCGGCCTCGCAGTGCTCCGCGCCCATGCGCCCCGCCACGTCAGCACCGCCACCACAGTGGCCTTCACCCGGGCCGCCGCCGTCGTGGATCATCTCCTTCCCGCCACCGAACCCGAGTACGTTGAGCAGTACTGCGAACTGATGCAGGAGGCGTTCGGCCCGGCGTTGAGCCCGGAGGCGGTGCAGAGACTCGCCGCCGAGATCGTCCAGGCTGACCCTCTCAATGACGCTGTGCGCACGCTGGCGCAGCAGAACCGCGACGTGCACCGGCACGGCGAACGCCTGCTGCACGTCACCGGCACCTTCGGCAACGCACGGCTCGTCGCCCTCCAGGCTGTCGCGGCCGCCCAGGCCTCCGGCCTTGTCGGCGCCTGGGCCACCTCCTCCGGCGGCAGTTGGGCGCTCGTCGTCTGGCGTCGGCCGGATCTATTCACCATCGACGCCGGTCCGCGCACCCTGTGGCGTCACTACCGGCTCACCGGTCTTCGCGATCCACGCAGCCTCGCCGCCCAGCGCAGCTTCGACGGCGTGCGGCCAGTACCGCATGGTCCGCTCCTGGGGCCGTTTCCCGAGGCGCTCGCGGTGCTCGCGGACCTGGGCCTGCCTCCCGATCCCCGGCCTCCTCTTGACTGCACTCCTTGGTCGGGCTGAGCGCTGTGAGGTAATGACGTCTTTCCTGGCAGGCAGCTCACAGTCGACGTATGTCATTCGCTGATGCTGCCACAGGCGGTATTCGTAGTGTCGGTTATGGGCCGGTGATGGATTTCTCAGGCGAGACTCCACATCCGGATCGTGGCATCGAGGCTTCCGGAGACGACGACGGGGACGCCATCCTTTCGAGTGCCCACCGCCAAAGCCCTGATGGTGTTTGGCGTGACCGGTGAGGGGGCTGCTGAGAAGCCCCGAATCTACATGTCTGCAGGGCGGCCGGAGACGATCTTTAGGCTCAGGCAGCACCGGGCCGCCGTTATGGCATTGAAGCGTTACATCTTTCCAAGTTCGTCCCATAAAGTACATTATGACGCTTTAGGGTGTTTGTCTGCTTCTGCTATCCCTTTCTTGAGAGGGTGCTTATCTTTTCGTTGTCTTGGCGGTTCGTGTGGGCTCTTTTTTGTCGGAGGGCTTCAGTACGGTTGTGACGTGGCGAACACGGCAAGTGCTGAGCGATTCCAGATCTCCGATGATCATGTGCGGTATATGGCGCTGTACGCGGCGCTCATCGCGGCCGAAGCGCTGACGGAACCTGCCATGGCGGGGGAGCGTCGGCTGGCCGCGTTGACCCGGGCACACGGGATCGTGATGGCGCTGCGCGGCCCTGCGCATCCACTCGGATTCGGCGAGTTCCGGGATTTGGTCCGCGGGCCGGTCGCGGGGTTGCTGCCTCCCGGACGCGAAGACGGCGGCCTCGGCTCGGTCTATGCGGTCGATCCAGAGACGGGCGAGCGGAATGTCGATCTCGAAGCGCTCGACGGGGAGTACGGGGCGGTCGCCAGGTTGTCGGGTGACCTTCCGTACTGGCCCTGGCTCCGTGAGGAGTTGGCTGAGAACAGGGCCTATGCGCTCTTCATGAAGGGCGAGAGCCAGCGGGCCTACGTTAGGCGTCGCGAATTCGTGGTCCGTCACGCGGCAGGACTGCAGAGGTCGCTGCGCTCCATGCCGAAGGAGATTGAGGATCTATATGTAGGCGTCCCCGGGGAGCGGTGCTACGGCCGCTGGTGTTTCCTCTGCCCGCTCTGCCAGTGGCCGATGCGGGTTCGTCCGGCCGACGGCGTCGTGAAGGTGTCTTGCGACGATCGAGGACATCGGGAACGCGGGGCCGACTACCGCTTTATCCGTGACGACGACCGTGAAGGCGCGCCCGAGCTCGTAGGCATCCATCCACCCCCGGCGATTCTCGCGCGGAGCCGTCCGCTCGCACCCATCGCCGGCGAGGCGCAAGTACACGAGGCGGGGCGGACCCAAATGGTGGGTCCCGAATGTTGGCACTCGCACGTGGTGCCTGGGCTACTGGAGCTCGCCCTCTACGACGAGCTGAGCAAAAGAGGCGTGGCCGTGGGCCTCTGGCCTCGGCTTGACTCCTACGACCTACACATCACAGTCCAGCGAGAGGGACGGCCAAAACGAGTCTGGAAGGTCGATGTGAAGGACGTCATCTCGGTCGACGCGCTCATTCGCAGGCTTGAACGCGAAGGTAGACAGGAGAACGGACTGTACCTCGTCGTGCCCGACCGGTTGGAATCGCAGGTAAAGCTCCTGGAACGGGCGCTGGCGGCCATGGGCTGGAAGGTGCGTGCCGCCTCAAGGCTCGCTCAGGAGGTCTGCCGAGAGCAGGGGGTCTCATGGCCGTGAAGCGCGCAGAGACGGACACCTCACTCAAGGTCGCCGAGTTGGCGCTGGCGCTGGCAGCGCAATACTTCCCTGACGGTGACGACGAGATCGCCCAGTTCACCGACGCCGCGTTCCTGCTGTCAGGCCATCTGCACTGCTGGGACCGCTGGGAAAGCCTCACCTACGAGGAGAAACAGCGATTCGGCCGCCTTCTCGCGTTGCGGCCGGAGCGATTCGCCAATCCCACAGTCTTCAGCCGTACCATGCTGCACGTACTCTCCGCCGAGAGCCCACGGATTGACTCGTTCCGACTGACGGAGGACCGCACGGGCGCGCGACCAGTGCTCGGCGGCGACCTCGCTGGATTCGCTACGCGCCTGTTCGCTGAGCTTGAGGCCGGTCCGCCCAAGGGCGGCGCGCATCAGGTCGCAACGCCAGGCCCTTGGTGGCTGCGGCGCTCTCGGGAAGGACGGGCTGGAGAGAACGTCGAGGTCACTATCCCGCATTTCCCCGGTGCTGTGGCCGTCTCCGTGCCGCTGCCTGCATTCTCCAAGGCACCGTTTCGGGCGAACCTGAAAGTGCGGATCTCCGAACTTCTTTCCCTTGCTGAGCAACTCGACGCCCTTCGGCCCAACCGCACACCCTACCTTCACGCCACGCTGGACAAGCTGTTCGCCGGCCTGCGCACCGCGGACGGACCGCTCAAAGATGATCTGGTACTGGTGAGTGGGCTGCTACGAATTCTCAATGCACCCACCGGCACAGGTAAGAGCGTGCTGATGCGGGTTCTCGCCGTCCACTTGGCCCAGCGGGATATCCGCGTGGCGGTCATCGTCCCTACCATCGAGTCCAGCCTCGGCACCGCTCGTGAGATTGCCGACGACCTCGACTTGCTCGATGTAAAAGCTGGCTGTACCCCACTCATGTCCCCGAATCGCTTACACGAGCGGGCGACAAAGGTGGCCGAGAACGCAGGAATCGAAGGGGACTGGGATGAAGGAACCCAGTGGCGCCTCGATCAAGTCAGCTACGGGTGCGCCCTTTCGGAGCTGATCGATCCCGCGTCCCGCCCCAAGCCTGGTACCGAACCGTGTGAAGTTCATCGGCCGGACGGAAAGAGCGGTAGGGAGAACCGCATCTGCCCATGGAAGCCGACTTGCCCAAAGTTCACGCAAACGAGGGCAGCGGTGACCGCCGGGGTCGTTGTCACCAATCATCACTACTTCCTCAGAGGCAAGCTCCATACGGCCCTTGAGCTCGACGGGCGGCCCAGAGACCGGATGGCGGCCGCGGAGTTTCTGCTGAGCGTCTTTGATGTCGTCATCATCGATGAGATCGACCAGTTCCAGTCCACAGCTGTCGATGTCTGCGCCCGCGAGATGACGCTGTCGTCCAGGGCCCGGTGGGAGGAGATCCCTCTCAAACGGCTCGACGACGACCGAGCCCGCATTCCGATCCGGGACTCCCTGCGGATCACACCCGCCCTGAGCAGGCTCCGGGAGTTGTCCGACCAACTGGTCAACTTCGTCGCGGACGGAGCACTCCGGCTCCCCGGTGTCCTGCAGGGCGTCCACACCACTAAATGGCAGCTGCCGAACGCCTACGACCGTAACCTTATCGACGCGCTGTTCGGAATTCCTGAAGACACCACACTGACTGCTGAGACCTACCGGCGACTCGACTCGCTGTTCCCCGACTACGAGCCCGATCGCGATGTGCGGCATATTGATTCGCCCGCCGAACCGCTCGCTTCCGCCAAGGAGATCCTCCAGACGCTCCTCAACCATCCAAACGAGGAGTCCCTGAACGAAGCGAGGCTTCAGCTGGACGACCTGTTGAGCACCGTCGTATCCGACAAGAAGAAACGCGCCGGGCACGTCACCCAGATGATCCTCAAAGCGTGGTTCGCAGCGCTCCAACACCACGTTCGGGAGCTCCAGGGCGAGGCATCACGACTCCGCGCAGTCGATCTGCCGTCGGCCCGTGAATTCGTCGACGGCTTGGCCGCTTTCGCACTCAAAGGCCCCTTCCCGTACGGGCCGCTCGGCTATGCACTGGTGGGGTTCCGATTCGCTGGCCTTACCGACCCAGAGGGCTCCACCGAACTGTCCCTGCAGACGATCACAGGCGACCCCCACGCCTATACCGCCCAGCTCGGCGCGATAGTTGGGCTCACCCTGTGCGGTCATGAACGGATCGTCCTGGGGCTATCGGCAACGGCGTTCTTCCCTGGAGCGGTCCGCGAACATATTCACTCACCGCTTGCCTGGTGGATGACGGACGCCGCAGAGGACGCCATCACCGTCCGCGACGGCCGGGTAATGCGGGGATCGGACTACATCCAGATCTCTGGTTTGCCCAAACAGGCCAAGCGTGGCGAACTGATGGAGATGGGGGAGCGGCTTTATGAGACGCACCTCGTCCCCCTCCTGGAAGAGATGCGCCGCGACGATCCCGACCGCGCGAGAGTAGCGCTAGCCGTGAACTCCTATGAGCAGTGCCTGGATCTGGCGCGTGGCATTACACGAGCCGTTGGCTATCGAGATGGCCTGTGCGTCGCGGTCCCCTCAGAACCGAAACGCCGCGAGGCACTCATGGGACAGTTCCAGCTACGCCGCGGTGTGAACACGCTTACGGCGGATGAGTTCGAGGACTTCCCTGCACACGGCGACATCCTGATCGCACCCATGGCCCGTATCACCCGCGGGCTGAACATCGTCATCGGCATTCGATCCGCCCTGTCCGCGATCTTCTTGTGCGTCCGCCCACTCGCGTTGATGTCGGATCCCGCCGAGATGTTCGCCAGCGTCAACGCCGCGGGGCACACGGGGTTCGAGCCGTCTGCCCGTCCTGCTGACACGCTGGCGGCGGCCCGGAAGCGCTCACGTGAACGGCTCTACCAGGTGCTACGGGCGGCGCCGCATTTCCGCAACCAGGACGACGACTTGCAGGAAGAGGTCGTGGCGGGCGTCATCGTCGACCTCATCCAGCTCGCCGGGCGCGCCCGCCGCGGTGGCACCGACATGCGGCTCTTCCTCGTCGACCATGCCATCCATGACCAGAGCTGGCGCAGCGACATGGCGACCATCATCCGCCGTATGTACGCCGACTGGCCCGACCAGACTCGCGCCGACATGAGGTCGGTCTACGGATCAGCACTCACCTCCCTGCTCAAAGACGTCGCCGGTATCGACCCGAAGGACGTCCAGTGATTCCCCGTCCGTACGAGCGCTCAAAGAGGAGCGGCAGCCGATGCCCGACAGCACGAGCCGACTGAACGTCCTGGCCTTCCGGTTCACCCCCGACCTGGCCGGAACGGTCCAGATCAGACGGCTGCCCGAGGAGTTCCGGCGCGCCTGGTGGGCCTTTGACAGCGCCTACAAGGCCAAGTGCGGCAGAGACGTCCAGCCCGCACACTCCGCGGTGTCACTGGCAATGCGCGGTCTGCTCGGCGGTCACGTCCACTTCGACCCGGGCAAGGGCGAACTCGTCACCGAGATGGACCTCGACGAACAAGATGTCCTCGACACGTTCACGCTCTTCCGCGCCTTCTCGCTCGGTGAGGAGCCCAACCTCGACCGGCCCTGCGAGCTCGCGAAGATCGCCGCCGCCACACCGGCCGAACACGTCCACCTGGGAGCCTATCTCGACGGAGGGTTCACCCAGCCGAATCCCCCCGGCTGGGTGTTCGCGACCGCGGTATGGGCCTTTGCTCGTTCCCTTGCCGAACATCCCTGGGCGGTGGACGGCCGGTCCGTGCGGCTTCGCGATGACACCAGCGGTGCGCTCAACGCCTGGGATGATCTGTGGCCCGGCACCGTGCTGCGGCCCGTGCCGGGCGCCAAAGACAAGAGGGCTGAACCTCGATACTCCATGGCGCGCATCACGGCCCGTCTGAAGACCGTTCCGAACATCGCCTACCCGGTCCTGCTGTTGGAAGGCAATGCCACCAGGATCAGCCCGACGCTGCGCGGCGTGAGTTCGGTACTCGTCGAACAGAAGGCAGTGGGAGCGCCCCTCGTGCGCCTGGCACTCGATGGGAGGATCGCCCGGCACGTCAACCGGCCGGCCGCACAAACCTTGGCCGCCCTCAGCGTGGACCGGGCTGTGCTCGACCTTCAAGACTTCACGACTAACGCAGCAGAGCCCGGACGGGTTCGTGGAGTGGTGCCGAAATCCTGGCGGTTCGCCATCGGCCGGGGCGTCGGGATGCACTTCCACCGCGCACTTCACCGGCACGTGCATGAGGCCTTCCCTGAGATTCGGGCGATCGGCACGCGCGTCGTCAAAGGACGATTCCCGGCCCCGCGCCAGGGCCCGATCGAAGCGGGGGCCATCGCGGCCGCCCTGCGCGCCCACGGACACACTTCGCTGACCGTCGTCTGCCTCTGGGCCAAGGACGTCAACCGGCGGCGAATGCTCACCGAACTCGGCGCGGCCTTCGGGGTAGACCTAGTAGATACGGACCCCTCCGACGGAGCCATTGTTGCCGTATCCGACGAAATCAGGGTCGCCCTCAAGCACGCGCCGGAGTTTCTCGACCACGGCCTCAAGATTGATCGAGCTTCCCTGGCGGAACGGATCCCGGTATTGCATCAGGCGCCGGGCGACCTCACGATCGTTCTCTGCGAGACGGACTCCGACCACAGCGCACGCGTCGAGCCCGAGGACACTGAGCCGGAAACCGAGCAGGAAGCAAGAGCGGCGTACAAGCGATTCCTCGAGCGGCGCGGGCAACTCGAGGCGGAGGACGCTAAACCGCAGGTGCGACGACTGCTCGCCCGACTGGGGCTTGTGTCTCAATTTCTCGATCAGCCCAAGCCAGTGCGTAAAAGAGCGAAACCGCCCAAACATGAGGACTACCCCGCCCGAGCCGCAGTGATCGATCTGCTCCGCTCCGCGGGCCTGGCCGACGACCGGTTCACTTATGCCCTCGCCGGAGTTCGGATTGGTGAACATCTCGCGACGAGCCTCGCGCACATTGGGATTCACGTTCGCCAGCAGAACAAGCAAGCACGAGGCGGGAAGACCAAGCTTGTTGTGACGATCACTGCCTTGATCCCTCCAGGCGTGGGCGAGACCGGATGGAAGGTGTGGGCCTGGACGCATCGCGACCGATCCTGTTGGGAGCCCTATCCACTGGCGTGCGCGCACTTCCACGCCGTCGCGCTGGAGCCGGGTAGCCGCAGTCACGATGAGCTCATCCGGCTCGCAGGCATCGTCGAACATGCCCTCGGCACGCTCACCGACACCACGCTCCGCGGCGTCCCCTACGTGATCTACGTTGACGGGTTCGCCAGCCGTGGGGCCTGGCCGGGGCTGTTCAACAACCGGCAGGGAACCACCCCGGTTCTGGACCGTCCCTGGCTCCCCGGCTCGACCCTGCCGGTCGCCCAGCGACCCGTCGCCACAGTCCGGGTCAACGCCGAACCAGCCGAGACGCCCCGACCCATCAGCGTCACGACAGTGCGCCTCCACGCCGACGGTCGCCAAACCACCACGGAATCGCGCACCACCACCCGACTATTCCGCGTCGAGACCGACTTCGGCAACCCAGTGTTCTGGCTGTCCCGGGTACCCGTCCAGTTCGACGGAGCGGGCTCGGGACGGCTCGGCGAGTTCACGACCCGATGGGGCGCCGAAGAAGGGCCGGCGACCCGTCGCACCTGGTACTCCATGAACACCCTGGAGCTGTATCCGATCGGGGAACTGCCGGATCACGCAATGGAGGCGCTGGCCATCACCGCCGCTCGCCTGTGCCGCCAGACGAGCGGCTGGGACGGCCAGACCACCTACCCAGAGCCCCTACACCTGGCTCGCCAACTGGACCTCGATCATCCCGAGTACCGCGCCGACGAACTCCCGGACGACCCAGAGTCCCCGCTGCTTGCTCACGACGAATGAAGGCGCGATGACCGGCCCTACCCCCCATACCCGCAAGCTTCTCGCGTTGCTCGGCGACAGCGGTCTCACGCGTACGGAGCTCCTCGCCCGAGCACGAGCGAAATTCCCGCGCCAGCCTGACTCTCGGCTGTCCCTGCTCATTGACGAGGCCGTGACGGCCGGGCACATCAACGAGGACTCGGGAATCCTGCACCAAGCAGGAAGCAACTCCACATCGTTGCCTTCCCGAGGGGCGGAGCCGGAGAGGAAGCCTCCCAGAGCACTGCGGGCGGTCGCCATCGATGTGGAGTCGGTCGTGCGCACCACCGACCGCGAGCCCTATACGGAGAGGCGAATCTTTCAGATCGGCGCGGTCCGCTGTGGCGCAGACCTAGCATGGACTTCGGGTGCCGGCCGGTTCACTCGCTGGCTGGCACTTCCGTCCGACGACGACTGGACGATCGCTTCGGTCCAGATGCGTGAGCGGCACGCCGCCGAAGCGCTCTCGCCTGCTGAGGCCCTCGCAGATCTCCTTGCCTTCCTGGACGGCGCGGATGTCGTTGTCGCCTACAACGGCACCGACGCCGACTTCCCGATGCTCGCCGACGCGCTGGCTCGCGAGGGATTGCCGGATCTGCCCGGCCATCGGATCGACGGTTACTATCTCGCCCTCTCCCTGTGGCCTATGGCTGACTCTCACCGGCTCGCCACCCTCGCCGAGGACTTGGGCGTCGAGACCGAGGATCTTTCATGGCACGATGCAACGGACGATGCGGAGTTGCTCGGTCGGCTGCTTGAGTTCGGCGCGCGAACCCTGGCCTCCTGGCCAGAACAGCTTGCGGACCTGATCGCCTCTGCATGCCCCGACTCGATGGCTTGGCGCCTGTTGCGCGAGCTAGCGGGCGGTGGCCGCGCGCTCGGTAGAGAACTACCCGCCACGCACGCTGAGATTGCTCAGCTCACCGTCGGTCTTCTCGCCGACAGAGCACCGCTGCGCGGGCCGGACAGCGGTGAGGGCCTTGAAATGCTCGCCGTTGCCGAGCACCTGCGCGGACCCGATGGCAGAGTGGACCCTGTCGCACTCGCGGCGCTGGTCCACGGCGAGCATGTACGACGGCGGCCGGCCCAGGAACAGATGGCAGCCGCCCTCCACTCCTGGGCCGATGCCGACGCGTGCGGCGCGATCGAGGCGCCGACCGGCACGGGGAAGAGCTATGCGATCCTTGCGGCCGTCGTTGATTGGCTGGCCGCCCATCCCGCGCACACCGCCATCGTCACGACGTACACCAAGCAACTTCAGGCGCAACTCGCTGCTGATCTCGTCCTGCTCGAGCAGGCGGTCCCCGGGCTTCTTGGCCTGAGCAACGTGGTCAAGGGCAAGGCTAACCGGCTCTCACTGAGGGCGTTGCTGCTCGCTCTGGCGGACGCTACCGCGCTCGACCTTGGACGGCGCGTCAGGCCAGGCTCGGCAGGGCGTTTCCTCCCGGATCCGCGCTATCGGGAACTACTCATCTATCTGTTCCTACGGTTGCGCGCCGCAAGCGAACCGTCTACCTCTTGGGCGGCACGCTCCGTCGACCCGGTCGACGTGCCGGTGTTCTTCGCCGAGTACGTCGGCCCTGTGTTCTACATCTGGCTGGCGACCCTTTCGCAAGGCGATGCGGGAGACTACGCCGAAGATCCGGACAACCCCGTGTCCTTGCATACCGATACCGTCCGCGAAGCCCTCGCCTCCCGGCGGCTGGTTCTCGCGAATCACGCGCTGCTCCTCGCCCACCTCGATCAGCTGGAGGCCCTCAGTGCAGACGCCATGCTGGTAGTGGACGAAGCCCACGAGTTGGAGAACGCCGCCACCTCCACGCTCACCACGATCGTGGACTATCAAGCACTCGAAGACCTCCGTGCTGAGCTCGAGGCTTGGATCCCCGAGGCAGCGGCTGGTCCGCGCCGCACTGCGGTAATTGATGCCGTCGCGAACCTGAACGGCCTTCTCGATCACGAGAGCCTTCCCAAGCTGGCTGCCCAGCTTTTTGACGCCCGTTCGCCGGGAGCCTCAGTCGGTTCCCGCACCGCCACACTCGCGAGCCCATTCGGCGGCTCCTCTGGTCGTGGCCGGGTCGCCACCCTCGCGGGCCTCCTGATGCGGCTCGCTGGCCTGTGTGAGGCTGTCGTTGGAGCTCTGGGCGCCTACCGCTCAAACCAACCTCTCGACTTCTACGCGAAGGAACGGGTCAGCGCGCTGATCAGCCGCACGATGGTCCAGTGTTCCGCTGCCCAGGCAATCGTCGCTGACCTGAAGGACTTCCTCGACGGCGCCGACCAATCGCTGACCACCGACGAGCCGCACGCCGACGATGAGCTCGCCGAATCGGCCGAACTGAGTGACCCGGACGACAATGACCTGATCGAAGTCGACGACATGTCCGATCTGCCCGGCCTGCCGCCCGAAACCGGGCACAAGGAATGCGCACACGTCGGCGAGGAGGGACGGATCGGAAGCTCCGCAGATCGCGGGGCTTTGCCGCCGAATACATCGAACCGTGTCGTCCATGCGAAGGAACTGGATGTACTGCGGGGGAGTCTACGGAACTACCGATTCCAGCTCGCAACCTCTCCAGTCGAACTGCCCGAGGACCCCGAATGGCGGCGCTGTCTGGACACCTTCCGGCGCGCCTACTATGTCTCGGCCACGCTTCGAGTGGAGGGCTCGTGGGCCTACCTTCAATCGCGGCTGGGGTTGAAGGAGACCACCCGAACGCTGCACCTGCCGAGCCCGTTCGACCTGGAAGACCAGATGGAGCTGGTCTGCCTGGAAGACTTCCCGTCGTGGGCTGAGCAGACGGAAGGCGCCATCAGGACCGTCGCTCATCAACTGCGGGGATACGCCGCCGCTATGGTCCGCCCGACCGACGGCGAACGCGGTGGCTACGACAACGGCGTTCTCGTCCTCACCACGGCACGGTCGACCGCCGGCGGAATCGCTGACCGTCTCGTGGGCGAGCTACGGCGTGCCGGAGACCCGGCTCCCGTTCGGTCAGCGTTGGTACGCGGCAATAAGCAGGGGCTCGCCGAGTTTGCTGACCGTGAATACGGTGGCGGCTTCCTCATCGGTACCAAAGGGCTGTGGCAGGGCGTCGATATCGCCGATCCGCAGCGCCTCAGCCTTGTCTGGATCAACAAGCTGCCGTTCGCGCCATTCGGTGACCCGGTGATCGAGGCGCGCCGGGCAGCCGAGGCGGTCCGAGCCGAGTCGCTTGGCCTCGAGGATCCCGAGCGGTCAGCCACTGAACGGTATTACCTGCCGATGGCCGCGCTCCAGCTCCGGCAGGCCGTCGGACGGCTCATCCGATCCGAGCGCCACAGGGGTGTTGTGGTCATCTCCGACCGCAAGCTCGCGGGAGTCTCAGCGCTTCGCCGTACTTATCGAAGGATCTTCCTCGGCTCACTTGAACCGGAGATTCTCAAGCCCCATCGCGTTACCTGGGAGCCCGGAGGAGGCAACGTCGTGCCGATGACGGACGCCTGGCGCCGGATCTGGCACTTCTTTGCCCGTCATGGGCTGCTAGACCCGGACCGGGCGTCGGAACTGTCGACCGACGAGGCGCTCGACAAGCACACGACTTTGCCACAGACCCGCGCGATCCGAATGCTGGAACTGAGTCACAAAGAGGTCGAACGGTTGCGATCCTCCGGCGGACTGGCCGATGAGGTCATCCAGAGGGCTGCGGCTGTCGCGGGCCTCCTTCGGCTCCAGGATGGTCCGGCCGTGTTGAAGCCCGCCCAAGAGCGGGCGATTCGAGCCGTGGCCGACAGACATGACCTGCTTGGGCTTCTACCGACGGGCTTCGGCAAGAGTTACTGCTTCCAGTTGCCCGCGCTGATTCTGCCCGGGGTAACGCTGGTGGTGTCGCCGCTGGTCGCCCTCATGCACGACCAGGCACTTGAGCTCAACCGTTCCATCGGCGGCGCGGTGCGAGCGCTCGTCGGGCCGATGCGCGAGTCGAACTCCCGCGCGGGGCGCACCGAAGTCCACGAGCAGCTGCAGGGTCGGCACGATCACCGCATAAAGATCATTTACGTGTCCCCTGAACGGTTGTGCCAGAGCCGCTTTCGAGCGCTGGTGCGTGAAGCCGTGCGCGACGGGATCATCGCCCGGATCGCGATCGATGAGGCACATACCTCGATCCAGTGGGGGGACGACTTCCGACCGTCCTTTCGCAGAGTCGAACGCTTCCTGGCCGAACTTCGCGCGGAGCACGACCTGCGCGTGACGGCGCTGACTGCCACGGCCAACCACACTGTCCGCGCCGGATTGCGAGAAAGGATCTTCGGGCTCCACGAGGGCAGAGACGACAGCGACCTCGTGACGGTGCAGGAAAGTCCGATCAGGCCGGAACTGGCCATCCACCGCCGCTCGATCGGGTCGGCCGGGCCGGCTAAGGTCGCCGCTCTGTTGGAAGGGGTCGTCCGCGAGCTCGACGGGCACGCGATCTTCTACTGCCTAACGGTCAAGGAAGTCGTTGCCGTCCATGCGCATCTGCGCGACCACGTCGGTGGTGGCCGCGTGCAGGTCCGACGCTTCCACGGCAGGCTCACCGAGGCGGAGAAAGCGGCCGTCATGACGGAGTTTCGCGAGGCTCCGCGGCAGGGCGAGGAGGGGTTCGTTCCGCTTCTAGTAGTGGCCACGTCCGCGTTCGGCCTCGGTATCGACCGTCCCGACGTGCGCACGGTTTTTTGCGTGTCGCCGCCGACCGATCTGGCGGCGCTCTATCAGCAGATCGGCCGCGCTGGTCGGGACGGTGGCGCGCCGGGTATGGTCAACGCCGGTCTCGCCCTCGCCACCAACAGAGGTCTGCGGACCGTCCAGTTCATGACCGACCGGGCTGTCTCCGCCTCTCTCGCCCGGCGGATGGCCGTCATGGTGTTCGACCACCATGACGGTGTGCTTGATGTCGTCGCGGTGGCCGACCGGCTCATTGGTGAGGATCTGGAGACTGGACGAATTGATGCCGCGAAGGCGCGGGAGTCCCGCACGCACAATGAGTATGCGGAAGGGGTGGCTCAGGTCTTTACGACGCTCGCCGACCTCGGAGCTGTTGAGGATCTCGGTGACTTCCCGCCCCGAGTGGCGGTCGCCGCGGGCGAGCTGTCGGATCCGGGAGGCATTTCGGATCCGCTGGAGGAGAAACTGATCGCGACTGTGCTGGGGCTTCCGGCGCGCGAGGATGTCCTTCGCAGGTCAGCGCTTTCCCTTTCAAACCTCCACCACCATCTGGCAGTTGAGATCGACGGGTATTCCGACGCGTTCGAGCATCCGGCAGATTTGTGGGAGCTGCTGTCCGACCTGCATGACAGGGGGAGGCTTGACGTCTCCGCAGCTCCGTCGCGGAGGTTCGTCACAGGAGTGAGAACATTGCGTCGCGGGCTTCCCGACGGTTTCCACGAGGCGCTTGGGCGCAGTACGGCACGGGCTGCCGCGGAGCTGGACTGGTTGCGGGACTTTTTCGAAGATCGCGCCACTTGAGCTAACCGTAAATTCGCCGACTACTTCGGTGTCGCCGAGCTGCCCGAGGGCTGCTGCTCGGGCGCACACAACCGCTGCTCGTCCTGCTGGGACAGGCGGGTCGACCTTCCGAAGGGGGAGACAAAGTCAGGCGTCGCCCTGGCCCTCAACACCGCTATCCGAAACCTGACCGCAAGCGGAGGAGCATCCGCAGCGCAGGACCGAACTCTTGATCGGCAGATCATCGCCCTGCTGTGGCACGTTGCGCGTGGTCTCAGCGTTCAGCACCTCCGCCTTGCTCTACGAGGTGAAGACTCATGGTTCCACGCTGGGCGACGGCAGAGGGTGCGGCTGCAAAGGACGATTACCACGAGCCGGTATTTCGGGGCGGCACCCCGGGTGACGGCGCGTCGCGTCGAGGACTCACTCGCGCGGTTGGAGGCTGCGGGAACGGTGGTGTTCGTCGAGGGGCGCTGGCGGGAAATCGGCAACGTGCGGCGCGAGGCCGCCTGGCGGGCTAAGGAGACACGGTGACGATCTGGACTCCCTATGCGGGCGAACCTTTGTTCACCGCCGAACTCGTCATTGGTCCCAAAGCCATGTCCGAACACCAGCGGGAGCAACTTACCGGCTACCTCGAAGCCGTAGCTTCCCGGCGCGGCGTTCTTCACACCGCGGTTGCGTTCAACGCCGTGTACTTCGGCTACGACCTCGACTACGGCGGCTACACAGGTGGCCCAGTGGATTTCGACCTCCTGCCTGCGGCACGGCCTGACGCACCCGCCCCTCCGGTCGGGGCGATGATAAGCCTGGCGGCAGGTAGGGAACCGTTGTTCGGCGAAGTCATGTACACCGAGGGCTCGCATCCCGCCCTGCACGACGATGGTGAGGTCGAGCCCTGGCTGTCGGGAGCTCCCCGCAACACGGCAGGCCCTGAGGGTGGTCCGGAGCCCCGAGACAGGCTGGTCGTAGATTTCGACGCCTTTGGTCAAGGCGTTATCACCACGCGTGAACGCCTCGGACGGCTACGCCGCAAGGGCCGACTGCTCGACGATCTCGGTCACCTGCTTCTGCCCGCCCAAGCCCGAACGGGATTCGTGGAGTTCCTCTTGGGCCCCGCCCGGGAGTGCCTGATCAGAGGGCCGCTGCCCTTACTGCTTGGTGCCGATGCCGACGATACTGATCTCCAGGCGGGCGTGCGTGGAGCGCTCCGCACCCTTGACGCTGTCCTTTCCAATGCTCCTGGCTTGCGGCGCTGGGGGCCGTACGCCTTTCCTCGCGAGACGCTCGCGATCCGATTCGCCGACAGGGAGGGTGAACTCGGCGGGCCCGACCTGTCCGCGATCGTCAGCGGAATGACCTGGCCGCCGTCGGAGAGTCGACGAAATCGACCCGCCGAGAGCGTGACCTACACGGCCATCGGTCCCCGCCTGCGCGCGTTCGCCTCCAATCAGGCAGCGCTAGGAGGGATCGCCTACGCTGTCGCCGTCTGCCATACCAACGCCGTGCTGTCCGACGTGGCCAGGCGCGAAGCCGACGAAGGGGGTGTTCTGCCGTCAGGCGGACACCTGCGACTCGACGATGCCCGGCAGGGCGGCGGCGTCTGGCGTGTCTCCTATCCCGCTGGGCCGCACGCCAGCCTCGACCCACTCCTGCCGCTCGGCCTCGGCTGGCTGGAGAGCCTACCGCCTGTCGCCGATGACGACCTCTGGGCCGCCGAACCCGCCGCCGAGGAACGACTCACCATCACCGATTCCCAGATCGACTGGACCACCCCGCTGCGGCTCCAGCATCACACGGAGGGAACGCTCCCACTACCCGCGCGCCTCACGGGTGAGCTGAAGGAGGAAGCCGTACGGTTGCGACTCAAACACGATGGATGCGACCTAGATCCCGATGAGGCGGATCAGATGGTCAGCGTCGAGCACCGACAAAGCGGGCTCAGTCTGGCCGGCGTGTGCTGGCCGCTGGAGTACTTTCCTGGCATCCTCCTTAACTTTTGGTGGCCTCGCGGAGCACCCACTCTCAACGCCGGATCGACCCTTCTTGATGTTCCGATCATGCTCGACGGTGAGCTCATCGAACACCGATACGACCCGGGAGCCGTCACCAGGGACAGGGCTCCGGGTTGCGTCGTAAGGGGGCAACCTGGACACCTCAGGCTTCGTGAACGGATCCTCCGCGCGGTCCGTCGAGCGGGCGTGCTCCAGGCGGACGGCAGCGCGGTCCTGCCGGAACAGATGCTCGCCAGGATAGTCTTCGATGATCCGGCCTCCGAGGCGACAACTCTGTCAGTTCCCGTGGCGGAACTGCTCACCGACGGGGTCCTGCACCGAACAGTGGCGAGCAGAGCCCCGGACGGCGCACTAACCTTCCCCGCGGCGAGTGGGGAACTGGAGATTCCCGTTCTAGTTTGGCGGTCTGAGAACGCTCCAGTAGCGGAAAGCGCTTCGGAGCGGGAGGCCCACGCCAAGGCCGTGCGCCTCAGAGCTTACGATGTGCGGTCATTTCTCAGACGGCTCCCGCCGGGCAAACAGGCAACAGACTCAGCCCGCGCGGAGTACCGCCAGGTCGCCGAGCAATTCGGATTCGGGGCCGAACTTCCGGCCGGCTACACCATCGTCCGCGCGCATCGTCGCGGTGGCTAAGAATGCCGCACAGGCGGCCGTCGCCGCTTCCTGCAGCAGGAGTTGGCGCGCCTTCCAGGCGTGCGGCCGGCCCGGGCACCTGCTCAGCAAAGTTCTACTGGCCTCCTCCAGGGAGGTGCGACAGGGTGAGAGCGGAGAGTGACACTCCCGATACATCTTTGTGTAAGGGTGTGGGCAACATGATGGATGTGATGTGAAATCGGAAGGAAATGTCGAAGGCTTGGTGCAGACTGGAGTGAGTTTTCGCCGCACCTGGGATGGCGGCGATGGGATCCATCCCCTAATCATGTCCGTTTAGGGCAAATTGACGTTTATCGCTAACTTGTGTCCATTGAGGAGTTCGCGTAGCAAATGAAACGGCCGTGGGACCCCGACCCGCTGACTAACGTGCTACGGAAGCCGCACCACCAAGGGCTGCCGCACACACTGGAGGAGCGTGCCGCGCTTGAGGGCGTGGCAAAGGCACTGCAGGATGCCCTGCCAGATCTGTGGCGCGCTGTGCTCGACTCACTCACCGCAGACGACGTGGGTACCGCGCTACCGAAGGTGGTTTCGAGGGATCGCTCTCGGCTCCTACGCGTTCTCGGAATGAGAAACATGACTCGTGTCGGTCCCTCGCTCTGCGCACAGGTGCTGGCATGCCTGCGCGGTGCAAAGTTGCCGGCGTCCAGGTTCGCGGCCAGCCTTCTCACTCAGCCCGTCCAGCCTGATGTCCTGGCTGCCGTACTTCAGGCAGGCGAAGATCAAGCAGAGGGTGACATCGCCTTTGCCCGTTGGCCGGACGCGTTGAGGCGTGCGGCCCTATGGGCACACGTGCACCCATGTCCTGCTGAGGCACGAAAGCTGCTCGGCGCGGCCCGCTACGACTGGTGGCTGCCGCCAGGGTTCGCTGCCGAGCAGGTCGCTGCCTTGCTGGACGCGGCTCGTAAGGTCGGCGCCATACCTTCCAATCTCACGGAGGATTCCACCCCCGCCATGACAGCTGAGCAGCAAGCATCTGCCGCTACAGACAATCCCGTAGATATACCCGAATCGGCCAGGGCACGGGCTCTACGTGAAGATCTCGCGGGTGCGCTGACTGCGGCGGTCCAGGCCGCGCAGCAGATCGATGCATCTGTGCGCATGCAGGGGCGCGTTCCTTCAGAAGACGACCTGGCATCGCTGGAACGATTGACGCAGGCATTCGAAGAGGCGGTGGACTGGCTGGGGCAGCAGGGCGTAACGCTCGAGGAGGCGACGGTTCCCGCGGCCACCCGAGCTATTGCCTCACTAGAGGAGAGCTGGAAGGACTTCGCCGAACGCCGTCGGTTGTCCGAGCTGCATCGCCTGACGGGGCCAGAGGAGTTGCATACCCCGCTGGAACGGCTGAAGGATCTGGCCAGCGGGCTTCTGGCGGCCGAAAGCTGGGACGCTACGCAGCGAGAGCTTCTGGAGGGCCTGCTCGCTTTGAGCGACCTCGTCGATCTAGCGAATGCGCCCGGCGGGTGTGCCACGGCTGATCCAGCCATACTCGCCGATTGCCAGCAGCGGGCCCAGGCTTTGCCGTCCGCCCTCAGCATGTTGACGATTATGGCGGCTGCGGGGAAGCTCCTCCGAACCCCGCCGACCATAGCCCGAGCCCGCCCCGATGAAGGCCCAGTCCCGCGTACCGGAGCCGAAACCATTCCCGCCGTTGCCTCAGACAGTCATGCCACCGATGCAGTCGCTTTCTCGATTGCCACGCCCAACGAAAATGAGCTGCCGGTTTCTGAGAACCCGAAGGCAGCCACCGATGGTGATACCGCAGCGCGTGAAGGAAATCAGCCGGCTAATCATGAGATCGCAGTAGCGCAAAGCGGTGAGAACGAGGCCTCTGAGACCATCTTTTCTCCAAGCGCTCAGCCCATCATCAACGAGACGAGGAGTCGGGCCGAGACAGCCAGCGTCCTGACCGGCATCGCTGGTCTTATCGCCCAGCGGCGATTCGGCATGGCGCACGCCGTAGCGCAGGCTGCCGACTACGCCGAAGCGCGAACGTGGGCATTACGTGTGGCAGCTCTGGGGCAGCATGTACGACCAGCATCCGGCTCCTGCGCAGCCAAGCTCCGATCGGAACTCAATGGCAGGGAAATCCACGCCGAGCAATTGACGTTGTTGCTGGCCGTGCCGGCCTTGCTCCGAGCCGCGTTGATCACAGGCGAGCCCACGACGGGAGCGCTCCTGGCCAGCATCTCCGGGCGGCTCGATCCGTATCTCAGCAGAGTGGCAACAGAGGTCGGTGAGCAAGCGCTGCGTGGAACCTTCCTGGAAGCTCCTATAGTCGGTGTGCTCGCCGACGTCACTCAACTGGAGCGGAGGATTTCTGCTGCCGGCGAGGCGGCTCTGCATTTGTTGCGTCCCCGCAAGCTCCGCTTCCAACGGGCTACTGCTATTGCCAAGCAATGGCTTGGCAACGACGGTCTGCTCGGGGTGCTACTCGCTGCTGCTGCTGAAGACGACCGTTCGGTCGAGCCGACGATCCGTGAGGAAGCGCAGAGGCTGTCCCAGTTCGACGAAGCTGAAAAAGAAATCGACGCCATTGACCGCTGGTATACGAGGGAACACTCCGGAAAGCCAGTGGAAGGTCCAAGCAGGCAGGACCTCTTAGCCCTTATCCACGATGTGGTCGAAGTCGTCTCCGAATGGCTGGCGGCTATCGCCGCGTACGAGCGACACCAGACTGCTGGACAGAGTTGGGCTATAGAGGCGATCGCCGCCCTGCGCTCGACTGTCGGGAAGCAACGCGCAGGTGTGATCGCCGGCCTTACGGACCAGTCGAGGAGCTCCGATCCTCTGGTGGCTGCTGCGGCGAACGCCGCAAGAGAGTCGATGTCCGAGATTTTCGAACTCCTCGACGGTGGCGTCCGTTTGTCGCCGGGTGAAATCCCAGCCGGGCTAGCGCTTACCGCAGAGCTTTTAAAGGTGCCGAGGGCTGACGTCGACTCTCGGACGCTGTTCGTCACGGTCCCGGCGGGTACATCACCAGAGGAATTGCTCGCCGCTGCCGCAGCGGACTGGACAAAGGCTCTCTCGACGCAGATCGGTGTGGAGAACTACTCAGCAGTCCGAGAGACGATCAATTTGGCAAAGAGCGGGCGGTTGCCCCTGCCCGAAGAAGACCTCGGTCCGCTGACCAAAAGCGGTATCGAGGACAAGCTCAACGCGGCAGTCGAGTTTAGTCGCGCCGAGCTGATGGATATAAGCGCCCGCCTCATCGCTGAGCTGCGACGGGGACGGGCCCGTAACGAGCTTTCGGACGAGCAGGAAAGTGAACTCGCCGAGATCCTTAGAACCGCCGATCCAGCACGGCGCCTGGATCTGGTCCGAGTAAGGAATATTCTGGCAGGCGTCTCAGACGACCTTTCTCGGCATCGGCGAGAAGCGGCGAAGCGACTAAGCGAACAGCTGGCTCTTCTCGTAGAGCGGTTGGAGCTCACCGAAGACGATCAGGATCGCATCCGACGCCTGATCGAAGAGGGTGAACTCGCAGCGGCCGAGGAGCACCTCTATTTCCTCGAGATGGGGGACACGACGCCGGTTGGCGTGAGTAGACGGGACCTCGAGAGGTTCTTTCCCGCTGTTCCTGAGGCGCTGCAGGGCGGGCTCACGGAATCTTTCCTCGTTACCGTACGAGATGGTGGCTGCCATACGGGCTTGGCATCACTCGACTATTCGGCATTGTCGACCGACGCTCGCGGCAGTGCTGCCGACGCTCTCGAACTCTGGGCCAAATTGGGCAGAACCCGGGCTGAGGAGCGAGCGAACTTTAATCATCGAGACGTACTGCAGGCGATGCGTATCATCGGTATCGAGGCTCAGAGAGTGGATCGGCGGGACGATCTACCACGGGGCAAGTCGCGACGCTTCATCGAACTGGTCGGGATCTCGGTGACAGGTAAGGCCATGGTCCCAGCGTTCGGCAGCAAACTGGGCATCAGAAATCAACGCGGTGGACGACTTCGAATCCTGCTTGTATGGGACCGGCCTACTGCAGGAATGCTGACGGGCTGGGTCGACCAGGATACATCGGGAGACAGCATTCTGATCGGCTACTTCGGGACGATGCCCCCCGACACCCGGCGCGAGCTTGCGCAACTAGCGGTCTCCACGGGGGCTCCCATTGTGGCGATCGACGATGCACTGTTGGCCTACGTCGCCGCTAACGGACTCGGCCGGCTCGAGACAACCATGGCGACCGCGCTTCCGTTCTCCGCGGTCAATCCCTATGTCCGGCGGAAGCGGATGCTGGTGGCGCCCGAGATGTTCTACGGTCGCGACAAGGAGTGCAGAGACATACTGGACCCGGATGGCACTCAGGTGATTTTCGGAGGGCGTGGGCTCGGCAAGTCGGCGCTTCTCAGGGAGAGCAAGGACCGCTTCGAGCGGGAGCCCGAGCGCGTGGCGGTGAACCTGGAGTTGAACGTGG
Organism: Nonomuraea sp. NPDC049480; assembly: GCF_044465905.1. Classification (NCBI taxonomy): domain Bacteria; kingdom Bacillati; phylum Actinomycetota; class Actinomycetes; order Streptosporangiales; family Streptosporangiaceae; genus Nonomuraea; species Nonomuraea sp. NPDC049480. The sequence continues at coordinate 27,280 of NZ_JBITMD010000031.1, forward strand.
CCTCCGACGGCGGGGGGCTGGGAGCGAGCATGGTTTGGGACCGGTTGCGCCAGACGCTCATCACCGCCGAAGTGCTGGCTCAGCCCACCTCCCGGAAATCGCGTCGCGATCCCTACGACGCCGTACGTGAGGGTGCGTTGGAGTGGTTGGGGCGCGATTCCCGGCGCAAGCTGCTCATCCTGCTTGACGAAGCAGATACCTTCTTTGATTCGGATTCTTCCGGCAGCGCTGACTTCCGCGAGACGAAGCGGCTCAAGCAACTAGTGCTGGAGTCGGACGGCCGGGCCAAGGTGGTCTTTGCCGGGCTGCACTCCGTACAACGCTTCTCCAAACTCTCCGGGAACAGCCCCTTTAGCCATCTGGGCAAGGCTACGGCGATCGGGCCGCTGCGGCCTCAACACGCCTTTGATCTGATCAACCAGCCACTCGACGTTCTCGGCTTCAAGTTCGACGACCCTGAACTGGTTCACAGAATTCTGAACTACTGCTCCTACCAGCCCTACCTGCTACAGATGTTCGGTCATCGGCTGATCGAGACAATGCATGCCAGACGGGCGAAAGATGAAGCTGGCCCGCCATACGTCGTCACCGAGACCGATGTGAGGGCTGTGGAATCCGACGCCGAGCTGCGCCGTGACATCACCAGCGCCTTCCGCGACACCCTGAATCTCGATCCCCGTTACAACGTAATTGCCAATGTGCTCGCCCACCACGCGTATGAAAATGACCTGAACGCCCGGCTATCGGATGCCCAACTCGCGGAAGAGTGCCGATCCTGGTGGGAGGCAGGATTCGCCACACTCGATGCCGAAGCGTTCCGCTCCTATCTATCCGAACTCGCCGGACTCGGCGTACTGCGACCGAACCCGGACGGGGTGGGTTGGCGACTGCGTTCCTCCAACGCCCTCAACATGATCGGCACGAGGAACGAAGTACAGGCGGAGCTCCTCCAAGCGGAATCAAAGTCCGTCCCTCCCGAAGTCATCGCGCAGCAAACACGTCGTACTCTCGCAACTGGAACCCGTTGGCCGTTGACCATCGCACAGGTGAACGACCTGCTCGGAGATCACACAAACCAGGTGCGCTTGGTGCTTGGCTCCTCCGCGACCGGAATCGATGCGGTCGCCGACACGATCACTGAGGTGGTCCAAGAACTCGGAGACCGCTTCACCCTGATCCCCGCAGGCGGTCGCAAGGAGTTCAACGAGGCTTTGGTAGGCGGACACCCCGGTGGTCGCCGCTTGGTCCTCTCCGACCTTGCTGGCTTCAGGACCAAACCCGAGAGCTGTTGGGAGAGCTTGCGGAGCGCGATCGAGATGCGTCCGGTTCGAGGCGGAGTCACGCGCTCCGTCGTCCTCGTCGCTGATACCGGAGCGCTGTCGTTCTGGGCAAGGGTATTTACAGAGGATCTGCCTGAGCTGGGCGTGGTGACCCTACGTCGATACGACAGAACGGCTCTGCGCGTGTGGGCGTTGGAGGCCGAGAGATTCGGGACGGAGAAAAAGCAGGAACACCTGCTGCAGATCACTTCCGGCTGGCCGTACCTTATTGAGCGAGCGCTGTCATTGACAGTGAATACCGGCAATGAAGATGAGGCGCTACGCCGTATCGCAGACGAGGTGTCCGCCGTCAAAGGGTGCGTGGGCCTGATCGACCGCATTGGCCTTAACATCGACGATACGATCGCTGCCGCTTACGGGGAGATTTGCGGTTGGATGGACAACAACGGGATGTCATGGGCAGATCTAGTGGATGCCGCTGCCTTCTCGGGAGCCGACAGTCCTGAAAGCATCGTGAGCTGTTTGTCAGCGCTCGGTGTTTTGGACCAAGACGAGAACGGTCGGTATCGTCTCGAGCCGCTCGTGGCGCGAGCCTGGCCTCACCGCCGCCCACCTGGCGATTTCGATTAGGGCAGTTGGGACCTGGCGGTGATCGCCAGGGCCGACGCGAACGCGCTGCTCGTACTCCTGCAGGATCCGAGCCTTGTCGCTACCTGAACCGGTCCAGGTTTCTTGGAGGCCCCGGTGTGCCCAGACCGGTTCACCGTTCGGAGTCGTCAAGCATCGAGACGTCGCTTGCCGGCCTCGCGGGCGAGGGTGGCATCGCATCTCGCTCGCGGCGGAGTTGGCCTTCTGTCAGGAATGGACGACGCCTCCGGCAAACCAGGTGCGGGCTGTGTGCTCTGCCGCTGGGGACAGGTCACTCAAGAGGACGACAGCGAGGCGGTTCCGAGCACGGCAGCACGCTGGCGCTGTGTGTTGGCTTCTTCCCGGACTTCCGTGAGGAACGCGTCGGTGCGACGCTCCTGCTAGTCCTCCTCTACGTCCTCATCGTCGAGGTCGCCGGCTCTCGATGAAGCCGGCGACCTCGACATCGTTTGTGTACACGGCATACAGCAGCCAGCAGCCGCGGATTCCGCTGAGCAGATCCTCCAGTAGGTCGAGAGCTGGACGGCCGGGATCCAGGAGGGTGATCCGCAGATCGAGCGCGTCCAGGCTCAATTCGGGCTGGTCATCGCGCCATTTGTCGAGCAGCTGCTCGGCGGCGGTGATCCGCTGTTTGAGCGCCGTGATGTCAGGGATCTTGCCTTCGGCGACTCGCAGGGCATTGCGAATCAAGGGCATCACCGCCTGGCGGGGGGAGGCGCCGTCGGCAACCAACTCCAGGACGAGGGTCGGCGTCTGGTAGGGGAGGACCGAGATGTTGGCGGCCTCGGTCACGATCTGAGTGGCGGGTAGCCCCGCATACTCGGCGGTGACGGTGGCCGCCGCGTGCAGCCAGTGCGCTGCGGTGACGGCAGCCGCGGCCGGGTCGATCTCGGTGAAGAGCGTCTCGGAGCCGCAGGGATCGTCGTGCATCATGCTGGCGGCTTTGGCCACCTGGACCGGCGAGGCGTCTCGCGGGTGAGAGCGACAGCCTGTCGAGCGCGCTCGGACACGTTGCCCAACTCGGCCTGCTCGATGGCGGCCAGTTCGGCGGCGACGCCGATGGCGACGCGGGTGGTCAGCCCGGCGGCATCGAGCGCGTGCAGGGCCCGGCCGACTCGGTGGGCGGCTTCCTCGACACGGATGTAGGACTGGATCATGTACCCGTCAGAGGGCAGGTTCGGGCTGGTCAATGCGGTGGGGACGAAGGCGAAGGCCTCCCGTTCGCGTTGCCGGCGCCAGCCTTCAGAGTTGGGTGAACGCCCTGGCCAGATTCAGGGCGCCGCGGCTGGAGATCCCGGAAGGAAAATCCGCTACGACCACCGCGGTATCCCCAGCCCAGTGCTCCAGCAGGCGATGAGGGCGTTGCAGCTGCGATCGATGGCGTACCGGGTCCATAGGGCTTCCTCACGGATGACCGGGAAGTGCGGCTGGGACACGCTCAAAATGGAGCATCGGCGCTCGGTTGAGCGTGGAATCCAGAGCGGGTCCTCGGCCACCGCCTCTGCGCTTCGCTCGATCTTGTCCCGGATGACTCCGGCTGTGAGGCGTTTCACTAGGTCAGGTGCGATAAGTGCTCTCGGACGTTCCGCGGCGGCAAGGGTGACCGCCGGACCCAGTTTCCGTCCCTCGTGGCGGTGTTGTCGTCGAGCATTCGCTCAGCACCACGTCCCATCTGTGCGTCGCGCGTCAGCGAGGCTCCTTTCCCCGACGCGGCGGGAGACTTCTTCCCACTCGCGGATCACTCGCCGCTTCCCATCGGGGATGGATGGCCAGTCCGTCCGGGTCACCGTCTTGCCCGCGTAGACGGGCTCCCATCCGATGGCGTGAAAGGCGCCGATGTCTGGGAGGAGCGTCTTGAGCATGTTCACGGTGCGGCGGTGGTACCACTTCGACACGGCGGTGATGACCAGCCCTGACCGTAGTGCTTCCTGTAGGTATGGCAGCGCGAATTCAACGTTCTGCCAGGTGTTGGCGGACTGGTCTTCGCAGCGGATCACGTCGTCGGGGACGCCACGTTCGATGAGGAGACGGCGGAAGGTGCGCGCTTCGACGATCCCGTTGTGGCGGTTCACGCCCCCGGTGGCGATGATCTGTGGTGCGAGACCCGCGTGGTATCGCTCGGCCGCGATCTCGGCTGGTGGCGCCTGATTGGTTCCAAAGAGCAGGAGTGCGGTCGGCTGGTCGTCAGGCGGAGGTGCATGGACGTCCACGTACGCGGTGATCTCGGCTATCTGGTCGGGACTGATGTCGTCGGTCATCCACGGTCCTCAACAGCGCGCGGGAGTTGCAGGTGGTGTGCGGCTGGGGCATTGATCGCCTCCAGGTACCGGGCATGGTACTCGACGGTCTGTTCGGCGCCGGCGAATTGCTGGGCCAGGACTTTGTCGAGCTTGTCGGCGAGCACCATGGTGGGCCAGGTGGGGCGGCTGCCGGATACCGCGGCGTGGCCGGCGGCCGCTGATTCGTCCAGCTGGCCGAGTGCGGCCTGGGCGAGTCCAAGGATCAGCAGTGAGCGTGCGTAGCCGGATGGGTGCTCGCCGCGTTGGCGGGCTTCTGGCTGGTAGACGGTCTCGATGACACGCTGGGTGGCGTTCACGGCCTCGCGGTACCGGCCGACGAACAGCAGCGACGTGGCGGTGTAGGGCGGGTCTTCTGACAGAGCGATGGAGAGCGCACCTGTTGTCGCGGCATCAGCGGGAAGGGTCGCGATTGCCTTGCTGGCCTGGCGGCGGGCGCGGGTCATGCCATCGACATTGCCCGCCATCGCCGCGGCCCGCATCTCCTGAGAGGCCAGCTTGGCGTAGACGACCGTCCCTCGCGGCGCGACGTGCTGGCCCCGGGCTGACAGCGTCGCAGACTGGCGAGGCTGCCCTTGATACCAGGCGATCATTGCTTTGGTCAGTGCTGCCCATGCCTCCAGTTCTGGGTGTCTGGCTTCCCTGCTGCGGCGTTCGGCGTCGGAGCACCAGACGCGAGCGGCGGCGTGCTCTCCCATGTCGCATGCGGCCACGGCGAGCAGGTGGGATAGCCGGCCAGTTGCCAAGACGAGGTCCGTCCGAGGTGAGGTGTGATCGACGTGATCGAGGATCCCGCTGGCGTACGACCTGACCGTGAGAAGCTCGTCATACACCTCTGCGGGAGGAAGCGCGCAGATTGTCTGCGCGTAGTGGTCGATGAGTTCGCCCAGGCTGTCCACCATCCCGCTGAGATGATCGTTACCGATCACGCTGAGGGCCTGGATGACCCGCCGATCCTCGTGCACGTGCATGGCAGGCACTGCGGCGGCAGCTATTCCGCGCTGGAGGAATGTCCGGCGTAGCACCTCGCTCACCTGCTCTACATCGTCGCTGGGGGCAGTGTAGGGAGCGACCGGCGGCTGCCTGGTGCGTGTCTTCTTTCCGGGCCTGTCAGGTGCCGTCTCCAGCACGTCCAGGTCGACGTTCAGGACTTGCGCCAGCGCGGGAAGCCAAGAAGCCGGCCGGACACGGCCCTGCTCCCATCTGCCGACCTCGAACCGGGTGACGGTGCACGTGCCAGTGATCGCACACAGCCTGTCTGCCACCTGCTGCTGAGTCATTCTGGCGGACTGCCGCAGGTGTTTCAGCAGGTCCGGAAGGGGGAGGTGTGGCGCTTCCACCTGGCGATCCCTTTTTCGGTCAGCGTGTGGGCACGGTGTGGGCACGCTCAGTGTGCCCCTCCATCGTGCCCTGAACCGGGTGGATGCTGCACAGGTATCGCCGAAGTGCAGGTGAGCGGCCACGTCACCCAGTCGTCAGGCTGTCTCATCGTTCTCCGCCGAACCTTTGCTGACTAGATCCTTAGCACCTGATAGCGACTGTTACCGAGGACTGATGATCGTGACGTGGCGACCCGTTGATCATGGCGACACATGGTCACGGCAAGGCGCCCTCTCGAGGGCGCTGCGCAGCCACGTCCTGTGCGAGCGGCCCGCTGTACAAGCCGCCGTCTCGCACCGTACGGGCGCAGGCCGGGTGGCCTTCTGGACGAGTATCGTCGCCCGGCCTGCGCCCCGCCCCCTCTTTGTCTCGACTCCCTGTCCGCACGGAGGAATCGATGCTTATCGACAGCGCCGATGCTGCCGCCGACGCTGCCGGGATGGCGTTCGTCAAGCATTGGCAGCAGCGTGTGCCCTACTGGTGGCTGATGTACTCCCGGCGCAAGCGCCGTCTCGTCGCGTTCTACCAGGGGAATTGCCCTCCGCCTGGCCTCGTAGTGGAGGCCGCGCATCCGGACGAGTTGCTGGAGCGGATGAGCCGCGAAGCACAAGCGCTGTGGCGCTCGCCGGCCTCCCAGACGCCGCAGCCTCACAGCTCTATGGAGAGCAGTCCCGGGCCGGGCGAGGGTGCCGGGTCATGAAGCGAGACGTGGTCAGGCAGACGGCCCCGCACGCAGACGGGGAAGCCACGCCACGTCTTGGCTCGGTCCGACGCGCGGAGAACTGCGCTCTCGTCGTCGGCTACGCACGACGGCGCGGGCTGAACCCACCATCGGAATCCATTCCCTCCTGGCCTGCGCCGCCTACCACTGGCAGCCCACGCCGGAGCTTCTGTCCGTCGTGGGCTGCGAGCTCCACCTTCTCGCCGCCCGGACCAGGTCACAGCAAAGGCCACCGCCGATGGACGCCCTCATCCTCGTCATGTACGACTGCGGCTATCTGCCTGTCCGCCTTCCCACGCCTACGGACGCGGCGCGTTCGTCGGTTACCGCTCGATCGCCCGCACCACCACCCGAATCGAGCGCGGAGACAGCAGATGAACCAGCGAGTCAGCCGCTCGCGACGACCTAGCGCGCAGACTGCCGACACGTTCGAGTGGACACCGTATGCCCCGGCCGGGGGCATTCTGCGGGTCCGGCACACCTCGTGCTGCGGTCGGTACGAGCTCGCGTCCGAGGGCGGTCAGTTCTTCGTGCTGCGTCAGGCCGAGAACGGCGGTTACGAGGAGACCGGCCGAGGCCGCACCCACCGCGGCGCCGTCCGGACGTACGTCGCGCTGGTGATCGAGCATCGCCGCGAGCACGTCACCCGCGGGGAGCCGCTGGAGCCCGACCCGTACGTGGATGAGGCGGACGGCGTGGCCTGACCGCGGGGCTGCCCGCCAACAGCCACCATCGACCAGACCGCCAGGGGGCGGGGGCGCTCGCGGAACGGGAATCAGACAGGATCGATCGGATAGCGGTAGCGGAGGTTCCATTGATAGCTGGGCAGGATGTAGAGGTTGATCTTGACGGCCCGGTTGCTCGCGGTCCAGCCGATATGGAAGATCTCAATCACCCGCTGGTCCGGTGTCATGCGCAGGAACCGCGCCTCGTCCGATGCGGGCGGCCGTACCCGAAGGTTCTCCTCGATCTCGACCTGGGCGTAGCCGAGTTCGGCCAGGCGGCTGCTGATCCCGCCGACGCCCGGGTCACGCTCCGCGATGGGAGTGCCGTCAGCGATGTCGCGCGGGATGTAGCTGGTGACGATCTGGATGGGGACACCCTCGGCACGCATGCGGCGAGCGCGCACGATCACGCTGTCGGAGTCGGGATCAACGCCGAGAACGTCCGCTACGTCGGCAGGCGGCCGGCCGGGCCCGATGGTGTTGTCGGAGTCCAGCCTGTAGCCGAGCTGGTCAAGTTCGCTGGCCAGCGAGCCGCGCATGCCTCCCCGCTCGCGGTGGGCGCGACTGTGCCGTATGGCAGCATCGCGCAGGATCGGCGGCAGCTCGTGGACGTAGGTGCCCACCCCCATGTGCACGTAGACGAGCCCTTCGCTTTTCAAGATCTTCAGGGCCTTGTTCACCGTGGCCCTGTTCACGCCGAGTTCTTCGGCAAGCTGGTCCTCGTTGGGGAGCAGGGAGCCGCGAGGGTAGACGCCTGCGTGGATGGCCTGACGGATCGTGTTTGCCACATCGCGGTAGTGGGCCCCTGGAGTCACCATGTGCTCACCATAGTGGCAGTACGTACTACATACTCATTGACCCCGCATCGTTTCCAGACTAGGAAGCATGTAGTACATAGTCCGGCTGCATTCCGAACGGCCGGATCAGCAAGGACTCCGGTCCGGCCCTCACCCTGGGTCCGGACTAGCCGGCTCGACCGCCTCTTAAGGGAAGGGGACGGCGCGGCTAACCGCGTAGCGGCCGACCACCAGCCACCATCGACCAGTTGCCCATCACAACCAAGAAGAGGGGACCCAGCCTGTGGCCACCGATAACGACGTCCAGGACGCCGTGGCCCTGCGTGACGCCATGACCACCGCCGTGGCGGCCAGATGCGCGGAGTGGGGCTTCCCGCTCCCCGTGCAGGTCGAGGCCGCGTTCCGCAGGGTCCCTCGGCATCTGTTCGCCCCCGAGGTGTCGCCGGAGGCGGCGTACGCGGTGGACATCGTCGAAGTCAAGCGCAGCGAGCATGGCGCCCTGATCTCCACCATGTCCGCACCCGACATCCAGGCCATGCAGCTCGTGCAGGCCGACATCAGCCCGGGAATGCGCGTGCTGGAGATCGGCTCAGGAGGTTACTTCGCGTCCCTGCTGTCGGAGCTGGTGGGCCCGACCGGTCAGGTCACGACCATGGACATCGACGCCGACGTGACCAGCCGGGCTCGCGACTGCCTGGCCGCCGCCGGGTATTCGCAGGTGCGGGTCGTCACGGCTGATGGCGAATACGGCTGGGAGGCCAACGCCCCGTACGACCGGATCATGGTCACCGTGGGAGCGTGGGACATCGCTCCGGCCTGGCGTCACCAGCTCGCCAAGGGCGGCAGGATCGTCATCCCGCTGCGGATGAAGGGCATCACCCGCTCCCTGGCCCTGGAACGCACGAACGACCACCTGGTGAGCCTGTCGCAGGGCGTGTGCGGCTTCGTCAGGATGCAGGGGGCCGGCCAGCACGACGAGCACCTGTGGCTCCTCAACGGCGAAAAGGTCGGGCTGCGCTTCGATGACGGCAACCTCGCCGACCCGGGCAAGCTGGATGGCGTGCTCGCCGGCAAGCCCACCGCGGCCTGGTCCGGGGTGACCGTGGCCCGCCCCGAGCCGTTCCCCGATCTGCCCTTGTGGATGGCCACGGCGCTGCCCGGCTTCTGCAACATCACCGTGAAAGCATCCGGCGACGAGGATCCCGGGATCGCGGTCGAGCAGGGTGGACGCTGGTTCCCCTTCGCTGCCGTCGAGGACGACTCATTCGCCTACCTGTCGGTCCGCCCGGCCGCCGGGGAGGGTCGCGTCGAGTTCGGCGCGCACGGCTACGGCCCGCGCGGCGGCGAGGTCGCCCAGGCGATCGTGGAGCAGGTCCAGGTGTGGGACCGCGACTACCGCGGCGGAGCTGGCCCGCAATTCGAGGTATGGCCGATTGACCACCCTGTCGAGGTGCCGCCCAACAGCGTGCTCATCACCAAGCAGCACACTCGCGTCGCGATTTCCTGGCCAGATGCGGAACGCTGCTGCAGCCGCGCCGCAGCGCCCCCGGCCATAGGGGGCAGAACTCGCCCCCGCGACCCCGCCCGAAACTCGACCCGTCCAACCACCAACCAATACGGCGATCACATGACTACAGTGCGAGACCGCGACGTTGACGACGCCGACCAGCTGCGCACCGCCATGGTGGCGGAACTCCGCGGCGACGCGATCACTTCCGACGCGGTGGCCAAAGCCATGGCCACGGTGCCCCGGCACCTCTTCGTGCCCGAAGCGCCTTTGGAACAGGCCTACGAGCCGAACACCGCGGTACCGATCAAGCGCGACAGCGACGGCCTGACCCTCAGCTCGCTGTCAGCCGCACACCTCCAGGCCACCATGCTGGAGCAGGCCGAGATCACGCCCGGCATGCGGGTGCTCGAAATCGGCTCCATGGGCTACAACGCAGCGGTCATCGCCGAGCTGGTCGGCCCAACCGGACACGTCACCTCCATCGATATCGACCGTGAGATCGTCGAGCGAGCCCGCACCTACCTCGCCGACGCCGGCTACGACCGCGTCGACGTGGTGCATGCCGACGCCGAATACGGCCTGCCCGCTGGCGCTCCCTACGACCGGATCATCGTCACCGTGGACAGCCCGGACATCCCGCCCGCGTGGCTGGAGCAGCTCACCGGCAACGGCCGGATCGTGGTGCCGCTGCGGCTGAAGGGCGTCACCAGGTCCATCGCGTTCGACCGCGACGGCGCCGGCCTGGTCAGCCGCAGCTACTGCCTGTGCCGCTTCGTCCCCATGCAAGGCGACGGAGCTCGGAGCAACCAGCGCCTCACGATCAATACCGGCGTCTACCTGACCATGGAGGACACCGAGCACAGCATCGACGTCACCGCGCTGCGGCAGGCCCTGCACTCGCCGCCTATGGAGAGCTGGCCCGGCGCCGCCTTTGATCTGCCCGACGAGTTGGAGCTGTTCCTGCTAACCAACTCACCGCGGATGGCCCTGCTGCACGCCAGCCCGGAACGGATCGAGGAAGGACTGGTGAGGGCCGCCGCCCGCCTCGGAGCGCCCGTCCTCATCGGCGACGACGGCAGCTTCGCCTACCGCATCAAACGTCAGCGGGGCAGCGACGACTTCGAAAGCGGTGTCATCGCGCACGGCCCCTCCGCCGAGTACGTCACGGCGCAGTACGGGCAGCTGCTACGCCGCTGGGCGGAACAGTACCGCCGCCGCGGCGCCGCCTGCATCCGCTACCTGCCCGCGCAGGCCGCCACACCGCCGGAGCACGAGCCGCAGCAGGGCGGGCTGCTGCGCAAGCGGCACGGAAGCGTGGCCGTCTCCTGGCCCCAGACCTCCGGAACCCCCGGGCGGTGATCCCGCCTGAGGGCGTCCAGGGGAAACCCATCCGCCACAAGTTAGGAGGCACCATGACCGTCCAGCTGGCCGAGGCACCCGCCTCGATCCCACCGGCCACCCCGGCACCCGCTCTCGACACCGAGCAGGACTGGACGCTGGACATCACCCTCGTCGAGTCTGGACCGGAGGCCGACAGGCTCATCCGGATGACCGACGATGGCTGCGGCAAGACGTGCCAGAGCGCCTGCCCCAACACCTGCCCGTAACGGGCTGGGCCCGCGTCCGCAACCAGAGCGGACGCTGAACCCCTTTGAAACCGCGCCCGGCCGGCCGATCCTCGACCGGCCGGGGGCGCCACCCGCCTCCAGGACAGCCGATGTACCAGTACGCCGACGCCGCGCTGCTCCGCGCGACAACGTGGCAGCCGAACCAGCAGCTTCCCCCATGGCCAGACCTGACCAGCGCATCTGCCGATCAGCTTTCCTGGCGGCGCTGGCTAGGCCTCATCTGGCAGATCCCCGCCCTCGCCACAGCGGTCCAGCAGGCCAGCCCCGATCTGGCTCAGCGCATCGGCGACATGCTCGACGGTCACCGCATCACCGACCCCGACGCGCGCCGCCTGGTGCTGTCGACCATGCGATACCTGCTGCGCGCCCAAACCCGGGCGACGCCGTTCGGCATGTTCGCCGGCATCGCCCCGGCCCGCATCGCCCCAGCCCGCCAGCCTTCCGTACGGATCAGCAACGGCCACGACGCGGTGCTGCACGCGCGCTCCGCCTGGCTCGCCGCGGTCGTCGACCGCCTGGAGAGCACACCGGCGCTGCGCCGACGCCTGCCCGTACGGACCAACGACCTGCTGTTCGAGCGAGACGGCCAGATCGTGCTGCAGCACCGATCCCATGCCCAGCCGAACGGGCGCCCCGCTCACGTCAGCGTGCGCGCCACCGACCCCCTGCGGGCCGCACTGCGCCTGGCCCACCTCCCCGTCCCGTGCGAGAGCCTCCACGCCCAGCTCGCCGTCATGTTCCCCACCGCAGCCGAGCCCGCCATCGACGCGCTGCTGGCAGATCTGGTGCGCGAGCGGCTCCTGCTCACCAGCCTGCGGCCGCCCGCGACGGCGAGCGACCCCCTCGGCCATCTCCTCGGCGAGCTCGCCGCCGTGGACGCCGACACCGTGGGAGAGACGGCCGAAACCATCAAACGGCTGCGTGAGATCGCCGAGCACCTCGGCCGCCCGCAACAGCTGGCACACCTGCCCGACCTGCGCAAGGCGATGACGCGAGCGACCGCCACGATGAGGGCCGTTCACCCCACTACCCAGCCCCTTGCCCTCGATGTGCGCCTCAACGCCGAGGTGGCGATGCCCGCCGCCGTGGCGAAGGAAGCAGCCGCCGCAGCGAGCGTGCTCATCCGCCTGGCCCGCCGCCCCGCCCTCAGCAGCGCCTGGATCGACTGGCACCAGCGCTTCCTGGAACGCTACGGCCCGCACGCCCTCATCCCCGTCCTCGACGCCGTCGACGCCGACATCGGACTCGGCTACCCGGCCGGATACCTCGGCGCAGCCCCGCCCCAGCAAGCTACACCGACCAAGCGCGACACCCACCTGCTCCCTCTGGCGCAGCGGGCCGCGCTGCTGCGCCAGAGGGAGATCGTCCTGGACGACGAGCTCATCGACCGCCTGTCGGTCGTCGGGAAGGGCACGCCCATCCAGACGAGCACCGAGCTGACCGTCCGTGTGGACGCCCCCACCGCACAGGCACTCGCCGCCGGCGCCTACACGCTGGCGATCGTCGGAGTGTCCCGCCAAGCCGGCACGACCACCGGCCGGTTCCTGCCTCTCCTCGGCGAGGACTACCTGCAGCGGGTGGCAGCGCTGTACGCGCAGCTGCCGACGGCAACCCGCGGCGCGCTGACGGCGCAGATCTCCGCGCCTCCGCTGCACACCAGCAGCGGCGACGTCGCCCGCGCTCCGCAAACATGCACGCATCTGCTGCCAATCGGGGAGTACCACGACGGCAACGGCCGATCCCTCACTGTGGCCGACCTCGCCATTACGGCGGATGCCCGACGCCTGTACGTCATGTCCCGCTCCCGGCGCCGCGCCATCGAGCCGCTGGCGCTGAACGCCGTCAACCCGGCCAGCCACATCCACCCTCTGGTGCGCTTCCTCATCGAGGCGCCGCACGCGCTGAGCACGCCCTGCACCCCGTTCGAGTGGGGGCTGGCCACCGCACTGCCGTTCCTGCCGGCGCTGCGCTACGGCCGCACGATCATCTCCCCCGCGCGCTGGTTGCTGGCCGCCTCCGATTTGCCCGGCCGGGAAGCGTCCTGGCCGGACTGGGACTGCGCCCTGGCCACCTGGCGGGAGCAGACCGCCGTGCCATCGCGGGTCTACCTCGGCGAGGGCGATCGCCGCATCATCCTCGACCTCGACGAGCCCGCTCACCGGGCACTCCTGCGCGCCCATCTTCACAACGGCGACACCGCCGTGCTGCTGCCCGCCCCCGCCCCCGATGCCGCAGGCTGGATCGGCGGCCACGCTCATGAGCTCGTACTGCCGCTGAAGGCGACCATCGGTCCGGCTGACCCGCCCGCACGGGCATACGAGTTCACCGGCCGCGGCCACGGGTATCTGCCCGGCCAGGACGGACGGCTGTACCTGAAGCTGTACGGACATCCCGACCGGCACACCAGCATCCTCACCCGGCACCTTCCTCACCTGGCGGAGCGGCTGGAACAGCTCACCGGCCCGCTCACGTGGTGGTTCCTGCGCTACCACGACCCCGACGACCACCTGCGCATCCGCATGACCGTGCCGCCAGACACGCTCGCCGACGCCATCCTCCACATCAACGCCTGGAGCGACCACCTGCGCCACGCAGGTCTGATCGGCCGCCTGCAATGGGACACCTACTTCCCCGAGATCGGCCGCTTCGGCGGCCCGGAGGCGATGGACGCGGCCGAGGCGTACTTCGCCGCCGACTCGGCCGCCGTGCTCGCACAGCTCATGACCTCCACCACGGCACCATCCGGGCCCGACACGCGTGCCCTTACCGCCGCCAGCCTCCTCAACCTCACCATCGCGCTGCTCGGCGACACCGCCGCGGCGATGCGCTGGATGATCGACCACACCCGGCCTGACTCTCAAGCTCCCCGCCGCGACCAATACGACCAGGCCCTCACCCTGGCCCTCGCCTTCACCGCTGGATCCCACCGCAACGAGCTGGCCGCGCACACGGGCGGCCAGCAGGTCCTGGCCTGCTGGGAACGACGGCGCACCGCCCTGACCACCTACCGCACCACCCTGGAGGTCGCCGGCGTCAACGCAGCCGACCTGCTCCCGGATCTGCTGCATCTCCACCATGTCCGGATGATCAGCACGTCCCGGACCAGCGAGCGGGCGTGCCTGCACCTGGCGCGCGCCGCCGCGTTGAGCTGGACCGCCCGAACCACGAGGAGCCGATGATCACACCAGAGGCCGCCGCGCAAGCCCAGGCTGCGCGTATCGCCGACGTCCTGACCGACCCGCACCGGTCGGCCGCCACAATCCGCGGCGGCCGGCCATGGCCCCAATCGCTGGCCGGGGGAGCCGCGGGCATCGCCCTGCTCCACATCGAACGAGCCCGCTCCGGCCACGCCGACCACCTGACCGCCCACGACTGGCTGACCACGGCGGTCGAAGCGCCGCTGAGCGCGGCCGACAACGCCGGCCTGTTCTACGGCGCTCCTGCGCTGGCGTTCGTCATCTGGGCCGCCGACGGCGGCACCGGCCGATACAGGGACGCGCTCGCACGACTCGACACTGCCGTTTCCACCGTTACCCAAACCCGGCTGGCGACTGCGTACGCGCGCATCGAACGCGGCGAGCGGCCCACCCTGGCCGAGTTCGACCTCATCCGCGGACTGGCCGGGCTGGCCGCCTACCATCTGGCCCGCCACCCCGACCACCCCATCACCGGCGACGTACTCACCTACCTGGTGCGGCTCACTGAACCGCTGACCGCCGACGACCCGTTTCCGCCATGGTGGACCCCTGTCTGGACCGACGGCGAACCGAACCCGAACTACCGGGAAGGACACGGAAACTTCGGCGTGTCCCACGGCGTCGGCTCCGTCCTGGCCCTGCTCGCCCTGTCACTCCTGCAGAACGCCTCCGTACCCGGCGCCGAAGAAGCCATCGGCCGCATCTGCGCGTGGACCGACCACTGGCGCCAGACGGGCGAGGCCGGCCCCTGGTGGCCCGGCTACATCACCGCCGACCAGGTCCGCATGAGATGCGTCTCCCCAGAACTGCGGCCGCGGCCCTCCTGGTGTTACGGCATCGCGGGCACGGCCCGCGCCCAGCAACTCGCCGCCATGGCGCTCGGCGACACCGACCGCCAGCAAACCGCCGAAGAGGCGATACTCGCCGCGCTGCGCGACCCCGCACACCTGCAGCAGTTGGGCGACGACACCGGCCTCTGCCACGGCAAGGCCGGCCTGCTGCACGCCGCATGGCGGATGTCCGCCGACGCCCGCACTTCGCAGATCTCCGCCGAACTGCCGTACCTGGCTGGCCAACTCGCCGCCGATCTGTCGCCACGCGTGTCCGATGCCGAACTCCTCGACGGCGCGGCCGGGGCCGCGCTCGCCCTGCACACCTTCGGCACCGGCACCGCCCCGGCCTCCCGCTGGGACACCGTTCTCGCGTTCGCCTGAGGATCGGAGCCCCAACCATGAACAGGCCATGTCAGCAGATCAACGTTGCGTTCCCCTCATGGGACGACGCCGAGGCCATCGCCCTGGCGCATCTCGCGCCCCTGCTGAAGATGGCCGACGCCCAAGGGTGGATCACCTTGTGGTGGATCATCCGCAAGGCGCCCTGCTGGCGACTGCGGTACGTGCCCGCAGCCGACACCGCCGGGGCCGAGATGTACCTGCACGACCACCTGGCGGACCTGGCCAGCGCCGGACACATCATCAGCGCCAGAAGGGTCCGCTACGAGCCCGAGACTCGAGCCTTCGGCGGTAGCGAAGCCATGGCCTGCGCCCACCAGCTCTTCCACGCCGACACCCGTCACCTGCTCGACCACCTCATCGCGGCCCGCCATCGGCCGGACGGCGGGCATCGCCGTGAGCTGGCCATCCTGCTGTGCAGCGCCCTGATGCGCGCTGCCGGTCAAGACTGGTATGAACAGGGCGACATCTGGGCACGCGTGGCCCAGCACCGTGAACCAGCCCTTCCGCGCCCCGACTTGCATGAGAAGCTGCGCCGGCTGATGAGCGTGGACCTCACCAGCCTCTGCCGCCCTGGCGCGGCCCTCGCCGATGCAGCCGGGTGGGTGGAAGCCTTCTCCGCCGCCGGCCGCCAGCTGGGCGATCTAGCCGCCGACGGGCGACTCCATCGCGGGCTGCGCGACGTCCTGGCCCACCACGTCATCTTCACCTGGAACAGGCACGGCCTACCCCACGAGACCCAAGCCGTGCTGGCCGGCACCGCCGCAACCGTCGTCTTCGGCCGCGAGCCCGCCGCGACACCTCCGCTGCGACGCTGATGGACCACACCGACAAGCACACCGGCCGCCCAATGCCGTCGCGTGGGCATCGACCTCCAGCACGCCGACTTACACGCCCCCTTCCCAGCCAATTCACCCTCGACCGGCCCAACACCCGGCCCTGGACCGACTGGATGTGACCTCATGAACGCCGCCCTGGACCTCGCCCAGATCGCGCACCGCTTCCCGCTCATTCCACGGCCCAGACCCGCCTACCCACCGTTGCCGGACCGCATCGACGACGTACGCACCCTCGCGCGCACCGCCGGCGAAGGCGGCTCCGTCCTGCTGTCCCAGGCGGTGCAGGCGATGAACAAAGCCGCGCTGATCGCCAGCGACTGCGGGCGGCCCGATCTGGCTCGAACCTGGTGCCGACGTCAGTTCGACCTCTTCCTTCGCGCCCGGCCGCTGAATGCGAAGGAAGCGCGCTACGCCCTCGAGCCCGCGGTCAACCTCGCCCGGCTGGCCATCCGCGCCGGCGACGCCGACGGCGCCTACCACCTACTCGAAGACCTGTTCCACGCTGTCGCCGACCGCGGCAACGCCATCATCGACGACACGCCCGTCTCCTTTCGCGACCTCACCACCAGCGACACCGAGCATCGCAACGTGGTCCAGTGGCTGTGGGGCGTCTTCCTGGCCGAAGGCGCCAGAGCGCTGATCAGCGCAGGCCGCTGGCAGCAGGCGGCAAAACACTCCGAACGCCACCACGGCGTCGGCCGACGCCTGCTGGACGGACGCCAGGCGGCCATCGTGAGCCGCTGCCTGGCTCAACAGCCGAAGGACGCGCAGGCGCTCCTGGACGACAGCACCCCCAGCGAGCCGTGGGAGCGTCTGGTCGCCCGCGCCCTCGACGTACTGTGCCTCCGCGCCTGCGCGCAACCGGCCGACACGAAGATCGCGGCCATGCGACAGCGCTACCTCGACCTCGAACCCGCAGACGAGCTGGTCGTTTTCCACACCCGCCTCGGCCTGACCGTACTCGACCTTGCGGGCGGCCCGGGCCAGCCGGACACGGCGCCGATCGCCGCCCGGCTCGTAAGCGACGTTCTCACCGCGGGCGACGGCTACGCAGCGCGGGACCTGCTCTCCTACCAGGCATGCCGATTGGCTCTCACGGACGCTGACGAGCAAAGACTCACCGCAGCCGTCGAGGCCGCTGGGCTGGGTTCAGACGGCATACCTGAGCCGCTCGCGGGCGACCTGCACGCCGCCGTGCAGCAAAGCGAGGCGGGAATCGCGGCCCACTTCGGCGCCCGGCTTCGCCCGGCCGCCCCACCCTTTACATCGGGACAGCCGTTCGCCGGCAGCAGGACGGTGTGATGCGCGAGCGTCTCGCAGCCGCAGCGGAGCTACTGCGCCGCAACAGGCAGTTTCGCGCTACGCCGTGGCGCGTACCGCCTCCGTCCTCGGCACCACCACGGCGCCGGCCGGGCTCGCCTTTGCGCTCATCGCCGTCGGCGGCGGAGCCACTGCCATCGGCGTAGTGACGACTGTCAGCTTGCTCATCTTCCTGGCCGTCATCCCGATCGCTCGCGTGCTGGCCGACCGGCTACCCGGTTCTGGATCATAGTGACGTGTCAGCTCCTCTGCGGGGTGAGCCAGTGCGCCTCAGCCGCGCTGGTCCTGACCGGCTCGGCCACCGTCTGGTTCCTGGGCGGCCTGGCCAGCAGCCCCAACGCCCTAGGGATGCAGACGCAACTGACCGCATGCGATCCCGGCATGAGCAAGGGCAGAGCACGTGCCGGAGGGGCGTGGGTGGCGGCAGGGGCCTCCGGTTGGTTCAGGGGTGCTCTGGCGTACGGTGACGGCCGGCTCCCTGGTATTCGCGTCTGAACTTCGCCGGGGATGTGCCACAGAGAGAGGTGAACACGCTGTAGAACCGGCTGACTGAACCGAAGCCGGCTGCGGACGCGATGTCGTTGACCGGCAGATCGGTGGTGATCAGCAGTCGGCGGGCCTCCGCAAGGCGGTGCTTGGTGAGGTAGTCGCCCATGGTCGTGCGGACCACCTTGCGGAACTGGGTCATGGCGTAGTGGGGGTGCAGGTGTGCGGCGCCGGCGATGTCGGCGCTCGTCAACGGCTCGCGGAAGTGTTCGGCGATGTGCCGCACCATGGCGATGACGTGCTGTAGCGCCGGTTCGCCTCCGGTGTACCGGCGCACTGGTTCGCCCAGGCTCGTCAGAGCGAGGCGGCGGACCCTGGCTTCGATCTCGAGCAGTGCGATCCGGTGGCGTTCGCGGTGGTTGGTGGCGAGGTCGGCGGCCCACTGGGCGAAGCTCGCGGGATCGGTGGGCAAGGCGGCCGACGGCGCGGAGACCACAGGCGTACCGGACAGAACGCGCCTGACGAGCGTGTCGGGCAGTCCCCAGCCCAGGAAGGTCGTGAACGGCAGATGCAGCCAGTGAACGGACGTCGCCGAGTTCGCCACCAGTTGATGCGGTACCGCGGCCCAGAACACTGCCAGGCTTCCGGAGCTGATCTCGACGGGCGTGCCACCAAACAGGTAGAGCATGGTGCCGCCCTCGGTCACCAGATTGATCTCCAGGTCGTCGTGCTGATGCGGGGCGCCCATGACCACTGGTCGGCCCCGCCATCCGGTGAGGCTCGGCGGTTCAAGGCCGGACATGAGGATCCAAGAAGTTCTCACTCTTTTGGATGAAGCGTTCGTGGATTGTAGGGCTCTATCGTCGTGGCAGTCCACGTGGGCCGCCCGAGGCCGGTGCCGGCGCCTCACCGACGGCGGGTCCGCGGGGCAGGAAAGCATGACCATTCCTCGGACGGCATGACAAGGAACCCTTCATGACCTTTTCTTTGGGTATCGTCGGCGCCGGGCAGTTCGCTGGGCAGTTCGCCAAGCTGTGGCGGATCCACCCTGGCGTCGGCGATATCTGGGCCACCGACCTGATCGCGGACCGGGCCGCCCGGCTGGCCGCCGACTACGACCTTGCCGGCACCGTGCCGTCCTTCGAGGCCCTGCTCGACTCCGATATCGACGCGGTCGCCATCTTCACCCAACGCTGGACCCACGGGCCGCTGACGGTCAAGGCGCTACGGGCCGGTAAGCACGTGTATTCGGCGGTACCCATGGCGGTGACCGAGGTGGAGATCGCAGCCATCCTCACGGCCGTCCAAGAGACTGGGCTGATCTACATGATGGGGGAGACCAGCCAGTACAACCCGGCCACGGTGTACGCCCGCAACCAGGTCGCTGCCGGCGGCTTCGGACGGCTGTTCTACGCGGAGGGCGACTACGTGCACGACATGGACCTCGGCTTCTACGACGCCTACCGGTACAGCGGCGGCGATACCTGGCAGGCGACCGCTAGCTACCCGCCGCTGCTCTACCCCACCCATGCGATCGGTGGTGTGCTCGGCGCATGGCAGACGTACGCAATCAGCGTGTCGGCAATCGGGGTCGTCGACGATCGCGGGGACGGGGTGTTCGACAAGTCGGTCAGCCAGTTCGGCAACGACTTCTCCAACGCCACTGCTTTGTTCGAGGTCGAGGGCGGGGGATGCTTCCGGACGAACGAGTTCCGGCGGGTCGGCTACCCCTCGCACATCCGTGAGTCACGGTTCCGGTTCTTCGGGACGGAGGGGAGTCTGGAACAGTTGGCCACAGTGAGCTTGTGGCAGAACAAGAGCGGTGTCACCGACATCACCGAGTTCCTGCAGCCCAAGCCCACCCTGTCACCTGACGACCCCTCGCTCCAGCATGTTGCTCCCGCCCTCAGAGACGCCTTCACCTCGGGCTCAGCGCCGGTGCACGACCGCTCGCGGCTGCCTGAAGAGTTCGCCCACGTCTCCAACGGCCATGAGGGCAGTCATCACTTCCTGGCCGACGACTTCGTGCGGGCGGTCGCCACCGGCGCCGTGCCCCCGGTCAATGCCTGGGTCGCCGCACGCTACACCTTGCCCGGCATCGTCGCGCACCAATCCGCCCTCAAGGGCGGCGAGCGGCTGGCGATCCCGGACTTCGGAGACGCCCCCCGGGCGTGAAATAAGCAAGGTGCCCCCTCGTGGCGAGCCCTCAAGGTGGGCGCCTCGGGCCTCCTGGTTCTCCTGGCGGTACGCGGGCCGAGCAGGACACCCATGGACGTGGCGCCGTGCTCTCCGCCTCAGTCGCCGGTGGCGACGAGGCTTCGGCCCAGGGGGATCCGGGCCTTGGCGAGGGGCTTGGCGTAGTTCCTTCCAGTTCATGAGGCGGTGTTTGCGGCGTTGTTCATCCCCAAGGCGGGCGGGAAACAGCGTCCACTCGGGATCGCCGGTGATCGCCGATCGGATGCTTCAAGCGCGGGGGTCAACGCGCTGGAGCCCGAGTGGGAGGCGCGGTTCGAGCCGAAGTCGTATGGGTTCCAGTACCTGCGCGCCTACGCCGGGCAGCACGTCATCGCCTGGATACGGCGGTCCGACGTTGAGCGCCGTTTCCTGGTCACTCGAGGTCCTCCCAGGTCCAAGGTGCAGCGGCGGCCCCATCGGATTCCCACCCGAACCGAAATCGCTCCCGATGATCAGCAATTTCAGTGAACTGATCGAATAGCCCTTCTGCCGGGAGTCGTCTGACCAACGCGGCGGCCTGGTCGTGTGCTCCGGTCTGTCGCAGTTCGTGCAGCAGAACGGCCACTGGCTTCCGCTTGTCCAGGACGAGATGGGCGGCGGCCCGTTCAGCCAGCGCGGCAGCCGATTCGCGCGCGCCAGCCTCCCATAGCGCGCGCAGCAGCCAGGCGACGGCGTCCGGGGCGTTCAGGGAGACGCGGTCGACGGCGGGTCCGGCCAGCGCGCGGATCTGGTCGTGGGCACCGACCTCCCGCAGCGCCTGGACCAACTCACCCACGGCGAATGGGTCGTTCAGGACAACCTGGGCGGCGGCGCGTCCGGCCAGCGCGGCGGCCTGCTCGGGCGCGCCAGCTTCCCGTAGCTCGTTCAGCAGCCTGGACAGGCTAAACGGATCGTTCAACGTAGCCAGGGCGGCGGGATCACGGGCCAACAGCGCGGCGGCGTGGTCCTGTGCGCCGATCTCCTGCAGTTCGTGCAACAGAACAGCGACAGCGTCCAAGTCGTCCTGGGCGACATGAGCGGCGGCACGTCCCGCCAGAGCGCACATCTGGTCATGCGCTTCGGCGTCCCATAGCGCGTCCAGCAGCCGGGCCACGCCGTCGGAATCGTTCAGGGCTGCATGTGCGGCGGCGCGTCCGGCCAGTGTGGCGGCCTCGTCGCGCGCCCCGGCCCGGTGCAAGAAGCCCAGCAGCCAGGCCACGGCACCCGGATCCTCTAGGGCGACGTGGGCTGCAGCGCGTCCGGCCAACACACGGGCCTGGTCATGCGTCCCCGTCATCAGCAGTCGGTCCAGCAACCAAGCCACGGCACCCGGATCCTCCAGGGCGACATCGGCTGCAGCCCGTCCGGCTAGCGCGGTGGCCTGATCGTGTGCCCCGATCTTCCATAGCGCGTCCAGCAGCCGGGCTGTGGCACTGGGATCGTCCACGGTGACCAAGGCGGCCGGGTTACGGGCCAGCAGCATGGTGACCTGGTCGTGCGCTCCGGCCTCCCACAGCGCGTGCACCAGCTGACCCACGACACCCGGGTCGTTCAGGGCAATCTCGGCGGCGGCGTGTTCGGCCAGCGTGATGGTCTGGTCGCGCGCGCCGGCCTCGCGCAACTCGTTCAGCAGCCGGGGCACAGCGCGGCTGCGGCCGAAGGCGACGTGCGCGGCAGCGCGTTCGGCCAGCGCGCGCATCTGGTCGTGCGCGCCGAACTTTCGCAGTCTCCCCAGCAGATATGCCACGGCAACCGGGCTGTCCAAGGCGACATGGGCGGCAGCGCGTTCGGCCAGCGCGAGCAGCTGGTCGTGCGCCCCGATCCTCCGCAGCTCGTTCAGCAAGTCGCCCACAGCGCTCGGGTCGTTCAGGGCAACATGGGCGGCAGCGCGTTCAGCCAGCGCGGCGGCCTGGTCGTGCGCGCCCACCTCTCGCAGCGTGTCCAGCAGCCGGGCCACGGCGTCCGGGTCCTCCAGAGAGACATGGGCGGCGGCCCAGTGGGCGGGGCGGGGGTCAGCAGGATTCAGGGCATGCAGGTGGCGGACAAGGGCCGCGGCGGCAGCTGGATCGCCCTGAGCGTTGGCGCGTTTGAACAGTCGGGCAGCCTCGCGGTACAGGCCCCGCTCTTGGGCGGCATACCCGAGGGCGGTCATGTCACCGGGGCTGGCGTGAGTGACGGCCGCGGTCCAAAACTCCATGGGCGGAACCTTGCTGGCGCGGTGGCGGCGGCCATGCTGGTCGAGGTAGTCAGCCAGTCGGTAGCCGACGATTCCGAAGCCATGCTCAGGAGGCACCGGCTGCAGAGCCTGGATGGTGCCTTTTAGGCTACGCGTGGCGTACGCCCAGGCCCGTTCTTGCCAACTGTTGAGCTCTTCACCAGCAATGCTCCGGTGCTGAGGTGCCAGATAGCCGACGGCTGCATGCTGCAGCAGGTCCCGTCCCAGCAGGCCGGCATGGCCTAACCGGACAGCGTCCATGGCGACGGTGATCAGAGCTTGGCCGTAGGGATCGGCGCCAGGCTGTTCGTAGTGGGCGAGCAGGTCGGGCACGCCAGCCAGGTACTGGGTGAGCCGTGCTTCCTCTCCGGCGCGCTTGGCGGCGGTAAGAGCTTCACCCAACGCCGCATCGCCGCGACGGCGCGCCTGAGCGACTTGTTCGCCGGTGAAGTAGTCAGGCACGTCAATGACGCCACCACGAGCGGCATTGACACGGCGAGGATCCTGGCCGGTGAGTTCGGGCAGTGGAGTCAGCAGCTCGCGGGTCGCACGGGCCGGATCGGCGGTGCCCGGCCCGCCGGAGTGGCTGGAGGTGTAGGCGGCCCAGTGTCCCGGCCACAAGGCGGTGATGGCCACGATGTGGTCGCGGCCTTGCAGTAGCCCGGCCAGCTCGAACAGCACGTGCGCTGCTACAGGGTCATCGGCGTAATGGCGCAGCTCATTTAGCCACAGCACCGACCGGCGCGGCACCCCCTTGCCCAGCAGCCCCGCCAGCGCGGCCGCAGTGCGCGGGTACAGCAGCGGCCAGTGCGGCAACCGCGCCATCACCGACTGGTAGGCCGCTCGAGACTTGCCAGTGGAGGAGTCTCCGCGCAGCACTATCAGGCGGTTGGCGGCCACGGCCGGATTCAGCACCGCATCCAGCAGGTCGTCGTGGGCACGCCGGACATAGCTCGGTAGCGGTCCGCCGCCGATCGCCTTGTGCACTCCCAGCACCACCGGATCCCACTGGCCCACCAGCCGCCCGGAACCGGCTCTCCCCTGCCCGCTGGAGCCGGCAGCCGCCTCGGGCGTGCCTCCTTGCGCGGCGCGGGAGTCTCGGGTCTGCTTGGCCTGAGCGAGTAGCTGAAGCCAGTCGTTCACATCATTGGGCGCCACCCCGAGATCGGCTCCTCGTTGAGCGGCGAGATCCAGGCACAGCTCCACCACGGCCAGCAGCGGACCGGTGTCCTCGGGGAGATGATCGCCTTTCTTCCAGTCGTACAGGGTGCTACGGCTGACTACCGCCCGCCGTCGTATGACCTGGTCGACGGTGAGGCCAGCGGCGGTCAACAACGCAGTGAACGCCTTGCCGAAGTCCTCCGGCGTCTGCGGCGGCGATGACACAGCAGACCCTCGCAATCGTTGCCCCAGGCGGCCACGCCCTCACCATGGTCTTGTCAGTCACTGTGTTGGTGTCCGATCCCTTCGGATATTGCCTCATCCGGACGCCGGTTGCCCAGCCTGGACGCAACGCGCATATGTCCGAGGTTGTCCAAGCCCTGTTCCGGATCGGCATCCGCCGGAACCACTCTGCGGTCATGCCCTCCACGCATGCACCCGACCGCCGCCGATCTTCTGCCACCGCCGTCGGCCAGGGCGGAGCTGTTTTGACCGTGGCGGGGGTCCACGCCGGACTGTGGCTGGCTGCTCCTGCCCTGGCGGTGGTTGTCATTCTGGTGGAAACAGCGCTGACCGTGATTGTCATTCTGACCGCGTTGTACGGCAGCGACCCGATCAGTGATCGCGCGTTTCGCATGCTGCCTTGGACTACCCCTGTGCCCGCACGTGTTCCTCGAAGCACTCCGGGAGTCGATCGCGACCGTAGAAAATACGCGCCTGTCCGACCAGATCCAGCGCGCCATGCGGGCCGCCAGCGGAGCGTTCCCCGAAAATGAGGAGGCCGGTGCCGCTGATCTCCGATCCCCCTTACCTTACGCTGCCGGCAGCAAAAGCGGCTCAGCAGCACTGGGTTGGGGGAACATTACGTCACAAATCTCCAGTCCAGTCGAACGTTCCAGGTCACCGGATGGCCGAGATCCTGGATGGCCCCCCGGGCGACAGCGCCGTCCGCGCCGAGGGCAAGCACCGGATCACCGGCGCATGCCCGGTCCAGGCCGGCACCGGAGTGCATGGGCGGCAGCGCGGTCCCCTCCAGCCGGAGGGCGGCGATGTCCACATCCGGTCGGCTGTCCAGCACCTGCGCGGTGCGCCGGCTCCGCCCGGCAACACCGCCACGACCTCGCGGGCGCCGTTCATCAGGTACGCGTTGGTGACCAGGACGCCCGGCACGGCGACGCGGAACGCCGCGCCGCCGGGCAGATCCACGACGCCGCGGTTACGGGACCGCGGGTGGCCGGTAGGCCGCCCACTGGGAAGGGGTGACGAGGGCGAGCAGGGCGAAGTGGTCTCCCTGACGGGTCTAGACAGCGGCCTCACCTTCGGCGATGGGGACGGCGGGGGTCAGGATGCTCAGATAGACGCCATGACTGACGATCATCAAGTCAGGCTCGCCCGCACGGGGAGCCGCCGGCGGATCAGCTCGTTCAGGCGCCGGTCGGCTCGCTCGTCGCGAGCTGAGGATAGAGCCGCTCCAGGCCAGGAACAACCTCGGCGCGGTCGAAGGCGAGGTCTGCGGTGTGCCTGCTGCGGCAGTACGGGCTGGCCCAGACCCGTGCCGACGCGGATATCCGATCCGCGAAAGGCCTCGCCGAGCGCAGTTGGCCGCCGCCGGGATGATCGTCGTGGAGACCGAGGTCACCGCCCAGCACAGCACCATGACGGAGAAGAAGGCATGGCTGTCCATCCCGGTGTTCGCCCGGCCC
Source organism: Nonomuraea sp. NPDC049480 (assembly GCF_044465905.1). Classification (NCBI taxonomy): domain Bacteria; kingdom Bacillati; phylum Actinomycetota; class Actinomycetes; order Streptosporangiales; family Streptosporangiaceae; genus Nonomuraea; species Nonomuraea sp. NPDC049480. The sequence continues at coordinate 52,633 of NZ_JBITMD010000031.1, forward strand.
GAAGGCCACTTCACCTACGAGCAGCGCATGGAGATCTTGGACAAGGCGTACGCCCTGACCACACCCGAAACCACGGTGGTGACGAGCTGGCTCGTCGTCGTCGCCCAGATCGATAGCGACGTCTAACCATAGACAAGCATGGTTCAGGTCACGCGGTCCACATGCCCGGCCGCCAGCCCACGTGCGTGCGCACGGATGCGACCGCGGTCCTCGGGAAAGATGCTCTCCCACTCGTCGTCGAGATCAAACCACGTCGGGGGCTGGCCGTTTTCCCCGCCGAGCGGCACGTCGCGACCGATGACAGCGGCGTACGACAGGCCCAGCGTCGGCGTCCAGTCGGCGTGGTACGAGCGGACAGAGACGGCCGCCGGCATGGGCAGCAACTCAGCCCGCAGACCGGTCTCCTCAACGAGCTCACGGGCCGCTGCAGCCCGCGGCGTCTCGCCTGGTTCGACCTTGCCGCCGGGCGGCACCCATCCGCGCCAACGGTGCTTGACGAGCAAGACGTGGCTGAAGGTGGGGTCCGTGACCCACACCTCGGCCGCGAGCGGCTCCATCGGTTGCTGCCTCGCCCGTTCCAGCCAGGCCAGAGCGTCATCAAACTCCAGCACAGCAAGACGCGCATCGGCGAGAGCTGCGTCGAAGACCCGTCGTCCAAGGCCACCGTGACTCACTCGCCACACCTTATGCCGCCGCTGCCCCGCCGCGCGCCTGCCGTCATTCGCTTCGGTGCTGGTGGCAGACCGAGGCGCAACATGCTGCGGCGGTAGCTCCAACGCACAGCGCGACGGCACGGCGGCCATCCGGCTTCAGGAAGGGGAATCAGTCATGAGCAGTAGTACGCCGACGCCAGGAGCCTGGGTCGTCCTAGGTGGGGTACACCTGCTCAACAGAACCGCTCCCCGCCGCGCGGACGAACCGATCGTGCTGATCCGGGTTCCTCCGCAGGAGGTCTGCGTACCAAGCACCACCACGATCATCCGATGGGACATGCTCGGCCCATGCCAGGTCAGCAGCCTGACCGCGGACGGCAGACCACTCGGACGACGTCAGATCGAGGGCAGCGCCCTGTTCCCCGACGCCGTCGCCAGCCACGCCGTGCGCGAGATGGTCGGCGCGGCAGCAGCCTCCAGCTTTGTGCCGCTGTGCTATCTGTCCGAGCACCCAGGGGGCGGCTACCACGTGTACGCGCAGATCCGTTTCTACCCTGAGGACGCCTGTTTCGTCCGCATCTCCCGGGAGCCGGTCGGCGCGGGAGCGGTGGAAGCGTTGCGCTGGCTGGACCCGGCGCTGGCCGCACACGCCGAGTTCGCCCTGCCGCTCAACAACCATCTGCGGTACTTCCGCACCCATTTCGCCGGGACGGAGCTGGAGTACAAGTACAACCTGACACCCGGGACGGACATCTGGGCCGCCTCCGTGGACCTTCTGCAGGCCCTACGCCGTGGCGAACTGGCCGATTGCCGGCCAGAGTATCGGGACGAATTTCAGATCTACTCCTTCGAGAACCACCTGTTCGACGTCACCGGGCCCGACGCGGAGCACGGCTACGCCTCCTTCATCCCCACCGTCGACGGCGCGTACGTGCTGAAGCGGAAGTGGTTCGAGCAGGACACCTTTGCCCGCCGGGAAAAGCTCTACTCCAACATCGAGATCTCTCCAAGCGGTTTCGAGGAGTACCTGCGCTCAGAGCTGGGCCTCCAGGTGCAGTCCATGCCGCCCTTCCGGCGTGTCCGCTACGACATCCAGTGCGAATCTATGCGCACCGGCCACGTGTACGGCATCTTCTTCGACCACTGCTCACTCCTGGCGGCGCCGGAGGTGGTGCTCTCCCAGTGCGAGATGGAGTACCGGCGCTCGCGCAGCCTCCTGGACCATGACGGCGACGGGGTGCTGCAAGAGATGGAACGAATCAGCTACTGGCTCCTGGGCTATCTGGCCGCGCGCGGCCTGGCGGCGCAGCGCACCTTCTATTCCAAACGCAGTTTCCTGCGCGACGCCGTCACTGCCCGACCCGAGTTGCGCTCTCTCCACGGAGGGACAACTACCAATCCATGAAGCTCGACGCCTGGTGTCCGCCGGTGAACTCCTCCGCACCAACAGCCGCTACCCCTGGTATGCGCTGGCCAGGATCACCTCCACCCTCGGCACCACCGATTCGCAGCTTGGTCGGGAATCGATAGATATGGGCGTGAAGAGTGCAATTTTCGGCGCCCGCATACTCCTCATGTGAATGCATGATTGCCCTAAAGGCTTACCGCGGAGATGTCAGGCGTCGTAAAGTAGCGGTAAGTAGTGTTGCAGCTACTCCAAGTCCCGACGTCTGGAGCGTTCATGCGCCTGGTCCTGCCTATCGCCTGCGCCAGCGTTGCCGCCGGTATCGTCCTCGCGGCGTTCCCCGCTCCCGCGGCTGCGACGCCGAACGGTCTGTTCCTGGCCGTCTCGGCCCACGGGAATTCCTGGCTCCGAGCAGTGGTCATTCAGTGTCCAGGCCGGGCCTACCAGCACCCGTACGGCGAGGCTACGTGCGCCGTCGTCGCTGCCGCTGGCGGAGACTTCGACCGGCTTCCGCGCGACCCGCATCCCTGCACCAAGGAGTATGACCCGGTCACCGCGACGATGAGCGGGATCTGGCGGAATCGGCCTATCACCTGGCAGAAGACCTTCTCCAACGCCTGTGTGCTGGATGCTGCGACGGGACCCGTCTTTCGCTTCTGACGACTCTACTTGGCCTGCCGTCGCGGACAGCCGATCAAGGCCAAGATGCGACAGTCACGCGCTCCTGTATGCGCCATGCCGTGATGAACCACCCCGGCGCCTGGCTCACGTCCGCTACGTAAGGCGCTGGAAGGCCGTATTCGGCGAGCGCTGGATATCCGTATCCATTTACCGCCAGCTTCGATGCGTCATTGAACCGACAGGAGTGACCGCATAGGAGATATTACGCCCGCCAGGATGTTCTCTTGGGTAAACTATGGCGGGTATGCGTCAAATGTTGCCGTGAGGCTGTTATTTCTGTGTGGCAATGTCTCACATATTGACCGGCGGTATTCTATGTGGTCAGGATTCCCGGTATGCCACTTTTGGTTATGAGTTTGCGGGTAAAGTGTGTATCCGCGTATTGAGTTAAGTATTTGCCAGACGAGGAAATTCTTTGGTGGTGTGTATTGCCGCCCCATGATCGACTTAGGGAAGGAGTTAGTAGACCAGAGGTGTTGTGCTTGGCTCTTGTGGAGGTGCCTGATGATTCGGCGAAACCCTCTCACAAGGGGCAGATGTGACGAGTTCCGGTATTTGCCTCAATATCCCCTCCTGGCGGCTGTCGTGATTGGCGTGTGCCTGAGTGGCACATCGGCCGCTGAGGTGGGCGATCCCTACTATTGTCCACCGGTCTCGAGTCAGGGGCACCAGATCTACGACATCGAAAAATGGTGCGCCGCAGTTAACAACGACCTGCGGAATGGAAGGCTTCCGAATCTCGCCGAACGGCTGGAGGAATCGCGGCGGTATCCGACCGCCACTCTCCGACCCCAAAGCCGGGACGAAACCCCAACGGTCCGACCGAAACCGTCGGCCGCCAGGACCTCGGTCGGCAACCGAACTCGCCCGGCCAAGGTGAGAGGTGCGACGGGGCAGAGAAAAGCCAATCCACCGCACCATGACCCCATCCGAGTGGCGACGCCGAGCGAGGGAAGGAACGTCCAGCGGCTTCGGCCGTTCCCCACCACGAAGAAGGGAACGGGGACGAGCAAGCCCACACACAGAAGTCACGGACGCCGAGCCGGCCATCCAGAAGCGGAGCCTACGGTGACGGTGGCGCGGTCGCCGTCGCCTTCCACCGTGGAGAAGAAACCCATGCCTGAGGTGGGGCCTGGCGCGTCTCCTGTCCACGTACAGGGAAGGCAAGCCTCTAGCGAGCAGTGGCCGGCGCTAATAGGGGCCGCTGTCTTCGGGCTTGTGGTGATGCTGATGAGCGCGCTGGCGGTGCGCTGGACACGTACGCGGATTCATCGGGACGTCGCGGCTGCGTCCACAGTGTCGGGGAGCGTGTCATGCCAGGGCGAAGATGTCTCTCGCCCTCCCGCGCCTGTATCCGATGGACCAACAGCCTCACTGAGCGTGCACTCCGATGCGCTAAGGGAAACAACGGCTTCTTCGGTCGGCGCCGTTGTGAGCGAAGCGGCTCAACCAAAGCGAGATGTCGTCCCGGACGAGCGTGCCGCAGTTTCCGGCACATCGGCCACTACGGTGGTGCCGCGGGCCGTGGCCACGGTAGAGGTCCTTGGGGCAACACGGGTGACGGTGGCGGGGAACGAGGTGTCCTTCGGACGAACCGAGGGACGTGCCCTGTTCGCCTTGCTGGCGGCGTCGAAGGACGGCGAGCTGTCGGAGTCGGTGGTCGAGCGGCTGTGGCCCGATGAGGGGGAGCGTGGACTCCGGCGGCTGGAGACCGCGGTGCGCGATATCAATGCGGCCATGCGGCAGGCGACAGGGCTAGGTGCCGGGGTGAAGTTCGTGGTGAAGGCAGCGCAGCGGCGTCGTCTGCCAGCGGCGTATTTCGATGTCGACCTGTGGCGGTTTGAGGAGGCGTACGTGAAGGCGAACGCCGCCGACAGCGAGTCTGTTCGACTCCACGCGCTCCGGCAGATGCTCGACCTCTATCAAGGACCGCTGTTGGCCGACCGTGATGACCTGTGGTGTCTTCCCCTTCGCCAGGCCGCACTCACCAAGGCCGTGACCGCGGTGACGCAGTTGGCCGAGTTGGAGCGCAAGGGCGATCCCGATCGCGCGCTGGGAGCCTTGACCTTGGCGGTGGATCGGATCGATCCCTATAGCGAGGTGCTGTGGCGGCAGATCATGACGATTCAGGGAGAGCTGGGGCGGTTGCCTGCGCTGGAGCTTACCTTTCGGCAGCTTTCGGCACGGTTGGCGGAGATCGATGCGGAGCCGAGCGTGGAGGCGCGACGTACCTACCAGCGCTTCGTAGGCTAGCCGGCTATTTGTCCCGGGGGATCGGGGCGTATCACTCTTGGGTGCCGAGCACGCGCTGGTCATGGGCCGAATAGTTGGCCAGGACCCCGGGGGTGACCAGACGGATGGGTGTGGTGCCGTAGATGCCGGCCAGTAGCCGAAGGACGTAGATCGGGGGACGTCGGCCTGCCTGCGGCCAGTTCTCGTAGTCGTATAGCCGGGATTCGCGCAGGCTGGAGGTTCCTGCGGGGTCGAGGGACCCGTACGTGGTGACGACCTGGCTGGCGGTGAATCCGGCGGCATATCGGTAGAGCCGGAGCGGGCTGACCGGGTGGTCGAGGCTGAGCACGATGGCGATCTGGTCGATGGTGAAGCCGTGCTCGCGTAGTAGCCGGCCGCGGCGGCGGCAGTCGAGAAGCGTTTGATATCCGGTGCCCGACATGGTCTCCACCTTTCTTTGGACAGCGGCGTCGTGCCGCTGGGCGGTGTCGATGGACGGTAGGGCACCTGGGGGAGGGGCCTCAAGCTGCTGGTTGGGGTGATCGGTTCACCCGTCATTTGGCGATGGATGCCTTGGCGTAGGCCGATGCTGCAGGTGGATAGGGGTTTTGCGGCGGGCGCGGACGCGACGGTGTTGGGGGTGTGATTCGGGCGCGGAGGCGAGTGATGGTGCTGGCCACTCCCGGATGGCCGGGGGCGCCATGGAGGTGACCACGGATGAACCAGCATCACAACCAGCAGACGCGCGGTCGAGCGCATGACCCGGCACAGCCGTACGAGCAGGGCATGCCGGAGAGCGAAGAGCGACATTCGAGCACATCCATTGGTCCTCAGCCGAGCCTGGTTCTCGAGGAGATCCGGTCGGGGCGAATGGCAGGCCAGATGGGATGGCGGCGGACATTCGCTGGTCGAAAGGATCAAGCGTCTCCTGCACGTCGTCTGGTGCGGGCACTGCTGGAGGACCTGCCGCGCGTCAGCGACGCCGAATGGGTGGCGGGGGAACTGATCAGCAACGCGCTGAGGCACACCCGCTCAGGCGCCGAGGGTGGCTTCTTCGTGGTGGAGGTCGTGCGTACGACGCAGCGAGTGCGGATTGCCGTATACGACCTCGGCGGAGCAACTGTCCCGGACTTCCAGCGGGCGATCAAGGCTTCTGGGGGACGTCAGCCGGGCCAGGAGGAAGGCGGGTACGGCCTGGTGAGCGTTGCCAGGCTGGCCGACCAGGTAGGAGTGTGCGGCGATCCCATCGGCGGGCATGCGGTCTGGGCCGAACTATGCCTGGCGGCGCCTCATGTGGACGAACAGCATCTGATCGCCAAACAGGGGGCTTCCTCTCAGCTCGTCGTGGGAAGCAGGCTCGGGGAGAACGACGGTCTTTCGTCGGAAGAGGGGTCAGAGGAACGGTCTCGCGATGTACGTTCGGGGCCGGTCCGCTCTTGGGATCAGCTGCCAGTGGTGGGACAGCGGTCGCGGTCACTGTCTGAGCGGGGTGCCGCCCGCTCCGCTTGCCTGGTTGAGCGAGTGCCGCCCTCGAATGAGGCGGCGGATCAGGTGTCCGCATTCGGGCAGGAGTCGTGGGCACAGCAGGAACTCTGGCGGTTGCGCTGGGACTATCCGGACTGGGCGTTCCTGGTCGTGCGCTTCAGGTGGATGGCCCTGCAAGGGAAGGCCCGGGTGATTGTCGCCTCCGGGCCGGGTCAGCTGCGGCTGAGCTTGCCCTCGGCTGATGAGCGGCGAGTTGTACCGGGAGAGGCGCCGATGGTGGGCCCGATAGCGGGAGCGGCGCCACATGGGGGCCACGCCCGCGGACCGGTCAGGACGACCCCGTCGGCCCCTGTCGTAGACAGTCAGGAGCGGGCGGGGTTTGTGCCCGCGAACCAGTCCGAAACGGGAACATGGGCGGTCACGGACGAGAAGACGGAGGGAACGGGCTGGTGGCCGCTGCGCTGGTCATGGCCACGTCGACGCACTCGTCAGCCTAGAGCCCGGAGTCGTGCGGTGGCGCCGGACACTTCGTCCGAAGGAGCGATGACCATGGGGAGGTGAGCCAGGTAGGCGTGAGAGTGTTGCGTTCGCCGGCCAAGGTCAGTGGGTGGGCGGATATCGCTGTTGCATCCGTGGTCGCGTTTTGTCGTAGCGATCGGTGTGGCCGCTGAGGCCGACTCACCTCCTAGCTTTTATCCTTGCAGGTCAGCCCGGTTCTGGACGATGCGATCGGCGCCCCGACTCGCCTTAGGGCGAGGTCTCAATATGTGTGCGGATTCGTTGTGGCGCGGCTCTATGACCCGATTATCCGGCTGTGGTTCCCGCTGTTGGGTGCTTTCCCTTCATCGCCGGCTTGTCCCTGGCCGGCCTCACGCCGGCCTGCCTGTGGGCCCGGCTGAACCGTTGCCTGGTGACGTGCGGCGATGTGACGTTTGCCCCCTGCGGATGCTTCTCGAGATTGGCCCCACCATCCGTACGCACACGCAAGGGCCTGGGCATCCAGACCCGGGAGTCGGTCAGCCGCGTCGCCGACGGGAAGGGCGGGACGGCCCTGTTAGGGGTTGCTAGCGTCGCCCCAGGCCCGCGACAGCGGTGCCGGTGTCGGCGCGTCCCGCATCAGCTTCCCTCTGCCGCCGTGGGCAGACGGCCTTTGTAGGACGCGTCCACGACGAACTTGCATCCTTCCGAATCTCGGCTCCCATCTTGCGTGCGGCCCATTCACTTCTGGTCCCGCCGGTGACTGGGTCGGGTTCTCGGCAATCTTCCCGCGATGCTCGACTGGGCTATGAATGTCAAGTCGTCGGACGATTATTTGTGAGGAGAGCCAGGCCGTTAAATAGACATCGCGGCATCGTTTACCGTCGTTCGGATAAATGTTGGACGACCCGCTCATCTTTTGAGTGTCAAGCCTGAATGGCGACCTCCTCACGAGCTGTTTCTCCAGATGAGAGAAGGATTCGGTGAGGTAAGCCTCTCCAGCCGTTGCGGTGACCAAGAAACATTCCACGACCGCTTGCCGTGGGGATGCAATCGAGACATCGTCGAGCCGCAAACGAAAATCAACCGGCTGGCACCGGCCGGGAAAGTCCCGGAAAGGACCCCTGTCAATGGCAATCCAAATTACGGAAACTTCGGCCGTGGAATTCCCCGAAATCGCGCCCGACGCCACCATGCAAACCGTTACCTGCAACGCTGACGCGCCCCCTGCGGCTGGCCCGGACGACGGCGCCGGGGACACGGCGAACGCCCGTCAGGAGGCGGTGTGGGCCGCGCTGGTGGCCAACCCCGGCGCGCCCGCCACGGCGATCGGCGCGGCGGCGGGGATCAGCCGCGTAGCGGCAGGCAAGATCCTCAACAGGCTCGAGGCGGAGGGCCGGGCACGGCGTACTGCGGGCGGGCACGACGGACAGACGCGGGGCCGGACCCGGGACCTGTGGTACCCGGCTGCCGACACCGCCGCGACAGACGACATCCCCGCCGCCGAACCGGCCGCCGCCGTGACCTCGCCCGACGCGGCCACGGATGGAACGGACGGCGCCTCGGACACCGACGAGAACGAGCTGCCTAACGGTGACGTGGTCGACGAGCCCGTGACCGACGGGGACACCGCCGCCGACACCACTGAGCAGCCTGCCCAGCCGCCCATGTCCCTCGACATCGCCGATTCGGGTGTCAACGAGCCGGAGGCCGAGGGGGCGGGCGTTGACGAGCCGGGCAACGATCTCGCCGAGAGCCGGGTTCCGGACGAGGACATCGCCGAGGAGGCGGACGAGCCGATGTCCCCAGAGGAGGAGGCGTGGGTACAGGCGCGAACGGAGCTGTTGGAACTGGCCGATCTCCTGATCGGCGCGGTTACCGCACGGGTGAACGACGATCCCGTCATGGCGCTGGGCCGGTTGGAGATGGCCATGGCCAAGATGCCCTGGGCGCATCGCAACGCCCGCGCGGTACTGACCGGCACCACCGCCGCCCCTGCTCGCACGGCTCGCACGGCGGCCGGGGGTAACGCGCCCGGGGCCGGGGGCACCGTTCGGCCGGGGGCGTTGCGGGACCGGGTGCTGGCACACCTGACCGAGCACCCGGGTAAGGACTTCACCCCGTACGAGATCGGGCGGGTGCTGGACGCCTCCTCCGGCGCGGTCGCCAACGCCCTGGACCGTTTGGTCGGCCTCGGCCAGGCCGAGCTGACGTGCGAGAGGCCCCGCCGTTTCAAGCTCGGGGCGGACTCAGCCCTCGGAAACTAGCCACCTGGCGCGCGGGCCGTCTCACCGGCCCGCGCGTCCGATAGCCGCCCGACGGACAGCCGTCCTGCTGTGCGGTCCCGGGGCATCTCGGCCGAAAACCCCGCACTAGCCATCTACGTCCCAGCGCCCCGTCAGCCGCTCGACCGCGCCCCGTTTCGCTGACGGTACGCCAGCCCGTTCACAACCTGACCAGGAGACATCTGCCATGGCTCACGAGATTGAGATCTTCGCCAACGGTTCGGCCGGATTCGCCGCCGCCGGAAAGCCCGGCTGGCACCGGCTCGGCTACACCGCGCCCGGCCCGATGACCGCCGAGGAACTGCTCACCAACGCCCAGCTCGCCGGATGGAACGTGCGAAAGGTGGCCGTCGGCTCGGTGACCGATCCCGAGACGGGCCAGCCCGTCACCTCTGATGAGGACTTCCTGATCGTCCGTACCAACCCGGTCACCGGCGAGCCCGAGCGGCTGGGCATGGTCGGCAAGGACTACAAGATCGTGCAGAACGAGGAGGTCGCCGACTTCTTGCAGACGCTCGTGGACGAGTCCGGGGCCATCTTCGACACCGGCGGCTCGCTGAACGGCGGACGGCGCGTGTTCGTCACCATGCGCCTGCCCGAGCCGCTCATGGTCGGCGGGCACGACCGCCTCGACCTGTATCTGGCGGCCTTCTCCCGGCACGACGGCTGGGGTTCCTTCACCACGGTCGCCACGCCGGTACGGGTGGTGTGCGCGAACACCGAACGGGCCGCGCTGCGCAATCACGCCTCGATGTTCAAGGTTCGCCACACCGGCCACATCGGCGGCCGGATCATCGAGGCGCGCGAGGCGCTCCAGCTGACCTGGCGGCACGGCGAGGCGTTCGCCGCTGAGGCCGAGAAGCTTCTCCGAGTCCCGATGGACGTCAAGGAGTTCCGCCAGTTCGCCAACACCTTGCACCCGCTCGCCCCGAATGCCAAAGAGCTCACCCGCCGCAACCACGAGCTGGCGATGCGCGAGCTGGAATACCTGTTCACCACCGCCCCCACGCAGGAGCCGATCCGCAACACCCGATGGGCTGCGTACAACGCGGTCACCGAGCGGCTGGACCACCGTAGCCCGGTGACCGGGCGGCGCGAGGCCGCGATCGTACGGGCCGAGCGCGCCCTGCTCGATGACCACGCCAACACCAAGATCAAGACGCGAGCGTTCACCCTGCTCGCCACGGCCTGACTCCCTCCCACTCCGGTACGGCCCGGGGCCGGGCCGTACCGGAACCGCCCTCCACTTCACCCGTCCGTTCACTCAGGAGAAACGTCATGGGACAGCTCGAAACCCTGGCCGAGACCCACTACGCCAACGCCGCGATCGAGGCGTGCGAGGCGATCGGCAAGCTCACCTACGCCGCAGAGTCAGGAGAGGACCTCCACTCCGAGGATCTGGCCCGGGTCGCCGTCACCCAGTTCGTCTGTGGCTGGTGGCAGCAGGTCATGGACGTCGTCAACAGCGAGGATGCCGACGGGGCCGAGGCCATCACCCGCATCCGGCAGGAGGCCGAGCGTCGGCTCCTGATGGGAAGCCCGGCGCTGTACGGGGATCTGTTCGCCCAGGCCATGCTCCAGGCAGGCCGTCAGGCTGCCCAGCAGTTCCTGGCCACGACCCAACCGTTGGTGGATGTCCTGGCTGGGCCTGCCACTACCAACGGCCGGGTTAACAGCGCGCGGACTGAACCCGGCACCTGCAGCAGCCACGCGTGACCGGCTCCGCGCCAACGCCCTCGGTAAGCGCGAAACAACCTCCCGACTCGGATAGGAGACGAACACCGTGAGCACGCCCACGCCCGACTTCCGCCGCCACCTCAAGTCGATCTCCCCGCAGAGCATCGTGGACACCCAGCGGGCCACGTACGAGATCAACGTGGCTGGCCTGGCCGCGAGGCTCAACCACGACCAACGACTGCGGGCCGAGCAGGTGTACGAGGGCCTGTACGCCCATCTCTCGCGCACATGGTGGCGCCTGGTGGCCCGGCACACCCAGCAGGGGCTGGGCATCGCGCGAGCGATTGCCAAGTTCAGCTCCTGGATCGGCTGCTATCTCACCGACGACCTGGCGGAGGCTCGGGCCGTCATCGTGCGGGGCAACGCCTCGGATGAGGAACAGGCCCTCGCACATCTCGAATGTGCGCTGGAGCTGATCAAGCGGGCCGCCGCCCGCGAATTCCTCGATCACGCGGCGAAGATCCCGGCCGAGCAGCTGAAGAACCAGACCAACGAAATGGGGGAGAGCAAGTGAACACCGAAGCGCCTCAGAGCCCGAATGGCTATGGTCCCCAGGCGAACGCGGTCGACTGCTCGCGGATCGAGACGTTTCAGATGCTGGCCTGGAAGTGGAACGTCACCGCTGCCAAGCAGCTCACGGCAGGTCGTGAGCCCACCGGAGAGCTGGACCCCGGCGACTGGGCGGGCATGCTCTACCTGGTCCGCGTCGACCACGCTCACGCAGCCGCTACGGACCTGTCCGAACCCGTGATAGCAGTACCCATCCCCGAGGCCGGATGGCTGATCATCGACGGCTGGCACCGTATCCACAAGGCCCTCACCACGGAGGTGGACAAGCTGCCGGTGATCGTGCTGACCGCCGAGGAGGAGCTGGCCTGCCGCGTTCACGGCGGTGAGAAGGGCCAAGGCTGGCGGTAGCTCGTTCCGGTGGCGCAGGTGGTCTGCCCCAGTCGTGCACAGCTTGTGTGCGGCTGGGGCACATCTCCTGCACCACCGGACTTGGCCTGACCTGCGGGTCCAGCGCCCGCGAAGCCTGCGATGGATGCGAACTTCAGGACTGAGGGGCGGTTCGCCGCCGCAGCAACTCGGCCCGTACTGCTGCGAGACTCCGCCGGCCCTGAGAGGTATCGATCTCCCAGAAGGTCCAGCCGTTGACGGGGTACCCGGTCACTGCCTCTGCCGCGCCGGACAAGAAGTCATGGGGCTCGCCGTCGTACTGGATCGACCCGTCGGCGTTGAGGCGCGCCTCGGCAGGGTGCGGGTCCGAGGTCGAGTAGAGCTTGGCGCCGGGCTGCACCAACCCCGCCTGGACGAGGTCGAGCATGGTGGTCTTGTAACGCGTCTTGGTGGGTGTCGCGGGGCTGGGGCCCTTGTCTTGCACGGCTTCCGCGAGCAGTTCGTAGGGCGGTAGGAGATCGCTGGTCCTGGCCCGGGTCGATCGGGAGCGACGTGCGGGGACGGGAGGCGTGAGGTTATGGCCGATGAGGTGCAGAGCGCTGAAGATCGGGCGGAGGTGTTCGGCCATGCCGATCTGGTCGTCCAGGTGCATGGTGCAGTCCTGGGGCCGGTTGCCATTGTGCAGGTGGACGAGCTCGGCGCGGGCCATGACGTCGTAGAGGCGGCCTTCGAGCCAGCCGACTTGGCTGGTGTGGAAGGGATCTTCGGTGTCACGCCGGATCAGGAGCGCGCGGTACCAGTGGTCGCGGTTGCGCAGGTGGGTACGGAGGCGCTTGCTCAAAGTACCGGGCGCTGCCTTGCCGACGTAGGCACCCCAGGTGCCGTCTGCGCTGGGGCGGTCGAGAAGGACATAGACGCCGGTCGCGTCCCAGACGTCGTGGAGTTGCTTGACGTGGGCGCGCTCGACCACGGCCAGCCGCACCACCGAGTTGTCTGCGCGGAGTTCCAGAGGTGCGTTCAAGGCGTGGGGGATGGTCACTCTGTACGGTGACGCCTTTGCGGGTCGCCCTTCCACTTCGGCCTCCTCCGTTCCTGAGCCCTTTCGAGATCTTCCCGGAGAGTATCGGAAGCATACCTCTCCGTGACCATGCGTTGCTTGAAAGGACCTGCTCACAGGCCGGGCTGGCGGAGACGAAGCGGTGATTGGCCACTATCCGGGACTGGGTCGTACGGGGCTCCGGGCCGGGTGAATCCCACCAGGTCGCTACGCCGATAGGAACTAAGCTGGATGACCTCGCGCCGATTGGGGGCGTGGATCATCTGGCCCGGCGCGATGACAAGACCGACGTGGCCGGGGCCGTTCTGTTCCATGCGAAAGAAGACCAGGTCACCTGGCTGTTCATGGCCGGATGGGATGGGCGGGCCGTGTCGCCATTGGTCGGCGGCGACGCGCGGGATCGTGACGCCTGCCGCTTGGAAGGCACGCATGGTCAGGCCAGAGCAGTCGAAGGAGTCCGGGCCTTCGGCCCCCCACAGGTACGGCTTGCCGAGCTGTGCGTGGGCATAGGCGATCACGGCTGCGGCCTGCTCGCCGGGGATGATGCCGACGCACGAGCCGGTCAGTACATCGACTGTGCGCTGGGCGAGTGCTTCCCATGGGGCGTACGCGTTGGGGAAGGCGGATCGTTGGACGCTTTGGGCGGCCTTGGCCAGGGGAAGTCGCTGCCAGCCGGGCACGTTGGTGAGCCGGTCGTAGAACTGGCGGGTCGCGTAGTTGGGGTCGAGGATCTGCGCCGGGCTTCCCCACCCTTGTGAAGTTCGCTGCTGGAACAGGCCGAGAGAATCCAGGTGCCCGGAGGGCAGATTCCGGAGCTTGGACTCCTGCAGGGCTGTGGCTATCGCGATCACGTACGCACGGGCGGGGAGGCCGAGTTGCAGGCCGACTTGGACGATGAGGGCGGCGTTGCCGCGCTGCTCCTCATCCAGTTCCGCGACCGACATAGCCTCCCGGCTTCCCGCTGTCGTGATCAGGCAGCCAGTGCCTCCAGGGCTTCCTGAGCTGGTGAGGATGCTGGTGGCTGCTGCGATGAAGGCGACAACGAGAAGAAGCAGGAGTGCGGTGCCGGCCGCGGCTGTCTTCACCTCTTGGGAGTTCCTTCCAGCGAGAAGCGGGCGGTCATCCGTCAGGTGTCAAGGACGTCTTGAGCAGAGCGGGCGAGGTGGGGCCAGGCGTCGGCGAGCTCGGCCAGCCGGACCCGAGGTCCTTGCGCTCCGGCCGGTAGCCAGACGGGTCCAGCCGGGCCGTCGCCGAGGCTGGTGTGGACGGCAGTGGCGACGGGCACTTCGACTTCGGCGAGGAGCTTGCGCAGATTGGCTTCGCGGGTGTGGCTGGGTAGCCAGAACAAGACGGGCGTCGTGATGCCGGTCGCCTCGGCGAGGTTGGCGTAGCCGGGAAGCTTCGCCATCACCTTCGACAGGGTCTCGGTCCCGGTGTCGTGCTCGAGGAAGAAGTCGATCTCCTTGCCTGCCTCGATCCAGTATCCGTACGCGTCTGGACGAGCCAGGTCACCCCAGAGCTTGGCGCAGCGTCGTTCGGACCACCACTCCTTCACACGCGCCTCGGCACCTTCCTGGCGAGCGAGGTAGTGCAGGTCGGTGAAGAAGTCGTTGACTCCGATCTGATGGTTGGCCTTCGTGGATACCGACACGGACATCGCCAGATCTGGGTGGTAGCCGAGTTCCTTGACGGTGACGTCCTCTTTCAGCGCCAGAAGTTCGGCACCGACGCGGCCGAGGATCCAGTGATGAGGCGCGGAGCCCCCGTAGGGCATCCAGGGCCGGTAGCGGGTCACGACGTGCAGCTTGTGGAGGATGCCGAGACGGCGGCGAGTGGGCTGGGGCAGGGTGAAGAACAGGCGCTGGATCTGATGCGTGGTCAACACTCGGTGCTGGTGCAGAAAGCTGAGGATGTCGTAGTCACGCGGAGTGAGTCGCGCCGCGAGCTCGACCATCGCGGCGGCGTCGAAGCGAGGCAGTCCGAGCGGGATACGGGTAGCAGCCATGCGGTTCCTCTCAAAGCGGCGCCCATGCGCTGGATGGAAGTCCGGTTCTGGCAGGTCTCTGGTTGGTGCCGGTTCACCTCCCGCCAGGGAGGCTGCGACTTGAGGGGCGGGGGTCGCACTCGGAGTCGTACACACCCTGCTGCTTGCGAGGCGCTGCAGGAGAAGGGGTGGAGAGGCGCGGCTGGGTGAAGCGCTCGCGGGAGGCCTCCCGGATGGCCTCTGCACGTTCCTGAATGACGGGCGGCAGAGGGCGGGTGCGCATGGTGAAGGCGGACGTCTGCTGGCCGTCGATGACGAGGCGGGCAGCCGCCTGGTAAGCACCCAGATGGGTGAGGTCGTGCGGAGTGATCAGAGGCGCGGTGTGGTGCTTGAGGTCGCCTGCGTCCTTGGGGGAGGCGTTGAAGTAAATCTTGTTGCGGGCGTCGGCGGACAGTGCTTCTCGCAGGTCGCCGGGGAGCTGGTCGAGGTGCTGATGCGCGAGGACGAGGGAGAGCCGGTAGCCGCGTGCTTCGGCCAAGACGTCGTTGATGTGGCCCGGCAGGTTGAGGAAGTTGTGGCATTCGTCGATGTAGAGGGCGGCGTCGGGCCGGTCGGCCTCGTTGCGGTCGGCTCGGCGGGTGGCGGCTTGCCAGGTGTGGGCGAGCAGGATCGAACCGAACAGTCTGGCCGCATCTTCGCCGAGGATGCCCTTGGGGAGACGCGCCAGGATGAGGCCGCCGCCGTCCAGGAGTTGCCCGACGGAGACGGTGGTGTTCGGGCTGGTGAGAGCATCACGGACGAAAGGGCGGAGCAGTACGGCACGCAGCTTGTTCATCACCGGGCCGATGACCGTGGCTTGTCCGGCGGGGGTGAGCGCGTGGTAGGAGTCCCAGAACCCGTTTAGCAGTTCGTCGTCGAGCTTGGCCGTGATGCGGGCGCGGAAAGCGGAGTCGGTGAGGAGCCGGGGGACTTCCGCGAGAGTGGCGCGTTGCCCAAGGACGCGGGTCAAAGTGAGGCAGGTGGACCGGAGCAGGTCGTCGACACGTGGTCCCCAGGCTGAGCGGAAGCAGCGGTGAAAGATGGTGACGACGGAGTCGACCGCCAAGGTGGGATTGGGCCCGGCGAGCACGTTGATCGTTGGCGGATGAGCGGGGTCTTGCGGGTCGAACACAACGGTTCTGCCGATGGCGCGTTCGGGGAGTCGGGCGAGGATGTCGGTGATCAGGTCGCCTTTGGGGTCGATGACCAGAGCGCCTCGGCCTGCACGGGCGTCAGCGAGGACCATGGCGGCGAGCAGGGTGGATTTGCCGACGCCGGTGCCGCCGAGGACGTGGATGTGGTGCCGGGCGTCGGCCACGGGCAGGGCTATGGGGCGCCGTGGTCCGCTGTCGCTGTCACCCAGTACCCGGACCGGGCCGCTGGCCGGACCGCGTGGTATGGCGGAGGAGGGGGCGATGGGGCGGGCTCCGGCGCGGGTGATGCCGGGGGCGTCCACATCCCAGGGCAGGTGCGCCAGCGCTGCCAGCTCTCCCACGGACAGCAGATAGCCGAGGTGCAGATGGCGTGAGCTGGCCAGCGTGTGGGGGCGCCAGAGCCGGGCGCGACGCAGGTGCTGGTGGCCGGAGGTGAACAAAGCGAAGACAGCGGCCAGAGTGTGGGCTTGACCGCGCAGTCGATCAGGTGTCGCATCGTCGTCGCGCGTGGAGGCCACGGCGTAGCGGATGGCGACCTGGTAGCGCGGCTGGTTCGCTTTGGTGAGGATGGCGCGCACCTGCTCGGCGCGTTCGGGGAACATGCGGGCCAGCTCGCCCGGATGCGCGTGCCCGGACATCAGCACGAGCTCGTCCAGCGCGTGGCCGATCGCGCTGCTGGTCTTGCCGCCCCGCAGGGCGGCGGCGGCTCGGTGAGCGCGCCGGAGGCGGCGGCCGGTAGTGGGCCGGGCCAGGATCTGCACCAGGGCGTGCTCGCCGTCGCGCAGCCCGCTCATCGCGGACAGCAGGGAGCGGATCGGGTCTGCGGGGTGGTCGCTCTTGAGCGGGAAGTGCTCGGCGCGGCCGAGGATCAGCCGTCCGCCGACGGCGCGGGCGTAGGGCGGCAGCGGGCGGGTGGCAGGTGTGGTGGTGGTGATCGCCCCGGGCCAGGCGGCCTGGATGGCCTTTTCCACGATGCCGGGTGGGACGGTACCGGGTATCCAGAGGCGGACGCGGATGCCGGAGTCATCGCCTTGGTACTCCCAGACCAGATGGGGTTGGCCGGTCAGGAGGCGTTTCCAGGCGGGGCGGAGCAGTCCGATCAGCTGGCTCCACAGCACTTGGGCGCCGTGTGGGTCGCTGTCGGGCGGGCAGGAGATCTCGATCAGCCGGGCGTTGATGGTGAGTCTTCGGTGGCGCAGTCGGCCGATGAGGTATCGGGCGAGGGCCAGCGTGGAGATGATGGCGAGGACGGTGAGGGCGATGCGCCAGCCGTAATGCAGCGCGTACTCGGGCAGCCGGGCGGGCAGCTCGCGCAGGAACTCCAGCGCCCTTTCGACGTCTCGGTCGCTGATGTCGCACAGCAGGCAGGAAACGGTGGGGCTCATAGCGGGTCGGCCTCCTCGTCAAGCTCGTCGTAGGCGGCATCAGCGATCAGCGGACTGAGGGCGTGTGCAGGGTCTTCTTGGCGTTCCAGTTCGGCAAGCTCGGCCGGGTCGGTTGTGATCAACTCGGCCTCGGCGGGGGAGGCGATCACATGAAAGGCGACTCGGCTCGCCGGGCCGGCCACCATCAAGGCTTCGCCACGTTCGGCGGTGAGCAGGAATTGCCGCTCCCCGTCGGACAGATCGAAGGCGTCGCCGACCGCGCCGATGGCTTGCGGGGCCTGGCGCAGCAGGATCTGGCTGGCGGCGTTGGCCACGATGGCCTGGCCGAGTTCCGTGCCAAGCAGATCGGCGGCGTCTTGGGTGACCAAGGCGAGCCCGGCCCAGTGCTTGCGGGCGGCCTTGGCCATCCGAAAAAGGAACCGGGCGCCTTCGGCCTGTTTCATCAGCAGCCACGCCTCGTCCACCACGACCAGGCGTTTCCTGCGGTCTCGAGGGTTGGCCACCCGGCGCCAGATGGCATCCAACGCCAGTAGGATGCCGACCGGTTTGACCTCCTCGGGAAGGTCCCGCAGGGAGAAGACGATCAAATGTCCGGTCGGTGTGGTGGTGGTCGGCCCGTCGAACAACTCCCGGTAGGAGCCGGAGACATACGGGGTGAGCTGTTCGGCCAAATCCACACCCTGCTTGCTGGCCTTCAACACCGCCACCAAATCGGCCAGCAGCGGGGCGGGCCGGGTCCACGTGGTCGGGTCGCGGCTGATCCCGGCCGCCGCGTACGTGGCCAGGACGGCGGTGTCGAGCGCGGCGCGCGCCTGCGCGATCAATGGTGCGCCGAGCATGGTGGCAATCAGCGTTTGCAGGAACAGGGCGCGCCGGGACAATGCGTCGTCGTGGGGGCCGTGGCTGGCGGGCAGGTCGAGCGGGTTCCACCGCACTCCGGTGGCGCCGAGGCGGAGGTGGGTGCCGCCGACCGCGCGGGCCAGGCGGGCGTACTCGTCTTCGGGGTCGACCACAGCGACCTCGACCGCCTGGTAGAGCAGGCGCAGGGCTTCGAGTTTGGTGAGGAAGCTCTTGCCGGCGCCGGAGCGGGCCAAGGTGACGGAGTTGTGGTTGTCCTGCGCGAAGCGGTCCCACACGACGATGCCGGTGCCCGAGGCGCTGGTGCCGTACAACACCGCGCTGTCCCCGATAGGGGCGGCCAGGTCGGGTGAGGTGAAGGGGAATGCGGCGGCCAGTGCGGTGGTGTCGAACGTGCGGTGCAAGGCGATGGCGTCGGTGCCGAGGGGCAGGCTGGTGATCCAGCCCTGGAGGGCGCGGAAGGTGGTCGGCTGGGCATCCAGCAGCAGTGAGGCGGCCAGCGCGTGCACCCGGTCGATCTCGGCAGTGAGCTCTGCGTCGGTGGCGGCGTGCAGGGTGAGGTAGAGGCCGACCTTGAACAGCCGTCCGTGGCCTCGGGCCAGGCTGGCGGCCAGGTCGGTGGCGTCATCGGCGGCGGCCTCGACGGCGAAGTCGGCCAGGCGGCCGTGCGCGGCGTCGCTGCGGCTGGCCGATTCCAGCCGGGCAAGCTGGCGGCGTAGTCGCATCGCCGCCACCGCCTGCGGGATCGGTTCGATGTGTAGCGAGACGTCGAGGCGGCCAGGGTAGGTGAGCAAGGGTTCCAGCCAGCCCGCGCCCACTTCGCGCGGATAGCCGACCACCGCGAACGAGGCGGTAACGCCGCCGGGGAAGGTGAGTGTGCGGGCGCCTATCTCCAGCGCGCCGGGTTCGTAGAGCCCGCCCGCTTCCATGGGCGCGGTGGGTTCGGACGGGCGGTCATGGTGGCGGCGTTTCATCGATCCTCCTGGTCAGTGGCGGAGATCAGGTCGTCCGGCAGAGCTTGTTGGGCCGGATGCGAGCCGCCCGGGTCCAGGCATTCGGTCAGCACCCGACGCGCGGCCTGGGCGTCCAAGACCGTCGTGGTGATGCCGAGGGCAGTCAGGCTGCGCGCTGCTTCGTCGGCGCGGCGCAGCACGACGGCCGCTGCGGCATCTCGGCGGACCCTTCTCCGTCCGCGTGCCGGGTGGTGGTCGCGCAGCACCAGCAGGACCTGCCGGGCCAGCAGGTCGCGGGAGGCGTTCAGCTGCTGCAGGAACGCCAGGTGGTCGGCGGCGCTATGGGCCAGCGCCGGATGTGGCAGGCCGTCGGCGCGCTGGTCGAGGCCGTCGATCAGGCCGTCCAGGTCCACCGGACGGGCTCGGACGAGGATCTGCGTTGGGGTTTCCAGGGAGTTGAGCCAGCGGCCGAACGCCCCCACCAAAGCGGCCTGCTCGCCCGTCGTGCGCAGGTGGAACGACACCGTGCTGGTTTCCACCAGCACCGCCACCCCACCGTCTGCCAGCTCCAGCGCTCCGTCGGTGCGGATGGCGCGCACCGGTAGCCGCAATGGGGCTGGTAGCCTGCCGCGCAGCCGACACCACACGGGCGGCTGCACCACGCCCTCAGAGGCGGCGACCAGCTTCTTGGGTGTGCGGGCAAAGGCGAGCGCGGCCAGGGCGAAGCGGTCGAAGGTCAAGCCGTCGCGGCGGCCGAGCGCAACCACCAGGCCGACTGCGAGCAGTGGCAGGAGTGCCCCGGCCAGCACCAGCACCGGCACCAGGTCGTGGCATAGGTAGTAGACGAGCGCGGCCAGGCCGCCGGTGGCGGCAACGATGACGATCTGGTGAGCGGTGAGTCCGTAGGCAATCTTGTCCGGTTGGCTGACATCGGCGGGAATGTGCGCGATCAACGGCTCCGGCTCGTTCACTGTTCTCGCCTCCCGCGGACGCGCCGGGGCGGTGGATCAAGCCGCAGTTGCAGCTGGCGAGGCCGGGCGGCGCGGGTCGGCATACCGGGCAGCATCGGCTGAACCCAGGGTGGCTTCGGCCGGATCCACGACTTGTTCGTCGGCGACGGGGCGGTGTTCGTGGGCGGGCGCGGTACCCGGGTGACCGGAAACGGCAACGCCAGCTGCCGCCAGCTTCGGCGGGAGGTACGGGAGGTAGAGGCCGACCTGGGTGTGGGCGGCATGTCGAGTGGCAGCTCAAGTTGCCGCGCCGCGCCACCGATGAATGTCGACGCGGATGCTGAGGCCGAGGTCGAGGTGTGCACCGGTCGTGGTCCTCCCTTGGAGGTCGTCGCCGGGCCGCCGCGTGGTCGTGGCCCGGCGGGATGGGGCCGCCCACCCGCGCCGGGCCGAGGCCGAGGCGGCGGGCGGCGGTGCTGCACGGCCGACCGGGACTTCGCCCCGGCGCGGGCGGTCCTGCCGGCCGCAACGGCCTTGGCCGCGCCCAGGAGTTTGTAGAGCAGCACCGCCTTGACCAGGCGTGTGAGCAGCTGGGGCTGGGCGGGCTGCCAGACGGAGCGGGCGACCCAGCCTGGGATCTTGATCAGGATGAACAGCAGCCCGATCAGCACCAGCGCATCCAGCGCTCTGCTGACGATCGGTTTCACCGCCGCCAGGACCGGCTCGTCGGGACCGGTGGCGAAGGCATCGGCGGCGTCGGTGAAGTACACCTTGAACGCCAGGATGAGGACCAGGGCCTGGAGTACCTGCATGACGAGGACGCCGGTGATGGCGCGCCACCACAGCCGGGCGATGTACTCGGTCTGCGGCAGCGCGTGGCACAACAGGGCGAGCGGCGCTGCGATGATCAGAAACAGCAGCAGCGCGATCCGCAGGATCGCGATGAACGCCAGAATGAGCCCCATCACCACGGCCAGGCCGATCATCCAGATCAGAAACATCTGCGGGGCCTGGAGCTGGCCGATCGGATTGGTCAGCTTGTTGGCCAGAAGGTCGCCCGCCCGCCGTCCATCCACGCCGTCCCCGAGCAGCGCGGCGACGAGGCCGTTGGCCAGCTCGATGGCGTGCTGGCACACGGTGAGCGAGGTGTTGACCGCGATGACCGCGACCACCAGGCGCGGCGCGATGTCGCGGGCCGTGGTGGCGGTGTGCACGCTGCCATGCGCCATCACGATGAGTCCGCCGGCCAGCACGAACAAGGCCAGCAAGGCGTTGGCCACCAACCGCACGTGATCCGACAACTCGCGAACCCGCTCCACCATGGAGGGCGGCGGTGAGGACAACAGCAGTCCACCGACCAGCGCGAAGGTGGGATGGATCGCCTCGGTCACGACCAGCCCGAACCAGCCGTTCACCGCACGGTTGAACTTGCAGCCGACATCCAGCCAGCCGCACTCCTCCACCCCCGCGCCTTGGTCCGGTACCGGGGTGCTCGGCCGGATCTCTGGCGGCGGCGTCAGCATCGGCCCGGTGGGCCGCCGAGGTATCGAGGTCGGAGTCGGCGTGGGCGAGGGTGCGGGTGACGGCTGTGGGTTGGCGGTAGGCGACGGCTCCCGCTGCGGTGTCGGTGCTGGCGCTGGGGGAGGGACGGGAGATACGGCGGTTGCGGTGCTGGTTACTGTCAGCGTGATGGCGACCAGCGTGATCAGCAGGGCCGCGAGACGACCCACGGCGGCCACCGGCGAGGGGCACGGTGGGCGAGCGGGCGGGTGGCGGTTCACAGTCAGGCTCCGACGATGCCCTTGAGAATGCTGACCAGCAGCGGCGCGAGTACGGCGGTGCCGTAGCCGATGGCGGCGTAGCGCAGCGTCTTCTTGGCCGCTTCGACCTCGCCGGGGTCGCCGCCGGCCAGGATGTAGCGGACTCCGCCCACGGTCAGAAAGAGCGTGGCCAGGCCGACCAGCAGGCCGACGATCACGTTGCGCAGGTTGTCGATCACCTGGTTGAGCGAGGCCGCCGGCTTCGCCTCCTGCGGCTTGGCCGCCGACATGCCGGCAGCCTCCTGGCCGACGGCGTGGGCGAGGTGCGCAAGAGCGAGTTCGACGAGGGTACCGAAGGCGACGGCGGCGAGGACGAACACGGCGATGAGCAGGGCTTTGCGGGAGGTGAAGCGGGAACGTGGGATCACGACGGGCCTCCTGGCAGGGTGTCGAGGATGCGCGGGTCAGGGTGTGCGAGGCGGCGCGGACGCCCGGGGTCCGGCAGGCCGGGTGGGCGTCCTCCTCTGGTGCGGTGCGGTGGCGGATCCGGTGGTGACAGGAACCGGGTGGCCGGGTGCGGCCCGGCCGGACCGGTGGGCGTCCGCGCTGCCTTTCACCTGTGAAAAGACCTGGTCGAAGGGCCGAGATCGGACATCGAGGCCAGCGGATTTTGCGCGTTCATGACCGGCAAGCCGTCGACAAGGTGATCGCCTGGTGTGCGCTCTATGGCTCGTCGGACAGCTGGCCCGCGGCGAGCGCCTGCGCCAGACGGGCCTCGGCGCGCTGGCGCTGCTTGAGCGCGGTGCAGTAGAGCAGGCCGCGCTCGCGGCAGTAGACGCTGAGCGGCATGTCCTCCAGCCGCGTCAGCTCGATCATCTCGGCCGCCGGGGCGGTGATGATGCCGTGGGCGACCGCGCGGGCCAGCAGCAGGTCGGCATGGCCGGCCGGGTACCGCAACGCCGGCTGGTCGCCGGTCGTATCGGGCTCGGTGAGCAGGTCGGGCTGGGCGGCGGCGTAAGCGCGCAGGACGCCGAACTGGGTCAGCCGGGACAACCGCAAGACCGGATGCGTCCAGGACAGCTCCACCCGCAGCAGCGCCTCCATGAAGCAGGTCAGCAGCTCGGCCTCCAGCTCCTCCCGCTCCACGGGAAGCGTCTCGGCCAGGGTCTTGAGCAGGCGCCGCAGCATCGGCGCCGCCAACGCGACGGCGGCCACCATCCACGCCCCGCGATGGGTACGCGCCTGCTCGATCAGGTATCGCCACACGCCATCGCGGGTGGCTCGGTCGCAGCAGGGATGCAGCAGAATCGCGCCGAGCTCGTCCAGGGGAATCGGCCGGGCGGGCAGACCCGGCCCTAGCGTGGCCCCATCGACCGCCAGCGGCTGTGGCCCTTGCATCAGCAGCCTGAAGGAGCGCTCGGCCAGATCCAGCGGACGCGCCTGGTGAGTTGGCGAGGTGTCCCGGGCGGACGCCGGGGCCCCGCTCCCGGCACGGGATGTCTGCGAGGGGGTGTCGGCGGCCGTAGCGGTGGACGCGGTCTGGGATGGGGTGTGGAACATGGCAGCTCCCGAAGGGAATCGAGCGATGTCGGACGCTGCTCATGGCGCCAGAGGCGACGTACAGGAACCGGACGACTTCCGGACAGACATCGGATCACATAAAGATCAGGCCAAGGTGAGGCGATGCGGCGCAACCGGGTTCGACCTGGGGCAACACAGCGGATCGGCTGATTTCCGAACTCAGAGAGCGGCTGGTCCGGCTGGTGTTCGGACTGTCATCGGAAACGTGCTGACCTGCGAAGACGGCCTCATGCCGGATTACGCAGGTCAAAGATTGAGCAGGTTGGTGGGCATGTCATGCGGCCCTGCTAGAAACCCGAGGAGCTCACCCGTGTGAGGCGTTCACCTCCGCACGCGGTGAGGAACCGGCCGCCGGGCGCGCATGAACCCGGTGCTGGTGCCGGGGAGGGAGTTCCCTACCTGCGGTTCAGGTGCGTACAGGATGGGTCCGAGGCCCGCGCTTACTCAGGGAAGCGATCTTCTAACCAGCTGTTTCCATTCCAAGGCTCAACACTGAGGCCGCGATCGCCGAGCCGGATGCCGACTCCGATGAGATCTTGCTCGTCTCCTTCGGAGTGGCTGCCATGACGCAATGTCGTGGGGTGAGCGGCCGGGCTTTGCGGCGGTGAGCAGGATGCCCCAGCATCACCTGCGTCACCGACGGGATAGTCGGCGCCGGGATGCGGCTGCTCGACGCCGATCCCGACCTCGCAGGCAAGGAGGCCATTGAATTGGAGACGACCAGGGGCGTGCACACCCCGAACGTCACGCACCTGGGTACACGTCAACGGTCGCGCGGCGCTCCCGCTCGACGATGGCGGAAGCGGTGCGGGGGAACCAGTGACCGCGGGTCGGGACGAGGGGTAACCGCGTCTGCGCGTTGCCGGGAAACGCTCGCCGTCTCGGGAAGCGTTCTTCGAGCCCGCGATTCATCGCAGGCCGGGGCGGCGTGTGAACACCCCAAGGGACATCGTGATCGCCCCCGCCGACACCGGCGGGGGTCCTCCATCGTTGATTGCCGTCGCGGCGGTGTCCGGAGACCAGGAGTCACCGGCCTCGTTCAGCCCAAGAGACGATGGCACGCGGTGTTGCGCAGCCGAAACTCCCGCTTATGCGGCGGGAACAACTCATCGCACTTCATACCGATCAGCGATCGGTTCCCCTCGCGCCGGGTGGTGTCCCACCAGGTCGGACGCGGGCTGTCCGGTGTGCGCTTCGCGTGAGGACTCGGTCGGAGAGCGGGACGGTCAGGCGCAGGTTCCGCCAGCGGCCGTGATCGCGGGGGTTCGTGCCCACCGTGCGACTGGTGGACGTGCGCATGGTTGCTGGCCGCGTCGACATGCCTGGCACCGCCACCGTGATCGTCTTTTTTACCGGTCTTCCGGCGGGGCATGGCCGGTGATGTCCGGGTGTGGGAGGCGGAGGAGGCGTTCGGTTGACTCCGCAGTCGGGCAGACAGGGGAGCATCATCTCCAGTGGTGGCCCGGTGTGTGTCCACCGCCCGAGGTACGGGGCTCGGTTGGCCGGTCGACTTGACCGACCCAGCTCCGTCCAGCATCATCGCGGCGGCCACGGTGGCGGCCGCTCCGCCCACCAGCAGCAGCTTTCTGGCGCGCACCCGCCTACGCAGTCTCTTAATTTTTTGGCGCATTCTCCGCTCCCGACCACTTGATCGCTACGGTGCGCAGCTTATTCATGACTCTTCGGCTGTGCTTCGGGCTTTGATCTTCCCTTGGCCATCCATGGCCAGAGGATGATCCTGCTGTCCGAGAACTGTCCCGAACGTGCACGAAAATGCTCTGACCTGCGAGAACTCTTCTGATGGTGGTGATGATGCCACCCATGTAGGAGGCATGGGCGCGGACCGTTTCTGCGCTCAGCCTGCGTCCGGGAACGGGGCCGTCCCCTCCCGAACCTGAGCCCGTTTAGGCCACGCACCCTTCACCATCCGCCCGAGCCTGGACGGTGAAGGCCCCGATCAGGGCACCCTTACTTGAGGTGGACTAGCTTGATCAGCAAGGGTGACTGCCACGGCTGGAGGCACCTTGTGCTTGGCTGAGATCGCCGGGTTGGTACAGGAGGAACGCTCGGCTGAGCCCCTGCAAGGGAGCAGGCATGACCGACCGTTTGCCTACCGTCATGTCCGAACCTGGCCTCGGGCCCAGGTATTTAGATCAGTGACAGGGATCAGTCGGCCTGGGTGATCGGGCCACACCATCGTGACGCCACCCGCTCATTCCCACCGCTCTCACACCATCGCCCACGCCGTCGGCCGTCAGCGCACACGCGATGTTCAGCAGGGGCATCTGCCGTTGAGTGTCTGGCTGGCCGCCGCCGACACAGAATCCGTGCCCGCCTGCCCCAGTGGCTGCTGCCTTCCAGTGAGCGGGCCGCTGGCCCGCCAGATGGTGACCGCGTGCACCCGGCTCGGCGATCTGGTGATCGATCTGGATGCCGCCGACCACCATGTGGTCTCCGCCGCGCTGACGCTGGGCTGCCACGCCACCGCCATCATCACCAGCCCCGGCCTGGCCGGCGTCATCGGCAAGATGCTGGCCACCACGCATCCCGACCACGACCTGGAGGTGGCCGACCTGCGCCTCACCGGCCCCGATACTGTGCTCACCGCCGTCGAAGACTTGGCCGGTCTCGCCGCGCTGGTGGTGGCCAAGCACACCTGCCCGCAGGAAAGACGGCAGCCGACACGGTCGTCGGCTGATCCCCTCCAGCACAACCAGCCGATCGCGCTCGACGTGGCCAAAGTGACGGCGCTGCTGAAGCCGGGTGGTCACCTCGCGGTCGTGACTGCTCTACGCCGCAGCGGACGACACGCCGTCGACCCCGTCCCGAACCTGATCATCGAGGCGCGCCGGGCAGGGCTGGTGTACCTGCAGCACATCGTCGCCTTGCGGGTACCGGCCCGCGGCGCGCCCATCGAGCCCACGCTGTTCTGCGGCGTCCGCTCGAGAACGCACGGGCAGGAGCCTGCGGGAATGCCCGCCAGCACCCGCGTGCACTCGGACCTGCTGATCTTCACCAAACCTCGCACGGAACCCTCAGTCACGTCCCACGCCGGCACTGCCAGCACGCAAACAGACGATCCGGTGCTGGGCGAGCAGACGTGGGTGGAAGGAAAGCAGGCATGACCACGGTGACGACATCGGTGTGGACTACTGGCCAGCAACCGTCCCGCACCCAGCGCCGGGGCCGCTACCTGCCGGAATCGATGAAACACCCCGGCAAGATGCTGCCCGCGATCGCCACCCGGGTGATCGACACCTACACCGAGCCCGGCGATCTAGTGATCGATCCGATGTGCGGCATCGGTACCACCCTGGTGGAGGCCGTGCACCTGGGCCGGCACGCGGCCGGGGTGGAGTACGAGGAGGGCTGGGCCAAGCTCGCGGTGGCCAACCTCGCCCACGCCCGCCGCCAGGGTGCCACCGGATTCGGCACTGTGCTCGCCGGTGACGCACGCGGCATCGCCCGGTTGCTGCCAGATCTGGCCGGGCAGGCGGCGCTGGTGCTGACGTCCCCGCCGTACGGGGCTGCCACCCACGGCCACATCCGGGCCAGCCGCGACAGCGGCGAGCCGGGCATCCGCAAGTGGAACCAGCGTTACTCCCGCGACCGCGCCAACCTGGCCCACCAGCGCCTGCCCGTGTTGCTGGACGGCTTCGCCCAGATCCTGACCGGGTGTGCTGAGCTCCTGCGGCCGGGCGGGACGGTCGCGGTGACGGTGCGGCCGTACCGGGCGCGCGGGGAACTGGTCGACCTGCCCGGCCATGTGCAGAAGGTGGCTCGGCGGGCCGGGCTGGAGTTCGCCGACCGGATCGTGTGCCTGCTCTGCGGCGTGGGGAATGGCAGGCTGCTCAACCGGGCGTCGTTCTTCCAGCTTTACGAGGCGCGCAAGGGCTGGACGCGCGGCATGCCCATCCACGCCACCGCGCACGAGGACCTACTCATCTTCACCAAGCCTGCGCAGCCAGCAGGCTCGGCGCCATTGCAGAACGGCTCCGGCAAGCTTCGGGCGGGGGATATCACGTGATCAACGCCCGAGGGGACGAGTCGTAAGAGTACGGACGGCTCGGACCGTGCAACATTGAGGCGTGGATCTGTGGACGTGGCTGGTGTCCCATGCCAGATTGGCGTCGGCGGCACGACCCATGTGCGCTCGGGCATCGCTACTCGGCCTTAGTCGCGCCACAGCCACTCCCAGAAGGCGGGATGCTGGTGGGAAGGAACGCGGCACCCACCACTGGATCGCCGTTGCGGCGTTTCACTTGGCGACTCGCCATATCCGTCCGATCGCAAAGAGGAATCGGGCTTGCTGGAGATCTCCCAGCGGGCCCGTATCCTCCGCCCGCGACGCGAGCCCCCGTCGCAGCGTCATGCTTCTAGGCCAGGCCGGTCGGTCTGATCCACACGGAGGGACGGCATGCCCCGTACTTCCGGCCCTGGCATAGCTTGAAGACCGTGATGCGGCTGAAGAAGGCGGAGTCGGTTCCGCAGCCCCACCTGGCGCCGTTGCCGTCGGCCACCGTCCACTTCTGCAGGTAGGTGGTGGCATATTCGACCCGCACCGCTTGGCCATCGTCGCTCAGGTCGCAGACCGTGATGTGCTTGCGGTCGGCCGAGACGGTGACCGAACCCCAGCCGGCGTCGTCACGCCAACCGCTAGGTGAGCGGGCGGCAGCTGGTGCCGCCACCAGCACGATCGTGAGGGCGGTAGTCGCCAGGACGATGCGAGGGAACATGCGCTATCCGTTCCGCTGAGCAGATCAGAACGGTGCCACTGTGAGGCATCGCCACGGCCGAGATATCGCAGGTGAGAGCTGTAACGGCATGGCTTGATCAACATTTGGCGAGTACCACAGGATGCGAAGAGCTTGGTGCCTCGAGCAGTTCCTCTTGCGAGTGTCAACGTGTGCTTCCGCAGCTGGCCGCGAACAAAAGATCCGTAGCTACGTGTCGTCGCCTGCAGTGAAGCTGCCTGTCGTTGGGCGCGCGCGTCAGCCTTTCTGAGTGATCGTTACCGCCACACCCCGGGCTCTGTGGGGCGTGCGCCTGTCGACATGGGATTGACCGGTTTCGGGAGAAACGACCCGACCGGCACTCCTCACACTTCGAGGGGCTGGCCGGCATAGGCGCAGCGGAGATTGTCAACACTCCGGACGAGGGCGAGGTTCGCCGCCGTCAGCGTACGGACCTGCTCTTCCAGGTCGTTGACCCGCTTCTTCAGTGCCAGCAGCTCGAGATCGACTGCTGACGCCTCCATGACCATTCGTCCACCGATCATGATGGTTCACCTCCACGTTACGGAACACCCACAGGGTGAACGCTCGACGTTCTGACGGGTAGCGGCGAACGTCCCAGACCGCAGGGACCAAAGGCATGGCCGTCATCGCTCCGGGGCGGACGTTCGAAGGGCGGAATACGCAACGACGTGGTCGGCCTGCATTGGCGATCGCGGCGGTGCCCGAGAGCATGGCCGCGGCCGTCACCACCGCACTTGCGCTCGGCTCGTAGCGCATGGCCGGGCTTGGGGTGATCGTTCGCAGGCTGCTGGCGATCCAGGCGCTGGCCACGTTGCTCGCCCTTGCCCCGATCCCACCGCCGGGCTGGGCCATGGCACTGGGCGCCGCCGTACTCACCCCGCCGCTGTGCGACCTGGCCCGCCGAGTCCTACAGCCGACAAGCCCGCGCCCACCGGGGACGATCGTCCCTGATGGGAGAGCTCGCCGGGCTGGCGCTGGGTGGTACTGCGGGACACCTTGGGAGGGAGATCGGGCAGCGACTGGCGGTGTGGCGGCAGAAGTACCCGGATGTCGAGATCGTGAAGATGGCCGAGGCCAGTCGTCCAGTCGGAGTCCCGGTCGGGCTTCGCGCCTGGCAGACCTCGCGGTGGTGGGATCACGCGGGCTGGGGGAGGAGTCGCCTCTGCCGTCCTCGGCTCGGTGAGTCACGGGGTCCTGCACCAGGTGCGTTTCCCCGTGGCTGTTGTAGGCGCGCCTGGCATGTCCCCATGAAGGTCTGAACCGGCCCGGCACGCCGCGCGTGCTTGCCAACGGCGGCTGGCTCAGGGACCGTCCGGCCGCGAGTTCCTCATAGGCGGTGGATGCGGCGGCCGGTGACGTGATGCGGGACGATGCGGATGTACAGGTGGCGGTCGCCGCCCGCCCACGGGGTGACGTCGACATCGGGCACCTCGTCCGGCGGCACGTGGTGGGCCGGACCCTGGATGAGGACGCTCCAGCCCTCCTGCTTAGCCTCGTCGATCCGGTCCACCTGGAAACCGATCTTGATCTCCACGCCCTCCAGGCCGGTGCGCAGGTCCTGGTCCATGGGGCCGCCGTAAGAGGTGCGGAAGACGATGGCGCCGTCGTAGAGCTTGTAGTTGACAGGCAGCACCGTCGGCCCGTGCGAGCCGTTGAACGCCACCCGGCCGATGCCGCCCGGCGCCACCAGTCGCAGGCACTCCTCACGATCGAGGACCTCCAGCGTCGGCTCTGCCGCGGCGGGACGCGAGTCGCCATGGGTCGTCATGCGTATCTCCTTCTCGGTGACGGTCACAGTGATGACGCTACCCTCGCGATCTCGTGGCAGAGCGTACAGGGCCCTTCGTCCCTTGAGCGACCGACCTCTGGCACTGCACCCGACAGGTGCGGGCAGGGTGCGATGGAGGTACGACGAAGGAGGGACACATCATGATCATCGTGGGAGTCGACGGCTCCGTGACCTCACGGGCCGCGGTCGAATGGGCGGCCAACGACGCCTTCCGCATGCGGGTGCCGCTACGGGTGGTGTACGCGCTGGATGGTAGCTGGTACCAGCTCGGCAAATACCCTTACGTCGGCCTGCCCGACTTCCTGGTCCGAGAGGGGCGGAGAATCCTGCGCGAAGCCGAGGCACTCGTTCACGAGCGCCAGCCCACCGTGGACGTCACCACGCAGCAGATCGAGGGCACGCCTACCGTGGTCCTGCGCGAGCAAGCCAAAGACGCCACCGAACTCGTGGTGGGCAGCCGAGGGCTCGGCGGCTTCGCCGGCGCGCTGCTCGGCTCGGTCAGCATCCATGTAGCCGGGCACATCCACTGCCCCGTCGTGGTGATCCGGGGCGAGCACCGGCCGCCGCAGGGGGAGGTCGTCGTCGGCGTGGACGACTCGCCCGAGTGCGAGCCCGCGCTCGCCTACGCCTTCGAGCAGGCGAAGCTGCGGGGTTCTGCACTGCGGGTGCTGCACGCCTGGCAGCTGCCGGTGCACGCCTTCGCCCCGGAGATCGCTTACGACATGGACGAGGTACGTACGGCGCAGCACCAGGTCGTCCGGAACCGGCTGGAAGCCGTCGCCAAGGATTACCCGCAAGTGGAGGTCATCGAGGACGTGCAATCAGCGCATCCTGTGGAGGCGCTCACCGATGCATCCGGACGGGCGGATCTGTTGGTCGTGGGCTCGCACGGGCGCGGCGCCGTGGGGTCGATGCTGCTCGGTTCGGTCAGTCGGGGCGTGCTGCACCACGCCCGCTGCCCGGTGGCGGTGGTTCGCGCCTAGCGCAAGGACCCAAGATCCATCGGGACGTTCGCCGCTGCCGCACGGCGTCGTCCAGAGGGATTGCGAAAGGCGAAAGCGAAGTACGACATCATGTCGATCGAAGTCAAGGAGTCATGGGGCGGGTGGCCATCGCCGTGCTGCGGAACACCTCGTTCGCGTGAAGGCGGCGGGGGTGACGGCGGTCCAGCTCATGACCTCCCCGGCGGCCGCATGCGGCGCCGCTCTCAGGCCATCGCCTTTGTGGAGGCGCTTTGAGCCGTCGAGGGCGTCGTCGACGTGGAGTATGAGATGTCCTGCGACGCGGAGGACACCATCGTCGTTCGTCCGCTGCTGTAGCGACGATCAGGGTGCGGAGCGGCAGATCGAGCTCTACGGGACTGACGGGGGACTCCGCCGAGTTCGTCCCCCCCTTGGCGGGTGACCGACGGCCTGATCTCTTGGCCGTTCCGGCACACAGACACCGCACGCTGGCACCAGGCGCTTGCTCCGGCGGCGGGATGAAAGCCCCAAAGGCGCTCGCTGACAGTCACGCTCCTCAGCCGCCAGCCGACAGATCGTAGCTTTCCGGCCAGCCTGGCACGATGGGTTCGGCAGCACCCTAGTAGCCGTGCAGGAAGGGTTCGCTTATGGCCGACCAGAGGTTGCGGCGCAAACCGTACGAGAGGGAGCTCTTTCGGCTGCAGGCCGAGCTGGTGAAGCTGCAGGAGTGGGTGAAGGCTGAGAGTCAGCGGGTGGTCGTGATCTTCGAAGGACGGGACGCCGCCGGCAAGGGGAGCACCATCAAGCGGGTGACCGAGTACCTCAACCCCCGGGTGGCCAGGATCGTCGCGCTGCCCGCGCCCACCGAGCGGGAGCGTACGCAGTGGTACTTCCAGCGGTACGTGGAGCATCTGCCGGCGGCGGGGGAGATCGTGCTGCTCGACCGGAGCTGGTACAACCGGGCCGGGGTGGAGCGGGTGATGGGGTTCTGCACGCAGGAGGAGTACACGCGCTTCCTGCACCAGTGCCCGATCTTCGAGCGGCTGCTGGTGGAGGACGGGACCCTGCTGCGCAAGTACTGGTTTTCCGTCGATGACGCCGAGCAAGAGCGGCGCTTCCGGGCCCGGCTGGAGGACCCCATGCGGCGGTGGAAGCTGTCGGAGATGGATCTGGAGTCGATCACCCGCTGGGAGGAGTACTCCCGGGCCAAGGACGAGATGATGATCCACACGCATATCCCCGAGGCGCCGTGGTACGAGGTGGAGAGCGGGGACAAGCGGCGGGCCAGGATCAACATGATTTCCCACCTGCTGTCCAGCATCCCATACCGGGAGGTGCAGCGGGCGCCGCTGAAGATCCCGAAGCGACCACCTTCCACGGGCTATCGCCGCCCGCCCCGTCTGGAGACACGCGTTCCCGACGTGGCTTCGGAGCTCGCTCACGAATGACCGCCACACCGTGTACCGCTCCACGGAGCCACGGCGAGCCCGGCGTCCCCGGTCACACGGCTCACTGCACTCCGGCGCCGTGTGACCGGGTCCACGTCCTGGCTCGCCCTGGTGGTCTTCAGGCTGGAGGAATCGGCGGCGGGTCCTGCTCATCCTGGGGGTCGCGGTGGATCTGAATGGTCCATTCGGCCGCGGCGGCGGCGAGCGCGGCGGCGGCGGTGACGACAGGAGCGGCGATGAACGCCACGACGCCGACGGTCACGGGGGTCTCCATCACGGTGTGGCCATGGGAGTCCTTGACGATGATCCGGCTGACGTTTCCCTCATGGATGACGGTCTTGATCTTTTCGGTGAGTTCCGCGCCACGTACCCTGATCTCTTCCTTAGCGATGGTCATTTCTCGTCTCCTCTCTGACTTGCGCCACTGTCAGGATTCCTCCCGGCAGCCGCCTGAGGTACGGCCGAAGGGCCTGATCATCGCCGCCGGTGGTCCCGATTCGGAGCGGCTGAATCGCCGGTGGGCCGTCAGGCGAAGGCCAGCGCTGTGAACAGGTAGACCGTGATGGAGACCAGGTCCTGGATGACGGTGGCCAGCGGCCCGGAACCGTAGGCGGGGTCGCGGCCCAGGCGGTTGAGCAGCCACGGCAGGCCCATGGCCAGCAGCGAGGCCACGGAGCAGGCGGCGAACAGGGCGATGGCGGCCGTCACGGCCACGCCCGCGTCGCCGTACAGCAGGGCGAAGGGCAGGAATGCGGCGGCCATCGCCAGCCCGATGACCAGGCCGGTGATCGCCTCCCCACGAGCGAGCCGGCGGACGGAGACCCCCACCGACAGCGCACGCACCACCACGGCCTCGGTCTGGGTGCCCACGGCGTCGGCCAGGTAGACCACGCCGGGAAGGAAGAACGCCAAGGTCACGTTGGCAGACAGGCGCTCTTCGAAGGAGCCGACGATGCCCGCCGACAGCATCGCGCCGGCCAGCCCGATCAGTAGCCACGGGATGCGGTGCAGGAACCGGCGCCGCACGGACTCCTCGGCGGCCGTCTTGGCCTTGAGGCTGCCGCCCAGCCTGGCCATGTCCTCGTCGTGCTCCTCGAGCAGGACGCGCAGCAGCCGGCGCCGAGGCACCAGCCCGTGGAAGCGGCCGTCCTCGCCGACCACGGCCAGGCTGCTCTCCCCGTGCTGCACGGCCCGCCAGGCCGCCACCTCCTGGTCCACGCCGGGCAGCACGACGGGCGGATCCGTGTCGGCTAGCTCCGAGAGGGGCATGTCGTGCGGGGCCGCGAGCAGCCGCTCGATGTTGATCATGCCGACCAGCAGTCCTGCCGGATCCAGGACCACGGCGTCGGAAGCGGTGTCGAACCGCTCGCCCAGCATGCGCTCGCGTGCCTGGCCCGCATTGACCTCGGGAGCGAACACGGGAACCCGGGTGACGACGTGCTCGACGGCGGTGGTAGGCATGGCGCTCATGATGCCCGGCCGAAGGCTGCGTGAGGAGGGGATGATCCCTCGGAACGTCGGGACGAACGGCGACACCCGCCTGGCGGGCCGTCCGGGCTGGTGGCCCGCCCGGTGGAACAGGGCAGCCATCGCGGTGATGGCGGGTCTGGTGGGTCGCACGGCCACCGTCGCCTCTCCCTGTTGTCCGCTCAGGGCTTCTCCCGGAGACAATCTCCGGGCCCCGGCCCTCGGGCCCGTCTCAGCGGGTGTCGCACTCCGACGATGGCCTGCCGGAGCGCTGCACGCGTAGGGTCTTTGGGCCTCATGCCATGCGCCGAAGGTCCCTCCCGCTCGACGCCGGCAGCAGCTGCGGGCAGAGTAAAGGTCAGCTCGCGAGCCGGTCGTCGAGGTCGAGCAGCGTGACCTCGGTGTGTGCGGTAGGCCGAAGGCCTGGGTGCCAAGAACGCCCATGCCGTCGAGCAAGCCAGGGCACGGGAGGCGGACCTGTACGTGGTCTCCGCGTGGCTGGTGCCGCTCTTCTCACCGTACGCCGTCGTCTACGGCAACCTGATCGAGGAGGCCATGCAGGCGCACAATCGCGCGGCACGTGAGCGTGTCATGCTCTGGCGTGGGAGCAACCCGATCTTCTCATCACCGACGACCAACCATGTGGGCACCCGGTCGCGCTGATCGCGGCGGCCCGGAGCGCTGACCTGGTAGTGGTGGGCTCGTGCGGGCTGGGCGGGCTGGCATCGGCGGTGCTCGGCTCAATCAGCCACGGCGTGCTCCACCACGTGACCTGCCCGGTCGCGATCGCGAGGCCTCGCATCGAGCAGGAGTCATGAGCTTCGAGTCGCTGACCGCCGGTCAGAGGGACCTGGCTGATACGCCGGCCGGCCAACGACGTTGCCTTCATCAACCGGTCCCGGCAGCGCCATCCTGCGGCTGAGCATGCGGGTCTCGTGAATCGGCCGAGAGGCCACAGGCGGGACCTTGGTCACCGGCGTCGAGGACGTTCGCCACTGCTGGCGGGACGGCGGGGATTGGAGTGTGGGCATGGAGGTGGACGCCATGTCAATCGAAGTCAAGGACATCATGGGTCAAGTAGCCGTGGCCGTGCGGGAGAACGCGGCCTTCACCGACATCGTGACGGTCATGCAGCGGCACGGGGTGGGCGCGGTCACCGTGGTTGACGCCGACCGCCGTCCGGTGGGCGTGATCTCCGAAGGCGATCTGCTGCTCAAGGAGACAGACACGGTCCGGCACAGTATGTCGTCGTTCGAGACGCGCAGCCAACGGCGCGAACACGAAAAGGCGGCCGCAGTGACGGCGGCACAGTTGATGACCTCTCCGGCGATCACCGTGACACCGGGCACCAGCGTACGTGACGCGGCCCGGCTCATGCGCGCCAGGCGCATCAAGCAGCTGCCCGTGATCGACGTGGTCACCGGACGGGTCATCGGCACGCTATGCCGGCGTGACGTGCTGCAGGTCTTCACCCGGCCCTCCGCAGAGTTGGAGGCGGACGTCAGGGCCGTGCTTACGGATCCTGAGACGTTCTCCATCGAGATCGACAAGGGCGTCGTGACGATCAGCGGCAGCGTGCCATGGAGGTCCGAGGCCATCGCGCTCGTCGAAGCGGTGCGCGCCGTGGAGGGCGTGATCGACGTGGTCAACGAGGTGGTCCCGGAAAAGGACGACCTGCTCATCGTCCCCTCTGGGATGTAACGGTGCCGCGCCTCGATGGTGGTGTACGGGATCCTGCACCTGAAGGGCGCGCCGGATGCCGTGGTGCCGCTGGGCCGGCCCGTACCCGGTGTTGCGCTCGGTGTGCCACTGGGCATCGAAGCCGAGCGGCCGTCCGCCGGCGCTGCCTCGTTTGAGCTAGTTGGATCGTTGATCCTTCCGCATGCTGGTGTCAGCGCCTGAGTTATGCCGGAGTGGGTGTCTCGTGGGCGCGCACCACCGCGATATTGCAGCGTGCGTGGTGCAAGACGCCCCGGCTGACCGAGCCCAGGACGATCGACCCGACCGCGCTCCTGCCATGTGAGCCCACGACTAGCAGGTCGGCTCGATCGCCAGCAGCGGCGAGCGTTTCGACAGGGTGGGCGCGCCGCACGTCCACGATCACCTTGACCTGTGGACATCGCTCTCGCCACGGTGCGAGTTGTTCCTCGGCGACGTGCTGATTGGCCTCTCGCAACGCTTCGAAGTCACAAGAGAAGCCAGCGGCCAAGGCGAACGGCAGCGACCAGGCGTAGACCGCCCGCAATCTGCTTCCGCGCAGCTCGGCTTGCCGGAAGGCATAGGCCATGGCCGGCTCGCAGGCAGGGGAGCCATCGAGGCCGACGACGATCTCACCGTGCACCGTCGCTGTCTCCGCCTTGACGACGACCACGGGGCCCGGCACCTGGCCCGCGACGTTCATGCTGACAGAGCCAAGCACGGCCCCGGCGAAGCCGCCCAATCCTCTGCTACCGACCACCAGCTCGGTTGCGTCGCTGGCCTGCGCGCGAAGGGCAGCCGCCGGCGTTCCGGTCATCAACTCGGCGCTCACCTCGACGGTAGGCTGGCGTTCACGCACGATTTCCTCGGCTTCGGCCAGGGTCTTTCGCGCGTTCGTTATCAGTGACTCTTCCCACTCGGGTCCGGCGATCTGTGGAACCTGGTAGGGCCAGGTTTCCACCACACAGACGCTACGCAGAGGCACATGCAACCGAAAGGCGTCGTCGGCCGCCCATGCCACGGCGCGGAATCCGGGCTTCGAGCCGTCGACACCCACGACGATCACATCAGACATCCCATACCCCCCTCCATTCCATTCCCTCGCCAGATGGCCTGGCAGGGCCAGGAATCCCAAAAGGTGGAAATGATCCCGTGGGAACCGGACGGGATTCAAGGAGCCACGGCCGAGGTCGGTGGCCTGTGAGTCAGCACTTTCACGAGTGGCTGGTGTGGGCACGGGCTGGCGCGCTGGGTGCTGAAGCGCGGGTTTGCCGTTAGCAGATGCAGACGCAGGCGCTGATCGATCTGGTGATTCCCGCACGCTCCGGACTGTTGTCTGCGGAGGCGATGGTGCGCCTGGAGCGGGATGGGCAGCACCTGTTCCCCGCAACGGCCGCCCGTCCCGCTCTGGCGGCGGGTCGCCGCTCAGCTTCGCGATCCGCTGATCATCGTGCTGCTAGTGGCGGCGTTGATCGTCGCCACGGGCGACTCGGCCGACACAGCCGTGATCATGCTGGTGATCGTCGTCAACACCTCCGTCCGGGGTGGCGCAGGAGGTCCGCACCGAACGGGCCACCACGGAGTTGTCGCAGTTCACGGTCCGGCGGCACGAGTGATCCGCGACGATTCCCGCCTGGACATCCCCGCTGCCGAGTCGTTGTGGGAGACCTGCCGGTCCTGGCCGAAGGCGACATCACGTGGCCGACGCCACGATGGTGGAGTCGGCGGCTTTGCTCGTCGACGAGTCGTCATTGACGGGAGAATCGGTGCCGGTGGACAAGACCGCGGACGAGCGGTCTCCGCCAGCACCGTTGTGGTAAGGGGGCGCGACCGAGCGATGGTCACCGCCGCGGGGGCGGCGAGCGCGAGCAGCCGGATCGCGTCCATGATGGTCAAGGGAGCCGCTGACGCGTTGCAGCGTCGCCTGGTGGGGGTCGGGCGGTTGCTGGCCAGCGTCGCGGTGGCGGCGGTGATGATG
Organism: Nonomuraea sp. NPDC049480; assembly: GCF_044465905.1. Taxonomy (NCBI): domain Bacteria; kingdom Bacillati; phylum Actinomycetota; class Actinomycetes; order Streptosporangiales; family Streptosporangiaceae; genus Nonomuraea; species Nonomuraea sp. NPDC049480. The sequence continues at coordinate 90,305 of NZ_JBITMD010000031.1, forward strand.
TCCCAGCAGCTGATCATGCGTGGGAACGCCGAGCATCCCCAGGTTGGTTGGGGCGGAGACCAGAAGGTGTGGTTGGCTGCCGGATGGTCGCTCCAATCGATCCCTGTCGGTCGCAAAGCTGCCACACGACACACGATGGAGGCGTTATCCCTGGTCAGGTGGGTAATAGTCTGTCTCGGGCCACGTACCGCATGCCGATCCAGATCGGCACCGGGCTCTTACCGGCGATGGCCACCGAAACCGAGCGCCTAGCCACCGGGCGGCCACGATGACGGAGAAAGCGGAAGAGCCGCAGCAGTCGCAAATCCACGGAATGAGTCTGCGCCTGGGCACCGAGTTGGAGCAGATCGCCGAGCAGCTCAGGTCGCTGGCCCGGGCCCAGGACCAGTTGCACGGCTTGTATGAGGCCGTCCTGACTCGGGAGGTGGAACTATCCGTCGTACTGGGTTTGATCGTATCCACCGCGATGGACCTGGTCGGCGCCCGCTATGGCGCCCTAGGCGTACTTGATGAGGAAGGAAATAACATTGCACTGTTTGTCCCCATGGGTCTGTCGGAGCAAGAGAAGGCCGACCTGATCGGCACGGAGCTTCCCCGCGGGCGCGGCCTACTCGGGCATCTGATCAACCACCCGGAACCATTGCGCGTCGATGACATCTCCGCCCACCCGGACTCGGCAGGCTTCCCGCCTGGCCATCCGCCCCTGCGCACCCTGCTGGGAGTCCCGATCAACATCCGCGGCAAGATCTACGGAGACCTGTATGTCTCCGAGCGGCTCGACGGACGGCCCTTCGACGCCCACGACGAAACCCTGATCATCGCGCTGGCCGGCGCCGCCGGACTGGCCATCGACGACGCCCGTCTGTATGAGCAAACCCGCCGCGACGCCGAGCGCCTCCAGCGGCTCCTGGTCCCTCAGCTCCCCGAGCACATGGAACCGTTCGACGCTGCCGCTGCCTACCGCCCCGCCGCCGCCCCCGGCCACGTCGGCGGAGACTGGTACGACGTCATGCTCGTCCCCGACCGATCCTGCGCCGCGATCATCGGCGATGTCGTAGGACACGATCTCCAGGCCGCCGCCGCCATGACCCAGACCCGCAACATGCTGCGTGCCCTCCTCTACGACCAGCGCACCCCGCCGAGCGCCGTCCTCAGCCAGTTGGACCGCACCGTCCACGCCATCACGGACAACCCAGTCACCACCGCGTGCCTTGCCCGCGTCGAACCTGAAGCCCATGGCTGGAGGCTGCGCTGGAGCAGCGCAGGTCATCTCCCGCCACTGCTGCTCGCTCACCACAAGAAGGCCCGCTACCTGCCCGTCGACCCTGACCTGCCCCTCGGGGTCGACATCGCCCAACCGCGCCACGACCACACCCACCCCTTGCCCCCACGCGCCACAGTGGTCTTCTTCACCGACGGTCTCATCGAACACCACGAGCACTCGATCGAAGAGGGAATGGAACGCCTCGCCACCATCGCCACGACCCACGCCGCCCTGCCCTTGCGCGACTTCGTGCAAGCACTGATCGACCAACACCCCAGCGATGGCCACGACGACATGGCCATCCTCGCCCTACGCACGTCGCACATCCGACGCGCCGGAGGTGAACGAGAAGGGCGGCAGGTCACCCATGACGAGGAGGCATCCACGTGGGCCGGGTAGGTGTAGAGCAGGGGCCAGGAACCACCACGCGCCTTCCGCCAGCAGGAGAAAACGGCAGACTGCCGTACGCGGCCGGACGCACAACCAGGCCCGCCATCGTCGGCCCCCGGTCGGGTTTGCGCGGCAGCGGGCCCCTGTCACGGATGACGATGACCGGGCATGTCGGCGATGTCCTTGAACGGGGCGTCGGCCTGGACGGAGATCGCCTTGGTCGTCAGGACTTCCTTGACGGTGACGTGCATCGTGGGTTCCTCCCTAGCACGGTCCTGCCTTCATCGCAGCGCGGCCGGATCGGCGCAGACAGAGGCAGAAGTCCCGGCCCGCGGGAGCCGTTGGTCAGCTGGGCGGCCCTACCTCACTCGCCATGAGCGCTGGGGGACGGGGGATCCGGCGATCTCGGTGATGTCACGTTGCGTGATGACGGCTAGTTTCCGGGCCAGATCGGCCAGTGCCCGTGATGCCGCCAGTTCGTCGCCGATCTCCGGCACGGCGGGATCGGCCGGGTTGCGGCGGGCGTGGCCGATCCCCGTCAGCCCTGACTTGTCCCTGGTGGTCAGCACCGCCCGTGCGCGCGTGTCGTCGCCGTCCTCACTGAGGTAAATCTGCACGGTCCAATGCATGGGTTCCATGACTACGACCTCCTTCAAAAGCTTGCGTGTCTCCATGGGAGAGCTCTGTGGCGGGCCGGCGTGGGCAGCGGGGGACGTACGGGCCGTAGCCGAGCCTGATGATCATCTGGGGGTGGCCGCGCCGGTGATGCGGATCCCGGCGGCGGCGCATGTCGCGCAGGTCGAGCGGCTGGTTCAGGAACGATGCCGACAGGCCATGCTTGGTGGCGACCAGCAGCATCCGCTGCAGGGCCTGTCCGGCGCGGAGCCAGTCGACCGGTCGGTCGCCCATCGTGGTCAGCACGGCGAGCTGAGGTCGCTCCTCGAAGCGGGCTTCGCCGCTTTGCCGCCCGAAGTCCCTGACCGGTGCGGGATCATGGACGGCATGAGGGCCGTGCACGTAGGCAAGCACGCCGTCGTACCGTGCTCCGGGCATCGTCCAGGCCGCCAGCTCGGCTTGGTACTCGTGGTCAGCGGCGAGTTCGTCCTCGGCGATGGCGGCGTAGTCGAGGGTGTCGAGCGTGCTGTGGCGGTCGAGCGACGCCAGGCCCGCGCCCTCGCGGGCGGCGGCGATCCGCAGTTCGGCCATGACGCCCTGTGGTATCCGCCGGTCGAAGAAGGGGCAACGACTGGTGCGCCGCACGGGGATGAGATCGTACAGCTCGTGCTGTCCGGCCGAGGCGGGCAGCGGCGCCCCTATGCGGACGGCGGCCAGGAGATCGAGCTCGTCTTCCGAGCCGGGCAGCAGGAATGTCATCGGCCGCCACCCGGAGGTGCGGATCGCCAGACGCAGGTTGAACAGGGCCGCGCCGCAGCTGATGTACTGGTTGCGTCCGCGCGGGTCGCTCACCCGCAGCCGCCGGTCGCGATCGGCGTACAGCTCGACGTACTCGTGGCGGACTGCGCGGAAGCGCCACGGCTGGGTGTTGAGCACTGACGGCGCTTGACCGGCCGCCACCAGCAGCCGCCGGAGGCCGAGTTCGGTGGCGAGTTGAGTGGACATGACGCACCTCCCGCGACTGACGCTCCTGCATCCGCCCTAGACCCGGTAGGGCCGGACGGCCCCGGCTTTGGTGCCGAAAGCCCCTGCCCGGCGCCTAGGGTGAGCGGAGATAGCCGGACATGACGACCATGTCCCAGCTCAGGCCGTCTCATTGAAGCTGAGACGGCTGTGCGACTGGCCGCGGACGGGCCGAACACGCTGCCGTCGGCCGGCCGCGCCACTGTGGTGGGGTTGCTGTTACGCCAGATGGTGCACTCTTTGCCCTGCTGCTGTGGGGCGCGTCCGTGCTAGCGCTGCTGTCGGCCGTCGGCCTGGCCAGGGGCGCCAGTGGCACCTCGCGGATCCGCCTGAGGCAGTTCGCTCAGGTGCCCGGGTCCAGCCTGGTTGTCCAGCTGGGCAGGCTGGTCATGAGGACCTCGCCCGCGGCCCCCTCGATGGCGGCTGCGGCGCCGAAGGTCCGGGCAGCCCACCGGGACCCGGGGAAGCGGATGGGCGCAGATCACCACGGCCTGGACGTGCCAGCCGGCGACGGTGTACGTCTCGTCCTCCGTCCCCTCGATCGGGACCGAGGTCAGCCCCGGAGCGCGAGGTCCTGTTTGGCGATGGCAGCCACCTTGCCGGCCAGGTCGGTCAGGGCGCGAGAGGCGGCCAGCTCGTCGCCGATCTCGGGCACCCAGGCTCCGGCCGGGTTGCGGTGCGTGCGCCCCAGGCCGTCCACACGCCCGCCGCCCCTGGTGATCAGGACAGCTCGGGCCGACGTCTCATCGCCCTCGTCGGCCAGATAGATCTGCACGATCCACTGCTTGTTCGCCACCGTAAGAACCTCCTGCACAAACCCTCAGTCGTGTCCAGTTTCCAGCGGGCACCCGTACGCCCATCAGGGGCGAACGCCCGCTTTCGATGGGACGAAAGACCTTCGACCGGGTGTCCATTGCCCGTTGACCGAGGCGGAGGCAGCCTTCAGCCACCAGTCCAACGGCTCCATCACGATCCGCACGACCGGACGGCGATCCGGACTTGAGCCACGCAGGTCTGAAGGTCGGCGGCATTGGGCAGCCGAGGGACCAACGCCGTCCTGGCCGGGACTTTCGCCCCGGATCGTGGTTCGCAGCGCGGCTGGGACAGTGGGGGCGGGCGCAGGGAGAAGGTGGTCCGTGTGCACGGGACACGGAGCAAGGTCGCCGGCCAGCCGCAAAGCGCAATCGGCCGCGCACGGGGTCAGCGCCGCATGCCCCACGCAGGCGCCGGAGATGCACGACCTGCGCGAGTTCATCCCGGTAGGAGCTCTCCTCCAGCGAATACCCGCAGATGATCACACGGCTGGGTGTCCCGTTCGGGTGCGTACGGCCACACGCCCGCCCCGAGGCCGGGGTGGGCGGCGAGGCGGCCTGCTGCAACACTGATCGGTATGTCCGAGAGTGAGCATCGTCCGCTGCTGCCGCAGATGCGGCTGGATGAGTTGCTGGCTGAGCTGCAGACGCGGTTGAACGCCGTGCTGGCCACGCGCGATCGGGTGCACGCGCTGCTCGAGGCCGTCGTGTCGGTGGGCAGCGACCTGGATCTGGAGACCGTGCTGCGGCGCATTGTGGAGACGGCGACCAAGCTGGTGGACGCCAGCTACGGGGCGCTGGGCGTGGTGGGGGAGGAGCGCACGCTCGTCCAGTTCATTCCGGTGGGGTTGAGCGAGGAGGAGATCGCCAAGATCGAGCACTGGCCGCATGGGCTGGGCCTGCTCGGTCTGTTGATCAAGGACGCCCGGCCGCTGCGGCTGAGCCGCATCTCCGATCATCCGGAGTCGTACGGCTTCCCGCCGGGGCATCCGCCGATGGGCACCTTCCTCGGGGTGCCGGTACGGGTGCGGGACGAGGTGTTCGGCAACCTGTATCTGACCGAGAAGCGCGGCGGTGGCGACTTCGACGAGGAGGACGAGGCCGTCGTCATCGCGCTGGCGACCGCGGCCGGTGTGGCGGTAGAGAATGCTCGGTTGTATGAGGAGTCCCGGCGGCGGGAGGCCTGGCTGCAGGCATCGTCGGAGATCACCACGAGTCTGCTGTCCGGCGCCGACCTTCATGAGGTGCTCACCACGATGGCGGCACGGGCCCGTCAGATGTGCGACGCGGATCTGGTCCAGGTGCTGCTGCCGGAGGCGTCGGGTGAGACGCTGGTCGTGGATGTGGCGGAGGGCGGCGAGGGAGTCGGCGAACTGCTGGGGATGACGTTCGATGTCTCGGCCACGCCGGTCGGTGAGGCGTTCAGGCGAGGCGTGCCGGTGTCGGAACGGGATCTGCCAAGCGGTCCGCACCCGGACTCGCCGCTGCGGCGGCTGGGGTACGGGCCCGGGCTGATGGTGCCGCTGGGGACGGCGCCGCGGGCGCGAGGGGTGCTGGCGCTGGCCAAGCGGAGCGGGCGGTTGCCGTTCAGTGGGGCTGATCAGCAGATGCTGGAGTCGTTCGCGGGTCAGGCCGCGGTCGCGCTGGAGCTGGCCGAGGCTCGTCGTGATGCCGAGCGGCTCGGGCTGCTGGAGGATCGGGATCGCATCGCCAAGGATCTGCACGATGTGGTCATTCAGCGGTTGTTCGCGACCGCGATGACGTTGATGAGCACGGTGCGGCTGGTGGAGCGGCCGGAGGCGGGCAAGCGGCTGCAGCACGCGATCGATGAGCTGGATGAGACGATCCGGCAGATCCGCTCGTCGATCTTCGCCCTGCAGACTCCGCGCGAGGAGGCCGCTCCGAGCCTGCGTACCCAGATCGTCGAGCTGGTGGAGGGGGCGGGCGGGCATCTGGGGTTCATGCCGGGCCTGCGGATGGAAGGTCAGATCGACACCGTGGTACCCGAGCCTGTCGCCGAGCACCTGTTGGCCGTGCTGCGCGAGGCCTTGTCGAATGTCGTACGCCACTCCCGCGCGACCCGGGCGGAGGTGTCGGTGGAGGTCGCTGACCGGCGACTCACGCTTGTGGTCACCGACAACGGGGTCGGGCTGGGTAAAGGGGGACGCCGCAGCGGCCTGCGCAACATCGAGGAACGGGCCGGCCGCCTGGGCGGCTCCGCCGAGCTGGAGGCTCTGGAGGAGGGCGGGACGCGGCTACGCTGGCACGTCCCCTTTGACTGAAGAATGGCTATCGGGTGGTGTCTCGGGCTGTACGGCGAGTGAGGCGAGGAAGATCGGAGCGCGCTACGGAAGGCGGCCCGTTCACGGGTATCTGGGGTCTTAGCCGATGTACGGCTCAGTCGCTGTGAGCCCTCGCTCGATCCGTAGCTTGATCGCCGGGTGGATCGGGTAGTCCTGAAGGTCATCGGGGTCCACCCATCGCACCTCGCGTGCCTCACCGGGTCCCGGTCGGACAGTCCCGCCGATGACCCGGGCGCGCAGGCAGATGTTGATCGGCTGTCGCACCTCGTCGACCTTGTCGCCGTGCATGTAGACGATCACGTGGTCGGGAGTGGAAAATACGCCGACGAGGCCCGTTACCTCAACGTCTAGGCCGGTCTCCTCTCTGCACTCTCGTACGCCTGCCTGGGCGACCGTCTCGGCCTTTTTCACGCCCCCGGTGGGGATCGTCCACAGGTCGTTGTCCGTGCGGCGCAGCAGCAGCAGACGGCCCGCGTCGTCGCGGACGAACACACTCGCCGACGCCTTGCGACTGGTCGGTTTCGGCGCGTCCGGGTCACGCCAGTAATCGAGGCGTTTCGTCTTCTTTGTCACGCGGCGGTCCCTCGATCCCATGTCCGGGCTGATGCCCATACCCGCTCGAACGACTCCAGGTAGGTGTTGAACCATGCCCCGTCCATCCTGCGCAGATGGATCGTGGGGGTGTACGCGGCGAGCAATCCGTACACGTGGACGTTCACCAACATCTCGTCATCGAACCGGTAGATCGAGTTGTACAGCGGTGTGTCGTGCAAGCGGATCTGCACGCTCGGCGGCATGTGCTTCTGGTAGTAGGTGAGCACCGCCGTCACACGTCCCGCCACACCCCCGCCGATCTGATGCTCCGCGTCACGCGAGGCGAGCTGTGCGCCCTGCGGATCGCCGAGCAGCAGGCGCACCCGCGCACCCGCTTTCGCTTTGCCCGCCAACGTGGGCAGCCAGTCAGGGTGTTCCTCCGTCAGGAACAGGCCGGCGAACGCAAGCAGGTCGATGTTGCGCTCGGCGTTGCGAAGCGTCTCTGTCCACAGATGGCGCGGCACGTCGTTGCGGCGTGGGTAGGAAGCGACCAGCTCAGCACCCACGAGCGACGCCTTGTCGATGGCGTCCGGCCACAGATACGACTCGTCTTCTTCGAGGATGGCGGCAACCCGGTACCGGGTCTTGGGGTAGGGGACGACCGTCCCATTTAGCCAGCGCTCGACGGACTTGACGCTTACCTCAGCGCGGTCCGCGAGATGATGGGGATCGAGCCCTGCGCGGAGCATGGCACGGCGTAGGCGTTCGTTCACCATGGCGGCATCCTGCCTTAAGACATCCAAGCGCATCTAGTTGACTGCAAGATGTCGCTAGGTGTCCAGGGGTGACGGTGCGCTGTCCTGTCGTCACCGAAGATGCTGAGGCCGTGAGCAACACCTTCACCCCCCAGCGAACCCGGGACCGGGGAGACAAGGCAGCCGTCGAGATCAACGGCATGGTGATCTACGTGCCGAAGAACACGACGAACGTGTATCTCGTGCAGGCCCACGTCAACCCGGTGACGTCTGCGGAGGTCTCCGGCGCGATCCTGACGACGGACCTCATATTCGCGTGGACGTGGCTGATCGAGGCGCTTGCCGATCAAGGTTGGGGCGAGGTGATCGCGTTCGATGTGGCGCTCAAGACATGCCCCCGGTGCCCCCGCAACCTGGGCCGGATCGACGGGCCAACGAAGTACCCGAATCCGCTCAGGCACACGTCGATCGAGTCCTGATCCATGCTCGGTGTGACCAAGCTCGATTGGTCGCCATATCGCGAACGCGGCGCTCGCACCCGGGTACACGATCAAGCCTCCTTCTACGAAGGCGTCGAACTGGAGCTGATCGCCGAAGGTGGCCAGTGGGCCGTGCGCCGGACGACATGGCAGAACTTCAAGATTGTTCGGCAAGAGGAGACGGCGCGCGGGACGGCTCGTAAGGCAAGGGAAACGTGGCACTGGCTGACCGGCCGAAGCGTGTAGAGAGCATCTCCGTTGGTCGGAGGGCCCACCGACCGGAAACCGGGAGCCCCCGCCGACAACCCTGCGGCGAGCGCCGATGGGAGGAGAAGACTATGCGCGTCGGCATGGCCAGGGAGGAAGCGAGGCCAGGTATTCGGGTTGATCGAGATGCGCGGATGGGCCGAGACAGCGCTGGCAGATGGGAGATCCACTTGCAGCCTGTCATGAGACGAGTGCGTGGGCCTGGCGGGCGATCTCCCATTCCTCGTCCGTCGGGATGACCAGAACCGGCACCTCGGCGCCGGGAGGGGAGACGGCCCGTTCATCGGCCGAGTCCGTCTCGTTGAGTCCCGGGTCCACGGTGATGCCGAGCCGGTCGAGCCCGGCCAGGGAGGCCGCTCGAGTGGCCGCGTCGTGCTCGCCCACGCCGCCGGTGAAGACGATTGCGTCCACCCGGCCGAGCAGCGCGTAGTAGGCGCCGACGTACTTGCGAATGCGCCGAGTGTAGATCTCCAGGGCCATACGGGCGATGTCGTCGTCGCGGGCGCGTACTTCGCGCATGTCTCTGGTGCCGGTGAGAGCTAGGAGGCCGCTGCGGTGGCTGAGCGCGTGCTCCACCTGCTGGGCGTTCAGGCCATGCACCCGGGCGAGGTAGCCGGCGAGGGCGGGGTCGACGTCGCCGGAGCGGGTGCCCATGATCAGCCCCTCCAGGGGCGTCATGCCCATGGAGGTGTCGATGCTGCGGCCGCCGCTGATGGCGGTGGCGCTGGCGCCGTTGCCCAGGTGCAGCAGGATCAGCTTGAGGTCGGTGAGGTCGCGGCCGAGGAGAGCGGCGGCGCGGCGGGAGACGTAGGCGTAGGAGGTGCCGTGGAAGCCGAAGCGCCGCACGCCCCACTCGGAAGGCACGGCGTACGTGTACGCCTCGGGCGGCAGCGTGCGGTGGAAGGCGGTGTCGAACACGGCAACCTGCGGCACGCCGGGGAACGCCTTGCAGGCGACCCTGATCCCGGTGAGGTTGACCGGGTTGTGCAGGGGCGCGAGCGGGGACAGCTCCTCGATGGCGGCGATCACCTCGTCGTCGATCAGCACGGCCTCGGTGAACCGCGTGCCGCCGTGCACCACCCGGTGCCCGACCGCGACGGGGTCCAGCTCGGGCCCCGACGTGGTGAACGCCTCCATCATCGCGTCCAGTCCTTCGCCGTGGCCGGAGAAGGGCCGCTCACGCACGTGTGGCGGCCCGTCCCCGGTCCGGTGTGTGAGTCGCCCGGTCTCCTCGCCGATGCGTTCCACAAGGCCTTTGGCCGGGCGCTCATGGGTCTCGACGTCCACCAGCTCGTACTTGATCGATGAGGATCCGGTGTTCAGGACGAGAATGTGGCTGGCCATGTCCACGAGCCTATTTCCGCGGGGTCTTCGCCGTGTTCGCGGGTGTAGGCGCGGGCCTGGAGCCGGGCGTCGGTCATCTGCTGGCGCAGGTGGGCGGCGGTGGTGCCGAGACCGGGGACGCGGTCGATGACGTCCATGACCAGGTGGAAGCGGTCGATGTCGTTCAACATGGCCATGTCGAAGGGCGTGGTGGTGGTGCCCTCCTCTTTGTAGCCGCGCACGTGGAGGTTGTGGTGGCCGTTGCGGCGGTAGGTGAGACGGTGGATCAGCCACGGGTAGCCGTGGAAGTTGAAGATGATCGGCGTGTCGGTGGTGAACAGGGTGTCGAACTCGGCGTCCGGCATGCCGTGCGGGTGTTCCGACGGCGGCTGCAGCCGCATCAGGTCGACCACGTTGATGACCCGCACCTTCAGGTGAGGCAGGTGCTCGCGCAGGATGGCGGCTGCGGCGAGGGTCTCCAGGGTGGGGACGTCGCCGGCGCAGGCCAGCACCACGTCGGGTTCGGCGCCGGAGTCGGTGGAGGCCCAGGGCAGGATGCCCAGGCCGCGGGTGCAGTGGGCGATGGCCTCGTCCATGGTGAACAGGTCGAGCACCGGCTGCTTGCCGGCGACGATCACGTTGACGTAGTCGCGGGAGCGCAGGCAGTGGTCGCCGACCGATAGCAGGGTGTTGGCGTCCGGTGGCAGGTAGACCCGTACGACCTCGGCCTTCTTGTTGACCACGAGGTCGAGGAAGCCGGGGTCCTGGTGGCTGAAGCCGTTGTGGTCCTGGCGCCACACGTGGGAGGACAGCAGGTAGTTGAGCGAGGCGACCGGGCGCCGCCAGGGGATCTTCTTCGAGGCCTGTAGCCATTTGGCGTGCTGGTTGAACATGGCGTCGATGATGTGGATGAACGCCTCGTAGCAGTTGAACAACCCGTGCCGGCCGGTCAGCAGGTAGCCCTCCAGCCAGCCCTGGCACAGGTGCTCGGACAGCACCTCCATCACCCGGCCGCCGGCGGCGAGGTGTTCGTCGGTTTCCTCGATGGCGGCGTTCCAGGCTCGGGTGGTGGTCTCGAAGACGGCCTGCAGCCGGTTGGAGGCGGTCTCGTCCGGGCCCATCAGCCGGAAGGTGTGCGGGTTGGCGGCGATCACGTCGCGCAGGAGGGCGCCGAGGGCGCGGGTGGGCTCGCTGGTCTGTGTGGCGGGTGCTTTGACCTCGATCGCGTAGTCGCGGAAGTCCGGCAGGGCGAGCGGGCGCAGCAGTTCGCCGCCGTTGGCGTGCGGGTTGGCGCTCATCCGCAGCGGCCCCTCTGGCACGGTCTGGCGCAGTGCGGGGATCGGGCGGCCGTCGGCGTCGAACAGTTCCTCGGGCCGGTAGGAGCGCATCCACTCCTCGAGCATCGCCAGGTGCTCGGGGTTGTCGCGAACGGCGGACAGCGGCACCTGGTGGGCGCGCCAGGTGCCCTCGACGGGCTTGCCGTCGACTTCGCGTGGGCCGGTCCAGCCCTTCGGCGTCCGCAGGATGATCATAGGAAGGCGGTCGGCCAGGCCGTCCTTGTAGGCGGCGATCTGGTCGAACACCTCATCCAGGGTGTTCGCCATCTGCTCGTGGTCGGGGCCGACGATGTGCGGGCGGTAGCCGTACCCTTCCATGAGCTTGATCAGCTCTTCCTCGGGGATCCGGGCGAGCACGGTCGGGTTGGCGATCTTGTAGCCGTTCAGGTGGAGGATCGGCAGGACGACGCCGTCGCGGTAGGGGTCGAGCAGTTTGTTGGAGTGCCAGCTGGCCGCCAGCGGGCCGGTCTCGGCCTCGCCGTCGCCGACGATGCACGCCACCACCAGCTTGGGGTTGTCGAAGGCGGCCCCGAACGCATGGGCCAGCGAGTAGCCTAGTTCGCCGCCCTCGTGGATGGAGCCGGGCGTCTCGGGCGCGACATGGCTGGGGATGCCGCCGGGGAAGGAGAACTGCCGGAACAGCCGCTGCATGCCCGCGGCGTCCTGTGAGACGTCGGGGTACTTCTCCGAGTAGGAGCCCTCCAGCCAGGCGTGCGCGACCGCCGCCGGGCCGCCGTGGCCGGGACCGGCGATGTAGAGCATGTCCTGGCCGCGCTCGGCGATGATCCGGTTGAGGTGGGCGAAACAAAAGTTCAGACCTGGTGTGGTGCCCCAGTGGCCGAGCAGGCGCGGTTTGACATGCTCGGGCCGCAGCGGCTCGGTCAGGAGGGGGTTGTCCAGCAGGTAGATCTGCCCCACGGACAGATAGTTCGCGGCACGCCAGTACGCATCGATTCTCTGCATGGGTGTCATAGGTCCGAATATTTCGGATGTATCGCGATCGGCCTAGGGACCTTGGTCCCAACCTCGCAGAGCAACATGGTCCCGGTCACGATGCGGCCAGTGGGACTCTGCCTACTGCGAGCTTGCGGCTCTTGCCGTCGAAGCGTCCTGCGGCGTCTTGGCGAAAACGGTCCATCGGACGTGCTCTGAAGGACTTTGGTCCCTGCTGTGAAGACGGTGCAGCGCGGGATCTTGGGTCCATGTCCGTTGTTACCTCTGCGCTGGGAATGGCCCGATGACCAGAACTGGCGCGATTCCCGAGTCCGGTGTTCCCAGCGCTGAGCCCTATGCCGTCCCCCAGTCTGCTGATGGGGAGAAGCCCTTCGCCACGCGGGCGGGCGTGCGCAGGCTGGTCGGCGCCGCCGTCGCGGCACCATCGGTGCACAACAGCCAGCCGTGGCGCTTCCGCCGTGTCGACGACGCCACTATGGAGTTGTACGCCGACCTCGACCGGCTGCTGGCCGTCACCGATCCGCTGGGCCGCGGTCTCGGCATCAGTTGCGGGGCCGCACTGTTCAACCTGCGGCTGGCGATCCGGATGACCGGCTACGACTCTCAGGTCCTGCCGCTGCCCGACCCTGGTGAACGGCCTGACCTGCTGGCCACCGTACGCGCCATAGCGGGTGGCCCGCCCGACCAGGACGAGCGGCTGCTGCATGACATGATCCCGCACCGGCGTACCAACCGCTTCCCCTTCGATGGTCGCCCGCTGCCGAGGAAAGTCTTTCTCGACCTGGTCAGTGCGGCCCATGCGGAGGGTGCCACGCTGGTGCTGGTCAAGGGGCGGACGGCGCGGCGCGTGCTCGACATGGTCGCCGTGGCCGAGGGCACGCTGGCCGCCGAGGATGCCTACCGTGCCGAGCTGGCCCGCTGGACCGGTTCGGACGCACGCTCCGATGGCGTGCCCGAGCACGCCTTCGGTCCCCGTCCGAGACACGGTGAGCTGCCCCTGCGCGACTTCGCTTCGGGCGGTGCGCAGGTCGTCCGTGACCGTCGACCAGAACAGGCGGACTTCGAGCCGGATCCGCAGCTTGCCGCCCTGTTCACCACAGGTGATGGCCCGCGGGACTGGCTGCGTGCCGGGCAGGCACTGCAGCGGGTGCTGCTCACCGCGACCGCGCACGGCGTGGCCGCGTCGATGTTCAGCCAGCCGCTCGACCTGCGCCCGCCGCAGCACCGCGGCGACCACGCCGGACCCCTGGGCCACGTGCAGATGCTGATCAGGCTCGGGTACGGCCCGCCGGTCCCACGCGTTCCCCGCCGCCCTGTGTTCGAGGCTCTCGACCTGGCCACGCGGGAGGCCCGGCGTGGCTGAGCTGGTACGACCGGTCCTGATCCAGGGCGGGATGGGGGTAGGCGTGTCGGGGTGGCAGCTTGCCCGCGCGGTCGCCGCGACCGGGCAGCTCGGCGTGGTGTCCGGCACGGCGCTGGACGTCACCCTGGCTCGGCGGCTGCAGCGCGGCGACCCGGGCGGCCACCTGCGCCGCGCGCTGGCCTGCTTCCCGGTGCCCGAGGTCGCCGAGCGGGTGCTCAGCCGCTATTTCGTGCCCGGGGGAACCGGCCGGGATGTGCCGTATCGGCCGGTGCCCCGACTTGGGCTGCGATCGAATCCGGCCCGCGACGAACTCTCCGTAGTGGCCAACTTCGCCGAGGTCTTCCTGGCCAAGGAGAGCCACGACGGCCCTGTCGGGGTGAACTACTTGGAGAAGATCCAGCTCGCCACCCCGGCGGCCGTGTACGGTGCGATGCTGGCTGGTGCCGACTATGTGCTGATGGGCGCCGGCATCCCGGCGGAGATCCCGCGGCTGCTCGACGACCTGTCCGAGCACCGCTCCGCCCGGATCTCGGTCGCCGTGGCGGGCGGTGACGGGCACACGATCGGGATCGACCCGGCCGGGCTGCTCGGCCGCCGCCTGACGCCGCTGGCGCGGCCGAGGTTGCTGGCGATCGTGTCGTCGCACGTGCTGGCCGCCTACCTGGCCCGATCGCCGCTGACCAGACCGGACGGGTTCGTGATCGAGACGTCGGCGGCGGGCGGGCACAGCGCGCCGCCCCGCGGCCGGATGACGCTCGACCTAGCGGGAGAGCCGGTGTACGGGCCGCGCGACGAGGCCGACCTGGGCAAGATCGCCGGGCTCGGGCTGCCATTCTGGCTGGCGGGCGGGTATGGCACGCCCGGCGGGCTGGCGCGGGCATGGGCGGCGGGCGCGGAGGGGATTCAAGTCGGGTCGGCGTTCGCACTGTGCCGGGAGTCCGGGCTCGAACCCGGGCTACGCAGACGCCTGCGCGAGCAGGCCGCGAACGGCGCCCTCCAGGTGCGCAACGACCCGCGCGCCTCGCCCACCGGGTTCCCGTTCAAGGTCGCCGCTGTCCCCGGGACGCTGTCGGAGCAGGAGGTGTACGAGGCACGCCCGCGGCTGTGCGACCTGGGCTACCTGCGCACCCCGTACGCGAAGCCGGACGGCGCGATCGGCTACCGCTGCCCGGCCGAGCCAGTGGACATCTACGTGCGCAAGGGACGCCCGGCCGAGGAGGCGGCCGACCGCCGCTGCCTGTGCAACGGCCTGCTCGCTGCGATCGGGCTCGGGCAGCATCGCGCCGACGGCTACGACGAGCCGCCACTGCTCACGCTCGGCCAGGACGCCAGCTTCCTCGACAGCCTGCCCGACGACCACTCGGCCGCCGACGTGGTGGCCAACATCCTGCTGGGAGCCCGGGTATGACCGAGCGACCGGAGACCGTCCAGCCAACGCGGGAAAGCGGCCGACCGGGCAGTGCCGCCCCAGAAGATCGGCGCTCCAGCAAGCGGCCGCCTGAGAGATCACCGTTGCGGCGGGTCCGGCGGGATGTCGCGGACCGTCCCTTCATCGTGATCTGGGAGGCAACCCGGGCCTGTCCACTGGCGTGTTTGCACTGCCGGGCCGAGGCCGTGCCCGACCGGCATCCCGAGGAGCTGACCACCGACGAGGCCGGGGAGCTGATGCGGCAGGTTGCGGACTTCGGCCGGCCCGCGCCGCTGTTCGTGATCACGGGCGGCGACCCGTTCCAGCGGCCCGATCTGTTCGAGCTGGTACGGCGGGCTCGCGAGCTCGGGCTGTCCCCGGCCGTGTCGCCGTCGGCCACCCCGGCGCTCACCCCCGGCAACCTCGCCCGGCTGCGCGATGCAGGCACCGCGGCGATCTCGCTCAGCCTCGACGGGGCCACAGCCGCCGGGCACGACGCCTTCCGCGGCTACGACGGCGTATTCGCACGGACCATGGCGGCCTGGCAGGCCGCCGGTGAGGCCGGACTCAAGGTACAGATCAACACGACGGTCACGCGCCGCAACCTCACGCGCTTGCCAGACATCGCCCGCCTGGTACGCGACCAGGGCGCGCTGCTGTGGAGCGTCTTCTTCCTGGTGCCCACCGGCCGGGGCCGGGCCCTGTCCGCGCTGAGCCCCGAGGAGGCCGAGGACGTGCTGCACTTCCTGTACGACCTCGGCACCACAATCCCGATCAAGACCACCGAGGCACACCATTTCCGCCGTGTGGCCGTGCAACGGCTCATTCTGGACGAACATGGCGCCGACCACACCGAGACCCTGGGGCCGCTCTACCAGAACCTGCGCCGGCGGGCACGGCATGCCGGGTTGGTCGGGAAGAGCCGGGTACGCCGCCCGCCGGTCGACGTGAACGCTGGGCGGGGCTTCGTGTTCGTCTCCCACACCGGCACCGTGCACCCGTCGGGGTTCCTGCCGCTGGGCGGGGGCAACGTACGCGATCGGCCGCTGACCGAGATCTACCGGTCCGCGCCCTTGTTCGCGGCGCTGCGTGACCCCGACCGGCTGGGCGGGCGGTGCGGGGCGTGCGAGTTCCGGAGCATCTGCGGTGGCTCGCGGTCGCGCGCGTACGCCTGCACCGGGGATGTGCTCGCCGAGGAGCCCTGGTGCGGTTACGAGCCGGGCAGCTTCCCCTACCAGAGCGACCTGGCCCGGCACCTCCGCACGCCCTAAGTCCCCCAACGTCGGGACCTTGGTCCATACCCCGCCCCAGGGCCTCTGAGCTGAGATGAGACCAGGACATCTGCGCGGCACGCAGCCGCGGCCACCCATGAATGCACGATCACGTGAGGATGACATGACGAACCCACCGACCGCCGCGACCGGCCGCAAGCCCGCATTGATGCTGGGCTTGGCGACCTTGGGCTTCGCGGTGAACTTCTGGGCCTGGGCGCTGCTCAGCCCGCTGGGGCCGCGTTTCAAGGAGTTGCTCGGCCTGTCGGCTGGGCAGCAGGCGTTGCTGGTGGCCGTGCCGGTGATCGTCGGCTCGCTGGGCCGCATCCCGGTCGGCGCTCTGACCGACCGTTTCGGTGGGCGGGTGATGTTCCCGCTCATCTCTGCCGCCACCATCGTGCCCGTGCTGTTCATCGGACTGTTCGGGCAGACCTCACTGCCCGCGCTGCTGGCGGGCGGCTTCTTCCTCGGCATCGGCGGCACCGCGTTCGCCGTCGGCGTGCCCTTCGTCAACGCCTGGTTCCCGCCGCACCGGCGCGGCCTGGCGGTCGGCGTCTTCGGGGCCGGGATGGGCGGCACCGCTATCAGCGCGCTGACCACCGTCCCCCTGGTGCGGACCGGCGGCGCGGCCACCCCGTTCGTCATCACCGCCCTCGTCCTGGCCGTGTATGCGGTTGTCGCGTGGCTGGTGCTGCGGGACGCGCCCGGCCGCACCGTCGCGACCCAGCCCCTGGCGGCGCGCATGGCCGCCACGGTGAAGTTGTCGATCACGTGGCAGGCGTGCGTGTTGTACGCGGTCGCGTTCGGCGGCTACGTCGCCTTCTCCGTCTACCTGCCCGCCTACCTGCAGACCGGCTACGGCCTGGAGCTCGCCGATGCCGCCAACCGCATGGCCGGATTCGTCGTGCTGGCTGTCCTGGCCCGGCCCCTCGGCGGCTGGCTGTCCGACCGAATCGGCCCCGTCCCCGTGCTGACCGGCGTGTTCATCACCATCGCCGTCATGGCCGCCGTCCAGGCGCTCACGCCTGGCCTCATGCCGATCGGCACCATCGCCTTCCTGACCATGGCCGCTGCGCTCGGCGCCGGCAGCGGCGCCACCTTCGCCCTCGTCGCCCAAGTCGCACCGGCTGACAAGGTCGGCACGGTCACCGGCCTGGTCGGCGCCGCCGGCGGACTCGGCGGCTTCGTGCCCCCGCTGGTGATGGGCTTCCTCTACGGACAGCTCGGCTCCTACGGCCTCGGCCTGGCCCTGCTGGCCATCACCGCCGCGCTCACCCTGGCCCTGACGGTGACCGTAATCCGCTCAGTGGCTGTCCGTCGCACGGCCGAGCACGCCGGCGCCCGCTGACCTGCTCGCTTGCCAGTGGTCCGGCCGCACCCGGGCACGCCCCGGTGCGGCCGGACCGCTGACTGCTGCCAAATGACCACCTGCGTAACAGAGGGCGTGACAGACCGTGGTGACACCGCAGACTCCCAGCGCGCCGCCACGTGCAGCGCAACCGGGACGCCCCGGTCAGCCGGGACGGGCCGACCGGCGCCGGTCTGCGCGGCGAGTGGCTTGGGGGCGGTTGCCTCTGATGGGTGGGGCGGCGGTCGCGCTGGTCGCCGGGATCGTCGGCGGACTCGCGCTGCTGGTCGACGAGATTCCGGCACCGGGGTCGTTCATCGAGCAGCACGGGCCGCTGATGGCGCTGGGTTTCCTCGGCACATTGATCGCGCTCGAACGCGCGGTTGCGCTGCGTCGCCCCTGGGGTTACACGGCGCCGGCGTTCGCCGCGGCGGGTGCGGTGGCGCTTGCCGTCGGTGCCGAGCAGGCCGGCCGCGTAGCGCTGACCGCCGGTGGCGGCTGGCTGGTGGCCATCTACCTGGCGCTGCTCGGCCGCCGTCGGTCCCCTGAGACGTTCCTGCAGCTCGGCGGGGCGCTGGCGTGGCCGGTGGCCGGGGTGTTGTGGCTGTCTGGGCGGCCGGTGCCGGAGCTGGTGGTCTGGTTCGCCGTCTTCTTGGTGCTGACGATCGCTGCGGAGCGGCTGGAGCTGGCGCATGTCGTGTTTCTGCGGCCCATCGCCTGGGCCGGCCTGCCGGCCGCCGCCGCACTGGTGGGCGCGGGTGCCGTGGTGTCGCTCCTCGCCCCGGTCGCGGGCGCGCGCATGGCCGGGGTAGGGATGGTCATGGTCGCCGGGTGGCTCGGCTTTTACGACGTGGCGCGGCGGACCGTCCGGGGTTCTGGGCTCTCCCGGTACGCGGCGGTCTGCCTGCTGGCCGGGTACGGCTGGCTGGCGGCGGCCGGGGGGCTGTGGGCGGCCACCGGCCTGGCGTCGGGCCGGTACCTGTATGACGCCGCGCTACATGCGCTCTTCCTCGGCTTCGTCATGTCCATGGTCTTCGGGCACGCCCCGGTGATCTTGCCCGCGCTGCTGCGGGTGCGGCTACCGTACCGGCCCGTCCTGTATATGCCCCTGGCGGCGCTGCACGCCGCGGTGGCGGTGCGGGTGGCCGGGGACCTGGCCGCCGCCGAGGCGGTGCGCACGCTGGGCGGGGTGCTGGCGGCGCTTGCTCTGCTGATGTTCGCCGGATGCGCGATCGCGTTGACGCGCTCCGGTCACGATAGGGAGGTGTCCGGAGTGGGTCCGGTCGATATCCGCATAGAAAAGGGCAAGCCGCCGCTCGGCGCACCGCCGGCGCCGCCGCAGCGTCCCCGCGCTTCGTGGCACCTGCGGGCGAACGCAATCGTGGTCGGCTGGCTCGCCCTGACCGTCGTGGTGGCGCTGGCGGGTGACGTTCTGCCGGCGCCGCGCTGGCTGCTGATCCACGTGTTTCTGCTGGGCGCGGTCAGCACCGCCATCCTGATCTGGAGTGAGCACTTCACCGTGGCACTGCTACGTGTGCGCACCCCGCCGCAGCGCGGCAGCTTGGCCAGGCTGGGCCTGCTCAACGCGGCGACGGTGGCGGTGCTGGCCGGGGTTTCGGCGGGACCGTGGCAGGTGGCCGCCGTCGGCGCGGCGCTGGCGGTGGGGATGGTGCTATGGCACGCCGCCGTCCTGGTCCGGCTGGTGCGGCAGGCGCTGCCCGGCCGGTTCGGGCATGTCATCGGCTGGTACGTGGCCGCGGCCGGAGCGCTCGCCGTCGGCGGCCTCCTGGGCGGGCTGCTGGCCGCGCACATCGGGCAGGGGGCGGTGCACGAGCGTTTGCATGCCGCGCACGCCGTGGTGAACCTGTTCGGCTGGGTCGGCCTGACCGTGCTCGGCACGCTGTTCACGCTGTGGCCGACGGTCCTGCGCACGCGCATGTCAGACATGACTCGGCGGGCGTCGCGGGTGGGGTTGCGGCTGGCCGCACCCGGGCTGGCGGTGACTGTCGCCGGGCTGCTGGCGGGCTGGCGGTGGGTGACTCTGGCGGGGCTGGTCGCGTACGCGGCAGGAGGGCTGGCGGTGCTCGCGCCGCTGGCCGACGCGCTGCGTCGCAGACGCCCGCACACCGGGGCCTCATGGATGCTGGGGGCGGCCATCGTCTGGTTCGAGGTGACATTGGCCGCGAACCTGGTGGTCATCGCCACCCGCCCGGCAGCCGGGGTCGCTGCGGCGCTGGAGCCGCTGCTGCCGCTGGTGCTCGTCGGGTTCGTCGCCCAGGTGCTGCTGGGCTCGTTGCTGCATCTGCTGCCTGCGGTGCTGGGCGGTGGCCCGGCCCGATTCAAGGAGAACGCGGCGCTGCTGGAGCGCGGCTGGCCAGCGCGGCTGGCGGCGCTCAACCTGGGGGTGCCGCTGCTGGCCCTGCCGGTGCCGCAACCGGTGACGTTGCTGGGCTGGGCGCTGGTGCTGGGCTCGGCCCTGGCCTTTGTCGCCTTGACCGTGACCGCTCTGACCCGAGCCCGCCTGACCACCGCTCAGTCGGCGACCGCCACCGCGGACGCGGCGACGGACGGCAGGATGTGGCGGCGAGCGCTGCCGGCCATCGCCGGGGTGGCCGTCGGCTGCCTGCTGACCGCCGCCGCTGTCGTCGTCGCCACGACCGGCGGATCAGGCCCGTCCACGGTGGCCGCGACCGGTTCCCAGACGATCGACGTCACGCTGTCCGGAATGAGCATCCGCCCTGCGGTGATCGAGGCACCCGCGGGAACCGTGCTGACTCTGCGCGTCACCAACGCCGACGCCCAGCGGCACGACCTGCGCCTGGCGACCGGCGAACGCACCCCGATGCTGGCCCCCGGCCAGAACGTCACGCTGAAGCTGCAGCCGCTCGGCGAGCTGGTGGACGGCTGGTGCACCGTGGCCGGGCACCGCGCGGCGGGCATGACCATGCGCATCATCCCGACCGGCACGGCAACGGCGGCGTCCCAGCCCCAGGCGAGCACCGGCCACACCGGCCACGGCACGAACGCCGCCCCGCAAGCGGGTGAACCCACCCGCGTGGATCTGGCCGCGCCCATGTCACCGGGCTGGAAGCCGTACGACGCGACGTTGAAGCCCGCACCCGGCGGCACGGAGCACCACGTCGAGATCCGCGCCGACGACACCCTCGTCCAGGAGGTCGCACCCGGGGTGCGGCAGCGCGTGTGGACGTTCAACGGGACCACGCCCGGGCCGGTGCTGCGCGGCAAGGTCGGCGACGTGTTCGTCGTCACGTTCGTCAACGCAGGCACGATGGGCCACGGCATCGACTTCCACGCCGGGGCGACCGCGCCGGACGGCCCGATGCGCACGATCCAGCAGGGGGAGCGGCTGACGTACCGGTTCAAGGCGGAGTTCGCCGGGGCGTGGCTGTACCATTGCTCGACCATGCCGATGACCCAGCACATCGCAGGCGGCATGTACGGCGCGGTCATCATCGACCCGCCCGGCCTGCCGAAGGTGGACCGCGAGTACCTCCTCGTCCAGGGCGAGCTGCATCTCGGCGAGCCCGGCACCGACGCCCAGGTTGCCAAGATCCGGCAGGGCGAACCGGACGGGTGGATGTTCAACGGCACCGCCGCTGGCTACGACCACGCCCCGCTGGAGGCCAAGGCCGGAGAACGCGTGCGCATCTGGGCCGTGGCCGCCGGCCCCAGCTCGGGCACGGCGCTGCATGTGGTAGGGGCGCCGTTCGACACGGTCTACAAGGAAGGCGCGTACCTCCTACGAGCTGACGACCCGGGCGGGGCGCAGGTGCTCGACCTGGCTCCCGCGCAGGGCGGGTTCGCCGAGTTGGTCTTCCCGGAGGCGGGCACGTATCCGGTGGTGGACCACACGATGCGCAAGGCCGAGGCAGGCGCGCACGGTTTGTTCAAGGTGAGCGCGCCATGACGTGGTGGTCGGTGGTGCGGTTCCTGCACGTGCTCGGGGCGGCGCTGTGGGTCGGCGGGCAGCTGACGGTGTCGCTGGTGGTGCTGCCCCTGGCCCGGCGGCTGCTGGACGAGCAGCGACGCGGCCATGTCTTGTCGGCTGTCGGCCGACGATTCGGCTTGCTCACCGTCGCGGTGTTCCTGCCGGTGCAGCTGGCCACCGGTGTGGCCATCGCCTGGCACAAGGGCGTCACGTGGGCCTCGCTCGCCGAGCCCGGGTACGGCCGGATCCTGGCCGCCAAGCTGGTGCTCTTCTGCGCCGTCATGGCCGCGGCCGGAGTGCACGGCTGGGCCACCGGTAGGGGTCGCCCGAGGCTGGCGCGGGCCATGGCGGTGACCTCGCTGGTGGGATCCCTCGGTGTCGTCCTGTTGGCCACCGCACTGCCCGCAACCTGAGTGGTCCACGCAAGGAGTCCTTTGGCGGTCGCGCGGTAGCCGCCGGCGCGGCTACAACGTGCGGGTCAATCTCCTGCATGCCCGCCGGGCTGCACAACGACTCGTTGCAGCCAACAGCGACAGGAAGGCTCCTGCGGCAGCTTGACCGTTCCCACAAGGCCCTCCGCTCGCCGGGTAGGACCGTCGCAGCAATGCGGCGTCCTACCCGGCGGGTGGGGCCCACAGGGAGGTCACATGTGTGACGGCGTCATTCGTTGTGCAGGATAGGGGCGATCGTCATGCGGGCCGCCGACCGCGCGGGCACCAGCGCGCCAAGGACGGCGATCGTCACCCCCGCCAGCGCCAGCGCGGCGAGTTGCGGCGCGTGCCAGACGTCCTTCATCCACTCGGGGAACACGATGATCCCGACGGTGTCGACGATCAGGCGGTGTGTGAGCATGCCGGCGGGGATCCCGATCAGGCTGCCGACCGCGCCCAGGGCCGCCATCGATGTCACCATCATGATCGTCACCTGGCGTGGGGTCATCCCGATCGACTTGAGCATGCCAAGGTCGCGGCGGCGTTCGCGGGCGTTGAGCAGGACGGTGTTGAAGACGCCGAGCGCCGCCACGATGATCAGCAGTGTAGTGAACACTGAGGCGAACCCGACGACGGTCGTCGTGGCGAGGTCCCCTGGGCTCGAGACGGCCGGGTACAGGCCGGGGTCGGCGGCTTTGACAGAGTTGGCGTAGCTGTGGGCGTCAGAGCCGTCGGCGAGTTGGACCTCGTAGTGGTCGGCGGCAGTGCCGGGGTCCAGCGCGGTCAGCGTCGGCCAGGTCGACCATAGGAAGCGGGCGTCGCCGTTCATGAGCTGGCCGACGATGGTGGTACGGGCCTGCCGGCCGTTCAGCTGCAGGGTGACCTGGTCGCCGACCGCCAGGCCGCGCTGACGCAGGAACGACGGCGGCGCGGCGATCTCGCCCGGTCCGGCCGGCCAGCGGCCCTGGACGATCTGGGAGGCCAGGGTCAAGGTGTCGCCGCGCTGGAAGTTGACGGCGCTGCGCTGGGTGAACCCGGCCAGGTGCACGTCCACGAACACCATGGCCGTCACCTGTCTGGCGCCGGGCAAGGAGCGCAGCAGCGCCTCGATCTGCCGGTCGTTCAGCGCGGGGGCGCGCTGCCCGAACGCCGGTTGGCCCGCCCGCACGCCGACCTCTGTGGGCGTTCCCTGGTTGGCGGCGCCGAAGGCGAGCATCGTGCTGGTCAGCCCGGTGGTGAGGGTGACGGTGATGACGCCGAGGACGATTGCCGCCATGGTCATCGCGGTCCGGCCGGGGCGGGCGAAGGGCTGGCCCAGGCCCAGGCTGACGGCGCGTGGCAGCCGGGTGCCGCCGAGCAGGCGCTGCACGCGCAGCCCGCGTCCCGGGCGCGGCGCGCTGCCTGCGCTGATCGCCTGCGCGGCCGACAGTCGGTGCGCGCGCAGCGCTGGGACCAGCGCGGCCAGCAGGACAAGGAGCGGCATGCCCAGCAGGCAAATGATCGAGACCCATGGGCTGATCCCGATGTCTGCGCTGCCGCTCTCGATGCCCTGGAAAGCGGCCCGCAGCACCGGCTCGGCCAGCAGATTGCCGAACAGCGTGCCCAGCACGCAGCCGGCCTCCGCGGGCACGGATACCATCGTGAGGTAGACCGCGACCACCTGGTTCGGCGTGAAGCCCACGGCCTTGAGCACGCCGATGTGCCGGTACCCGGACACGACGGCGCCGCTGACCACGTTCGCGACGATGAGGACGGCGACCAGCAGTCCGAGCACGCCGAAGAGCGCCATCAACGGCAGGTAGGCGTCGGCCATGCTGGAGAAGGCCTGCCTGAGCGCGAGGTGGGACTGCGCGACGGTCAGCGAACCCGCGGGCAGCCCGCCCGTGACCGCCTCCAGGCCGGCGCGGATGACCTCCTCCGTCGAAGGGTCGGTGAACCGGTAGAGCATCTGGACGGCGGCCGGGCGTAGCGCCGCCATCTGCGCGGGCGCGACCCAGGCGTCGGCTGACTGGCTCATGCTGGAGGCCAGCCCGACGACCGTCAGCGGCGGTACTCCCGGCGCCCGCAGCTGTGACCCCAGCGTGCCGGGGCGGGGCGGGGCGGCGGCGGAACGCAGGTTGATCACGACCTCGCCCGGGGCAGTGGCCCAACGGCCGTGCAGGAGGCGCAGACGATCTACCGGGCCGCTGGGATCGGCTCGGCCCACCACTTTGAGTGGGCCTTCGGCCTCGGGAATGTCCGTGGTTCTGGGGAAGTCGATGACGACCTGGTCGAACGGCCCGGCCGCGGCCTCGACGCCCGGCCGTTGCGCGGTCTGCGCCATCTGCGCCTTGGAGGTCTTCGCGGCGTCGAATTCGACTACCGCGTGGGCGCCGTTCTGCTCGGCGAAAGCCCGGTCGAACGGAGCGGTGGCGGCGTCGAGCAACCCCATCGCGAGCATGATCGTCGTGGTGCTGGCCAGCACGACCAGGCCGATGACGATGGTCTGGATCCGGCGACGCCGCACCGCCGCGCGCGAGGCCCGCCACACCGCACTGGTTCCGGTGCTCATTCGACCCGCTCCAGGGCGCTCTCACGGGCCACCCGGCCGTCGGCGAGCTCGATCAGGTGGCTGGCACAGCGGGCGGCCAGGTGCTGGTCGTGGGTGACGATCAGCAGCGTCTGGCCGATCTGGTTGAGGTCGATGAGCAGGTCCATCACCTGCTCGCCCGAGCGGCTGTCCAGCGCGCCGGTCGGCTCGTCGGCCAGCAGCAGCGCCGGGCGGTTCATCAGGGCGCGGGCCACGGCGACCCGCTGCCGCTCTCCGCCGCTCAGCGTCGCGGGATAGGCGTCCTTGCGGCCTGCTATGCCGAGCTCGTCGAGCAGTTCCAGCGCGCGCCTACGCGCCTGGCGGGCAGGGATGCCGATGAGCTGCGCGGACAGCGCGACGTTGTCGAGCGCGGGCAGGTCGTCGATGAGGTTGAAGAACTGGAAGATCATGCCGATGTGCCGGCGCCGGAACAGCGCCAGCCCGGTCTCGTTCAGGCTGCCCAGGTCCTGGCCGTCGATTTCGACCGTGCCCTCGGTGGGACGGTCGAGGCCGGCGATCATGTTGAGCAGAGTGGACTTGCCGCATCCCGAGGGCCCCATCACGGCGACGGCCTCTCCCGCGCGGATGCCCAGGGACACGCCGTCCAGCGCCGCTGTCTCACCATACTGCTTGCGCACGCCCTCCAGCCGGACGACGACGTGTCCCGCACTGTTCTCACTCGTCACGGGCATAACGGTAGAGCTGCGGCGCATGCCCCGGCATCCATCCACAGGGCCACCTTCGCCGCGATGTCATACCGGAGATGTACGGCAGTGCATCCGCGGCCTGATGCGGAATGTGACGCCCTTCTGGGACAGTGGTGCCGTGGGGGAATCGGGGGTTGTCTGGCTGCTCACCGCCCTCGTGGTGATGTGCGCCGTCGCCGGGTGGCTGGGCATGGCCCTCGTGCGTGAGCGGCGGCGGCGTCGTGAGGCGCTGGAAGAGCGCGGCTGGCTGCTCGAGCGAGAGCGGGAGAGCGCCGCACGCGCCGCCGTCGAGGCCGAGCGTTCGCGTATCGCCCGCGAACTGCACGACATCGTCAGCCACAACGTGAGCCTCATGGTGGTCCAGGCCTCGGCCGCCCGCGAGGTGTTGTCCACGATGCCCGTCGAGGCCGAGACGGCGCTCAAAGCCGTCGAGGGCGCGGGCCGCGACGCGATGACCGAGCTGCGTCACCTGCTGGGCCTGCTGGCCCCTTCGCAGGGCGGCGACGACATGCCGAACGGCGGCGACCTTTCGCCGCAGCCGAGCCTGAGCAGGCTCAGCCCGTTGATCGACCGGATCGCGTTCGCCGGGTTGCCCGTGGACGTGCGGATCTCCGGTGAGCCGCGGCCGCTGCCCGCCGGGATCGACGTGACCGCGTACCGGATCATCCAGGAGGCGCTGACCAACGCGCTGAAACATGGGGACGGGGTGAAAGCCGAGGTCACGGTGCGTTATGCCGATCATTATCTGCGGGTGGAGGTGCTGAACACCGGGCCGAGCGTGCTGACCGGCGGCACCGCCGCGCCGGGGAAGCGCGACCGCAAGGACGGCGCCGAGCCGGCGCAGGAGGCCGATCGCAGGGACGGGGCGCGGCGGGGGCTGGTGGGCTTGCGCGAGCGGGTCACCGTTTACGGCGGTGAGCTGGACGCCCGCAGGCGGCTCGGCGGTGGCTACCGGGTCCGGGCACGCATCCCGTTGGAGCGGCCGTGACAGCCATCGCCGAGCCGTCGCCTCGGGTGCTGATCGCCGATGACCAGGCCCTGGTGCGTAGCGGTTTTCGCTTGATCTTGACCACGCGCGGCATCGACGTGGTCGGCGAGGCCGCCGACGGGGTGCAGGCGGTCGCGGCGGCGCGCGAGCTCCGTCCCGACGTGGTGCTGATGGATATCCGCATGCCCACCATGGACGGTCTGCAGGCCGCCCGGCACGTCCTGGAGGAGCTCCCCGACTGCCGGGTGATCATGCTGACCACGTTCGACCTCGACCGGTATGTCTACGCCGCGCTGGCCCTCGGCGCCAGCGGCTTCCTGCTCAAGGACGTCACCCCCGAGCACCTGGCCGCCGCCGTACGCCTGGTCGGCACCGGCGACGCCCTCCTGGCGCCCTCGATCACGCGGCGGCTCGTCGAGCGCTTCGCCTCCGGCGACCGCCGTCCCACCCAGGCGCCCGCCGCCCATCGCGACCTGGCCGCCCTGACGCCCAGGGAGCTGGAAGTGCTGACGCTGCTCGGCCAGGGACTGTCCAACACCGAGCTGGCCGCCGCACTGACCCTCAGTGATGCCACCGTGAAGACCCACGTCGCCCGCATCTTCGCCAAACTCGGCCTCCGCGACCGGGCACAGGCCGTCGTGCTCGCCTACGAGACGGGGCTCGTGTCGCCGGGCGATTCGGTTTAGGCGCCTGGCCGACGGCCGACCAGCCCGATGATGAGCGGCGGGGGCCGGCCGGGTGGTGTGCAGCCGACGGGTGTCAGGCCCGCAGAGTGGTGGTCTTCAGATGCGGGTCGGCGGTGATCTCGGTTTCGGTGAAGCGTTCGGTGACCCATTGCTTTCGGGAGTACAGGCGGGTCTGGTCGGTGTGGTGAGGCGAGGCGGGGTTGGCGGATTGGGAGTAGGTGAGGATGGTGCGGGTGCGCGGGCCGTTCGGGGTCAGCTCGACGGCCATGATGAAGCTGGAGCCGTTGTCGGGCTCGTAGGAGGCGCCCTCGCCATCCGGAGAGCCGGACGACTCGACGAGGTCGAAGCAGCCTTTCAGGTCGGTACAACCGTGCAGCGGGACCTGGGCGTAGCGCTGGACCTCGGCCAGGGTGACGTCCGGCGAGATGCGGTTGGCTTGAAAGGCCTGGACGGTGTCGGCCAGGGCACGCCGTACTCTCGGGTCCTCGCGGTTGAGTCCTCGCGGGGTGGTGAGTGGGTGCTCGGGATCGAACGGCACGCGCCACCAGCCGTCCTTGGGTGGTGTCCTCCTGGTTAGCCTCCGTGGCCTTGTTCTTGCCTGGCGCCTGCTGCCGGTGTAGTCGCTTGAGGAAGTCTCGCCACAGGACGGCGCCGCGGCTGTCCAGCGTGCTGCGGCCGTCCCAGGCCGACAGCGTGTCGCAGGCGGCGCGTACGTTGGTCCGCTTGCCGTTGGTCGTGGTCAGGATGGGGTGGGTACGGCAGAGCGCCGCCAGGTCGGCGCGGGCGAGTTCGGCGCTGTGGTTGCGGTCGCCCAGCATGGTGGCTTGCAGGGTGTCCAGAGTGAACTTGGATGGGCCGAATTCATCGTCGCCTGTCAGCCGCTGTTTGATCATGTTTAGGCCGAGCCGCGCGCGTAGCCCGGGGTCGGTGCCGCTGGGCCCGAAGATGCGCGGGTAGCCGATGAGCGGAGCCGCTGGGTTCGTCAACCAGGGGCTGTTGTTGGCGTTGGCCACATAGTCGGAGCGAGTCAGCTTCGGGTAGCCGGCCGGGCCGAAGATTCCGGGCTCGATCGCGTCGGAGTCCGTGCCCCAGCCGCAGGCCGAGGTCGAGCCGTCCAGGATGAACGTTCCCGGATGTCTCGCCTTGCCTTCCGGCGTGCTGACACAGCGTGCGGCCAAAGCGTCGGTGACGTGGGGAACGACCGAGGCGTCGGCGAAGTAGGCCGTGCCGCCGATGTCGGTGGTGATCGTGTAGGTGAAGGGCAGCCCCTGGTAGGTGTTCTGCGCGGTCCGGAGCTGGGTGAGGTCTTGCGCGGCGCCCATCGCGAGCCATTGGTTCATGGAGCGCAGGTTCTCGGCGTTGGCGTCGGCGAGGGCGAAGGCGGTCTTGGCCGTCCAGCCTGTGGCCAGGACCGGGCCGTAACGCGAGGTGTAGAGGGTGCGGGTGACAGCCGACGGTTTTCCCCCGGCGCCGCGGACGGTGACGGTGACCTCCTGCTGTTTCATCGGCTCCCGACGGCCGTCGACCAGGTAGCTCGTGGGCTCACCCGGCACGAGGGCAAGCTGGTAGAGGGTGAAACGCCGGGCATGGGAGACCGTGTGGGTCCAGGCCAGGCTGGCGGTGTGGCCGATCTGGACCACAGGTGTGCCGTACAGGCCGGCCCCCGACACGTCCAGTTTGCCGGGGATGGTCAGGTGCACCTGGTAGAACCGGCGGCTACCGGTCCACGGATAGTGCGGGTTGGCCAACAGCATGCCATGACCGCCGCGGGCCGCCTGCCTGCCCAGGGCCCAGCCGTTGCTGCCGAGACGGGGCGAGGTGCTCTGCGTGGGTGCCCTGCTTGTCGCAGCGGCTCCGGCCGCGGGCGGCGCCGCCCTGGCGATGGCCTCCTTGAAGGTCCCGGTTCCGGCCTCCCGGTTGATGTCCAGCACGCCGCTCCAGATGTCGAGGGAGGTGATCGGGACCACCCAGTCCTTGCCTCTGCAGGACGGGTCCGGCAGCCGGCTCACTCCCGTCTCGCGCAGGTAGCGGTTGTAGCCCGCGACATAACCGTCCACCATCTGAAGCAGTTCCACGGTTGGGCCCAGCGGTGGCCGACGCGCCATCAGTCGCTGAACGATGCCGGAATCTCGGACACCGCGGTAGTAGACGTCCTCGGCCACGGTGGCGTCGTCCCCTGCCACGCCGAAATACCGGGAACGCTCACCCCGCAGCGTCACCACGTGCGCGGCCATGGCACAGAGATTGTCCTGCGCGAAGGCGTATCCGTAGCCGTAACCCAAACTCCCGTGATCGTCGGCGAGGATGTGCGGTATGCCGTACTCGGTCCGCCGGATCTTGGCGACATAGCCATCACCGCTCGTCACCGGCGTCCGCACCTGCACCACCACGACCACGACCGTGATGGCCAGGCAGAGCGTGGCCGAGACGGCCATCAGCCGCCATGGCCGGATAGGGCTGAATCCCCGACGGGAAGAGGTGGCTCCCGCGTTCATGAGAACGGGCCCTCACCGTATCCCCAGGTGCCAATCCTCGGTGACACGCCCGTGCGGTGCCGGTGATGCTCCAGTCGCAGGCCGTTCAGTTGCACGGTGATCTGCCCCGTGCTGTTCAGAGTCATGACAGGAAGCTAGGACAGCGGTATCTGTCGCGACATCCATCCCTGGATGCAAGACCGCGGCCATCTCATCCCAGGGATGTACGAACTCAGTTCGGCGTCAGTGCCTTGACAGATATGACGTTGAGGCCCGAATGACATTCCTCTTAGTGAGAATCTCGATCATGAGGGGACCGCGTCGGTGGGCGACCCGGGCCGAGGCAGCCGGGTCGCGCCAGCACCGCCCTGGTCTCTCTTGGAGCAGGCACCGCGGCGTAAACGGCCGGTCAGGGGCGGCCGATGCGGACCTTCCAGACCTCCGGCCCCGCGTGGAGGTAGTCCCAGGTGAACTCGCCGGGGTGTTCGGCGGCGAACTGATAGTAGAGCGGCTTGGGATCGTGGTCATTGATGAGTACGAACGCTGTGCCCGTTGACAGCTCCTCGTACGTGGCGAAGATCTGCTCGTGACGCTGGGCCGGGATCAGCCGGCGGACGTCGAGTTCGGCCACGGATGTGTCCGCCACGTCCTGTGCGCCGCCGCATCCGCAGCAGGAGCCGGCCGCCTGCTCGCCGAGAATCTCGTGGGCGCCGCCGAGCAGGGCCGCCAGATCGACGTCGTGGGCGGCGAGGGCGGGCAGCAGGACGTCGTTCTCCTTCTTCAAATGTGCCTGGAACAGGGCGTTGAGTGCGGACGACGCGCTCACGATCTCGCCTGGGGTGGTTGCCGCGGCCAGCTCGGCGACCAGCCTCTGCAGGGTGGCGTGCTCGTCCCGCATCACCCGTACCAGGAGCTCAGTGTCGGGGAGGCCTGCCGCGGCGGCGTACAAAGTCTGCTCCTCAGCGGCGGCATGTGGCAGCACCTCGTCGGCACAGAACGCCGTCAGCACCTTCTGCCGGGCCGCCGGGGACATCAGCCGGTCGATCGAGCGGGCGATGGTCACGGCGTGGTCGGACATCGTACGGCCGAGCTGGTCGTGGTGGGCGCGGATTCGTTCCAGTACGGCGGCTTGGCTGCTTGTGCCGGCGTGGATGGTCATGAAAAGGATTCCTCCTGTCGTTTCTACTGCGTGAAGAGCGGTGTGCTGAGGTAGCGCTCGCCGGTGTCGGGCAAAACGACCACGATGAGCCGGCCGTCGTTTTCCGGGCGGGCGGCGACGGCGGAGGCGGCGTGCAGGGCCGCGCCTGCGGAGATGCCCGCGAGGATGCCCTCGGTACGGGCCAGCCGCCGCGCCGCGTCCCGGGCCTGCGCCACGTCCACGCGCACCACCTCGTCGTAGACGGCGGTGTCCAGCACCTCGGGGATGAAGCCGGCGCCGATGCCCTGGATCCCGTGCGGTCCCGGGGCCCGGCCCGACAGCACCGCGGACTCGGCGGGCTCAACGGCGATCACGCGTACCTGCGGCTTCTTCTCGCGCAGGAAGCGGCCCACGCCGGTGATGGTGCCGCCGGTGCCGACGCCGCAGACCAGCAGGTCGATCTCGCCGCCGGTGTCGGCCCAGATCTCCTGTGCGGTGGTGCGAAGGTGGATGTCGGGGTTGGCGGGGTTGGCGAACTGCTGGGGCATGAACCAGCCGTGCTCGGCGGCCAGCCGCTCCGCCTCCGCGATCGCACCTTTCATGCCGAGCGCGGCTGGGGTGAGAATCAGCTCGGCGCCGTAGGCGGCCAGCAACGCCCGCCGCTCTAGGCTCATGCTTTCCGGCATGGCGAGCGTGAGCCGGTATCCCTTCGCGGCAGCCACCATGGCCAGCCCGATGCCGGTGTTGCCGCTGGTGGGCTCGACGATGCGGGCGCCGGGGCCCAGCAGGCCGGCGTCCTCGGCGGCCTCGATCATGGCGTGGGCGATGCGATCCTTGACGCTGCCACCCGGGTTGGCGGACTCCAGCTTGGCCGTCAGGCGGGCAGGCAGGGACGCGCCGAAGCGTGACAGGTTCACCAGCGGGGTTGAGCCGATGAGGGACAGGACGTTGAGGTGGATGGAGGGCATCGGGTCTCTCCTGATGACGGTTGAGGTAGGTGCGGGTACACGGCCGCCCGCGGGGACGTCGGCGAGCACCAGGGCGTGGGCGCCGATCGAGGCGTCGTCGCCGACGTGGACGCGGCCGAGGATCGAGGCGCCTACGCCGACGGTGACCCGGTCGCAGATGACCGGGTGGCGGGGCGTGCCTTTGGCGTCGGATCGGTGGCCGCGGCCGCCCAGCGTGACGTGGTGGTAGAGGGTGACGTCGTCGCCGATGACGGCGGTCTCCCCGATGACGACGCCCGCGCCGTGGTCGATGAACAGCCGCCGTCCGATGCGGGCGCCCGGGTGAATCTCGATCCCGGTGAGGGCACGGGCGAGCTGCGAGATCAGGCGGGGCAGAAACGGCATGCGGCGGCGATGCAGCCGGTGGGCCAGGCGGTGGATCCAGACCGCCCAGACGCCCGGGTAGAGGATGGCCTCCAGCTTGTGATGGCCGTGCAGGGCGGGGTCGCGGCGCGTGGCCGCGCGAAGGTCTTCGAGCATGAGGGTGATGTCCGTCCGTGTCGTCGGTGACGAGTGCCGCAGGGGCCGCTATGAGCGGATCAGGCCGCGGGACAGTGCTCGTCGAAGACGCGTCGGACGTGGAAGCCGGTCATGGGGGTCGCGAAGCCGGCGATCTGAGCCTGCGGGGCGGACGGGCGGCGAGTCTGGGGATGGGCTTTCACAAGGACGACTCGCCGCCCGTCAGGATGCAGGCCCGTCATGGGCGCCACCGGCCGCGTGCGAGGAAGGCGGCGGATCAGGTGGCGCTCATCGGACATATCGAAACGGTAGATCCGAAGCCGGACCCGCCGTCACGGCCACAGGTCACCTTCCCGGAAGGACTTTGGACCTGTCTTCCGGGGCCGTTCGGCCCTCAAGGAAGCACGGCCGGGGACTGCTCGGGCGTGATGCGGTCCCAGGCGGCGAGCGGCAGCATGATGACGGCGGCCGGGAACAGCCCGTGTTCTTCGTGGTCGATGTGCTGGTGCAGCCGGTCCAGAGCCTTGAGTACGGCGGGCCAGTCGGGCGCGGCCGTGTCGGTCGCGCCGAGCACGCCGTGGATGTCGGCGTGCTCGGCGCAGAGCCTTTCCACCTCGTCGGCCAGCGACCCGTCGGCGCGCAGTTCGGCGAACAGCCCGTTCTGCTCGATGGCGGTGTGCGGGATGAGCCGGGCGATCAGTTCGTCGAGCAGGGCCGTGGCGTCGTCGTGCCTGGCCTCGCCGATGGCGCGGCGCAGCGCTCCTGCGCACTCGGCGATGTCCCAGTGTTCCTGGGAGAGCCGGCCGATCAGCGGGAACTCTCGGCAGCCGCAGTAGTTGCACATGGTGCGATCCTTCCGGAGGCGGTCACATCTGGAAGACGAGGCGGGCGGGGACGGTGCCGGCGAGGACTTCGGCGAAGGACTGGTTGATGTCCTCGAGCTTGCGCGTTTCGTAGATGACCTTGGTACGTCCCTGGGCGTGGAGCGTGAAGACCTCGGCGAGGTCGGCGCGGGTGCCGACGATGGAGCCGATGACGGTGATGCCGCCGAGCACGGTCTGGAAGATGGGCAGGCTCATGGCGTTGTCCTTGGGCAGGGAGACCAGCACGAGGCGGCCGCCCCGGCGCAGCGAGGCGTGGGCCTGCTCCAGCACGCGGGGGCTGGCGGCCAGCACGATGGCCACGTCCACTCCGCCCAGCGCCTTGATCTCCTCAACCGGGTCGCTGGTGGCGGCGTTGATCGTGTGCGTGGCGCCCAGTTCCCGAGCCAGCTGCAGCTTCTCTTCGGTGACGTCGACTGCGACGGTCTGCGCGCCGAAGATCTGTGCGTACTGTTGGGCGAGGTGCCCCAGTCCGCCGATGCCGAAGATCGCCGCTCGCTCGGACGGGCGCAGTCCGGAGACCTTGACGGCCTTGTACGTGGTCACGCCCGCGCACGTCAGCGGCGCGGCCTCGACGGGGGACACCCCGTCGGGGACCGGGACCACGTAGCCGGCGTGGGCCACGGCATACTCGGCGTGCCCGCCGTCGAGGGCGTAGCCGGTGTTCTGCTGGGCCTCGCACAGGGTCTCACGGCCGCTGACGCAGTATTCGCAGGTGCCACAGGCGTAGCCGAGCCATGGGATGGCCACCCGCTCACCCACCTTGCGGCCGGTCACCGCCGAGCCGATCTTCTCGATGATCCCGACGCCCTCGTGCCCCGGCGTGAAAGGCGGGGACGGCTTGACCGGCCAGTCTCCATGAGCGGCGTGGATGTCGGTGTGGCACAGGCCGCTGGCCTCGATCCGGACGAGCACCTGGTGCGGCTCTGGTTCGGGGACGGGCAGCTCCTGGATCTCGAGGGGCTTGTCGAAACCGGTCACGACGGCAGCGCGCATGCTCTTCACTCTCCTTTGGTCCTGCGTCCACCGTCGCCGATGAGGCGGCTCGGGAATCAGGGCCGAAAGTCCCGCTCTGGATGGCCGTCCGTCCCCAATGCCAGGGGCCCTAGCGCGGAGAAGCACCCTGACCAAAGCTCCGGCAGGAAGGACTTCCGGCCCTATAGGCGTGCTTCGGCGCGGTGGTGCGATGTGCTGTGCAGAGGAAGGAGGATCCCGATGGTGTGGATCAGTGTGAGAGACGTGATGACCACGCACGTGGCCTCGGTGAAAGCGGACACGCCGTTCAAGGACGTCGCCGAGTTGCTCGTGCGGCGCGGGGTCAGCGCCGTGCCCGTGCTGGAAGAAGACGGGCGGGTCGTCGGCGTGGTGTCGGAGGGGGATCTGCTGCGGAAGGAGGAGTTCCGGGAGGAGTACTACGGGGAGGGCTACCGGCCGCGGCTGCGTGCCCGGTTGCGCCGCAGGCTGGCCGGGCGCGCCGAGGATGGTCAGGAGAAGGCCGACGCCGCCACGGTGGCCGAGCTGATGTCGGCGCCGGCGGTGACGGTCGCGCCGGACGTGTCCACCGTGACGGCTGCCCAGCTCATGGACATCCACGGCGTCAAGCGCCTGGTCGTCGTGGACGACGACGGGCATCTGATCGGCATCGTGAGCAGGCGCGACCTGCTCAAGGCGTACGTGCGCGACGACGCCGAGCTCAAGAGCTGGGTCGAGGAGGCCATCCCCGAGCAGGCCAGATGGAACGACCGGACCGGGATCGTCGTGCAGGTTCAGAACGGCATCGTGACGCTGTCCGGCTTTACCTCCACCCGCACCGAGGCGGAGGCTGCCGTGCACATGACGAAGGGACTCGGCGGCATCGTGGACGTCCGTGAGAACCTCGTCTGGGAACGGGACGACCGGCTCGAGCTGCCGCTGATCTGGGACCGATCTTGAGCGGGATGCATGGGTCCAAAGACCTTGCTGTTGGTGACTTTCGCATCAAGCGCCCCAAAGGTCTGGGGGCCCACACTGGCCACGCAGCCCGAAACCCCTGATCGGCTGTGATGGGAGAAACATCATGCTACGGCCCCAGCCGAAGAACCCCCCGAGCCCAGTATCGGCCGAACGAGGCGGATGGTGGTGGACGGCTCTGCGCTGGGCCGTACCCGTCGCCGCCGGACTGACCATTTACCTGCTGCCGCAGCCTGAAGCCGTCAAACCGGGCGGCTGGGCCGTGCTGGCCATCTTCGTCGCCACCGTGCTCGGACTGATAGCGCAGCCGATGCCGCTGGCCGCGGTCGCGCTGACCGGGCTGGCCTTTACGATGGTCGCCGGTGTCCTGGAGCCGGCGGTCGCGTTGAGCGGGTTCGCCGAGCCGACCATCTGGCTGATCGTGGCCGCCTTCTTCATCTCCATCGCCGTCACCAAGACAGGACTCGGACGGCGGGTGGCGCTGTGGTTCGTGGCCATGCTGGGAAGGCGTAGCCTCGGACTCGGCTACGGCTTGGCGCTGACGGATCTGGTCCTGGCGCCTGCCACGCCCAGCAATACCGCCCGCTCCGGCGGCGTGCTGTATCCGATCATCACCTCGCTGAGCGAACAGGCCGGCTCACGGCCGGACGGTGAGACCCGCCGCCGGCTCGGCGCCTACCTCACGGCGACCGCGATGGGCGTCAACGTGATCACCAGCGCCATGTTCGCCACCGCGATGGCCGCCAACTCTCTGGTGCAGAAGTTCGCCGGTGAGCAGGGCGTCGAGATCAGCTGGCTGACGTGGACGGTCGCCGCACTCGTACCTGGTCTCATCGCGCTCGCCGTGATCCCGGCGGTGCTGTACAAGGTGTTTCCCCCCGAGCTGCGCGATACCCCTGAGGCGCCCCGGCAGGCGCGTGCCCAGCTGGCCGAACTCGGCCCGATGTCCCGTCCAGAGTGGATCATGGCGGGCGTGTTCGTGATGCTGCTGACGCTGTGGTCGCTCGGCAGTCAGCTCTGGGCCCTGTCGGCCACCGCCAGCGCGTTCGCCGGCGTCGCGGTGCTGCTCATCACCAGGGTGCTGACCTGGAACGATCTCGCCGGCGACAAATCGGCGTGGACCACTCTGACCTGGTTCGCGGTCCTGGTGATGATGGCCGGGCAGTTGCAGAAACTCGGCGTCGTCGGCTGGTTCAGCACCTCCATCACCGGGGCTGCGGGAGGCCTGTCGTGGCAGGTCGCGTTCGTCCTGCTCACGCTGGTGTACTTCGCCTCCCACTACGCCTTCGCCAGCAACACCGCGCATGTGGCCGCGATGTACGGCGCGTTCCTGGCCGCCGCGATCGCAACCGGCGCCCCGCCGATGATGGCCGCGCTGGTGCTGGGCTTCATCAGCTCCCTTTACGGCGGACTCACCCACTACGCCTCCGGTCCCGCGCCGGTTCTGTTCGGCGGCGGCTACGTGACGCTGACCGAGTGGTGGCGCAACGGCCTGGTCGTCGCCGGGGTCAACATCGCCGTCTGGATGGGCGCCGGCGCCGTCTGGTTCAAGATCCTCGGCTACTGGTAGGGATGGCGCCCTCCCCGGCGCTGGCACTGTTGCGGCGGTGCGACACTGACGGGCATGGTCACGTTCCTTCCGTACCGGCGCGAATGGCTGCGTGGCGACGTGCTGGCCGGGCTCACCGTGGCGGCCTACCTGGTGCCGCAGGTCATGGCCTACGCCACCGTGGCAGGGCTGCCGCCCGTGGCAGGGATCTGGGCCATCTTGGCACCACTCGCGCTGTACGCGTTGCTTGGCTCCTCGCGCCAGCTGTCCGTAGGGCCCGAGTCCACGACCGCACTCATGACCGCCGTCGCGATCGGACCGCTGGCGTCGGGTGATCCGGACCGGTACGCGACCCTGGCGGCCGGGCTCGCCGTCGCTGTCGGTCTGCTCTGCCTGGCCTGCCGGTTGCTCCGGCTCGGCTTCGTCGCCGACCTGCTGTCCCGGCCGATTTTGGTCGGCTATCTCGCGGGGGTGGCAGTGATCATGATTGTCGGCCAGCTCGGCAAGATCACCGGGGTGCCGGTGTCGGGTGACGGCGCCATCGCCGAACTGCTGTCGTTCTCACGAGGTCTGCCGGAGATCCATCCGGGGACCCTGCTGCTCGCGGCCGGAGTGCTGGCCTTGCTGTTCCTCACCCAATGGCGCCTGCCGTGGATTCCAGCTCCGCTGCTCGCCGTCCTCCTGGCCACCGCCTGCGTCACGCTGTTCGGGCTGGAGCGGTACGGCATCAAGGTGGTGGGGGAGATCCCCGCGGGCCTGCCCGCGCCCGCCCTTCCAGCGCTCGCCGACCTGCAGAATCTGCTGCTGCCCGCGCTCGGCGTGCTGTTGGTCGGCTACAGCGACAACGTGCTCACGGCACGGTCCTTCGCCGCCAAGCACAACCAGCAGATCGACGCCAACCAGGAGCTGCTCGCCCTCGGCGTGGCCAACCTTGGCGCGGGCGTTCTGCACGGGTTTCCGGTGAGCAGCAGCGGCAGCCGTACCGCCCTGGCCGACGCGGCCGGTGGCCGTACTCAGATGTACTCACTCGTCGCCCTGGCAGCCGTGGTTGTGGTCGTCCTGTTCGCTGGGCCGCTGCTGGCCGATTTTCCCACCGCGGCGCTCGGCGCCATCGTCATCTATGCCGCGATACGGCTGATCGATGTGGCCGCCTTCCGCCGGCTGGCGGCCTTTCGCCGCAGTGAGCTGCTGCTGGCTCTGGCCGCGTTCGCGGGGGTGCTGGTCTTCGACATCCTGTACGGCGTGCTGCTGGCGGTGGCTCTGTCGGTCGCGGAGATGCTGGCCCGGGTGGCTCGCCCGCACGACGCGATCCTGGGCATCGTCCCGGGACTGGCGGGGATGCACGACGTCGACGACTATCCGGACGCCCGGACCATTCCCGGGCTGGTCGTCTACCGCTACGACTCCCCGTTGTTCTTCGCCAATGCCCAGGACTTCCGGCGCCGTGCGCTGGCCGCGGTCGATGAGCACGAAGGCCCTGTGTCGTGGTTCGTGCTCAACGCCGAAGCCAATGTGGAGGTGGACACCACCGCGCTGGATGCCGTCGAGTCGCTGCGCGCCGAACTGGCCCGCCGGGGCGTCGTGTTCGCCATGGCCAGGGTCAAGCAGGACCTGCGGACCTCGCTCGACGCGTTCGGCCTGGCCGAGGCCATCGGCGAGGACTTCCTCTTCCCGACCCTGCCGACCGCCGTGGCGGCCTACGAGCAATGGCGGTCCTCATCCAAGGGCACGTGACGACTCAGCTGCGGGGGTGCGGAACGAGCAGCTGTCGGCTGAGGACCTCCATGGCGTTTTGGGCTCCCGCCTTGAACGAACGCAATTCGGATAAGCCTGGCGCGGCGTTGACCGTCATCGCCAGCGTGCCGGCATACGACATCACCGCCACGGCCATGGGCATCCCACCCACGAGCGGGGCGATCGGATAGGCCGATGTCAGGCGCAGATGGTCCAGCCACAGGGGCGTCGGCGGGCCCGGCACGTTGGTCACGTACAAATGGACACGTTCCCCGCCGTGCCGCCGCAGCCAGCGCATGCCGCGGCGCATGACGAACGGCGGGATGAGCGGCGAGGGGACCAGCTCGGCCTGGGAGCGGGCACGGGAGGCCTTGGCGGCGGTCGTCTGTTCCGTGATCCGGGCGAGCGTCAGGATCGGATCGGGCAGGTCCATCGGTACGGAGACGATGATCGGGGCGGTGCCCTGGCTGTTGTGCGTTCCGGGAGCAGGAGCGACCGGCACCGTCATCCTGAGCGTCCGGCCGGTGACGGGTTCGCCTGCTGTGGTGAGCATGTGCCTGATCGCAGCGGTGGCGACGGTCAGGGCCACGTCGTTCACTGTGGCCCCGAGCACGTGTCCGATGCGTGCGATGTCGGACAGCGGCCAGGTGATGGCCAGGAGTCCGCGGCGGCCGTCGCGGGCCACCGGCAGCGGGAGGGGAGTGACGTGGGTGGCTCTGGCGATCTTTGTGTGATGGCGTAACTGATAGTGAGCTTCAGCGAGCGCACAAGATGATCTTTCTCAGTAGGTCGAGCTTGGCTCGGCCG
>NZ_JBITMD010000032.1:0-128106 GCF_044465905.1 Nonomuraea sp. NPDC049480
CTGAACGCCTTCGCCATCACCTTCGAAGGCCGCCTGACCCCGGCCACCCGATAGACCCAGTCAAGATTGAGATACACCGATCACTGGACAGACCCTCCGGGGATGGCGAACATGTCTGAAAGTTTCGCATTGCCCACTGCCCTGGCCGAGGTGGCCGAGGTCGGCTTCGAGTGGGAATGGGACGAGGAAACCGACGAGGCCCGTGGCTGTGACTTCGAGCTATACGACCAGTTCGAGGAGCCCGACCGGACGGCGTGGTGGTTCCGCCTGTGGACCGGCAACCAAGAGGCCGACGGCAGCGAGTTCCGCTTCTTCGGCACGACCGGGGCGGGTGACTACACCGGCTTCTGGCTGGTACGGCCAGATGTGGCGATCACTGACCAGCCCGTCGTCTACATCGGCTCCGAGGGGGAGCACGGTCTGATCGCCCGCAATCTCGGCGACCTCCTCTGGCTGTTCGCCGCCGGCCTGGGCCCCGCCGAGGTCTTCTCGGACCCCGACTCCACGGCACAGCCGAACGAGGCATTCCGTACCATCGCTGAGCGATACGCACCCGGCGGCCGCCGTTCCCCAACCCAGATCGTGACTGCCGCACGAGCAGAGTTACCGCATTTTTCGGATCTCATCGACTCGATGTGCCGCTGAGCGGGACTCACCTGGCCTTTGGGGTCCGACTTAGAAGACACCCACCAATGCCTGTTCATGGCACAGCGCTCAGGCGGTTGTTCTCTCGTGCGGCGAGCACACCCGTGTGCGCCCCTCCCGTGGACGACGCCCCAGCCGAAGACTCCTAGTGGCCACGGTCATACTCCCACCAGCACGGCGATCAGCCACGTTTTCGGTGAGCCAGGGTGAGGAACGAACCCTGGATCGTCGATCGCCCCCAGCCATGCACGGTGGCCAGCCACATCGTGGCGATCGTAAGGGCTGTATCTGTGCGGCGGCGCGGCGACCCCGGTCGGAGCGTCCGGTCCGTACGGCGGGGCTGGCGTGCGGTGCCCGGCCCGGTGTCCCGCCGCCGTCCGGGACCGGCCCCCAGGCCGCACGCCCGGACGGAGGGCGGGCGGAGGGCCGGGGGTACGGCGGCGCGCCGCGCCGCCGCTTGATGGTAAGCGGAACCGTAAGACGGTCTACGGCAAGACAGAGCGTGAGGTTCTCGAAAAGCTCGCGGAGTTGCGGGACGCTCAGCGGAAGGGGCAGAACCTCGCGGCTCGGCCTCGGAGTTTCGCCGAATGGCTGGACGAGTGGATCGAGATGAAGACCCGCCAGGGCACCCGGCCTCTGACGCTCCGCGGCTACCGGCAACTCATCGCCGACCACATCAAGCCCGCCCTCGGCAAGAAGAAGCTCGACAAGCTCTCACCGACCGACGTGCGTCGGCTCGTCGAGGCCAAGGCGGACTCGGGCTTGAAGGCGGCCACGGTCAAGCAGATCCACGGGCTGATCAGGAACGCGCTCGCCGATGCGGAACGGGAAGAGCTGGTGCATCGCAACGTGGCCAAGCTCGTCAAGCCTCCGTCCATCCGACGAGAGGAGGCACGGGTCCTGACGATCGAGGAGGCCAAGAAGTTGCTGAACGCGATCAAGGACGACCGGCTCGAAGCGTTCTGGATCTGCGCTCTCACGCTCGGTCTGCGGCGCGGCGAACTGCTCGGCCTCCGCTGGGCCGACATCGATTTCGGCAACGGGCACCTCACCGTACGGCAGACCCTCCAGCGGGCTGACGGAAGCCTCCAACTCGTCGATCCGAAGACCGATCGCTCCCGCCGTACCGTTCCCGTTCCGGAGCCGACCCTGGCCGCGCTCCGCAAGCACCGGCGCGCACAGGCCGCCGAGCAACTGGCGGCGGGGGAGCGGTGGAAGGACCACGGACTCGTGTTCTCCACGTCCATCGGCACCCCGCTGGAGCCGGGAAACCTCAGTACCCGGTGGCGCAGGGCAAGGGGGAAGGCCGGCCTCGACTGGCTGCGCCTCCACGATCTGCGTCACGCCTGCGCGTCGTACCTCCTGGCCTGCGGTGCCTCTCCGCGAACGGTCATGAAGACGCTGGGCCACAGCCAGATCGCACTGACCATGAACACCTACGCGCACGTGCTCCCCGACATCGAACGGGCGGCGGTCGACGCGGTCGCCAAGCAGCTCTTCGGATGACCCTCAACACGACCAAAGGGCCGGGCTCCCATCAGCGGGAATCCGGCCCTCTTGGCTGTAAAAGCTGGCTGTACGACCTCGCCAAACAAGATCGAGCAGAGGTGTTTGGGCTGGTAGGGCGCCCGGGGCTCGAACCCGGAACCTACGGATTAAAAGTCCCCAGCGAACCATGTCGGCCCATATCGGATGATGTCATTCGCCAGCGTTTGTGCTGGTAGGCGAATTGCGGCCACACCGGATGATGTCAGAAA
The DNA here is from genome assembly GCF_044465905.1 of Nonomuraea sp. NPDC049480. NCBI lineage: Bacteria > Bacillati > Actinomycetota > Actinomycetes > Streptosporangiales > Streptosporangiaceae > Nonomuraea > Nonomuraea sp. NPDC049480. The sequence continues at coordinate 2,403 of NZ_JBITMD010000032.1, forward strand.
GACCGCCTCCGATCAGGGGTGTACGGAACTGCCGGTCTCCCTACGGTCTCCCCCTGGCAACGAGAGAGCCCCGGCGCGGCTGGCGCCGGGGCTCTTCCGCTTCTCGCTATGAGACGTGTCGGACGTCCCTGGCGACGCGGTCCAGGAGTTCCCGAGCCTCGTCTCCGTAGAGGGCATTCGCTGCGAGGCGATCCATGACCGTGGTGTAGATCTCCACATCCTTCGGGTTACTGATGGTGAGCTCGGCATGGGTCACTTCGGCAAACGCGCACCGGTCGCCGTCCTCGGCGTCGTCGTAGATAGCGAACTCGCTCCACCCGATCGCGGTCTGGATAACCCGGTCGAAGGGGAGGAGCCCGATGGTGACGTTGTCGAGGGTGGCGAGAGACGCGATGCGCCCCATCTGCTCGACCAGGATCCCGACGGGCCCCGGCGGTCGAGCACGTAGGGCGCCTTCGGTGATGAGGAACTCGAACTGCCGGCTTGTGTCGTAGAGGATCTCTTGGCGTTGGATCCGTCGCGCTACGGCCGCTGTGTGGTCTTGCACGCCAGTTATATCGGCAACTTGGATCACTCGGCGGGCGTACTCGGGGGTTTGCAGCAGGCCGGGCACGAGGATGGGTTCGAAGCTTCGTAGGCGGCGGGCCTGCTCCTCGAGTTTGCCGATACGGTCCTGCAGGTGGTCGCTGTCGCGGTGCGCTGCCCGCCACGTGACGACCTCGGTGTAGGCCGCTTCTGCGAGCTGAACGAGCCGGTCACGCACTTCGGTGGAGGCGTTGCTTGCCTCCGCCCAAGTGTTGATCTCTTCCGTGGTGGGAACTCTGACGCCGCGCTCGACTCGGGAGACGGACGACTGGGCAACTCCCAGGATGGCGGCGACGTCCCGACCGCTGAGGCCGGCCAGTTCCCGAAGCTTCCGTAGTTCAGCTCCGAGGTATTCGCGCTGGCCGCGCGGTTCGGGCTCGCCGGTCGCCATCCCGCTCCTTCCGTCGTTAGCTGGCGTGCCAGTGGCTGGCGCTGCGGGCCATGAAGGCGTTGAGAGGCATAGCCGCCGTCCAAGCCATCTCGCGAGCCTTCTGGTACTCGGCCAGCCGGTCAGGGTCAGTGACGAGGTCACTGCCGACGTAACGTCCATCGTCGTCGTACTGCATGGTCAGGCCGTACGCGTCCGGGGTCCCGCCGTCGAACAGCCAGAAGTCCTCTTGCAACTCAGCCATCTCAGGGTGATCGCGGCGGATCGCCACACGGATCTCTTCGCCAGCGGCGGCATTCTCCAGGTATCCCGCGAACTCGAACTCGAGGTAGGGAGACAGAGGGAGATCCACGAGGTGGACGCGTGACCAGTACTTGCCTGCCGCCGTGGTGACGGCGATGCGCCGAAGCCACGGTGAGGTGCGGACTGACCGATCCGGAAGTGGATGCCCCTGTTGCCAGAGATGCATGTCGGCGTCTTCGTCCGGGACGGTGTAGTGCTGCCGAGCTTCGAGCCGGAACACGGACGTCGTGAACCGGTCGAAGCAGGCATTGAACTCTTCGGGTGTCACTGAGGCGCCCCAACGCGAAGCTGCTCGGCGTACTTGAGGATCAGATCGCGAGGGACGCGGACCATGGCCTCGCCGTCGGGCAGTCCCTCGGCCGGCTCGGTGTAGCCCTGGATCCGGATGTCGGGGCTGCTGGGGTCCGTGTCGTGAACGGTGGGGCACTGTCCGTCTCGGCAGTCAACGATGCTGGCGTCGTCGCCGCTCGGAATGCTCATGTGCTCCATGATCGACCCTCCTGAGTCTGTGAGTCTAGGGCATCCAGCCCTCAGTCCCATGGTGAGGCCCACCCTTTTGGTGTCAAGTCTGACGAACGTTGCTGGTAGATGCGGACATCCGCGCTGTCCACCACGGTTCGCGCGAACTGCGCCTTGACGTGTGAACCAGAATGAGTCACAGTCAAGGGCAGTTGAACCAGAACGAGTCAGGCGGCGATGGGACGGGATGTCCGTTTTCCGAGGCGCACGGACTCGATGATCAGAAGGGAAGCGCCCCCGTGCGCAGTGACCTCGCTCAGCGCCGTCAACGGCGGGAATCCCTCATGAAGCCCGAAGACGTGGCGAGCGTGTTCAACGTCAACACCCGCACGGTGGTCCGTTGGGCAAAGTCGGGGCGCCTGCCCTACGTGCCAACGCCCACCGGGCACTACCGGTTTCGCCCCACCGATGTCGACGCTCTGCTCGACGCCCCCGTCGAGGTGGCCTGAGATGGCCGGAACCTCCCCTGACATGCGAAAGACGGCCCCCGCCTACCAAGCTTTGGGCCGCCCGTCGCATGTCCCCGACAACACCGGAGACGAAAGGAACGTCCCCATCATGGCACAGCAGAAGCACCTTGTGCCCGCCCAGCGGCGCCCGGAGTCCGCCCACGCGCCCTTCTGCACCAACCACGACGAGGGCATGGACGCGTGCACCGCAGCCGACATCGCCATCCCTGGCCCGGCACCGTACGGCCTCACGGCCGACCCGTACGTCGGACTGATGAGCACCCCCGACGATGGCGCCCGCATCCTCGTCTACTGCGGCGACGAGCCGCTCGCCGTCGACGACGCGGAGCGGTTCGCGTACGCCATCCTGTGCCAGGTCGCCCGCGGCCGCGGCCTCACCCCCGCCCCCGGAACGCTCGCGGCGGTGGCCCGGTGACGCCGACGAGCCGATGCCGCATCCCGTGGTGCATCTCGACGCACAAGGCCGACCGCGGCCACTACGGGCACAGCACCACTGTCGCCGGGGTAACCGTCACCCCGGCGCAGGGGTTCGTCGACGGCGCGTTCTGGTCGCCGCTCATCCGCACCGCCTTCCCGGTCGACGGGCAGCCGCGCGAGCTTGACCTGTCGCCGCAGCTCGCCCGCGACCTGGCCGACATGCTGGCAGCGGTCGGCCCGGAGTGGGTGGAAGCGTTCTGCGACGCCCTCCGCGCGGCCGCCGACACCCTTGGCGGTGCCGCATGAGCCAGCCCACCACCGTCACGCTGTCCGTCGAGCAGGTGCAGCAGCTCGCCGACGACGCCATGCGCGTCTTCACGAAGGCCAACCGGCTGCTCATGGCGGCCGGGGTCGACATCGCCCCGCCCACCCACTCCGCCGACCCGTCCGCGCAGGTGGTCGACCTGGCCGCCTACCGGCAGAGGAGGTCGGCATGATCGCTCGCACTGTCCACAAGCTGTTCACCCGCACCATCCGCAAGCCGATCATCCTGTGGGACGCCGCGGCGCACGACGAGCAGCCGTACTTCTGCATGCTCGTTTACCAAAAGAGCGACCCGTTCGCGGTCAAACTCCTCGTCCCCAGCCACGCCACCGGCAAGGTCGCCGAGGTCGTGTTCGCTCGCGGCCTGCTCATCGACGGCGTCGACGGGCCGGCCGGTGACGGCGCGGTGCGGGTTGAGCCGCACATCGTGGACCGCGACTACACCACGCTCACCCTGCCTCTGACCCGCGACGGCAAGGAGTTCTTCACCGAGAGAGCTCCGCTGCTGGACTTCGTCACCGAGACGTGCGCGCTGGTGCCGTCCGGTCGCGAACGGCCCCGGGTGACCGCCGAACTGGACCGCTGGCTGGCGGGGGTGACCGCATGAACGACACCATCCGCACTCTTCTCGTCCTCGCCGCATGCGGAGTTGGCGGCGGGATGCTCTATCTCGCCATGGAGCTCACTTTCGACGCGATCTGCGCGGCGCTCCGCTGGAGCCGCAAGCCGTTCAAGGTCGTCGGCCATGACTTCGGCACCGGCATGGTCGCCGTGCGCTGGCGCGACGACCCCGACCGCACTCACTGGGTCACCCCCGCCCACCTCGCCCAGCAGAAGGGCATGCACCGATGAACACCGACCGCATCGAGTCCCGCTTGGCCGGCCTGGTCTGGCGCGTCCAGCACGTCGGCCGCATGGCCGCCATCAGCGTCGTGATCGACCCCGACCTCGACGACAACGCCTACACGGTCGAAGGCCACCGCTGCGGACACGCCCCGCTGATCGCCGTCGGCCGGGACCTGCTGGACGATGACCGCTTCGACGCGCTGACCGGCACGCTCGCGCACGAGTTGGCGCACCGGGACCTCGCCCACCACAAGCGGCAGTTGCCGGACTGGCTGGCCGTCGCACGTGACCTGATCGGCGTCGGCGGCACCTACGCCGCACTCACCGCGGTCCTCACCCCGGGCTGGACCGGCTGGTCTTGGGCGGCGGCCCTACTGTTCGCCGCCATGGTGGCGCTGGCCGCGCTGCGGGCGAGGGTGATGCAGACGGAGGAGTACGACGCCGACGCCCGCGCCGTTGAGATCCTCGACGCCAACGACCTGCCCGGCCGAGAGATCGTCACGGCCATGCTCACCGACACCGCCAGGCCGTACGACGCTCGGCACACCTGGGTCGGGTGGATGTTCAGCAGCCACCCGAGCGAAGCCGACCGCATCAACGTGATCGCCAGTGGTCGCCGCGCTGCCCGCCTGGACTGGCGCACCGCGCTGTGCTGCGTGGCCACCGGCGAACGCCTGCTCACCCGCGCCCACCGAACCGCCCACCGGGCCATGAACGGCAAGGCGCGGCGCTGCCGGCCGGGTTGGTGGCACCTGCCGCCGGTGTGGTGGCGGCCGCTCGACTGGAGCGACTACCGCCGCAACCGCTGAAAGCCGGTCCCCGGCAGGTGACCCAACCACCGGCCGGGGACCTCAATCTGTCCCCGATCAAGAGGAGATCCAGACTGTGAATCGGAACCCTACCGAGCCGACCGGGCGACCGGTCGAACCGGTCTCTGGCCGCCCGGTCGCCGGGCTGGCCACGCGCCGGGTCGCCATCGCCGTCGTGTCGGTGATCGCCGCCGTGGCCGCGTACGTCAGCTTCCGCCACCAGCACGGCCTGGCCATCACGGCAGGCGAGCCGACCACCACCGCGTGGACGCTGCCCGTCCTGATCGACGGCGTCATCATCATGGGGTCGCTCGTCATGCTCGACGCGTCCCGCCGCGGCGACAAGGCGCCGTGGCTGGCCCGCCTCGCGCTGATCGCCGGCGCTGTCGCCACCCTGGCCGCGAATGTCGCGCACGGCTGGTCCGGCGGACTGGCGTCAAGCCTGATCAGCGCGGTCGCGCCCATCGTGCTCGTGGTCGCGTACGAACTGCTGATGGGCATGCTGCGCCGCACCCCGCGCCCGGCCGCAGAGTCCGCGCCTGAGCCGATTGAGGAGCGTACCGAGGACGTGCCCGCCGTGGTGGTCGAGGCCTCGCCGCCGGTGCCGACGTCGGCCGAGGAGGCGGCCAGAGCCGCGTACGAGGCGAGCGTGCGCGTGCACGAGCCGCTGTCGGAGCGGAAGCTGGCCGACCGGTTCAAGCTGACCCGCGGCCAGGCCCGGACCATCATCGGCGAGGCGGTCGCTGCGGTGGTCGCCGAGCTGCAGCGCGTGCAGGGTTCGCTGCCGCAGGCCGACCACATCGCCGACCGGTTCGGCGTCACTGAGCGGCGCGCGGCCGAAATCATCGGCGCGCGGCTGACCGAGGAGGCGCAAGAGATCCTCGCCGAGCGGCCCGTCGAGCCGGTCGAGGAGACCGTCGACGCTGAGGAGATCCCCGCCCCCCGATGGGGCGATCGCCTGGCCGTGGCGAGCACTGACCGGCCCGCACTGACGTCCGTCAACGGCTCGGGGGGTGCCGCGTGACGCGCCTGAACCGTCCCGTGAGAGGGCTGAACAGCCTCATGTCGTCCGCTATGGCGAGCGTGGCCGTGATGGTCACCGCCGTGGCGCTGGCGTGGGCGCTGTTCGGCTGGCCGCCCGTGCAGTTCGGGCTGACGCTGGTCGGAACCGTCGTCGTCCTGTCCGGTCTCGAGCGGGCGCTGTTCCGGGCGGGCCGCAGGCGAGGGGGCCGCCGATGATCCGCGTCGATGTCCCGGCCTCAGTCCGTGTCGCGGCGATGCTCGCCGTCGCCTACCTGCTGGCCGCGCTGACCATGCTCGGTCACCTGGTCGTCCTGGTGGCGGGCGCCATCGACGCGCTCGTCACCGCCTACGTGGGCTTGCCCCGGCTCGCCTACGCCGTCCGCCGCATCGTAGAGGTGGTGCGGGAAACCGCACGAGAGGAGGGGCTGTGAACGCCCCGAACGGCAAGAACCGCATCCCCGAACTGGCCACCATCCCGTGGTCAGGGCCGCGCTCCATCACCGACTACGCCCGCGTCGGCCGGAGCCTGTGCCGCGACCTGGGCGAAGAGTTCGCGATGGGTTCCGACGAGCTGTACGCGGTGCTCATCCGCTCGTTCAAGGGTCACCCGCTGCTGGCCATGGTCGGCGCCCCCGACGTGCGCCGGCGCGCCAAGCGCGTCATCAAGCGGCTCAAGCGCGCCGCCGAGCTGCAGCGCGGGGCGGGGGTGGAGCTGGTGAAGTTCCATGCCCAGTTCCGCAAGGAGTTCGTGGACATCCTGCCGCAGGCCAAGCCTGAGCAGCGGCCGTCCACCTTCAAGTGGGAGGACGACTGATGGCCACCCGCACCACCAGCAGCGAGGTCGCGACCGTCGAAGAATCGACCATGGCCAAGGTCGCCGCCAAGGGTGTGTCCAAGCTGATGACGCTCGTCACCCCGTGGATCGTGGGCGTCTTCGGGTTCGGCCTCGCCACCGCGCTGCACTTCATCCTGTACAGCCCCGAGGCGATCGGCGCCTGGTCGAGCGTGGTCACCATCTGCGTGCTGATTCTGACCGGCGTCACCTACGGCCAGTCGCATGCCCGCGGCCCGTGGGGTCGGACGCACACCACCGCATCGACGTTCCTGGCCGGCATGTGGACGGTCGCCGTGGTCAACCTCGGCCCCGGCCATCCCGTGCTGTGGCGGCTCGGCGTGCTCGGCGGCATCACCATGGCGTTGACGTGGAACATTCGCAGCGTCATCCGCATGAAGGGCTGGGACGAGCCCGGCACCGTGTCCGATCCGCTGTCGTTCCTGTTCGGGCGCGGCGCCGACCGGGCCGGCATGAAGGCGGTGGAGGCCCGCACCGTCAAGGCCACCGCGCACAAGGTCGAGGGCGAGGTGCAGCTCGAGCAGGGCCGCCACACCGCGGACGACCTGCAGAAGAAGGTCGCCTACATCGAGTCCGGGATTCCGCTGCCGCCGGGCAGCATCACCACCGCGATCGACCCGGACGACGCTTCCAAGGCCAAGGTCACCATCAGCGACCCGCGCGTGATGAAGCACCCGATCATCTGGCCTGGCCCGTCCCGGCCGGGCCTGTCGATCGCAGACCCGATCCGTCTCGGGCTGTGGCAGGACCTCGACGAGATCGAATATGTGATCGTCGGTCACCACCTACAGGTGATGGGGCAGACCGGTTCCGGTAAGAGCATCGGCGGCGCCTGGAACTTCCTCGCCGAAGTCGTCACCCGCTATGACGTCGCCGTGTTCGCCGCGGACATCACCAAGGGCAAGCAGACGCTCGGCCCGCTGGAGGAGTCGCTGCACCGGTTCGAGACGACCAAGGCCGGCGTCAAGAAGATGTTCGCCGAGTTGCAGGCGCAGATCAAGCCGCGTACCAACTACCTGGCCAGCAAGGGCCTGCAGAAGTGGGTCAAGGGCTGCGGCCTGACGTACTGGATCGTGTGGCTGGAGGAGTTCCCGGACATCTTCGACTGCCTGACCGACAAGGAGCAGGAAGAGTTCCTGTCCATGCTGAAGGCGATCAGGTCAGCGGGAGGCACGATCGTGATGAGCTTGCAGCGCTCGGACTACAGCCAGATGCCCACCATCGCCCGCGGCCAGCTCGCCAAGATGTGCTTTGGCGTGGACTCGCCCGGCGACGCCTCGTTCGGGCTGTCGGAGCGGCAGCAGGACGCCGGCGCCCGGCCGGAGCTGTGGACGAACGCGCAGCCCGGCATGGCATACCTGGACGCCCCCGGCATCGACGACGGCCGGATCGCTATGCCACTGCGCACGTTCGCGTGGGGCATGCGCGGCGGCCAGTTCGACGACGAGCGGGCCAACACGGCGATGCGTGAGCACGCTGCCCGCTGGCCGGCCGCGGGCAAGCGGGTGGATCCGACGACGGCTGAACTGTCCCGGCTCTCCGACGGTGGGCGGGTGGCGCCCACGTTCCCGGCCGAGCTGGAGGAGAGCGAGGAGGATGACGACGTGAGCGGCGTGACCAGCGAGTATCAGACGGTCGACGACCCCGACCCCGAGGTTGAGGCGGGCCTCGACGATGAGATCGGCGATCTGGACGAGGGCGAGCCGCCGCTGACGTTCGCCCCGCCCGCGCAGACCATGACGGCCGAGCAGCGCGGAGCGGCGCTGATGGAGCGGCTGCAGGACCTCTACGACGACGGCGCCCGCGACTTCTCCTCCGGCGACCTCAAGCCGCTGTGGGAGAGCACGGACATGTCCCGCTCGTGGGTGCAGAAGCAGCTCAAACGGCTCCTGCAGGCGGGCGTGCTCGGCGGCTACGACGAGGAGGCGCAGCGCTACCTGATGCCGCAGCGGCCAGAACTGGGAGAGGCGGCGGCCTGATGTGCACCGCCCTGCTGTCCTACAGGAGCAACGCCAACAAGGACCCCCGGTGTGAGCCTGACGGCCACGCCTGGGGTCCCTGGTGGCCGCGCATCGTCGACCCGCGGATGTGGTTCCGCCGGTGCGGACGGTGCAGCGCGGAGGGGCTCATCTACTGCGCCAGCGGAAGGATGTGCGCGCCATGGACCCGCTGAGGCTCACCCCCGGCCAGTGGCGCACCCTGCGCTACCTGGTCACCTACACCGCCAGCGCGGCCCGGGTCGGCTTCCGGGCTTCCCAGCTTCGCGAGCGCACCGGCGTCACTGACGACGAGCTCGGCGGCCTGGCCGATCTCGGGCACGTCGCCGGCCGTCTGCATGGCAGCACCGAATCCCCGCTGCCGAGCATCGTCATCACCGCCCGCGCCAATGCGAAGCTGCGCATTCACCTCACCAATGCGGGTAAGAAAGCGGCACGCGAGATCACGCCCGCCTTGCGCGCTCTGGAAATGCTGCTCGTCTACGGCCCGATGACCGTCGAGGACGTGCGGCACGACGCCGCGGTGAGCGATGACATGCTCGAGCGACTGTTTCGGCGCGGGTATCTGCGCCGTGAGTGTGACGAGAACGAGGCGTTGCTGCTGTCGCTCACCTCGACTGGCCGCGCATACGCCGAGCCCTACAGCGCATGAGGGCTACCCGTGGCACCCCCTCTCCCTGCCACGGGCGGGGGGCTGGGGGGAGGGTTACAGGTCGGAGGGGGTGCCACGAACCGTGGCACCCCCCTCGTGGCACCCCCGTGGCACCGGTCGTGGCACCGGTGGCAGCAAGATCAATAAGGGTGCGCGCCTCTCCCACGCGCAGCCGTGCGCGCGACGTGATCGCGCACGAACAAAGAGCCCCCGGCCACCGCGATGGTGGACGGGGGCTCACTCGTGTCTGCAGGGCGGCCGGGATGGTCAGTCCCGGCCGCCCGCGCGCCGCCGTGGGCATGGCGGCGATCGACCCGCGCCGGGTGGGCAACCGGCGCGGGACGCTCTCACATCGACGTGACGTTCTTGTCGGAGTGCACGCCCGGGTGCCCGTTCGGCGTCACCGACGGCGACACGTGCATCCGCATGATGAATCCGACCAGCGCGGCCGCCGCGGCGTTCAGCAGCGACACCTGCTCGGCGCCCAGCCCGAGGCCGAAGCCGACAGCGAGCGCAATCAGGGCTTGGATAGCGCCCATCAGCAGCGGCACCGGGAACGGCTGCACCGCGAACGCCGCCACCAGGGCGAGCACCGCGGCGGCAGCGCCGTTGATGAGGCCGACCTGCTCGCCGCTGACCGGCAGGCCGATGCCGACGGCGAGCGCGAGCACGGTCTGGATGAGGGTGAGCCACAGGGCGGGCTCACGGCCGAGGATTCGCATACGCCCCTCCTGGAGGCTTGGACATGACGAAGCCCCGGGCCACGGTGGCGCCGGGGCGGCAGACGAGCGGGGACGTCAGCGCACGTAGTAGCCGTTCCAGAACTCGTACGACTTGGACTCGGCGGCAGCGCCCTTGACGATCCACACCGTCTCCCACGGGCCGGTGCCGGACGCGGGCGCGTTGTTGTTCAGGACGTGGCCGTTGTAGCCGCACCGCGGGTCGGAGTCCTTGAACAGCTTGTACGTGCGGCCGTCGAGCACGTCGGTGCCTGCGCCCACGTACACCCGGATGGCGTGGCGGGGCGGCAGCATGACCGCGCCGTCAGCGCCCGGGGCGACGCCGGGCAGCGCGGTGACGGTGTAGGCGTTGCAGCCGGTCGTCGCAGCCCGGTCGGCGTTGGCGTGCGCCCAGGAGTCTTCAACGCGCAGGCCCTTCACGTCGACGGGCTCGCGGCCGACGTTGACGACGTCGACGTACTCCTTGTTCCGGTTGCCGGGGACGTCGGCGCCGGGCGCGTTGTAGCTGATGGTGCCGACGACGAGCCCGGGAACGTCCGCCGCAGCGGACGCGACGCTGGGGCCGGCCAGCCCGACCGCGATGAGCACGACCGCGAGGGCCGCGACGATGCGCTTGAGCATGAGGGTGCTCCTACTCGGTATCGCCCGGCCGGCCGATCCGGTCCGGGTCTTCCTTCGCCTCTCTGGGCGGGTCCGCAGCCTCGAGCAGCGGCCACCAGCGGGCGAACAGACCGTCCACGGCTACGCGACGCGCAGCAAGTGCGGCCAGGTCTGCGGGCCAACCCAGCCATCGGCGTCAAGGCCCTCGACGCTCTGGAACGCCTTCACGAGCTCGACGAGCTCGGGGTCGGCCTTGGTCCTGTTGAGCCACGCCTCCAGGCCCGACGTGGCATAGATGGGCGCGGGCACGCGACCCCGGGCGAACAGGCAGCCCCGAACGGTCTTCACGTCGTAGTTGTCGGCGTTCGGCCCAATCAGCGGCAGATCCTTCACGATCTCCTCCGTCCACGAGGGGGCGGGCGCGGAGGGGCCTCCTGCGAGCAGCACGGCCACCCCAGCGCGGAACTTGTCCATGTCGATGCCGCGCGGATCCGGCTTGGAGGTGTTGACCTCGCGATGCGCCTTCACCCGGGCGGCACTCAGTCCAAACTCGCGGCAGATCTCGGCGCACAAGGCGATGTACGCGTCCACCTGGACGGCCGGCCACGGCTGCGACCCCGAGTTCTCCGCCTCGATGCCGATCGAGCTGGAGTTGTCGTGCCATGGCGACGTTGACGGTGCGTTGTGCCAGCACCGCCCGGCTGCGATCACATAGATCCGGCCGGACCGGCCGAGGCCGAACTGCGACAGCGGCCCGTCGAGGCCTGGCCTGCCGGACCGCACCACGTTCAAGGACGGGTAGTCGCCGCCGGCGGCGGGGCCTGCGGTGTGGTGGCAGACGATGCCTTGCACCTCGGGTTGCGGGCCGTGGCCGCGCGTGCGCCAGCCCGACACTTCGGTCACCGGATAGCCGGTGCGGTAGGCGACGGCGGCGAGCTTGGTCAACCACGGCATGAGATGGGCCTTTCTACAGGTGGTACGCGAGCTTGAACTCGGCGAGCGTGAGCTTCACCGACGTAGAGGCGTTGTGCTTGACCATCAGCCCGATCGGGGTTCCCGGGTGGACGAACATGCCCCAGGTCTTGGCGATGTACTGGCCGCCCGGCGTGATGGCCCGGTCCTCCGTGCACGTCGAGTCGTAGCCGGTGGACAGGTTGAGCGGGTCACGGACGAACCGGTCACGCAGCTCGGTGTAGTCGTCGGCCTCCCAGTACATGAGGGCGTACAGGTCGGCCCAAGCGTCATGCTGCGGCCAGATCAGGCCTGAACGCTCGTCCGGGTAGACGGAGGTAGCGCCGTCCGGCTGGGCCGGGTCGTGCATGCCGTGGGCGTCGTAGGACTCGGTCCCGTACGGGAACCGCACCAGGTAGTAGTCCGTGGTGATGGGGATGGTCTGCGTGTTGGCCAGCAGGCTGCACACGTACGCGGTCACGGTGGCGCTCCTTCGCACTGATAGGCGGTCGAGTCGGGCTCGATGGGCCGGCACGTGTAGGTGACGCCCTCGTGCGTAAAGGTCCACCCGGCTGGCGGCGGGCCGGTCTCGCCGCGTTCCCCCTTGGGGCCGGGCACGGTCGAGTCCTCGCCCGGTTCGCCCTTGGGTCCGGGCGGGCCGGTGATGGCCGCGCCCGGCTCGCCCTTCTGACCTGGCACGCCGTCCTTGCCATCGACGCCGTCCTTGCCGTCTCTTCCGTCCCGGCCTGGTCGTCCACTTGGGCCCGCTGGTCCGGCGGGCCCCGGGATGCCGCGCTCGCCCTGGGGCCCCGCTGAAGGGGAGACCAGCGGCGTGCCGCCGAGCCGCTCAACCTGGTCAGAGAGGATCTGCCGGTCGTCCTCGGCCTGGCGGAGCTGGGCGCCGAACGAGTGGATCTGAACCGAGATCACGGCGACGAGCACTGCCACCAGGCCAGCACCAGCCAGCACCAGCCAGTTCCGGCGCAGACTGCGGACGTGCGCGCCCATCAGCCGCCGCCCCTGGCCGCTAGCCAGATCTGCACAACGATGCCTGCCAGCACCAGCAACGCAGGGAGGATCCCGGCGTAGAACGCCTGCCTGACGTTGGACGTGCGCTTTTCCGCCGCGGCGTCGAGCAACGCCCGGACGGCCTTGATGTCGTCAGCCAGTGTGCGCCGGAAGTCCTCAAGGTCGCGCTCGATCTCAATGAAGCGCCGCTCGGCGAGCCGCTGGTCGGCGAGGTATTCGGCGCGCTGCACCAGTTGGGCGAGCATCGCGGTCATTCCATCCAGGCGGCGGGACAGTTCGCCCAGCGTCGGCTCATCGGCCATCGCCGGCCTGCATGCCGTCCGCCGGCGATTCCGGTGCCTGGCGGAGCTTGCGCAGTTCCGACTCCAGGTTGCGGATGCGCCGGTCCCGGACGTCCTTCGGATCGTCTGGCTTCCGCGCGGCTGGCAGGGCGCGGCCGCGCTTGGCGAACAGGTCGCGCTTCTTGGCCTCGAGCGTCTCGTGGGTGTCCTTGTCGTCCCGGGTGACGCGGTCGTCCTGGTCCAGCGGCGCGGCGCAGTCCGGGTTGGGGCAGGTGTCGGGGTAGACGCCGGTTTCGGCCATGTAGTCGCGGCCGAAGGTGTGCTTGCAGCCGCACGCCTCGCAGAAGTAGATCACTGACACCAGGTCGGCGGGCAGGTCGGCGGCGAGTGCCTGAGTTTTCGTCATGAGATCCTCGTCAGCAGCATCATCGAGTTGGCCCGTACGAACGTCGCGTTGGCGCTGGAGGCGAGCTGAGCCCACGTCAGCACAAACGTGCCGCTGGTGGCCGCGACCCGCAGAATCCCCTTGTGGAGGCCGCACAGGATCGTGGAGTTGTTGGTGATCCCGCCGTGCGAGGGCGTGGAGCCGATGCTCTGCACGGTGCGGCTGACCGGGTCCACCGTGTCGGCGGGGCTGGAACCGAACCCGTCGCTGACCCAGTCGAGCGTCGCGCCGGACGGGCCGTCCCAGTCCACCTTCAGGTCGCCGGCCGGGTCTGCGCTGTAGATGAGGAACATCTCCAGGTAGTAGTCGGTGTTGGCGCTGACCGACACGGAGAAGTCGTTGTCCGGCTGCAGCACGGTGGTGCTCGTGACCGACTCGTCTGACGGTTTGACGATCGCGTTCTGCTGGACGAAGTACTGCGTCATCTCCGCGGCGTCCATGACCTCGTTTGTGGAGAAGGTCTTGAATCCGGGCATCAGGGCATCATCCTCACGCAGCGGATGAACGAGTTGGCGAACAGCCGGGTGGCGGTGGCGCTGGAGGTGCCTTGCGCCCACTCCAGGCGGAACGTGCCGCCGGTCGAGCTCACCCGGATGATGCCGGCGACGTGGACGGCCGTTGTGGTGCCGGACGCGACGGTGCCCATGATGGTGGTGGTCGCGCCGACCTTCCAGTTCCGGTCGACGATGTCCACCGTGGCGGCCGTGGCGGACTGCAGGCCGTTGGCCAGCCACCGGATCGTGCCTGAGGGGACGATCCACTGCAGCCGGAAGTCGCCGGCCGCGGCCCCGTCGGTGAGCAGCAGCCCGTCTAGCCAGTAGTTGGTGTTGGCGTTGAGCGTCATCGACAGGTGGTCGTCGACCTGGGGCGACGTCGAGGACGTGACGGACTCGGTGGCGGTCTTGCGGGCGACCTGCTGCTGGGCAAGGTAGGCGTTGGCGTCTGCGCTGGTCAGGTATTCGTTGACGCTGAAGGTCTTGAAGCCCATCGCTTACACCAGCTTCGTCACGATCAGGCCGGACAGCGCCTTGACCTTCGTCGGGGTGGCGTTGGAGGTGGCCTGCGTCCACCGGAACCCGAACGTGCCAGCCGTCGCCCCGACCTTGAGCACGCCAACAGCCGGGATGATCAGATAGTTGCCGGTGCCGATGGTGCGCATGTCGGGTAGCGAGCCGATGGTCTGCCGGGTGCGGCTCACCTCGCCCACGCCGTTGGTGTCGTCGCCGAGCGCGTCCGAACACCAGTCGAACGTGGCGCCGCTGGGGCCGTACCAGCCGTATTCGATGCCGCCGGCGCCGTCCGTGCCCGCGCCGCCGGTGGCGCCGTCGTGGCCGTCGACCATGATGTACGCCTTGATCCAATAGTTGGTGTTCGCGGTCGCGGAGAACAGCAGGTGGTTGTCGTTCTGCATCGTCTCGCTGGAGGTCACCGACTCATCCGACGGCTTGTCCACGAACATCACCTGCACGACCTTCGTGTTGAGGTCGGTCGCGCCGAGCTGGTTGCCGTCCGTCCACGTCCCGAACGCCATCAGAACCCCAGCGGGTTGAGGTCGAGGCGGCCGCGGGTGGCGTTGCCGATGATGAAGAACGATCCGCCGGCCGCCGTTGACTGCAGCGTCCACCGGGTGACCCATGCCGTGCCGGGCGTGGCCTGGTGCTCGATGCCGCGAATGAAATAGTCCTGCTCGATCATCGATCCTCCCCCCGGTGGCCGGCGGCGGATGGTGATCCGGTCGCCGATGAGCCGGTTGAACGTCTGCGGGAACAGGTCGTCCTCGTCTCGCTCCGGCTTGATCGTGATGGACTCGAAGCGGCGTTCGGGCTGCGCTGACAGCGACAGCACCCACTGCGCCATGTTCAAGGCGCTCGCGTCGTTGTTGAACAGCAGGTCATCTCGCGTGTAGGTGCTGACCAGGAACTCCTCCTGGGAAGCGGCATCCTCGGCGACCTGCTCGGCGCCACCGACTCGGGTGATGATGACCCGGTTGACGAACTGCGTGTCGTCATCGCTCAACGCCAGGTCGCTGTACGGCAGTTCGCTGCCGCCGCCGTCGCCGAACGTGGCCTGCGACGTCGTGGACCGGGCGTCGTTGTTGATCGCGTTGCGGTTGCGGAAGAACATCTTGCCGTCGCCGGTCACGTAGAGTTCGCCGACTTCGGTCTCGTTGGTGAGCAGCAACTCCTCCATGAGGTTGCTGTTGAGCGTGGACGCCTGCAGGGTGACGTCGCCGGTGGCGATCTGCCGCAGCGACGCCGGCCAGCCCGCGTTGTCGAGGATCCGGTTGATCCGGGCGCTGGTCAGCTCCGACGGCGCGGCCACCGAGTCGGCGTTGCGCCGGTCGAAGTTGGAGAAGACCTTGAACGCGTCGGTGCACGGCACGGTGGCGGTCGACTGGTTGGGGCCGTTCCACTCGATGTTCCAGGCGTCGACGTAGCCCCGGAACAGGTCGTAGGTGACGGAGTTCCAGATCGCCCTCACGCGGACCGGCCGCCGGGGTTTGACCAGGGTGCCGCCCGACCCGCTGGACAGGCCGGACAGGCTCTTGTGCGCCATCGACACCGTGGTGAAGGCGCCGCTCTGGGCGTCCTCCGCCTCGGTGTACGGGCCATCCGTGGCCGACCAGTCCCACGTCGACCCGGCGCCGCCGGCGGTCGCGGAGACGAACCGCAGCTCGTAGTCGGCAGTACCCGCGGGCTCGACGGACGGGGTGTCGAAGAACGCCGCGCCATGGTTGTCGGTCGAGGCGAACGTGGGCGTGCCGGTGGCGTCCCGCACAGCGGCCACCACCACACCACCATCGGAGAAGGTGGCCTGCGTGAAGCCGTACGTGCCCGGCTCGGCGCCTCCCGCCACCTTCCACCACACCTTCGAGTGCAGGGAGTCGGTACCCACGTCCCGCGAGGTGAGGAGCTGCCAGGTGGTGCCGCCGGTGGGCGTAGCCATGGCCGCCTCGGTGCCCCAGTCGGCGGCCTGGAAGGCGATGAGGATGTCGCCGCTGACGACGCCGGACGGCTTGGCGCACGTGTAGCTCGTCGAGGTTGAGGTGGCGACGGTGGAGTCGCGCAGGCTCGCCTCGATGGTCTCCGGGTCGGTGCTGGCGCACGCCACCGTGAAACCGTGGCCGTACGTCTGAACCTTGTTGGAGACGGCCTGCTGGATGCCCGAGGCTGCCGAGCCGGACGGCAGCGTGTAGGGGCCTTCCAGATACGTCGAATCAAACCGTCTGTCCGAGTTGTTCAGGGTGAGTTCGCACGTGCCGGCCTCGTACCGGATCAGCGGGCCCTCGACCCGGCTGGACCCGCGCTTGATGGTCAGGCTCATCAGGTAGGCGCTGACGTCGACGAACGTGTCGTTGTTCTCGAAGTCGACGGCGACGTTGATGATGGGGAACGCCACGTCAGCGGATCCTCAGGGTGATGCCGCCGTTGTCCTTGGCGTACTTCTGGACCTGCTTGATGAGGCCGGCGATGTCCTGGACGCCGTGGAAGTGGGCTTCCCTAATGACCAGGTCGCCGCCGCGCATCTTGTCGACGTTGGCGAGCGGCTCGGGGGCGCCGGTGCCGTTGTGGACCAGCGACGTGCCTTCGGGCAGGTAACCGCCGTTGTCGAACGACCACGGCATGACGCCGCCAGAGGCGAGCCGGAGCCCATACCGGCGGGAGAACAACCCGTTGTTGGCGCCCCGGGCCGCCGAGCCGACGACCACGCCGCGCGAGCCCCTCGACTCGACGTTGACGCCGCCGAGCGTGCCCGCCATGTGCCCGACACCGGCGTCGGTGACTCCGACTCGGAATCCCGAGTTGGCGTTGCGGACGAACCCGCCAGGGCCGCCCTTGGAGCCGAAGCTCCAGGTGGTGAACATCCGCCGGTGAGGGTTCTTGCCCTTGATGACGTTCATGATGCTGCCCATGAAGCCGCTGCAGTCCCATCCGCGCGGACCCACGCCAGCCCAGATGTAGGGTTTGCCGTGCTGGCGCCGCGCCCACTTGAGCGCGTTCTGCACGCCGGGCCCACCGACGCCGGCAACGTCCTTCAACTTCTTCTGGATCTTCTGCGCGGACGTCCAGGCGGCCTCGCCCACCTTGCGGTCGTAGCGGGTCATCGCGCCGGGGATCTTCTCGAAGTTGTGGAACGAGTGGCGGGCCAGGATGCCGCCGGAGGCGAAGAACGCGCCCTCACCGCGCAGCTGCTGCGGGCCGACCCCGGCGGCGAGCACCCGCCGGACGCCGGACACGCCGCCGCTGCGGGCCGCGGCGTTCATCCGCTCGACCGCGGCCGGACCGACCGCCTTCGTCCACTCCGGGCGCATGACGGCCTCGCCGCCGGACAGGCCCAGCGTGCCGCCGGTGGGGCTGTAGAACATGTGCGGGTCGCGGCCGGGCGTGTACCCGGGCAGGACGCCGCCGGACGCCCACAGCGAGGCCTTGGTGCCGCCGGGCAGGTTGACCGTCCCGTCCGCGTTCACGCGAATCTTGACGGTCTTGTTCCGGATCTTGTCTGTGGCGCTGTTGATCTGGCTGGGCAGTTTCGCGTACCGGGCCACCAGCTTGTCGATCTCCGCGCGGGACAGGCCCGAGTGCTTGAGCACCCCGCGGAGGCGCTCGATCTCGGTGGCGAACACCTTGTTCGCCTTGTCCACGCTGCCCGTCTGGGCGCGCACCTTCTCGGAGTGCTGGATCGCTGCCTGAATCGAGGAGATCAGCACGCGGGTGGCCTCGCGCCCGGCCTTGCTGTTGATGTTGATTTTGCCGGTGCGCTGGTCGATCTGGAAGTTGTTCCTGGAGAACGCCTTCGTCAGGTCGTCCAGGCTGTCGCGGAACGCGATGGCGGCCATGTCGGCGTCGCCGTTCAAGGTCTTGAACTTGGCCAGCGACGTATTCAGGCCGTTCACCTTGACGGTCGCCTTGTCGGCTGCCGCGCCAACGCCGTTCACGCTGTTCGTGACCTTCGCCGAGCTCTCCACCACGCCGCCGGAAGCAGTGTGCACCTGCCGGTAGGCTTCCCGCGCCTCGTTCAGGGCGGTGTTCTGGCCGCCCACCGCGTTCTGCAGGGTGCGGGCCGCGTTGCTGTTCTTGTCCGAGATGACCGACATGGCCATGGCGGCGTCGCCGGCCGTGTTGGTGTCGAGGATGTTGCGCTGGATCGCGGCGTTCACCCGGTCCATCGCCGCCTTGTTGCCGAGGGCGGCGTCGGTGACGTCCGTCAGGGCGAGCCCGAGCTGCTCGGCGGCCCGAAAGGCGCCGGACATTTGCAGCTCGTTCTTCACGCTGGAGATCGCGGTGTCGTCGAGGGCGCCCTTATTGCGGATCAGGGCGTCCGTCAGTTCCTTGACCTGCCGCTCGGCAGAGTCGTTGCGGGTGGCGAAGATGCCGAGCAGGGCCGCGCCGGCGCCGAGGGCGATCCCCCACGGCCCGGACAGGAACCCGACCATGCCGGACAGGGCGCCGCGCATCTTCCCCGTCGCGCCGTCCATGCCGCCGATCCGGTCACGGAAGCGCTGGACAGGGCCGTCAGCGCTGGTGAACGCGCTGATCACGTTGCCTACGCCGGTCACGAGCGGGGAAAGCTTGCTGGCCAGCGCGCCGAATACGACCGCCAGGGCGAGCGACTGCACCGCGCCTTCGCGCAGCGGCTCGGGCAGGCCGTTGATGAGCTTGACCACCGCGCCGAGCGGCCCCAGCACCAGCGGCAGCACGCCGGCCACGGCGACGGCGGTGTCGTGCAGCAGCTTGAACGTGGCCGCCGCCTGCTGCTGCCCACCGATCGAGCGGGACCAGGCCGCGAACTTCGCGGTCCCCGCCTCCAGGGTGTCGAGCAGCCCGTCACCGGCGCCCTTCGCCTGCGAGAACACGCCGAGCAGACCCTTGAGGACGTTGCCGCCGATCCTGCCAAGCTGCGCCAGCGTGTCGCCGGCCTTGGTCACGCCCCGCTCGAGCATGGCTGCGCCACGTTCGGAGGTGAGGAACGCCGCGGCGGCCTTGACGCCGTTCGTCGCCCACGCCGCCATCCGCTCAGCGAGTGGCAGCGACTTGACCGTGAGCTGTGTGATGACCTGCAGCGCGGGACGGGTCGCCCCGGCCAGCATGCCCATGATGCGGCCCGTCGACGCGAACGTCGCGTTGACGGCACCCCTGGCCATCGGCGTGTTCGCGAAGCGGGCGGCTTCCTTCGCCCCGGCATTGAACCCGGCGGCCACGCCGACCATGCCGGTGCGGACGGACGGCAGCAGGTTCTTGGCCACCGGCATCATCTCGGCGGCCAGGCCCTCGAACAGCTTGTCCTGGACGGCCCGCTGGACGCCGTCCCACTCCGTCTTGAGTGCGGCCGTCGCGCGGACGAACTGGCGGGCGTTCGGCGACAGCTTCTCCAGCGCCTCGTCCAGCTTCTTCGCGTCGCCCTCCGCCACGGCGGACATGGCGTCGCCCACGCCGAGCAGGCCGACCTTCAGCGTGGCGGAGGCGACCTTGGTAGCGACCAGAGCCGCCGGCATGGCGGCCACCGCAGCGGCGGCCGGGATCACGGCTGCGCCGAGGGCGGTCGCGCCCCCGGCCAGCGCGGCAAGTCCGACGCCCTTGCCTGCGACCGCGCGGACACGCTTCATGCGTGCTTCGAGCCGGTCGATTTCGGTGCCGACCTGCTTGAACGCCTTGGCTGCGTGTTCGCGGGCGAAGATGGTGAACCCGAGGGCGGTCTGGTTGGCCATGACTCACCCCCAGGTGCCTAGTCGTCGAACGGTCGCGGGATAGGTTGGGGCGGCGCCGGGGCAGGCCCGCGGCCGCGATGCGCCGAGGCGAACTGCCAGTTGGCGGCGGCGAGCTCGTCGACGGCCTTCGCCAGCAGTTCGACCTCGGTGGACCAGGCGGCCCGGTCCGGGCCTACTTCGGCGATGACGGTGGCGGCGTCGCGCGGGAGCCGGGAGACCAGCACCCACAGCCGGCGCCATGACATGCGGCCTGCCCAGAACTCTTCGAGCTGGTCGGCGTCGCGCGGGTAGAAGCGGGCCAGGTCCGCCTCGATGTCGTCCTCGTGCTCGACTAGCAGCCAGGACAGGGCTATGAGTTTTTTGGGCCCGTGCCGGCGACGGCCTCCCACAGCTGGTTTTGGATGTCGTCCCACTCCTCCGGCGACAGGTCGAGGTCCTCGAACGCCTCGACCTCCTCCGGCGTGAAGATGACGTCCAACGCGCCGATCATGTCGTTCTGCGACAGTCGGCGGGCCACCTTGCCGCGCTTGATGCGCTGGGGAATCGCCAGGATGAGCTTTTGCCCGTTCGGGCCGGTCCACTCGAACGTGCGCTTGGGCTCCGGCGTGAACTCTTCGGCTTCGGCTACTGCTCGGCTGGTTGCCATGCGGGTCTCCTTCGTGCTCGCGGGTCTGGCTTGCAGGCAGGACGGCCGGTAGACCCGCATCCCCGGCCGCCCCGCGATCAGCGGGTGATCTGGTCCGCGACGCGGTCCATCGCGGCCTTCATCTCCTCGCGCGCCTGGGGCGCGGTCTTGGCTACCGTCTGCCGGAACCACGGATGTCCGGGCTGCTGCGCCCACACCTCGCGGTTGCCGAACACCGGCTTCCGCCAGCCCTTCGGCGTGTCGAAGCCGCGCGGCAGCATCTCCAGGCCGGCGGGCATGCGGGTGACGATCCGTACCCGCGTGCCGGTGGCCTGAATGCCGACGCCGCGCGCCATCCTCCGGCGCAGGCCCGTCGAGCGTGGCCCCTTGGCGGGGATGGATCGGGCGGCGAGCTTGGCGGCGTCACGGCCGGGCTTGGCCGCCTCCCGTACCGCCTTGCGCAGTTCCCGGGCGAGGCCTTTCTCGGCGGCGTGCCGGAGGCGGCGGTTGAGCTCGCGCCACTCCCGGCCGTACTCGAACGCCACCTCCCACTGGGAGGCCATCAGGCGTAGTTGCCGCGGGTGACGACGCCGTCGACCTGGAACTCGGCGGAGAACGACACCTTGTCGGAGACGCTCGACTCGGCGGTGTACGACGTGATCCACGCCTCGCCCGAGTACTTGACCTTGCCGGTGGTAGAGCCCTCGGGCCCGTACTCGAACGTCGCCGTGGCGGTCTGGCCGGTCATCAGCCCGCCGAGCACCACGTCTGGGCCGGTCGTCGCCGTCGAGTCGAAGTGACCCGAGACGCTGAACGAGGTGTTGACCAGGCCGGGGATGTTCCTCACACCCTCGTCACCGAACGCCGTCACCTCCGACAGGTCCCTCGACCCGGGCAGGCCAGACACGTTGTCGACGTACTGGGACAGGGTGCGCAGCGTGCCGGCGGTGTCGTCGACCGCGAAAACGCTGTCCTTACCGTGAGTGAAAGCCACGACGCCCTCCAGGCATCAAAAAACCGGCCGTGGCCGGGGCGGGTCTGCGAACGGGATGATCAGCGGCGGGCGAACGCCGCCGCGTAGGTGAAGCTCGGCGTGGTGCCGGAGATGGTGTGTGTCTCGCGCACGTACCGGTTGACCGTGCCGGTCACCGTCCGCCGTTGGGAGCCTGCCGCCGTGGCGGCCGTGAAGGTGATCAGGTCCACCCACACGGAGTTGTCGACGGAGTGCTGAACCTTGGCCGTGAGCGACGGCGTGGTGCCCGAGGCGGCGGTCACGTGCAGAGACGCGACTCCGCCGTTGGCCGAGGACGCGCCGTTGTCCACGGACGTGCTGTTGCCGGTCGCGGTCTCCGCCGTATGTGCGTGCACGACGCGGCCGTGGTCGACGCCGTCGTTCGGGGTGGTCTCCACGGTCAGGCTGACCGTGTCGGACACCGACGACTCGATCACGTACGACGACAGGTTGGAGGTGGCGATGAACGCCGGTTTGCCGATCGTGAACCCGTCCGGCAGCACGGTCGTTAGCAGTCCGTCGAGGGCGCCGTCAGCGGCCTGGATCGTCTCGTCGATGTCGTCGTCGGCGCCGTCGAACAGGCCGTTGACGGTGACGCTGCCCGCGCGCAGGCCGGGGATGAACCGGGCGCCGTCGTCCAGCAGCGTGGTCGTCTCACCCATGTTTCGTTCGCCGGCCACGGTCCAGCCGGTGATCCGCCCGGACAGATGCCGGTTATTCACCATCACCCGGCCGTTCTTGCTGTGCACGAACGCCATCGCCGCTCACCTCCTCGATCGCTCCCTGCTCGACCAGCCACCCGACGCTCTTCGTGGGAAGGTCGTCGACCACGTCGCCCGCGTCGGCCCGGCGTTCCTCGCCGCGGCCCTTCGGGGTGTAGTTCAGGCCGGCGAGCACCTTGTACTGCTTGGCCACCGCGTCCTCCTATGCCGTGATCTCGATGCCGAAGTCGACGCCCACATATCGGCCGTCGCCCCACGTCATGGGGCCGTAGTTGCGGGCCTCTCGGACTCGGGCGAAATGCGCTGCGCCGCCGAGGCTCGGATCCGCTTCGATGACGGCCTTGATGGACCGGGCGCCGGCGCCTTCCAGGTAGGCGTCCAGTGCTTCCTGTCCGGACCGGTCGTCGGCCAGCGACACCAGTAGCGTCACCGTGAACAGGAAGTCGTCGGCGCCGCGCGCCATCGTCGAGTCGAACCGGATGGCCGGCTCACCCTCGAACCCGGGCGCGATGACGGCGGCCGGCGGGGTGATGCTGTCGGGCACCTGTGGATGCACGGCCAGGACGGGGATGGTCCGCAGCCGTACGGCCAGGCCCTCGCGGAGGGCGTCGAGGCTGGCCATCAGCCGAACCCGGGCAGCATGTACGGCTCGATGAGCGCTCGCACGTCGGGGTCGAGGTTGGGCACCCGTACCAGCCCCCATTCCGCGGATCCGGCGACGCCCTCTGGGCTGTCCTTGCGTTTGAACAGCCGCCCCGCCTGCAGCAGGGTGGCTTGCTCGATCTCGTCGGGGACGGACGGCCAGCCCCAGCGGGCGGTGATCCGTACCCGGGTGGTGATGGTGCCCCACGTGCCGGCGGCGAGTAGCAGGCCGGTGATGGCCTGCGAGTCGAGCAGCGCGTTGTCGGGCTGGGTCTCGTAGCCGGTGACGGCCGTCCACGAACTGCCCGACCCCGTCTCCACGACTAGGCCGGTCGCGCTGCCGATGTCGTCGATGAGCAGCAGCTCGCCGCGCTCGTCGCGGACGACGCGGCCGCGCGGGCTGAACGTGCGTTGCACGGCGGACGGGTCCAGCCAGAACCGGCGGCCGGTCTTCTTGTCGATCGCCCTGGACGCCGCGGCGAGCGCGTTGTTGAGCAGCGCGTCACGGTCGTTGTCCGTGATGCCCACCTGGGTCTTGAAGTCGGCCAGGGTCGCGTATTCGTTGGCCACGCCGTCCCGCCCTTACGTGGTGGACTTGCGCGCGGTTCTACGGCCCTTGGGAGGCTGCGAACGCGCGTCGGCCTCTCCGTCCTCCTTGGACGTCTCTGAATCGTCCTCAGACGCCTCGTAGCCGCGCAGGGCGAGCTGCTCGTCGACCTGGGCAACGCGGTCGTCCATGCCACGCTGGACGTAGCCGTCACGCTCGCGCAGGAGGGCTGCGATCATCGGGTCTTCGGTCTGCGGTTCAGCCATGGGTTCCTCTCTCACTGACGGCCGGTTCGCCCAGCAATCCGGGTTCCAGCAGGGGGCCTGACAGACGCACCGGCACAGGCCACTCCCGGCCTTGTCGCCGTCATCGCACCAGTCGCAACCGGACAGCTCCACAGCGCCGCACTGCTCGCAGGACAAGGCGGCCCGCCTCCGTTGCGTAGGGGGCGCTGGGGCCCGCAGCGATGCGGGCCCCAGCACGTGCGGATCAGACGCCGGTGAAGGTCGGGGCGATCAGACCCGTACCGGCGACCTTGCGGGCGTGGGCGTAGCGGGCGTGCGTGTACGCGAAGTAGCCGTACACGACCATGAGCACACCCAACGTGGCGGCGGCCGGCTGCTCAGCCCTGATGTACATCGGGGCTGACGCGTCCTCCCACAGGTGGCACTCGTTACGGTCCACCAGGTAGATCTCATCCTCGGTACCGGCGCCGAGGGTCGTCCCGATGTTGTTGTCGACGATCACCGGCGTGCCGTTCGGCAGCACACCGCGGACACCGCGGCCGTACGCCTCGGCATAGTTGGTGCCAAGGGTCTGCTGGACGATGCCGGGCTGGCTGATCATCGGCCACGTGCTGCCCATGGCGTTCTGCATCCAGTACCAGCGCCGAGAGTGCATGACCGCCAGGTTGTCGCCGGTGGCCTGGTCGAGCAGCGCCGCCTCGACCTCGGAAAGGCCCTGGATCACCTTCGGGTACAGTTCGGCGGCCGTGGGGCTGGCGTCGGTGTAGGCGACGGCGGTGGCCACGTTGGTCAGGCCGTTCGTGGCCTGGTTGATCAGTGTGGAGTCCAGCGTGGTCGCGTATCGACGGAACAGGTCGTCCAGCACCACCGGCTCGACGCCGGCGCCGCGCTCGATCGACTGCCGGGACAGCGTCTGCTGGCCGGCGTTCGTCTGCACGTTGATGGTCATCAGCGTGTCGTCGATGTTCGTCTCGGACACGGCCGTGTTCTCCGACGCCTGGATCGCCGTGCTGGTCGCCGTGGTGATCCGCGAGATGTTGACCGTCATGCCCTCGGCCGGCAGCGAATGACCGCGGATCGCGTCGGCGAACGGACGCCGGGCCGCCGCGGCGGGCGCGTACAGCTCGGTCAGGTACTGCGGCACGACCAGGCCGGTGAAGGCGCCAGTGCCGACCGCGCGCACGAGCTGGTCGCCACGCTCAACGCGCTCCTCCTGCATGTGCCGCGACAGCCGGTCGCGCGCCTCGTAGTCGCCGAGGAACGCCGCGGCGACGTCCCGTTCGAACGCGGCGCCGCGCCGGTCCAGGTCGGGCCGGTAGGTGCGCTCCTCGCTGCCGACCCTGGCCACCCGGTCGTAGGCGGGCGGCCGGTTGCCGGTCGGGGCGGTCCGGGCCTGCAGTGCGGCGATCTCCTCCTCGCGGGCCTGCTCGGCGAGCAGCTCGTCGAGGGCAGCCTGGCGGCGGGTGACCTCGCCGTCGGCGGCGTCACGGGTACGCACCCGCTCAGCCACGGCATCCTCGGTGAGGTTCGGGTCGGAGCGCAGCGCGAGCAGCGCCTCCTGCTCCTGCTGGCGGGTTGCGATCGCGGTGTTCAGCGCATCCCGCGCCTGCGCGATCAGATCTGCGAGCGTCATGGCTCGATCTCCTTGCTCGTGATGGGATTCATGACGCCCCGGTCCAGGTCAGACGGCCACCCGAGGCAGTGCGCCGGATGGGCTCGTGCGCGCGAAGCGCAGGGCAAAGCACCCGCCCCAAGAGGCGGGAAGTCGAAGAGGGTCAGCGGGCGAGCGCGATCTCCAACAGCGCACGCGCCCGGCTCGACGGCGCGGCCGGCGCACGCAGCGCCGCCTCGGTGGCAGGGTTCGCGCCGTAGCCGACGATCGCGACGTCGCCGCGGTGGATGTCGTACTTGCTGATCCGGTACTCGGTGTAGTCCGGGCTCCACTGACCAGCGGTGATGCGGAACGCGAACGACATCTCGTCGATCAGCCCGGCCCGCAGCTTGGGCACGATGTACGCCACGTCATGGTCGGCAGGGTCGAGGCTCGGCGCGCGGACGGACAGACCGCTGTCGTCCTCCACCAGCTCGAGCGTGCCCGTCGTCGTACGCGCCAGCCTGCGGAGCTGGTCATGTCCGAGCACCAGCGGCACGTCGAGGTCCCCGCGGGCGAGCGACTCGGCGCCGGCCTCGGCGGACACGATCTCGGTGTACGGGCCCCACATGTCCCACATCTCATAACCGCGCTCGTACACGGTGGCGTACCCGGCGAACTCCAGCAGGCCGCCGTCGCCCTTCTCCCGCAGCTCGATCGAGGCGGGCACCCGGGCCACCGCCCGGGAGGCGGCATGCTCGGCGCAGCGCCGCTGCGACGGACGGTCGGCGCGCTGCCGTACATGCTGGGCGCGGGCCGCCGCGGCGGCCGCGCGAGAGGTGGCGGTCATCCTGTCGCTCCCGACGTGGCTGTGGTGGGTTGCGTGCGTGGGCTGCCGAACAGCCGGTCGAACTCGGCGAGCTGCACCTCGGTGTACGGCGGCAGGTCCTCCAGCGCGCGGGCCTCGGACGGCGTCAGCGTGCGCGAGTCAATCCGGGCCGCGATCGTGCGGGCGCGGGCCTCCGGGTCCATCGCGAGCAGCGCGTCCCGGTTGAGCTTCACGTACCGCGGACCGGGCACCAGGTTGCGGGTGAGAGCGTCCTCGCGGCGGGACACGGCCGGGCCCAGGTTCATGATGAGGAACTGCAGGTTCCGCTCCGTGATCGTCGCGTAGGTGATGTGCCCGGTCGACACGGCAGCGTCGATGAGGTCGGACGGGCAGCCGAAGAACCGGGCGATGTCCGTCAACCCGAACTGCCGGGCTTCGATGAACGCGGACTGCTGGGCAACCGTCTGGATCGGCTTGTACTCCCAGTCCATGCCGTGCACAAACAGGTCGCCGTTGGCCACGGCAGCCTTGAAGTGCTCCTTGGCTATCTTCGCCTCATCCTTGTTGATCTTTTTGGCGTTGTTCTTCAGCTCAGCGATCGGGATAGCGCCGCCGGCGAACCAGTCGCGGGCGAACTCCTGCGCGTTCAACGACTCCTCGATCGTCCACGCCGCGTACGCCACCGGGGACAGGCCGAGCGGCAGGCCGGCCACGGTGAACTGCTTCTCGTGCCAGATCTCCCACGGGTCGTACTCGGCTCCCGCCACCAAAAACTTGGTGATCTCGGCGCCCTTGCCGCGCACCGTCACGTCAGAGAGGGCGAGCAGGTCGATCCTGGCGGGCAGGCCACGCCCGTCCGGGCCGGCGACGCCGGCCCGTTCGGTGATGAGGCCGAAGCAGTTCCCGCCCCTGTCCAGGTCCACCTGCGTGCTGTAGAGCCACTCCTTGATGCCGACCTGCTGGCCGCCAGGGTTCACGAGCACCGGCGGCTTGGGCACCTCGACCTGCACGCCAGACACCCGCCGGTACACGTCCACCGGCATCGTGGACACCAGGTCGGCGCGCAGCCGCAGGCACGCCCACACCGCAGACTGGCGCAGCGCCGTCTCGTTGGTGACCAGCACCCCACCTTTGCCGAGACGTCGATCGCGGCTCATCGCCAGCAGGTCCTCGGGGGTGGTGACCTGCGCATCGCGTGTCAACGCGCCCCGGAGCTTTGACCAGATGCTCATGCCCCTCCCTTCACCCGAACGAGTCCGCAACGTCGTAGTCGTCTTCCAGCAGGTGCGCCCGCGTCTCGTACGCCCACCGCGCCACCGTGCCGGAGACCAGGGGCGAGATGTCGACGGTCGAGACGCGCCGCCCCCACGCCCACGCCTCACCAAGCGGCCGCGTCTTCACCCCGCGCACCGCGGTCTCCAGTAGTTCCTGGCCGATGTGCCGCAGCGTGCCCTGCCGGACCGCGTCGGCCATCTGGCCACAGCTGGCGGCCACGTCCTGCACGGCCGGGATGGCCAGGTCGCCGCGCTGGGGCTTCTCAGGGTCCTCCGGCGGGGTGATCCCTGCTTTCTTCAGCGGGTCCAGTAGCGACCCGGCCGGGCCTTTCACGTCCAGGCCGACCGCCACCGGATCCCACCGCTCCACCAACTGCACGAGCCGGTCCACCACCCAGTCGGTTCCCGGCCGGTGGTCGACGACCTCCAGGTGGCCGAGCCCGTCCTCTCGCGGCCCGTACGCGGAGATGCACGCGGCGTCGCGTGACGGGGTGATGTCGAGGGCGAGCGCGATGTCGGCGCCGAGCTGGGATTCCTCGTCGGCGAGTTCCAGCCAGTCGTCCAGCGACAGCACGTCCGAGCCGTCCACCAGGCGGGGCAGCCAGGCGCCGAGCCGTTCGATCGCGAACTTGTCGCCCAGCCCCGACGGCTTGGCCTCGTCCTCGACGAAATCCTCGGTGATGCGGATGCCCAGCGACGGGTTGCATGCGTACCAGAGGTCACGGTCCCGGGCCGCGCGCCGCCGGTCCGCGGCGTCGGTCACGTCCAGGTCGGCGCCCCAGTCGAAGTGCGCCATGCGGGCGGCCCCGGCTTCGCCGTCGATACGCAGGCCGTACGCCCACGCCTCCGGGTCGTCCGGCGGGGTGCCGAAGAACCACTCCTGCGGGTTCGGGCGGGCCGACAGCGTCGGCAGCATGGCGGCGCGCTGCTGGCCGGTGAGTTCCTGCGCCTCGTCGAGCACGTTCTTATCGCCGGAGAAGCCGCGGCCGGACGTACGGGACCGGGCGACGAACCGCAGCCGGGCACCGCCGGCCGAGCGGGTCAACTCCACGCCCTGCTCGCCGTTCGCCTGCCAGTAGCGATTCACCCGCCGGTCGAGGTCCGGCGTCGACTCGATCAGCCCCTTGACCCGCAGGTAAGCCTCTTGCGCGGTCTTGTACTCGTGCGCCGAGTGCAGGATCAGCCGCTCGTGGGTGAGGAACAGCCACCCGAGCTCCAAGGCCTCGATGATGCCGCCCTTGCCGTTCTGGCGCGGCACCCAGCACGAGCATTTCGTGGCCGCCCACCGGCCGCCGGGCAGCTCGCCGAGGCCGTGCGTGAGCACGTAGCACTGCCACGGGTCCAGGATCAGGCCGGCCGAGGCGGCGAGGTCGACGAACTCAGGGCCGGCGCTGGTGACGTAGTCGGGCCACTTACCGACCCGCGGCGTCTGCGAGCCGATCCGCACGTCGGGAAGCAAGCTCGTCAACGGCGCTGCGCTCCTTCCCGTCTGGCAGGCCCTCCAGCTCAGCGATAGTCGCCCGCAGCTCCTTGGCGACGGCCGCCGCGTCACGTCCCTCCGCCGCGGAGAGCTCGACGGCGAGCTTGTCTCGGATCGCCTCCAGAGACTTGCGCCTGTCGCCGCCCTCGACGGCCGAAACCAGCTCGCTCATGATCACCGCCATGGATTCGCGGGGAGAGAAAAACGGGAGGCTAGGCGCGGGGTCGACCACCCTGTTGATCAAAAGGCTGTGACCTGCGGAAACGTCATCGATCACCAAGCGCGTGAAGTGCGGAGTGGCCGCGACGTCAGCGGCTTGTTGCCGCGCTCGGTGTTGCACTTCCTGCCGCACACTGGGCACGGGGCGTTGGCGCCGTGTGCTGGCCGCATCGCATGGGGGTCGATGGGCTGGTCTGCGTCGATGCTGATGGGTATCAGGTGGTCGGCTTCGCCTGCCTCGTGGTGCAGGCAGATGTGGCAGGTGCGCCCGTAGATGGCGAACATCTGGGCTCGTGCTCTGCGGTACGGGCGGCCAGCGCGGTGTCTGCTACGGGTCATCGTGCCCCGCTGTTCCCGTGCTACAGGCTGGCGAGTGCGGGGATGAGCACGGTGAGGATCCACAACGCCAGGCCGAGGGCGGTGAGGTTGACGCGGGCGGTGACGTTGAACGCGGCGAGCGCGAAGGCTACGAACCCGAGGATGAGCAGGATCACGATGATGGCGTCCAGCATGTCGATCCTCCCTCTGTGAACAGCGGAAGGGCCCGGCGTGTGCCGGGCCCTTCCGATACGTCTTGCAAGGTAGATGCTGAGAGCATGTCACCTCGCTGGTTCGATCCGCAACTCTGTGCTCTTCGGCATAGATGAGGTCTCCATCAGGTCGAGTACGTCGCCCACGCGGAACAGTGGCTTGCCGTGCGCGTTGGTGCCGACGGGCACGAGACGTCGGCGGGCTACCCACGTGCGCAGCAGGGCGGGCTTGATGGGGCGGGCCAGGCTGGTCACCGCGCGGGCGACGTCGACGGCTGGTAGCCGCATCTCCTCGACTTCGGCGAGCATCCATTCGCGGCGTTGCTGGACGCCGTAGCCGATGCGGTGGCCTTGCTCGTCGACGCAGGTGGGGCATGTGACTCGGGATGCTTCGGGGCGGGCGTACATGTCGCGGCCGCACAGGTCGCAGGGTCCGGCGTACACCTGGTCGAGGGGGCGGTCGATGATGTGCCGGGCTTTGCGGATGGCGTTGGTGAGTTGCTCGACGGCGTGGTGTGGCCGGGTGTTCTCGCTGCCGTCGCGGCCGACCATCACGCGCAGGTGGCGCAGTAGCCATCGGGCATGGTCCGCGGTGCTGTGCCCAGCGTCGGTGGACAGGGTGATGTACGTACATGTGGGGTGTCCGCAGGCGGTTTCGCAGGTGGGGCCGTGCATGATGGCGACGCCGGCCTGCAACTCCTGCACCCAGGCGACGATCGTGCGGTGCAGCAGGATGGCGGCGTCTCCTGCCCGCTGGTCGTACGGCAGGGGCCGTTCGTGGCCACGCCTACCGCTGCTGTCACTGATGCGGACTTGGCGGGCGAGCGCGAGCTGCAGGTCGTGGGCGATGCTGGGCACGTCGCCGAGGTCGCGCTCGAGTTCGCTGTGGCATGCCGGGCAGACGCGCCGGGCGGCGGGCATTTGCCTGTCGCACCAGGTGACGGGGCAAGAGATGCGGGCCAACGGGTTCCCCCCTCGGGAGTGCTGTTCGGGTGGGTGGTGTGGGAGGGTGGCGGTGTGGCCGCCCCTGGTTCGGACAGGGGCGGCCTTTAGCTGGTCATGACGGCTGGTTGTCGTCGATGCGCCAGTCGATGCCGACGCCTATGTGCTGGCCCGTTTCGTGGGGCCATATCCCGTCGACGACCTCGACGCATATCTGCAGCTTGACCTTGTCGAGCATGACGTCGTCGATGCGGTCGGCCATGGCCCGCAGGACCTTGCTGATGGGGAGGGTCTGGCGGCCGGCGGCTGGCCGGGTGAACACGTCGAACAGCATGGCTTCCTGGATGAGGTCGAGCCCTTTGACGATCTGGGAGGCGCCGGGCAGCAGCTTGTCGGCGCAGGTGGCGCAGACCTCGGTGCCGTCGTCGGAGAGGGCGACGGCCTTGTATGTGAAGTATTCGCCGCATCGGGGGCATTCGCCGTCGATGAGGAACGGCAGGAGCGTGAAGTGGATGGTCATGCTGCGTCTCCGTCCAGGCTGGTGTCGGCGGTGGCGTTGTTGTCGCGCAGCCGGTTGACCATGGTGTTGAGGCGGTCGGTGGCGGTGTGGGTGTCGTTGATGCGCTGCTGGAGGAGTTCGGCGGCGCGCTTGTTGGCGGCGTCGCGGTCGGCGTGTGCTTCGACGAGGGCGCGGGTGAGGTAGCGGATGCGGCTCCACAGGAAGGCGAACATGAGCGCCATGGCGGCGAGGTTGGCGGCGCCGAGGCTGAGGATGTTGGCGAGTTCGCGGGTCATGACGTGGCCTTTCGGGTCTGGGCGTGGATGAGCTGCATGACTTTGGCGGCGTGGTGGCCGCAGATGGCGATGTCCTTGGGGTCGTCGGACAGGGCCGGGTTGGGGCACGGGTCGCCGAGGCGCTTGCGCATCCGGCAGCGGCGGATGCGGGCGGGCGTCTCGGCCGGCGCCGTGGCGGTGGCGGTCATTGGGGCACCTCGTCCCCGCTTACGGCCAGCCCCAGCCAGGACGGGCCGATGGTTTGGGCGAGGACCTTGCGGAGCTCGGCGGCGGCCAGACCGGCGACGATGGCGGGGATCTGCTTCCCGGCTTGGTGGGCTCGGACGAGGTCGCCTTCGAGCATGGTGATGTGCTGGTAGATGGCGCAGGTGATGACCTGCACTTCCGTGGTGTCCGTCGAGGCGCCGTCGGCCCGGCCGGGTACCTCGACGCGGCAAAACTCGGGGTACTCGTTGGCGGGGACGAGTTTGTTCTTGTATGGGCTGTAGACGAGCGGTTCGCCGGCGTCGTCCCATGCGATGACGGGGCGGTCGAAGTCATGGTCGCCTTCGGAGTAGCTGGCGATGGTTCCAGGCTGGGCGGGGATCAAGACGGGTTCCCTTCGGACTGCTGCTCGGCAACGTGGGTGGCAATGGCCTCGGCGAGGTCCTGGGCGGTGAAGTCGATGGCGTGGTGGTTGTGCTTGACGACGGCCGCGGCGATGGCTTCGGTGACGTCGTCGCGGTAGACGACCAGCCAGCTATAGAACGCCTTCTCGATGGCGGCCTGGATGCAGTCGGTGGTGGTGACGGGGTGCGCCATCATCCAGCCGGCGAACGCGTCGGCGACGCCTTCCCGGGTGTTGTTCGTGCGGGTGGTCATGCTTGGTCTCCGTTCGATATTGGCGTGGGCCGAGACCTCGCCCACCGACCTCGCCCGCCCCTTATAAGGGGCGGGGCGAGTGGGCGAGGTTGGGCCGGGGCGAGGTGGTGGGCGAGGTTGACCTGCGAAAACGCATGATCAAGGGCGAGGTTGGGCGAGGTTTTCGGGGCGTGCTTTTTGGTGGGCGAGGTTGGGCGAGGTTGACCTGCGGAAACACGGCTCATGTCAGTCACCCTCGAACGGTCGATTGAGGTGGTGCCGGATCGCCTGACCCTTTTGCTCGACTCGGACGTAGCCCTCGTTGATGAGTACTTCGAGGGCGTACCGCGTTGCTTGGTGGTTGCCTCCCACTCCTGCCTCGATGGCTGCTTTCGAGAACCCCGCGTCCTTGGCGGTGGCGAGGAGATCGCAGACCTTGACCATGAGGTCTCTTCGCGCCCGCGCAGCGTTCACCTTCGCTTGCACCTGCACCGCTTGGATTGACACTTCGACGTACTGATCAGATGCGACAACGAGATCGCCGAACCATTTGCGATCGCCCTGCGGTAGTGACCATCGGCGCAGTTGGCCGGGCCGATCCTTGCTGATGAAGATGGCGGATCGGCCGGTGATGCCGACGCCGAATGGCTCCTTGTTCTCCAGCGCGTACATGGCGCCGTTCAGGCCGTTCAGCTTGTGGACCGCGCCGATGGCGTAGCGGCCGCGCCCGTCCTTGTCCTTCGTGACGTGGTCGAGGCTGGTCACCGCAGGGCCGCGCGCTGTGATCGGCTTAACGAGCATCTGGCCGAACGCGGCGGCGTCCCTGTTGTTGAGCGGGTCGAGCCCGTGCAGGGTCATGGCCTCGGTGACGCCGTCGAGCGTGACGAGGGTGGGCTTGAGGTCGCCCATCGCCTCCGCGAGCTCCACCTTGCCGCCGGGGACGTTGAACGGCTCTTCTGGCCTGATGTAGCCGAAGTACTTGCTGATCAGATCGAGTGGGACACCCATGTCCATGAGCCGGCCGACGACGCCGCCCTCGTCGTCCTCGAAGTCGACGTAGATGGTGCCGTTGCCTGCGCGCATCTCGTGGGCGTGGACTGCGAGCTGAAACCATGTCTTCCCAGATTCCGACTCGGCGGCCAGGACGTGTGAGCGGCCGGGGTAGTACAGCCCGACGCCATCGCTGCGTGCCCCCACAGTGGGTTTGGGCGACTTGTAGGTGCCGTTGAGAACAGGCGTCAGATCGACGGGCCGCCAACTGCGGCCGCTGGGCACCTCCTCCTCTTCGGGCGCGACTTCCTTCTCGACGCCGTCCTTGTCGATGTCGGGCACCCAGTCGGGCACGCTGGCGACGGGGACGCTCACGCAGCGCCTCCCATCTCGTACGGCTTGGGCGCCCACACCTCGACGAGGTTGCCGATGGTCCCGCCTGCGGCCAGGTGGTCGGAGGCGTCTTTGCCGTGGCGGGCTTGGACGACGTAGATGGAGCGCGCCACGGGCATCAGGTTGGCGACGATGGCTCGCGCATGCTTGCGGCCGCCCTCGTCGCGGTCGGCGACGATGGAGACGTCGGCGCGGTGGAAGTACTGGGCGAACTCGTCCGGCCAGCCCATTCCGGCGCCGCCTTGGTTGCAGGTGGCGGTGATGCCGGGCCGGGCGCGTAGGTTGTCGACGTCTTTCTCGCCCTCGCAGATCATGACGACGCGCTCGTCGGCGATGGCGGCAAGGACTTCGGGCAGTCGGTAGGGCACGGCTCGGACCTTGTCGCCGTTGGCGTCGCGGAGGCTCCATCGGCGGCCGTACTTCTTGGTGCGGTCGGGCCGCCATTGGGCGAAGCATTTCTGGTTGCACCGGGTGACGCCGTACAAGGTGGCACCGTGCTCGTCCGTGTAGAGGTACTCGGCGACCTTGCGGTGCCCTTTGTCGAGGCATGGCACCCAGCCGTCGGGGTCGCGTTGCTGTCGTCCGCGCGTCTCGGGCGGGTAGAGGGCGGGCCACGGGATGCCGAGCGCGTCGACGATGGCTTGGTTGTCGCATCCGGCCTTGCAGTTGAAGACCACGCGCCCGTCGTGGCCGGTGCCGACGGAGACGCTGGCCTTGCCGTCGTCGTGGACGGGACAGCGTGCGCTGCGGTTGGCGCCGTACCCGCGAGGGGCGTAGCCGGTCACCTCGTAGAGGCGGCGGAGCATCAGCGGGAGTCCGGTCTCCGTTTCGATGGGCCGCGGGTAGCGGGTTGGTGTTTCGTCCTGCTCGACGTGCATTGTGACGCCTTCCCTGGTGGTTCTGGGAGGCGGGCAGGGATGCCGGGCTGCTGCAGATCGACGCTGGTCTTGCCCGGGACTTAGGCGTCGTGGGGATGCTTGGTGCGTGCCCGGGGTTTGCGCTGGTCAGCGCTCCGCCCGTCGTGGGTTCAGTTTGAGAAGGTCGGCCCTATTGCCCACTGTCGGGTCGACGTGGTCGAGCAGTTCAGGAAGCCATCTCGGCCGGCTCGCGGTGCGCGGCCAGAGTGGGGTCGTCGATGCCGAGGAACCGGAGGATGTCGGCGCGGTTGACTCGGTAGGCGTTGCCGATGCGGTGCACGGGAACGGGGAACTCGCCCCGGCGTGCCAGCGCGTGGGCTGTGGTCCGGCCGATGCCGCCGACCGCGAGACCAGCGGTCGGGATGTCGACGGACGCGGGTAGGGCGATTACTTCCTTGGTGGTCATGGCCTTGGCCATTGGTGGGCTGCCTTCCGCCGAGGGGGCGACGTGTCAGTCTGTGTCAGATGGTGTCATCCCCGAGGGATTGGATCTAGCTCGCATCGCGTATGTCAATCATGGCATGGTCGTCCGTGGACGCGCAACTCGGATGCGGCTAGGCTTCAATCCGAAACGGATGGAGGCCCGCAGTGTCAGTAGATGACGAAGTGTCCGGGAACGGAAACGCCGAAGTGGCCGCAGATGCAGCGGCCCAGGAAACACAGCAGTCTCGCACGTTGAGCGAAGAGAACGTAGCCCTCCGTATCGCGTGGGAGATGCGCCGGCGCGGCTGGTCCCAGGAGCGGATGGCGCAGGAGATGACGGAGGCAGGCTGCCCGACCCATCAGTCCGCCATCTCAAAGATCGTGAACCCGAAGCCCGACGGCAGCCGCCGCTCCATCACCATGGAGGAGAGCATCGCCTTGGCCAAGGTGTTCAGGGTCCCGCTCGAAGAACTCGCCCAGCCCATCGAGGCCGCCGAGGGGCGCATGATGCACGACCTCGGCCGGGCGGTGAAGCAAGGTGCCCGGGACACGATGCAGGCGCAGGCGCGGTTCCTACTGCTGTGGGCCCGCATGCGGTATCGGCTCTCCCAAGAGGAGACTCGGGTGCCGTACGAGGAGTTTCTCAGGGCGAGACAGCCCGGCACTGCGGGGCGGATGCGGCCCGGCGGGCGCCCGCCTATTCCATGGTCCGAGGCGGAGTTCGAGAATGCGATTCAGATCTGGCTCGACGATGACAAGTGGCAGAGCGCCGTCGAGGCTTACAAGACGCTCACTCGAACGAATTGGGATTTCGGCACCGGCCGGGATATTTTCCCGCCGATGAAAGACCACCGCGAGCGGCACAGCGTCGTCGGAGACCTGCTTTCGCTGCGCGGGTTCTTCAAGGTGACGCTAGCCACACTGCCGTCGAAGGATGTCGCCGAGCGGATCGACGCCTACGCTGGCGCGCTGGTGCGGGCTGACCTGCTGGAGGTCGCTGCGCCGGTACTCGACGCCTACCTCAGCGCCGGCCACCGCAGCCCGGCCGACGATGTGGTCGCGGAAATCGAAAAGCGCCTGCAGGAGATTATCGACCGCGACCCGGCCGACGACCTCGACCGCCTCGAATCGCTTGCGGCCCGGATCGGGCTCGCATGGAGGGGCGGAGAGACAACTGAGGAAACTCAGGAGATGGCCGATGATCTGGGCGTAGACATGGATGATTTCCGGAAAGCCATGTCAGTTGGACGCATATACCGGGACAACTACGGCGTTAGTTACAGGTAGGTCGCGATGACCGGGAACGGCTTCAAACGCTGCAAGTGCCGAGACGAGGCCAGCCGCGAGCTGGGCGCCAAGTGTCCGAAGCTGCGCCGCAAGGACGGGTCATGGAACCCGAAACACGGCACCTGGTACGGCAAAGAGGAGGTGCCCGCCGGCCCGGACGGGAAGCGCATCTATCTGCGGTGCGGCGGGTTCACCACCGAGACGGACCTTGTCGCCTTCTATCAGCAGGCTGGCCGCCTGCTCGAAATCCCCGAGGCAGGGCCGGACGGGCACGACGCGCGCATGGAGATCCTGGAGATGATCCGGGCCGCGCACAAGAAGCAGGCGCCGCTGCCGAACCATGACGAGCTGCGCCGCAAGTACGACAGTGGCCAGCCGCTCGGGTCGATGCTGTTCGGAGACTTCTTTACCGAGACGATGGCAGCCCACGAGCGGACCGGCGACATCCGAAAGACGACACTGCGCTCATACCGGTCCCACTACGAGCAGCACCTCAAGGAGGTGCTCGCCGGCGTCCGCATGGATCGACTGTGGGTGTCGACCCTGCAGAAGGTGTTCACCCGTATCGACGAGAAGAACGAGGGGATCCTGGCCGCGCAGGCGTCGGACGATCCGGAGGTGCGCGCGGCCGCCAGGGGCAAGCGGCTGACTGGCCCGGCGACGAAGCAGCGCATCCGCGCCACGCTGTCCACGGTGTTGAGCGACGCCGTACGCCAGGAGATCATCAGCGTGAACAACGCCAAGGCCGTGAAGCTCGACGCGGTGAAGCGGCCCAAAGCGCTCGTGTGGTCGAAGGCGCGAGTGGAGGCGTTCAACGCCAAGTTCGCGGCCAGGCTCGAGGCCGTGCGCGCGGAGAAGGGTGGCAAGAAGGTCAGCGCGGTGCGGGTCTGGGAAGCCTCGGAGCTGCGCCCGTCACCAGTCATGGTGTGGACGCCGGTCCAACTCGGCGCGTTCCTCGACGTGGCCGCCCAGCACCGACTGTACGCACTCTTCCACCTGATCGCGTTCCGAGGGCTGCGCCGCGGCGAGGGGTGCGGCGCCCGCTGGGAGTTCCTCGACCTCGACGAGCGCACGCTGGCCGTGGCCAAGCAGCTCGTACAGGTCGGATGGGACTTCGAGGAGGGCGACCCCAAGACGGAGGCCAGCGACGGCGTGATCGCGCTCGACACCGGCACCGTGGCCGTGCTGCGCGAACACCGCAAGCAGCAGCTTGAGGAGAAACTCGCGTGGGGCGAGGCCTGGACCGACACCGGCCGCATCTTCACCCACGAGGACGGCACCGAGCTGCACCCGGCCTGGGTCAGCGAGTTGTTCTCACAGCTTGCGTTCAAGGCCGGGCTGCCGCCGATCCGCCTGCACGACCTCCGGCACTGCGCGGCCACGCTCGCGTACGCCGCCGGCGCGGACACAAAGATGGTGTCGACGATGCTGCGGCACTCCTCGACGAACCTGACGGAGAACACCTACACGACGGTGTTGCCGGAGCTCGCTCACAGCGCGGCCGAGGCGTCCGCCGCGTTGGTTCCACGGGCCCTGAAGGTCGCGGGGTCCGAAACTCCCGGTCTCCCTACGGTCTCCCATGGGGATTCGGGCGACACTGCGGATTCCAGCGGAGTCGTAAAACCCCTGGTCAGAAGGGCCTAAGGTTGGTAGGGCGCCCGGGGCTCGAACCCGGAACCTACGGATTAAAAGTCCGCAGCTCTGCCAATTGAGCTAACGCCCCCATGTACAGCAAGCGTACAGAGATTACCGTCCAGTACGCGACGCGGTTCTCGCGCCCCTCACACTAACGGATCGACGCGCCCCCGGTTTCCGGGTCGAACCAGGACACGGCGCTCAGTTCCAGGTCTACCCGGCAGTCAGCCCCTGGATCCAGATAGACGTCCCCGGGCATGCGGGCGTAGTGCAGGTCGCGGGATTCACCCAGGGTGAAGGCTACGACGGTTTCGGCGCCCAGGTGCTCGACGACCACGATCTGGCCGCGGAGGCCGCCTGGTGCGGTGCTGATGGTGACCTTTCCGCGCGGACGCCCAAGCAACGTGGACATGACGCCGCTGCAGGCAGCCAAGGTCAACATCGAGCGGATGCCGGGCGGCGACGCGCCGGAGCGCGAGGAGATCTTCGCCGGCGACATCGTCGAGGTGCTCGACAACCTCATCGAGACCGCGATCGAGAACACCGGCAAGTCCGTCGCGCTAGATGTCCACGGACGACAAGCTGGAAGTCCAACGACTTCGACCAGATCAACGATAGGCGGCGATCCCGGTGAGCGCCTCGCCGAGCACGAGCGTGTGGATTTCCTGAGTTCCTTCGTACGTCAGCACGGACTCCAGGTTGTTCATGTGCCTGATGACCGGATATTCCAGCGTGATCCCGTTCCCGCCCAGGATCGAGCGGGCCTGGCGGGCGATGTCGAGCGCGGCCCGTACGTTGGCCAGCTTGCCGAAGCTGATCTGCCGCGGCTCCAGCCGCCCGGCGTCCTTCAGCTCCCCGAGGTGCAGGGCGGTGAGGCCGGCCTGGGCGACGCCGACGTACATCCAGGCCAGCTTCTCCTGAGTCAGCTGGAACGCCCCGATCGGCTTGTCGAACTGCACCCGCGTCTTGGAGTACTCCACGGCGGCCTCCAGGCAGGCGCGGGCGGCGCCGACGACGCCCCAGACGATGCCGAAACGCGCCTCCGAGAGGCACGAGAGCGGCCCCTTCAGGCCCACGACGCCCGGAAGCACGGCGGACGCGGGCAGGCGTACGTCGTCGAAGTACAGGGACGAGGTCACCGAGGCCCTAAGGGACATCTTCTTGTGGATCTCAGGGGCGGAGAAGCCGGAGGTGGAGGTGGGGACGACGAAGCCGCGGATGCCCTCGTCGGTCTGCGCCCAGACCACGGCCACGTCGGCGATCGAGCCGTTCGTGATCCACATCTTGGAGCCGTTCAGGATCCAGTCGGATCCGTCTTTCTTGGCGTATGTCCGCATGCCGGCGGGATCCGACCCGTGGTCCGGCTCCGTCAGGCCGAAGCAGCCGATCGCCTCGCCGGCGGACATCCGGGGCAGCCACTCCTCTTTCTGCTCGTCCGAGCCGTACCGCCAGATGGGGAACATGGCCAGCGAACCCTGGACAGACACGAACGAACGCAGCCCCGAGTCGCCCGCCTCCAGTTCCCGGCACGCCACGCCGTACGAGGTCGCGTCCGTCCCGGCGCAGCCGTACCCCTCCAGATGCATGCCGAGCAGCCCGAGCGAGCCGAGCGCCGGCGCGAGGTC
Source organism: Nonomuraea sp. NPDC049480 (assembly GCF_044465905.1). Lineage (NCBI taxonomy): Bacteria > Bacillati > Actinomycetota > Actinomycetes > Streptosporangiales > Streptosporangiaceae > Nonomuraea > Nonomuraea sp. NPDC049480. The sequence continues at coordinate 41,904 of NZ_JBITMD010000032.1, forward strand.
GCGCGCCGGGAAGACGCCCTCTTCGAACCAGTCGCCGACGTGCGGGAGGATGCGGTCGGAGACGAAGGATCTGACCGTGTCGCGAATCATCCGCTGGTCGGCGTTGAGCCGCTCGTCCAGGCGCATCAGATCGTCCATCGCGGGTCCTCTCGTCGCATAGGGGGCTACCAGGGTTCTACCAGGGGGAATCCTGATGTGCTAACACCGGCCGCGGGGGCAGTCTTGAGACATGAGCGAATACCAAGAGCACAACGTCAAGAAGCTGCGCCGGACGGAGAAGGGCAGGATCGTCGCGGGCGTCTGCTCCGGCATCGGCCAGTACGTCGGGATCGACGCGAACATGATCCGGATCGCGCTGGCGATCGCGACGCTGTTCGGCGGTCTGGGCGTCGGCGTGTACGCGATCGGCTGGCTTCTCATGCCGGACGAGCACAGCGACACCTCGATCGTCCAGGACCTGATCAGCAAGCAGCAGAACCGCAGCACGCCGACGGACTGGAGCGGCGAGCACAAGCCCCAGCCGTGATCAGGCCGCGGGCTGGGCACACACCTCGGCCGTCTTGTCACCCCGAGACTCGGTCCAGATCATGGCGAGCACGGCCGCGCAGGAGACCCCGGTGATGCCGGCCAGCGCGACCACAGGCTCAGGACCGAGTCTCTCCGCCGCGAAGCCGCCCGCCAGGATCCCCAACCCCTGTACGGCCATCAGCCCCGACTGCACGAGGCCGAACGCCTGGGCGCGACGTTCGGCCGGTACGGTCTGGACGAAGGCGGCATTGGCCGCGAGCTGGTAAGCCCCGCCGATCCCCGAAAGGACCCACGCCGCCAGCACCACGGCCAGCGGCGGCCGCATGGCGGTCACGACCAGGGGCGCGCAGCTCAGCATGGCCATCCAGCCCATGAGCCGCAGCCGCCGGGCCGGTGACACGAACCTGCTGAAAAGGAACGCCCCCACGACCGTCCCGGTCGGCATCGCGGCCATCAGCAGGCCGGTGATCACGGGAACCGGCAGCGTGCCCGTGTAGAGCTTGGCCGCGTACGGTGCGGCGATGCCCTCGGGAAGCACGTAGAAGCCGCACAACCAGGCGAAGAGGACGAGCGTCCGGAGCTTTCGAGATCCGAAGACCAGCCGGGCCCCGGCCCTGGTCATGGTCCACATGGACGGCTTGGAGCCGTCATCGCGGTGGGTGGCCGGGCGGCGGCGCACGCCGGAGACCAGGATCAGCGCGGAGCCGAGGAAGGTGGCCGCGTCGAGGGCGAGCGCGCGGTACGGGCCCATCGTGGCGATCGCCGCTCCGCCGGCCGCGAAACCCAGCATCTGGACGGCTTGGTTCGTCATGTTCTGGAGTGCCGAGCCGATGACGTACCGGTCGCCTTCCAGGATTTCGGGCAGCAGCGCCGCCCGGGCGGCCGAGAACGGCGCGCTGAGCAGCACCACGAGGAAGACCAGCGAGCACAGCGCCCAGAACGGCAGGCCGGGCACCGCCATCGCGGCCACCAGCACGGCTCTGATCAGGTCGCAGGTCAGCATGACGCCGCGGCGCGCGAACCGGTCCGCCAGGCCCGCCAGCAGCGGCCCGCCGACGATCGACGGGAGGTATGTCAGCGCGTACACCCCGGCCGTGGCCAGCGGCGAGTGCGTGCGGTTGTAGACCAGCACCGCGAGCGCCACCTGCGCGAGCTGGTCGCCGAGAAGCGACAGGCCCTGGCCGTACCAGAGGGCCCGGAACTCCCTGATGGCGATGACTTCCCGATATGTGACTTGCTGTGCTTCCGCACGTCGATGCCGTCCCGGCGGCCGTCGCGCCCGCATGGCCCCCATTGGACTCCGATATGCCTGACTCAGGGTGCTCGCTATGTCACCTAAGGTGCCTGATCACCATGGCAAGCCGCAACCCAAAGAAGTCAATCAAAAGCAAAGGGTTACCAGCCCAGCTCGTGGAGCCTCGCGTCGTCGATGCCGAAGTGGTGGGCGATCTCGTGGACGACCGTGATCCGTACCTCGTCGATCACGTCGTCCTCCGTATCGCAAATTTGGCATATGGGATTGCGGTAGATCTCGATGTGGTCGGGCAGGACTCCCGAGTACCAGTCGCCGCGTTCCGTGAGGGGGACACCGGTGTACAAGCCGAGCAGGTGGGGCTCTGGCGGGTCATCGACGACAACGACGACGACATTACTCATGGCGGCCGTGAGGTCGGCGGGAATCGTGTCCAATGCCTCGGCCACGAGTTCCTCGAACTTCTCCCGCGATACCTCGATCACACTTGCCATTCTGCCCCGACGGACAGGTAAGCAAGAAACCGTATGAAGTTCGTCCACAGGTCAAAGGCAATCATCCGATCACGAGCGGCAAGGGTGGCGGCTGTGCTGCTGGTGGCCGCCATGGGTGCCTGGCTGGGGATCTTCCTCAGCGGCACCGTACGCACCCAGGTCGGTCCCGTCGAGACCGGCATGTCGCTCCGGCCTGCCTGGAACGGCGAGACGATCGTGGACGCCAGCCCGCTGGGCACGCTCACGTTCCGCACGCATGACGCCCCGCTCCGGCTGCGCATCACGCTGGAGAACATCGACCAGGAACGCGCAAGAGCCTTCCTCGAGGACCCGCGCCTGGCCGACCGGCTCCCCGAGGTCATCGAGAACGATCTGCTCGACGGCGTACGGGACCTCGTGATCCGCTCGCTCCTCTGTGCCGGGGCCGGGGCGCTGATCGCGGTCCTGATCGTCTACAGGCGCCCGCGCGTGGCCCTGCTGGGCTTCCTGGCGGCCTCTGTGGCCCTCGCGGGGACGGGCGCGTTCGCCGCGCTCACCTTCCGCCCGGACTCGCTCGTCGAGCCGCGCTACTCGGGCCTGATCGCCGCGGCACCGTCCCTGGTGGGCAGCGCGGAGTCGATCGTGACCAAGTTCGAGTCGTACCGGTCACAGCTCACCAAGCTCGTCACGAACGTCTCGAAGCTGTACGACACGGTCTCCACCCTGCCTCTGTACGACGCCGACCCGAAGTCCATCCGGGTCCTCCACGTCTCCGACATCCACATCAACCCGATCGCCTGGAACGTCATCCGCTCGCTCAAGGACCAGTTCGCCGTGGACCTGATCGTCGACACGGGCGACATTTCCGACCATGGCACCAAGGCAGAGAACAAGTTCGTCGACGAGATCGGCCGGCTCGGCGTCCCGTACGTCTACGTACGCGGCAATCACGACTCCATGGCCACTCAGAAGGCCATCGAGGGGCAGAAGAACGCCGTCGTCCTGGACAACAAGACCCGGACGGTGGCCGGCCTGAACATCTACGGCCTGGGCGACCCCCGCTTCACCCCGGACCTGTCGGTGCGTGTCGACTCGAACCCAGCCACTCTTGAGCGATTCGCCCGCTCCCACCTCGGCAACGTGGGCAAGGCCGACGTGGTGGCCGTACACGACCCGCACATCGCCCGCGGCTTCTCCGGCGCGGCCCCCATGATCCTCACCGGCCACACCCACGACCGCAAGACGACCATGTTCCCGACGGGCACCCGCATGCTCGTCCAGGGCTCCACGGGCGGCGCCGGTCTGCGCGCCCTCGAACACGCCCAGCCCACCCCGGTTCAGGCCTCGGTTCTGTACTTCGACAAGGAGACCAAACGCCTTCAGGCGTGGGACGACATCACGCTGGGCGGCCTGGGGGAGCAATCGGTGTACATCCAGCGTCACGTGGAGCCCGACCCACAACGTATGATTTCCCCAGAGCCAACGAACGCCCCGTCGCCAACGGGATCGGTCACTGGCACTGCAACGCCGGCCGCCGGTCCGCCACTTTGGCATCAAGGGCAATCGTCCCCTATGCTTCAGAGGTCTCCGACGGAAGGCGACAGGGAATCCTGAGCCCCCATCGTCTAGCGGCCTAGGACACCGCCCTTTCAAGGCGGCGGCACGGGTTCGAATCCCGTTGGGGGCACTGCGAGCGTTTGGCGCACCGGAAAACGGCTGGTCGAAGACCACCGAAGAGCTGGTAAGCTAAGCGAGCGCAAACAGAACGGCACGCAAGGTCCTGTAGAGCAGTTTGGAGTGCTCGCCACCCTGTCAAGGTGGAGGTCGCGGGTTCAAGTCCCGTCAGGACCGCTCTGGGTCAGGTAGCTCAGTTGGTACGAGCGTCCGCCTGAAAAGCGGAAGGTCGGCAGTTCGACCCTGCCCCTGACCACCAGCTTTGAACAGTAAGAACGCCCCGAAGCGATCATCGCTCCGGGGCGCTTTTCGTTGTGTTGACGGCAACCCTGACGGCAACGTCGACGTTCGGGTCTTTCCGTAGTCTGCGACTTCTAAGATCCGAACGTGTCTGAGTACGTGTAGCCCGACGAGGGTCCTGAATTCGGGAAACGGGTGCGCGATGCCTGGGCCGCGACGCGTCAAGCCCTGGCGATCGGGATGAGAGTGAAACGGGAAGAACCGCACCCAGATGACCTGGTACTGTCCGAACCTCAGCGGGAACGGCCCGGGCAAGCAGTGCGATGAATATCCGTTCCGCTCCACCTTCCAAGCGCTCGGCGTCGAGGGCAAAATGGTCAACAATGTCTGGACGCCTACGTTCAACGCCTCACTTCGCATGGTGAGCGCGGCGCACAACGGAGCCGCCGGTCGCGATCTGGGGGCTTTCTACTCCCGCTATCGCGTCTTGACTTCGAGCTCCCGTGAAGGCGGCGCGGGCAACTGGCCGTCCAATGCCTTCTGGGTCAGAATCCGCGCGGGCGCGCCACAGTCATAACTCCACAGTCAGGAGGGGGCGTCTCCGGGATGCCCCCTCCTGGCGCACCTACAATCGAGTGGTGATCATGCGGTCGCCGACGTACCTCCACGACCTTCTGGTCTCGACTCTCTTCAACGATGAACTTGATCACGACATGGACCTTTGGACGCTGGGATTCAGCGCCCTTTGGATCAAGGGAGCGGACCTCGACACCCTCGCCCAAGCCTTCTCCTTGGACCTTTCCACCCGCGTCCCGAGCCACTCGAGCGAAATCCTCGACCACAACGGCGACGACGGTTCTCTCTGGGTAGCCGAGGCCGGAGGTTGGACGGGCATCCTGCCGGCACGTTCAGACGACGCTTTCCTGCTGCCGCTGACCGAAGGAGGCCGTCAGGCCCTCAGCTTCAGCATGGACATCAACGGCCATGACAGGTTCAAGTACATCCGAGACGGGGACACCATCGTCTCTTTCCGGCCCACCTGGCCCGACTCCAAGCAAGGCAGCGACCCGCACGCGCTCGATCACCTGATGGATGGGCTGCGCTTTCAGGTCAGTGGCGATGACAACCCCGTGGAAGAGGACGAGAGCATCAGCTCGGCCCTGGCGTTGATCGGCCGCATAACGGAAACAGACATGGCCGCTGACTGGCTTGAGGCGGTGCACTCTCGCATTGGACTGACCTCAAGGTGACGGGGGGTGGCCCCGACTCTGGTGTACTGGCTGGAGGTTGGCCGTTATCGCATAAGCCCAGGCCAGCTCGTAGTCTGTGATTTTCATAGGATCGGGCGGCTGGGCACGGAGGGCCAGAAAGCGTGGGCGATGACCTGGCGGCGGAGCAGGTAGCGCACCTCGGTGATTCTCCAGCCATCAGCAGATGGCTGTGTTGACAGCGAGGTTGGTACCGCTGCAAGCGGAAGGTCGCTGCCGCACCGCTTCCGGCGCCTCCGGGGTCAGGTGCTGTACAGCAGTTCGTACAGCAACAGCGTCATACAGCGCCAACCTTCGTCGCACGGCGGCGCACGTTCGATCTGCACGGCAGGGCTGTCGTCGTGGGCCCGCCCACAGTTCGCATCGAAGTGATCAACGCCGTGAGATGGCGTCCCATGGAGTGGTGTAAATCGTGACGATCGGTGACGGATCTCTGGCATAAAGTGAGCCATCGTGTGACGGTCGAAGGGAGAGGTCTCAGAGTGCGTTAAGCGAGCTAATGCCCCATTCGTCGTTGCGGTTGGTTGGATGAGGTCTGCTGGTCGGTCAGCCGCCGTTCGGCCTACGGGCGCGGCTGGCGCGGACACCGGACCGCTCGTGAGCAGGTTCTCTGCGTATACCGCGACTGAGCTGGTCACGGTCGGCCCGGTGTCCGCGGCGGCGGGCTTCACGCCGTAGGGCTTTACACGGACACCTACTGTCGAAGGTCCTGTCGAAGGTCGGTCGTCGCGGGACCGGCTGGGACGGCGGGGGTTCGAGGCCATGTCCAGGCGGAGCGCAGGATGAAGGCCAGGAGTAGCACCTCGATTCCGATGGAGAGGCCGTAGAAGGGGGCCCAGTCCCAGGACTCTGAAGGCGGGAGCACTGGCCCGCACCTCGGTAGATCAACCCAGGGCAGCTAACGTCTGCAGCCGTTCGCATTTATGTGGCGGCTTGATCTCTGCGCGTACCCGTGTACGGATCACCGCCGGTACTCTTGATGTACATCATCATGTACACTGGCGATATGAAGGTGATGACCATGTCCGAATCGCGGGCCAACTACGCCGCCACTCTCGACGCTGTCATTGATGACCAGGAAGAAGTCCTCATCACCCGCCCCGGCGGGGAAGGCGTCGTCATGGTGTCGCAACGCGAATACGAATCGATGCGCGAGATGCTTTACCTCATGGCCTCGCCCGCCAACCGCAGACGGCTGTCGGAGGCGGTCGCCCGTCTGGAGGCTGGAGGCGGCACCGTCCGCGAACTGGCCGATGAGGACACCACCTCGTGAAGATTCTCTTCGACGAACTTGCCTGGGAGGACTACTGCTACTGGCAGCGGGAAGATCGACGCATCCTCAAAAGGATCAACCAGCTGATCGCCGACATAGCCCGAAACGAGAACGAAGGCATCGGCAAACCAGAGCCGCTGAAGTACGAATGGTCCGGCTACTGGTCCCGGCGCATTACCTCAGAACACCGTCTTGTCTACCGCGTCAACGACGACACCATCATGATCGCCGCCTGTCGCTATCACTATGAGAAGTAGCGCCCGTCCGGCCGACGAACCCCAGCATCCCGCCTCGGTTCAGAGAGGGAAGCGGGGCTTGGCGCCGCCTGTGGCGCCCCTCTTGCGGGAGACGCGTGCTACTCATCGGCTGTGGCCAGGGCGGTCGACGCCGGGGCCCGACGGAGGGCCCGGCGTCGGGTGACCTGCGCTGAGGGGACAGCAACCCTGACAGCAACGTGTCCACACGCCAGCACATCTGCGTCACCGTCCACATGCGCCTGACCATGGCCTCGGTCAGCTGAGCAGGGCGGTTGTCCCGCCTGAAAAGCGAAAGGTCGGCAGTTCGGCCCTGCCCCTGACCACCAGCTTTGAACAGCTAAGATGCCCCGAAGCGAAGATCGCTCCGGGGCGTTTTTGTGTCCGCTGAAGGCAACAAACGAAGCGGACGGTCATCTGCAGTCGGGGTGTGAGCACCGGATGAACGGCTGGCAGATCGCTACGGCTGTCGCGCCTATGCATCGCCATGTGACGGCTTGATCCCTTCTTGGCTGAGGTCAGTGACTTCACGAGAGCAAGGGCACGCTTCGACTCGCTGAACAGGAGCCGACATCATCAGATAATCTGATTCTATGAAGGTGATGACTGCCACTGAAGCGTCTCGGAGCTTCGCCACCGTCCTGGACGAGGCGGAGCGCGGGGAGACCATTGTGGTGACTCGTGGCGGGAAGCAAATCGCCGTGATCGGCCCTGCGCCCACTGCGCCAGGGCGTATGGTCAAGGCGTTTCTGGCCAGAAGGGCGGGGACGCTGGACGCGGATTTCGAGGCTGATGTCGCGGCGGCCCGTGAGGCAATCGACGACGAGATGAGGGGCACGTGGCCCGACGCCTGATCCTGGACACGGGTGTGCTCATCGCGGCCGAGCGGGGCAAGGCGTCCGTGGACGCGGTGATCGAAGACCCCGATGATGTGGCGATCGCGGCGATCACTGTGGCGGAGCTGCTCGTCGGTGTGGAAATGGCCGATGCGGCTCGCCGGCCCAATCGGCAGGCCTTCGTCGATGAAGTCCTGGCGTTGATTCCAGTCGAGGAATACACGACAGACGTCGCCAGAGTCCATGCTCGTCTTATGGCGCATGTTCGACGAGAAGGTAAGTCTCGTGGCGCGTACGATCTCCTGATTGCGGCGACGGCCGCGGCCACCGCGAGAACAGTGATCACGATGGACGCCTCGGCCGCATTCGATGATCTTCCAGGCGTCCGTGCTCAGGTGGTCCCCCGCTGAATGTCGACGGCAACGCTGACGGCAACGTCAGCCACCAGTCCTACACGGAAGGCACCACAGGCGGCCCCCACCTCCTGGTCGCGGCCTGCCAACAGGCTGATTGCTACACCTGGAAAGCGGAAGGTCGGCAGTTCGACCCTGCCCCTGACCACCAGCTTTGAACAGCCAAGATGCCCCGAAGCGAAGTCCGCTCCGGGGCGTTTTCGTTGTTCTGACGACAGCGCTGACGACAGGTGCGTAGAAGAAGGGCCGCGGCTGTCCGAAAGATCTTGTGAAGACCTGGTTCATGCAAACAATCAGCTGTCAGGATGAACGTTTGGGAGGTCGTGCGCGTCGTCGTAGAGATCGGCGGCCAGGCAACGTACGGCTCCTTGACGTGTTCATGGCAGGTCTGTCGAACGCCATGGCTGCCGCAGCTGGCTTTGATGAGATCAGACGGGGGCTCGGTATGACGGGGCGGCGGAACTGCCGCCGGGCGGCAGGGCTGCATGCCCGGCTGGCGACTCCAAGGCCTCGGAGCGTCAACCTTCAGTTGATGCTTGACGGATCGGCATCGGCGGCCTGCGCGCGTCGGGCGGTCGCTGACCGTGCTGCGGCTCTTCGGCCGGTCGCAGTCGGCGCCGCCCACGCGCGGGCGCCAGGTGGATAGTGAAAGCGAATGAAGAGTAGCCATGGCCTTCCCCTATATTGCCCAGCGAATCAACTGCACGGCTCATCGATCGCTGCCGTCCTTCCTGGTTCGCCATCAATGCTGGTGCGGATACGGGCACGGTCTTTCGTTCGGCTGATAAATTCAGATCACAGAATCATGACATTCGCCCAGCCTTGATGGCTAGGGTATGGACCGCGCCCTGAACGTCGTTCAGACTGTCTGATCGATAACAGTATGAGGGGACTCATGAAGCGATCTTTCATTGCAGGAATTGTGGTCTGCTTACTGCCTCTGGTGTCCTGTGTGGCCGAGGTGAAGCCGCGCCATCCTGACGAGACGGTAGTGGTGTCTCCAAAACATCTTTGGACGGTGGTCGGCAACTCGGCCATGGTAGCGAATCCGGAGTATCGATTCCTTATGGGTGATGAGCTTGAGCCTGCCCCCGGGGGCTACGAGTTCCGGTTCGTTGGGACAGCGCCGAAGCCCAACGATGGACAGCCTGTCTCTTTTGAATCACCATTCACAGCGCTGATTACCATGTCCGGTGATGTGCGGAATGTCTCCAAACTTCGCTCGACCAGCCTGTCCCCTGCTATCGCCGAGTTCGGATCGGGCGTACGGAATGTTCGCCCGGAGAACCTCCCGCGCGAATTTGAACGGGGGACGATGGCAACGGCCTTGATCGAATTCGATAAGCCCGAGACAGAGAAGAGCCTCGGCCTTGAGGACGGGCCGTCGGAAGACGTGTTCTTGTCACGTCAGCGGCCAGGAGCCAGGCCGATATATTGGTCGAGTCAAGCAGGATGTTCAAGCAACGGCTTACCTGATCCATGCATTGACTATTCGTCGGTCAGTCAGTTTCGTAGCTGGGTGTCACAATTAACGGCGGCGGATGGTCGCATACTGGGTAGATTCGCATTGAATTTGGCCGATCTCCAACGGGCCGCAGCGGATGGACTGATCTATGGAATCATTGTGGACGTCTCGCCCTATGGACTGAGGCAGCGTCTAAAAAGAGGGAATATTCGGGCTGTTTGGGTCGCAGAGGTGCGGGCATGTCCCATCAAAAAGGAATGCCCGTAAGCAGGCATCTGAGCGCCGGTCCGCCCACAGGCAAGCCGAACCGTCCCGCTGTCCTAAGTGGGTGCCGCCTGTGAAAGATCACGGCATGGGCCGATGCCGTGACGATCCCTGACTTCGGTGCTCACCGTAGATGGTCTGGGCGATCGACACGCGGGCTCACCGCGGCCACCCTCCACACATTCCTGACCACGGTCTCAATCAACTGAGCAGGGTGACAGCTCGGCCTGAAAAGCGAAGGTCGGCAGCGTGCTGAGGCGGCGATCCTCGGGCGCCTTGATGATCGCTTTCGCTCCGCGACGGTGAGGCCTCGGTTGACCTTGTCCTTGGGTGGCGAGATCTTGACGGGCTCGCGACGTCGCGTGTGATGACCTCTTCCCGGACGGTGTTCTCCGGAGCGTTCCGCAGGACGGCGTGTATGGATTGGACCATCCGAACTCCGGACACGGTGGGCACCCCATGATGGGGCCGGTCACCGCGGCGCCCGGTTCGCGCTGTCAGCGGACAAGGCCGTGGCGAGCGCGGCGAGCTCGGCGCGGTTGGCGACGCCGAGCTTGGCGTAGACATGGGCGAGATGGGTCTTGACGGTGCTTCGGCTCATGAAGAGCCGGGCCCCGATCTGCGGGTTGTTGAGGCCCGCCGAGGCCAGCTGGACCACACTCAGCTCGGTCGGCGTGAGGCTGTCCCAGCCGGCGGCAGGCCGGCCGCGGGCGCCCCGGCTGCGGCGGACGTACGCGACCGCGTCGTCGAGGGACAGCTCGGTCCCCGCTGCCCATGCCGTCGCGAACTCGTCACCGAGCGTCTGCCTGAGTTGGGCAACCAGCTCGTCGTACTCGCGTCGCTCAGTGGCGCGCCGGGGACATCCCATGGCGGCGCGTGCCGTGGTGCTCGCGGCGAGCGTCCGCACCGCGTTCGGCGGGGCCAGCGACGCGGCGATGGCGTCCAGGCTGTCCACCCAGAACGTGCGTAGCCCGTGGGCGACGCGCATGGCCAGCGCCTCGTGGTGGAGGTCGGGGTCGCCGGTGAGGTGGGCCCGTTGCTGCAGCGTGTCGGCCAGGACCCGTGGCATGCCCAGCTCGCGTGCCACGGCCGCCGCCCGGTCGAGCTCACGGCGGGCGTCGTCGTACCGGCCGGCGCGCCGCAGCGCCTCTCCATAGCCGGCGTACGCCTGCGCCGCGAGGTAGGTCGGCGCAGCGTGATGGGCTTGCCGCACCTCGCGTTCGAACCAGCGCAGCGCCCCGTCCAGATCGCCACGCGCCGCCTCCAGTTGAGCGAGTGCCAACGCCATGCCCGGTACGAAGACCGCTGTTTCGGCGTTCTCCATGAGCGGCAGAAGTGGCCGCATGGCCTCGAGCGCGGAGTCCACGTCCCCGGACACGGTGTGCGCGGCCACCAGGGCGCTGCGTGCCATGCCGACGCGCAGGTAGTCGCCGAGCGGCTCGGCGAGTTCGAGCGACTGCTCGGCGAGGCGACGGGACTCGGCCAAGCGGCCGCACGCCAGTGCACTGCTCGACAGGAACGCCAGCGTGGTCGACGCGATGCCCCGATGGCGGTGGCGGAGGCCGCCGAGTGCCGTTCGCAGCAGCGCGCGGGCCTCGTCGTGCCGGTCCTGCAGCTGCCGGATCATGCCCTGCAGCGCCAGTGAAGCGTGCCTGAACAGTTGGTCGCCCGCGATCTCGGCGGACCGGATCGCCTCGTCGGCGAGCTCCCAGGCGGCGCCGAAGTCGGTGTAGAACCGGCCGACCGCGGACAGCGAAAGGCACTGGCGGCGCAGGTTCTCGTCGCCGTGCGCGGTGGCCAGCTCAAGCGCCTGCTGTGCCACGTCGTACTCCAGGTCGAGTGGGCTCGTGGTGTCCGCGACCAGCGCCAACCCGGTGAGCAGCCGTGCCTGGAGCCGCGTGCGGTCCGCGGGCGCCCGGTCGATGGCACGCCGGATGAAGGTGATGCCCTCGTGCCCGTGCCGGTGCAGGTGCCACAGCCACGCCAGCTCGGCGGCGAGTCGACGTCCCCGGTCGGGATCGGCGGCAGCGAGTCCCCATTCGAGGGCGGCGCGCAGGTTGTCGTACTCACCCTCGATCCGGGTGCGCCAGGTGTCCAGGTCGGCGGCCTGCTCCGGCCCGCCGGCGGCGAAGGCGAGGAAGTGGTCGAGGTGGCGGTCGCGGGTGGGGCCGGTCTCGCCGGCATCCTGCAATCGGCCGGCGGCGTACGCGCGAATGGTCTCCAGCAGCAGGTACCGGGATGCGCCGCCGCGGGTATCCGCGACGACCAGGGATTTGTCCACCAGCCGTCCGATGCTGCCGAGCACGTCGGCGGCGGCGACCACGCCGCCGGAACAGATCGTCCGTGCGGCGTCCAGGTCGAACCAGGAAGGAAACACTGCGAGGCGGCGGAACACCGTCCGGTCCGGCTCGTCGAGCAGGTCATGGCTCCAGGAAATGGACGCCGCCAGCGTCTGCTGGCGCGCGGCGACGCCGCGTGGGCTGCGGACGAGCAGACCGAACCGGTCGTCCAGGCCGTTCTCGATCTGCTGCGGGGTGAGGGTACGCAGCCACGCGGCCGCGAGTTCGATGGCGAGCGGGATGCCGTCGAGGCGGGAGCACATCACCTGCGCGGCGGCCGCGCCGGCCTGGTCCAAGGCGAACCGTTGCCGGACCTGGCGGCCCCGCTCGACGAACAGCCGCAACGCCTCGTCCGCTACCAGCGGCGGAACCCGCCAGACCGCCTCGCCCGGCACCGCCAGCGGTTCGCGGCTGGTGGTGAGCACCGTCACCCCGGGGCACGAACGCAGCAGCGCGCCGACGAGTTCGGCGGCGCCGTCGATGACGTGCTCGCAGTTGTCCAGGCAGATCAGCGTGTGGCGGTCGCGTAACTGGGCCGTCAGCGACCGTACCGGGCCTTGCCCGGGTTCGACGAGGACGCTGAGCGCCGCCGCGACCAGCTCGGCGACCTGTGCCTGATCGCTGACGGCCGCCAGTTCGACCCACCAGACCCCGCCCGGCCTGCGCGCGACCTCGATGGCGGCGACCTGCGCGGCGAGCCGGGTCTTGCCGACGCCGCCGGTGCCGGTCAGCGTCACCAGACGCTCGCCGTCCAGCAGAGCCCGCACCGCGGCCAGCTCGGCCTGCCTGCCGACGAAGCCGGTGAGCTGGACGGGCAGGTTGGCAGGCGGTCCGGACGTCATGGCGCGGCCCAGTCTGCCACCGAACTGTGCGAACTGGCCACCAGAGGCTCTCGGTGTCGGCCACCTGGCCGATGTTCCGCCCCGCCCCCGACGGCAGGCTTCATGCGACACCACAACTCGACAACAACGGGAGCAACACCATGGGATCCGTCGTCGCCAACATGTCCATGTCACTCGACGGCTTCGTCGCCGGTCCGAACGATGAGGTGGACCACGTGTTCGCCTGGTACAACGCCGGACCGGTCAGGGTCGAGACGGAGAATCCGGACTTCACCGTCAACCTCACGCCGGAGAGCGCCGAGGTGTTCCGGCCGGGCGCGCCGGGCGCGCTGATCACTGGGCGCAGGTTGTTCGACCTGACCAACGCGTGGGGCGGCAAACACCCGATGGGCGCGCACGTGTTCGTCGTGACCCACAGGGTGCCGGACGGCTGGCCGCGCGAGGACGCACCGTTCACCTTCGTCACCGACGGCGTGGCGAGCGCGGTGCGGCAGGCCAAGGACCTTGCCGGTGACCGGGACGTCGCCCTCGCCACCCCCACCATCACCCAGCAGTGCCTCGAACTCGACCTCGTCGACGTGATCGCGGTGGACCTGGTGCCGGTGCTGCTGGGAGAAGGCATCCCGTTCTTCGCCGGACTGGGGAAGGCGCCGATCACGTTGGGCACGCCGACGATCATCGAGGCCGAGGGCGTGACGCACCTGCGCTACGCGGTCCGCCGCTGACACGGTCACGACGTGGCAAAGGCGAACCGTCATGTCGATGCGGAAGGGGCGTAACGATGGCTGAGGAACAACGAAGAGATCAGCACTCAGGGCGGCTGCCGGGGCCGCTGGAGATATCGGGGGACAACCCGCGCTATTTCACGGTACGTACGGACAACCCGGCGCGGCGGCGGGCCGTGTACCTCACGGGCTCGCACATCTGGAACAACTTCCACGACGGTATGGGACCCGGCGCGACCCCACCGGCTGAGCCGGAGCGGCTGGACTACGACGCCTACCTGGATTTCCTCGCCGCGCACGGGCACAACTTCATCCGGCTGTGGCGCTGGGAGCAGTTCCGGTCCCAGGCCGCGGGCGGCGCGTTCCACTTGAACATGACCCCGCAGCCATGGCCGCGCACCGGGCCGGGAACCGCCAAGGACGGCGGCCCCAAGTTCGACCTGTCCCGGCTCGACCCGGCCTATTTCCAGCGGCTGCGCGAGCGGGTCACCAGGGCCGGTGAGCGCGGCATGTACGTGGCCGTGATGCTGTTCGAGGGCTGGGCGCTGCACCTCAGCCCGGCGCCGGACAACGTCGAGGGCCACCCCTGCCACCCCGCCAACAACGTCAACGGCGTCGGGATCACCTCGATCGTCGACTACCACGTACTGCCGCTCGACCCCGACGTGCGGGCGCTGCAGGAGGCGTACATCCGGCAGGTCGTCGACACTGTGCACGATCTACCCAACGTCCTCTACGAGGTCGCCAACGAGTCATCCGGGGGCGGTGCCGTCGATCAGGAGATGGCCGCCCTGCTCGGCGTCCCGCTGGACACCGAGTGGGGTGACTCGACCGGCTGGCAGTACTGGGTGATCGACTTCGTCATCTTGATGGACTTCGGCCTCATCGACGGCATCCAGCCGGCACCGGACACCCCGTCTTTCGCCGCGTTCGAGCCGGCCCGCCACGCGATGGGCGACACCCGGCGCTACGCCGAGAGGATCGACCTCATTGGCATGCCTCCCCACGGCGAGCTCAGCTCCACCGGCTACGCGCTGGCCCACCCCGGCAGGGAGTACCTCATCCTGCAGCCGAGCGAGGCCGGCGAGGCGTTCACCGCCGCGCCGGCGGCCGGCACGTACACAGCCCACTGGTACGGCGTCAACGACCGGGCATCCCGGAGCGGCGGCGAGCTGACCGTGCCGGGCGACGAGCCGGTGAACTTCGCTCCGCCGCCGACGATCAACGGCCCGGCGGTGCTGCACCTGAAACGCGCCAGCGGCTGAACGTCGGCATCGTCAACCTCCCCGACTTTCTCAACCCGGCGCCGGCGACCGCATGCCCCCACCTTTCCGACGAGTTGGCCGCCATCGAGGCCACCGACCCCGAACAGGTACGGCGGGATCTCGACCTCCTGGCCGCCGAGCGCGACGGCCGGTTGTCCTCCCGGCTGCGGAGCCTTCACCGGACCCCTCGTACCTACCTGCCTCGGATCGTCGCGGAGATCGAGGTCTACTGGCGGCTTGCGATAGCGCCTTACTGGGGCAGGATCCGCTCGGTGCTGGAGGCGGACGTCTTCCACCGAGGCCGCCAGGTGGCCGAACAGGGTACGGCCCAGGCACTCGACGAGCTGCACCACACGGTGCGTTGGGTCAGCGGCGGCCTCCACCTGGTTCAGCGGCACTGCGCCATCACCAGGATCGAGACCGGTGCCGGGCTGCTCTTGGTGCCGTCGGTCTTCGCCTGGCCGCGAGTGCTGACCCGGTCCGTTGTGCCGGAACCACCTCAGCTGGCCTACCCGGCACGCGGGATCGGCACGTTGTGGGAGCGTCGGACACATGAGCGCATAGAAGCTCTCGCCGCCGTGATCGGCCGATCCCGCGCGCTGATCCTTGCCGAACTGGACTCACCCGCCTCGACCACCGAGCTCGCCCAACGATCGGGCCTTTCCGCGGCGGGCGTGTCCCAACACCTCACCGCACTGCGGGCCGCCGGCCTGACCAGCACCCACCGAGCGGGCCGCTCGGTGCTCTACGCCCGCACCGGCGTCGCCGATGCCCTGCTCCGCACAGACGTGAAAGCCCGCTCGAAGCGACGCTGATCCTGTGCGCGGCCTGCATGCCAGCTTGAAAACGGAACGCGCCAGGGATGGTCAGGCCGCCCAATCCAGGTGTGGCGAGACTAGAGGAGGCGGCGCCAGCCGTGAAGCGGAGGAGGGCTCCGCCGAGCGGCGGGGACCGGGTGCGGGCGGCTCAGCGTTACGGCCGTAGTGGTCACGTTCCTGGGCGGATAGGGTCGGGCCGTGCTCGCAAACACCCGGAACCCCCAATGACGATCAGCTTGGTCATTGCCGACGACCACGCCATGATCAGAGCGGGCTTGCGGCTGGTCGCGGAGAACGCGGACGGCATTGAGGTGGTCGGCGAGGCGGCTGACGGGAGCGAGGCCATCGCCGTCGTCCGGCGCGAGCGTCCCGACGTGCTGCTGCTGGACCTTGCGATGCCGGTCGTCGACGGCCTGGAGGCCGCCCGCACATTGCTGGCCGACCCTGCGCCGCCCAGGATCGTGATGCTGACGACGTTCGGCAGCGACGAGAATCTGCACCAGGCGCTGCGTACTGGCGTCAACGGGTTCCTGCTGAAGAGCTCGCCGCCGGAACATCTCGTTGAGGCGATACGGGTGGCGGCGGCCGGCGACGGCCTCATCGATCCCGCGGTGACCATGCGGATGATCGCTTCCTTCGCCGCGCGGCCGGTGCTGGTGCCGCCGCCGGAGCTGGACACGCTCACCGGGCGCGAGCACGACGTGCTGCTCCTGCTTGCGCGTGGGCTGTCCAACCGGGAGATCGCCGGCGAGGCCGGTGTCGGGGAGGCCACGGTCCGTAGCCATGTCGCCCAGATCCTGCACAAGCTGGGCCTGCGTGATCGTGTGCAGGCGGTGGTTCTGGCGTACGAGTCCGGCATCGTACGCCCTGGTGAGGCATGATGTCCTTCGCCCGAGGCGGTCGGTGGCTTCTGGCTGGGTTCCGCCTACCCGGCGGATGGCGGCCGAGCCGGATGGACCTTCTGCTCGCTCTCGCCGTGGTGGTGGCCGGGCAGGTCGAGTCGTTCGGGCGGCAGGGGCTGGAGCCGGGCCAGATCCGCCACCCCGTGCCGCTCGCTGCGGGCGCCGTCGTCGCCGGGGCGCTACTGGTCGTGCGCCGCAGATTCCCGGCGGGCGCGCTGCTGGTGCTGGTGGCCGTCGGCGTAGGCGTACGGGCGGTCACCGACGGCCAGTACTACCCCGCCTGGCACTTCTACTCCACCCTCATCCTCGTGCACACCGTAGCCAGCGCGGCGGAGCTGCGGAGCCGGCGCGGGGCGGCCGGCCTCGCCTGCGTGCTGATCGCCTACCTCTTCCTGCAGACCTTCCAGGACAACGACCTGGCCGAAGTCCTGATCAGCGCCGTCTTCATCGGCGTCGCGTACGTCAGCGGCATTCTGCTTCGCCGCCAGATCGACGAGACGCTGCGTGTGGCGAGGCAGGCCGCCCGGCTGGAGGCCGAGCGCGAGGAGCGGGCCAGGCGCGCTGTGGCCGGGGAGCGAGCCAGGATCGCCCGCGAGTTGCACGACATCGTCTCGCACAACGTCAGCCTGATGACTCTGCAGGCGGGCGGAGTGCGGACGATGCTGGGCAAGGAGGCGCAGCGCGAGCGGGATCTGCTGCTCGGCGTCGAACGGGCGGGCCGCGAGGCCGTGGAGGAACTGCGGCTCATGCTCGGCATGCTGCGCGACCCCGGCGGGACGGGCGTCCAGCCGCCATCCGCGGGGCTGGACCAACTTGACACGCTGATCGCGCAGGTCAAGGACACAGGAATGGCGGTCGGCGTAGGCGTGGAAGGCCAGCCGCGGCCACTGCCACCGGGGCTCGACCTGTCGGCGTACCGGGTGGTCCAGGAGGCGCTGACCAACGCGCTCAAGCACGCCCGCGCGAGCCGCATCGACATCACCGTCACCTACTCGCCCGGCGTGCTGATTCTCGAGGTCGTCGATGATGGCACGGGCGACGGCGGCGGCCAGAGTGGCGGGCATGGCCTCATCGGGATGCGCGAGCGGGTGGCGATGTTCAGCGGCGAACTGGCCGCAGGGCCCGCGTCGGGCAGGCGTGGCTACCGTGTACAGGCGACGTTCCCGCTGGGCTGAGCCCCGCACCATTGCGGAGACGAGGTCGCCCGGCAGGTGGACGACCACTGCGAGCAGCCGCCCCTAGCGTCCTTCACTGACGGCTTGTCACCGATGAAGGAGGACACCTGTGTCACCCCTGTCAGATTCGATCCGTTTCCGTCGCCTGGCCGCCGGAATGTGTCTCATCGCCGCGCCGGTCACGTACGTCGCGGGCATTCTCGCCGATCCCGCGCTGCGGCTGGGCGGTGACGCCGATGCGGTCGGCGCCTATGGGCGGAACCTGGAGCAGGTTTCGCTGAGCGCGGCGATCCTGCACTGGAGCTGGGTGCTGCTCGTGCCGGGAGTGATCGGCATGATCCACCTCGTACGGCGCCGCGCGGTGCTGCTCGGGCACATCGCGGGCGCTCTCGCGCTGCTGGGCGTGGTGAACTTCTCCGCCCTCATGCTGGGCGACTTCTTCTACGCCCGGCTGGAGCGTGAGCTGGGCCCCGCCACCGGCGCGGCGCTGGGCGATCGCGCCTTGGCCGATCCTGGGGCCGTGTTCGGCTTCCAGATCCCGGGCTTCGCCGGGGTGGCCGGGGTGTTCCTGCTCGGCCTGATCTTGGCCTACGGCCGTCATGCGCCGTGGTGGGCCCCCTTCGCCATGCTGGCGGGCATGGTCACCGCGCCCATTTTCTGGGCCGGCACGGTGATCGGCGGGCTGCTGTACCTGGCTGGGTCGGGCGCCATCGGAATACGCATGATCCGGATGACCGACAGCGAGTGGGCCCATCCCGGCGCAGGTGGCGCCGGGCCCGATCCGGCGCTCGACGCCCCCGGCGCCGATGGCAAGCAACCGGCCGGGCGTGATGTCCACCTGCGCTGACCACGATCTGCGCCTGCCCTCCTCCATCACCTGTCCCATGGCTTGTGCCTGACTGTCGACGGCAATCCTGACGGCGACTCCAGCCGCGGATTCGGGTCTGTGACAACAACGGTCCGCACGAAATCCGTGGATCATGAGTGCGCTCCCGTCCTACCGTGAGCCATGGAACTTCACCCGGACACACTCTTCGGTCCCGCTCCTGAACGAGCCGGGCGGCTGGTCTTTCTCAACGGGACCCCGAGCGCCGGGAAGACGACCGTCGCGAAGGCCCTGCAAGAGGAACTGGCCGAGCCGTTCTTTCACCTGTCGTTGGACGAGCTACGCGGTGGCTACCCACGCCGATACTGGCGACAGGACCACGGAGGCGTGCTCTTCCGCCGAGTGTCCGCCCGGTCGGGGCCTCGTCACCTATACGAAGGGGAAGGGCGCCGATCGACATCCTCGCCGGCGCCGCCCGCATCGAGCGTGTGACCGAGGGGTCCCCCGCGATTCTGCCTGTCATCCGAATGCGCCGCCCAGGCAGTAGTCATCTCTGGAGACAACGAGATGGAGATGATCGATGGACGACGGGTTCGCCGAGTACGTGGCACACCGGCACTTACGGCTGTGCCGGATGGCGTATCTCCTCGCCCGGGACTGGGGCGCGGCCGAGGACCTGGTGCAGACCGCATTGGCGAAGGCATGGATCGCCTGGCGACGGATCGAGGGCAACCCCGACCCGTACGTCTACCGGATCATCGTGAACACCCACGCATCGTGGTGGCGCAGGCGCTGGCGCGGGGAGATCCCGGCCGAGAGCCTTCCTGAGACGGCCGATCCACGCGACGCGGCCGCCGAGGTGGACGAGCAGGCTGCGCTGTGGAGCGCGATCGGCGCACTGTCCCCGCGTCAGCGGGCGGTGATCGTTCTGCACTACTTCGAGGGACGGACGCTCACCCAGGTCGCCGACATCGTCGGTTGCTCACTGGGAACGGTGAAGACCCAGCTCGGCCGTGCCCTCACCCGTCTTCGCGTCGATCCGGACATCCAGACCATCACTTTGGAGAGGACCCAGCGATGAGGCACACCGAGAGCGACTTGCGCAAGTTCCTGACCGAGCATGGCCAGGAGCCGGCCGGCCGCGAGCCGTCCGCCCATCTCGGCGCGATCGTCCGGCGGGGCCGTCGCATACGCCGTACTCGGCAGGCATTGACGGCCGCGGCCGCAGTGGCCTTCGCCGTCACCGCTGTCGGACTGATGAACGGCCTGCTGATCGGCGGCCAACCCCAGGCAACGGTCGCTCAGCTTCCTGTGCACTCGGCCGAGATCAAGCCCGGACCGAAACTTCCCGACAGGTTTCCCGTGGTGTTGGGAGCTGAGAAATTCGACCTCAACCTCCTCCACTCCCAGCGGTTCGCGACGGTGGGCACCGCGCAGACGGTGACCTTCACTCCGACCAGTTTCTTCACCGGATACAAAGTGGTCTGCGACGATCCCCGGGCTTGGGTTGTCACGGAGCTGCGGCTCAAGAGCGGCGAACCGGGCGGTACGGCCGGCCGATGCGGGGGGTCCGTGGGCGGGCATCACGACCGGCTGTCGGCGCCGTCCGACTGGCTGAAGAAGCGTCCGCAATCCCTGCTGGTCTGGGTTTTCCCGGCGGACGCCCCGGTCCGGGAGGTGGCTGAAGCCGTCACGGGCTGCCGGCCGAGGATGAAGTCCAAAGGGTGCGACGAGAACGCTCAGTCCAGGGCGTTGGGGGACCCCGAGGTCCGCCGCCGGCTGTCGGCCATGGTCGGCGAGCAGCCAGGCAGGTGGGCCGTGGGGATCTACGACCGGCCCGCCACAGCCAAGTAACAGGCCACCGCCCGAGCGGTCAAGCCCCTGACCTGACGCCCGCACCAGCGGGGCCGGGAGTGATCACGGATGTACTGACTGTGGTAGTAAAGAGCGCTGTAGGTACATTTGTGGCAATCGGGGGCACTGTGACGACGCTCAGCCGGCGACGGCTTCTTCAGGTGGGTGCGGGTGCCGTGCCGGCGATCGCGCTCGGGACGCGGCCCGCGCAGGCCGGCTCGGCCGACCTCTTGACCACAGGTGTGGTGCCGAGCGCGCTGGCCGGGTTCGACAAGGCGATGAAGGCGTTCGTCACCGAGCGGGACATCTCCTGCGCCCAGCTCGCGGTCGCCAGGAACGGCAAGATCCTGCTCGCCCGCGGCTACGGCTTCTACTCCAAGCCGAGCGCCTCGATCGTGCGGGTGCAGCCGACGTCGTTGTTCCGGGTCGCGAGTCTCAGCAAGAGCCTCACCGGAGCCGCGATCGCCAGGCTGGCCCAGGACGGCAAGCTGACCATGGGCGCCAAGGTCGCGTCCCTGCTCGGGCTGCCGACCACGGCCGACCCCCGGCTGGCGAACGTCACCCTGTGGCGGCTGCTCCAGCACACCGGCGGCTGGGACCGCGGCGTGTCCGCGGACCCGCTCTGGAACGACCACACGATCTCCGCGTCGCTGGACGCGCCGCTGCCGATCGATCATGCTGACATCGTCAAGTACGTCACCGCCCGCAGACTCGACTTCGATCCGGGCACCAAGTACGTCTACAGCAACTACGGCTACATGCTGGCCGGCCGGATCATCGAGAAGATCTCCGGCATGAGCTACGAGTCGTATGTCAGGCAGAAGCTCCTCGCCCCCGCCGGGATCACCCGGATGCGACTCGGCCGCAGTCTCCGCGGCGAGGCGTTCTCCACCGAAGTGACCTACGCGTCGAAGCACACCCGCAAGAGCGTCGTGGACGAGTCGGGTGCGGACGTGCCGTACCAGTACGGCGGGTTCAACATGCCCAACCAGGACGCCAACGGCGGCTGGCTCGCCTCGGCCGTCGACATGGTCAAGTGGGGGTTCGCCTTCGACGCGGCAGGACCGGTGCTCAACTCGACGTCGATCTCGCGGGTGTTCGCCAAGCCGGAGATCGGCGTGAACGCCAACGGCTCCTGGTACGGCCTCGGCTGGAGCGTACGCAACAACAACGTCGGCGGCCTGAACACCTGGCACAACGGCTCGATGCCCGGAACGTTCAGCTTCCTCGCGCGGGTCCAGAACGGCGTCAGCTACTGCGCGATCTTCAACCGCAGGGAGGAGGAGGGGACGCCCGACTTCGACGTGATCGACCCCATCCTCGGCGAGGCGATCGGCACCGTGAAGACATGGCCGACGACGGACCTCAGCCCGCGGTACTTCTGATCTCTACGCCTGTGCCGCATGACATCATGCGGCACAGGCGGAACCCCGGGCCGCGGCCCGGGGGAGCGCGTCAACGGGTTGTGCAGACGGTCCCGTTGAGGGTGAAGACGGAAGGCAGGACGTTCGGGCCCGCGTAGTTGCCGACGAAGCCGATCGTGGTGGACGCGTCCGTGGCGAGCGAGCCGTTGCCGGGTTCGTTGACGACCTTGACGTCCGAGCCCGTTGCCGTCCAGGTGGCGCTCCAGCCGCTCCCGAGGCTCTGCCATGGCCTGGGCCAGGTGAAGTTCAGGGTCCAGCCGTTGATCGGTGCGCCGTGGTTGGTGATCTCGATGGCGCCGACGTAGCCGCTGGCCCAGTCGTTCTGGTTGGTCAGGCGTATGGAGCAGGAACTGGCGGCGGGGGTGCCGGTCGTGAAGGTCAGCGGTGGGGAGGACCACGAGAGTGCCCCGCCGCCGGCGCGGGCGATCACGTTGAGTGTGTAGCGGGTGCCCGGCTTCAGGTTGTTCACGGTGAACGAGGTGCCGGTGGTCTCGCCGAGTTGTTCGCTGATGGCGCCGTTCTGGCGGTGGACCTCGTACTTCACGCCGGCGGAGGCGGCGGGCCAGGAGATCTTGGCGGATGTGTCCGTGATGTTCGAGGCGGTGGGCTGGCCGGGAGCGTCCGGGAGACCGGTCGGGGGCGCGGCGGGGCGCAGGACGAGCGCGGTCATGGAGAGCGGGGGCAGGGTCTGGCTCGTCGCGGTGCCGGTGGCCGAGGTGGTGATGGTCGTGGCGCCGTTCGTGTGGGTCAGGACGGTGGGGGCGCCGGACGCCGGGGTGAAGCCCGCGTAGTCGATCGCGGCGGGGTAGGACGTGTCGGACGAGGTGTTGATCAGCAGGACCGCCAGGTCGCCGTTGGGGCGGCGTACGGCGTGCGCGGTGACCTTCGGCTGGTCGGTCGCGGCGCGGACGAACTGGTCACCTTCGCGGGCGAACCTGCTCATCAGCTGCAGCGCGTAGTACGGCGCGAAGGGGGTGTTCAACGACGGCTCGCAGACGGTGCCGTCGGAGGTGCAGGTCGCGCTCGAGAGCAGGCCGAAGTCGCCGTAGTCGGTGTGCCCTTCGACCTGCGTGACGGGGCCGATGCCGTTGTGGACGTTCCACCAGTCGACCGTGAACACCCCGTTGGCCAGCAGTGTCGCGTACGCGTCGGCGGCGGCCAGGGCACCGGGCTGGGTCGTCGTTCCGGCGCTGCTGGAGCCGGTGTTGAACTCGGTCATCGCGATGCCGATCCGCTCGGAACCGGGCCCGGCGTACTTCGCGATCTGCTCGCGGGTGAGGTGGATCATGTCGGGTACGTGTCCGGCCTTGTCCAGAGCCCCTGGATACCAGTGCAGGATCACGAAGTCGATCTTCGAGCCGGCCGTCGACAGGACGACCTTGTTCCACGTTCCGGAGTCCCCTGCGGCGGTCACCCCGTCCGGCCAGTTGGCCGAGGTGGTCAGCACGGCGCCGATCTTGATGGTCGGGTCGACGGCCTTCATCGCGTCGGCGTAGGCCACGACGTGGCGGGCGTACTCGGCCGGGCTCTTGTCCGCGTGGTCGTCCGCCTCCCACGCGGTGCCGTAGTGGCCGTTGCCGTAGTTCTCGTTGCCGATCTCCCAGTACTTGATGCCGTAGCCCTTGGTGACGTTGGCGTGCCGCACCCAGGCCGCCGCCTCCTCGGTGGTGCCGGTGCCGTAGTTGGCGGTCACCATCGCCTGGGCCCCGGTACGTCGCACGCCACGCATGAACGTGTCGAAATCCGTATTGGGGGCGACATATCCGCCGGGGGCGGTGTGGTCGGCCCAGTGGTAAATGTCGGAGTAGGAGCCGCCGGGGTAACGCAGCAGCTTCACGCCCGCGTCCTTCAGCTTGTCGGCGGTCTCGTCGGTGCCCAGGTTGGTGTCCCAGATGGCATGGTTGGTGCCGATGCCGGTCTCGGGGACGGTGGCGAGCGCGGCGCGGGCGTTGACGGTCACCGCGACCGGACTGGGCTCGTCGGCGTACGCCGCGGGGACGTTCAGGGCGGTCAGCGTCAGCAGGACTGCGGACGCGGCTCGTAGCAGGGTTCTCGGCATCGGCGCACCTCGCCATGGATCGCGGTAATCACTCGACGCCCCCTCCTGACCAGGAGGCATCATGATCATGAGGTTTGCCGCCGTTCCCGTCAAACAACGGTGAAACTTTCAGGCGCGCGGCCTCGCGGGTCCGCGGCACGACGGCCAGGCCGGGGTGCGCTGGTTATGATCCCGGTTGGAGTCGCCCGATTCGGACGAAAGGGTCGCATGCCTTTCAACCACAACGATCACTACCATCGGACGCTCCTGCGCCTGCTGCCGGACGGTTGCCGTACCGCACTCGACGTCGGCTGCGGGACCGGGCGGTTCGCGCGGCGGCTCGCGGCCCTCGGGATCGAGGTCGACGCCGTGGATCCGGCGGCGGAGGCGATCGAGGCCGCCGTCGCGGAGGGTGGCGGGCCGAGGTTCCATCATGCGGACATCACGCGGATGGAGTTGCCCGAGGGTCGCTACGACTACGTCTCGTGCCTGGCGAGCATCCACCACGTGCCGTTCGGGACCGTCGCGGCGCTGCGGGACGCGCTCGCGCCCGGAGGCGTGCTGGCCATTCTGGGCTGCTATCCGGAGCGGTCGGCCGTGGACTACGCCTGGAGCCTGGCCGCCGTCCCGGTGAACGCGGCGGCGCGGGTCGCCGTCGCCGCCAGGGAATCCCGGCAGCGGCCGGAGAGCACGCAGGCGCCGGTCAAACCTCCCGAGATGTCTCTCGAGGAGATCCGGCGCGAGGCGGACGTCCTGCTGCCCGGGGCCACCGTCCGGCGGCTGCTCTTCTGGAGATACCTGCTCGTCTACCGGAAGGCCTGATGGATCTCATCCTGGAACGCCTGCGCGAAGCCGGGTTCGACGCCGTGTCCGCCGATCCGGCCCCCGGCGGCGTGGTCGCCATGGCGGCCATGGCGACCCTGCGCGACGGCTCCCGCGTGTTCGCCAAGACGTTGCGCGGCGCGGGGGAGGACCTCTTCGAGGTGGAGGCGGAGGGGTTGCGGGTGCTGCGTGAGCGCGGCGGGGCCACCACTCCCGAGGTGCTGGCGGTGACGCCCGATCTGCTCGTGCTGGAGCCGTTGTGCCCGCGCGTGGATGACTCCGAGCGGTTCTGGGAGGACCTGGCCCGTACGGTCGCCGCCGTGCACGCCGTCGCCGGCGAGCGGTTCGGGTGGCACCGGGACGGCTGGCTCGGACGCCTGCGCCAGGACAACACCTGGGACGAGGACGGTCACACCTTCTTCGCCCAGCGCCGGATCCTGCGCTGGCTGCCGGAGCCGCTGGTGGAGGCGGCCTTCGACGGCGACGAGCGCCGGTCGCTCGAACGGCTCTGCGCGGCCCTGCCCGAGCTGCTGCCGCCCCAGCGGCCGGTGCTGACGCACGGCGACCTGTGGCGCGAGAACATCCTCGCCGACCCGGCGGGCGGGCCGGCGTTGATCGATCCCGCCGTCTCCTACAGCTGGGCCGAGGCCGACCTCAGCATGTTGTGGGGCTCGCCGCGGCCGCCGGCCTCCGACCGCTTCTTCGCCGCGTACGCCGAGGCCGCGCACCTGCCAGGTGGCTGGCAGGAGCGCATGCGGGTGTTCCACCTGCGCGAGCTGCTGAGCTGCATCGCCCACGACGACGGCGGCCGGGACGCCGCGCAGGCCGTACGCGAGATCATCGCGCCCTTCGCCCTACGGCGGTCACCCTAGTTGTACTTGTACGGCTGAGTCTCGATCCGGCGATTCTCGTTGAACAGCGAGGCGCGGTACATGCTGACGGCCAGGTCGCCGTGCTCGGCCTTGCCGCAGGTGTTGGACCCTGCCAGCTGGTGGATCTCGAAACGGGCGGTGGGGTCGCCGCCCACGAAGTACTCGGCGCGGGCCTGGTACTTGTCGGCGCGCGTGTCGCATGCGAAGACGTACGTGTTGCGCTCGTCGAAGCAGGTCAGGGAGGCGCCCTTCGTCGAGGTGCACACCTTGGCGCGGGCGCGGGCGGTGGCCGGGCTGACGCGGGTCTCCCGCTTTACCGGATATTTGGCGATATTCCGCACGGTCTTCCACCGGCCGAACTTCACCCGGCGGTCCCCGTTGTACACCGCCGCCCGGAACGTCACGACCTTCCCGATCTCGCGGTTGCCGCGTACTTCGCCGTCGCGGGCCAGGTTGTGGATGACGTACATGGTGCCGAGGTAGCCGTTGAGGTAGTACTCGACCGCGGGGTGAAGCCTGTCGCGCTCCGTGTCCATGATCGTGATCCCCGGCCGCTCGCTCCCGTCGGGCCCGACGCACGCCTCCGCGCCCTTGAGCCGGACGCACTCGGGCTCCTCGTCCTCGTCGAGGACGGCGGAGACAGGCGCGGTGGTGGCCGCGACCTCAGGCGCCTGTACGACCGTGCGCGGCTCGACCGTCGCCGCTGCCCCATCGGTGCCGAACACCACGGCGGACATCACGACCGCCGCGATCAAACTACGACCTAACGCCACAGAACCTCACCCAGCCTCACAAGTCACACCAGTTGTTCTGAATGTGACGCTGGTAACACGAGATAAGTTCATGCGGCGTTCACGCGTGCCACCGTGCTGACCAGCGTGGCGCCCTGACGGTCAGGTCCCGAGCCCGGCCGGTTCCCGCTTCTTCGAGGTCAGGGAGGCCAGCAAGAGCATCAGCGCGCTCTGGGCGAGCATGCCGGGCGCGAGCGGCGGCGCGAAGCCCACCGTCTTGGTGAGCGCGTACCACCACTGGGTGAGCGGCGAGAGGGTGCTCCACTCGGAGTCGGAGGCGCCCGCGCCGTAGTTGACCGACACGTGCACGAACACGCCGTACGCGGCCGCGAGCAGTACGACCAGCGCCAGCACGCGGACCACGGTGAGCGTGCGCGGGGAGTCGCTCACGGCCAGCAGCACCAGTGCGACCGTGAGGAGCGCCAGCGTCGCCCAAGGGATGAGCTGGACCGGGGACTGCCAGTGGCGTTCGAAGGCGAGCTCGAGGGTGGCGCCCGCGATGCCGATCGCGACCAGCGCCAGGAGCCCGAGACGCAGCGAGAGGCGGCCTGCATGGGCGCGCCGGTGCGCCGCCCTCTCCGAGGTTGAGGTCATATCCCGGAACCCTGCTCGCGCCGGCTCAGAGGATCCTGTGCGAATTCTGAAGATCTGGTGAGAAACGCTCAGGTGGCCGTACGCCGCCGCAGGACCGCCTCGAACAGCTGCGCCAGCTCGGCCGCGTCCTCACCGGCGTGATGAGTGTGCGGCACCCCTGCCAGCCCCACCTCCTGCTTGATGGTCCCCGAGCGGGTCTCGCTCCACTCGCAGCCGTTCAGCCCCATCCAGTAGCTGCGCAGATCGATCCCGGACCCGGTCGCCCCGAACGGGCTCTTGCCGGTGAACCGCATGAAGTACCAGTGCACGAACATGCCGTCCCAGACCGCGGGCCCTGCCAGGAAAACCGGCCGCCCGATCGTCCGCAGCCCGTTGACCCACCGGGCGGCCGCCGCCATCGCCTCCTCGGGAGGCGGCGCCTCACGCAGCAGCCGGTCGCGGTCGAGCCCGGAGACGGCCAGCGCGGCGGGCACGAAGTCGTCCGAGATCGGCCGCAGCTCCGTGTAGAACGTCAGATCCGCCCGCCCGGCGACGGCCATGCCCAGGGAGATCATGCTGTATGGGCCGGGAATGGGCCCGTCGGCCTCCACGTCCGCGGCGACGTACAGCTCCGGAAGTCGGGACATGGGTCGAAAGGATAGCTGCACGACATCTTCACGACATCCACACACCGGCCTGGTGGATCGGCAGGGCCGGGCGGGGTGTGCTCGAAGGGGTCCTGACGACGGAGGTGCCGCCCATGGGCGACTGGATGGATGAGCCGATCGTCGATCCCACCGTTCCCAGGCGGGAGCGGTTACGCCTGATCAGCAGGTCGTCGCCGTTGGCCGACCGCGACCTGCCGCGATACGTGCGATGGCAATTCGGCGTGGCCGCGGTCGTCACCTGTGTGGGCGGGACCCTGTTCACGATCGCGGCCGCCCGGACCGACGGCGAGTCGGCGGGGCTGTCGGCCCTGATGGTCCTGGTGATCATGCTGGTCCTCGTCGGTCTCTCCCGGCCCGGCATGGGACATCGGCGTCCCCGGCGGTACACCGGCCGCTACGTCGTGCCGTCCGAACTCGACGACGCCGCGCTCGACCTGCTGGGCAGGGCGCGGCAGGCCGTCAGGGAGGTGACGGCCTCCCGGGTCCACCAGCTCGGCCTCCTCGACGCCATCGCCGACGACATCGTGCTGCCCGACCGGCTGTGGGAGATCGCCCGCCTCCTGCGTACCCACACCGAGCTGCGGGCCGAACAGGCGGAGGCCATGCTCGAGGTGATGACGCCCGAGCTCGCGGCCGTGCTGGGGTCCCAGAGGCAGGCGCTCGGCCGTTCGGTGGCGGCCGTCGCGGAGTGGGTGCGGGAGCTGGAGGAGTACGCCCTCCGCGTACGCGCGGCGGACGCGGCGCTGCGCGCCCACGAGCTGCGCCAGAGCGACGACCGCTATCGCGACCTGCTGGCGCGGACCGCCGACACGGAGGGCCTGACCCACCTGATCGACCAGGCCGACGCCCTGAACAGGACCCTGCGCCGGACCCTCGGATAGGGGGCACGCGTCAGAACTCGCGCCAATCGTCGAACCACGCCCGGGTCTCCGCAGGCGGTACGCCGGCCCGCTTCGCCAGCTCGAAGAAGACCTCTCCCGCCTCCTCCCTCCGCAACGTGTCGATCATCTCGTAGCGCTCGTCGATCCCGTTGAGCGCCTCGACGAACCGCTTGAGTACGCCCCGCGCGTCCGCCACCGCCCCCGGATCGTCCGCGCTCAGCTCCGCGATGGCCCGCGCCGCCTCGGCGTACGCCTTGCAGGCGGCCGCGCCGCCGCGCTGATGATCGTCCACCCAGTCGCGCAGCGGGTTGTCGATGTTGGCCGCCAGCCACCTGTCCGACTTGGCGCCCCGCACCTCGACCACCACGTCGGAGTCCTTGTAACGCTGCTTGATCGCCTTCGACCGGCTGCTCCGCAGGCCGTTCACGCTGAGGTGCCGGAGTGACCCGCCGGGAGCGGGCAGTGCCGGCACCTCCACCCCGTAGGCGTCGACCAGCTCCAGGCTGTGCAACCGGGGCAGCGTGACCACGCCGGGCAACCCGCCGTAGGGCCCCGTCCAGCGCACTTGCAACGACTCCAGCTCGTCCAGCCCGTCCAGCGCCGTCCCCGGCAGGTCGCCCGCCACCTCCAGCACCAGTTCCCGCACGCCGCCCAACCCGCTCGGAACGCCGCAGCGCGACGTCAGCCGGATCCACCGCCCGTCCGCGCCCGCCACGACCATCTCAGGCGGCCCGCCCAGCAGGGAGAGCTCCATGAGCCCGGCGGGCAGGACGAGACGGGACGGCCGGGAGCCGTGGAGGGCCAGCCCGGTCAGGTGCGTCCGGCTCAGGTCGACCTCGTCCGGCGGGTCCGTCCAGCGCAGCGTCGAGACGAGCGGCCGGTCCCGCAGCGCCTCGGCGAGGCCGCGATCGGGCCCGGCCCAGCTCAGCGTCGTCAGGCGCGGCAGCGCGTCCAGCCCCGCCCAGCGGATGTCCCCCTGGTGTTCGCGCAGGTCGAGCGCGGACAGCGCGGTCGACCTGACCAGCGGCGGACCTCCGAGATCGACCGCGACCTTCCCGCGACCGGCGGCCTTGTAAGCGGCTTTGACCGCGGCCGGGATGTCCACGTCCCAGCGCCGCTGGAGGACGACCTGCGCCCCCAGGCCGGTCCAGAAGCCGTATGAGTTGCACTGGCGTGGCAGCTCCGGATGCGGCGGCAGCCGTCCGAGCCGCACGAAACCGGCGGGAAGGGGATCGGCCGCCGCCACGTTCGTGACCTCCGGAGCACCCGTCCACGAGTGGTGGTCAAGGATCAGCGGCCCAGCGGCCCGCAGCTCGTCGAGCGCGGGGACCGCGTCGGAGCGCCAATCCAGCGTGCAGACCGTCAGGTATTCGCCCGCCGCGGTCACCTGGCACGCGCCGTAGCCGCCCAGCGGCAGCGGCACGGCCACGACGTCGCCCATATCCAGCATGCGCAGCAGGGTAGGGACTGTCGCCGGCGCTCGCCATGCGAGCCTGTGGTCACCGGTGGAACTGTGTCCAATTTCTCGGACGATCGGGTTGCGACGTAGGGTGATTCCGCCTGAGAGTGACCGGCACGCCGCCCCCGGCCGTGCCGGTCACCCGCGGAGCTACATGTTGATCATGTGTCCGGCGAGGCCGTGGATGGCCTCCTTGACCGCCTCGCCGAGCGTGGGGTGGGCGTGCACGTTGCGCGCCACCTCGTGCACGGTCAGGTCCCACTGCTGGGCCAGGGTGAGCTCCGGCAGCAGCTCGGTGACCTCGGGCCCGATCAGGTGGGCGCCGAGCAGCTCGCCGTGCGTGTCGTCGCTGATGATCTTGACGAACCCGGCCGAGTCGCCCAGGCCGTGCGCCTTGCCGTTGGCCGTGAACGGGAACTTCGCCACCTTCACGTCGTAGCCCAGATCCCTGGCCTGCGCCTCGGTGTAGCCGAAGGAGGCCACCTGCGGCTGGCAGTACGTGGCCCGCGGGATCATCACGTAGTCCAGCTCCATGGTCTCCGCGTTCGCGATCGTCTCGGCGGCGATGACGCCCATGGACTCCGCGGCGTGCGCCAGCATCAACTTGGCGGTCACGTCGCCGATGGCGAAGATGTGCGGCACGTTCGTCCGGCACCGCCCGTCCACCGCGATCGCGCCCCGGTCGGTCAGCGCCACGCCGGTCTTCTCCAGGCCGTAGCCGTCCACGCGCGGCTGGAACCCGATGGCCTGCAGGACCTTGTCCGCCTCCAGCACCTGCTGCCGGCCGTCGCGGGTGACGGTGACCTTGACGGAGGCGCCGGTGTCCTCGATGCCGTCCACGCGGGTCGAGGTCATGACCTCGATGCCGAGCCGCTTGTAGCGCTTGGCCAGCTCGGCCGACACCTCCTCGTCCTCCAGCGGCACGACCCGGTCGAGGAACTCCACGATCGTCACCTTGACGCCGTAGTTGTGCAGCACGTACGCGAACTCCACCCCGATGGCGCCGGCGCCCGCGATGACGATGCTGCGCGGCAGCTCCTCGGTGAGGATCTGCTCCTCGTACGTCACCACCCGCTCGGACAGCTGCGTGCCGGGGATCAGGCGCGTGGTGGCGCCGGCGGCGATGATGCAGTGGGAGAACGTGATCGTCTCGCCGTTCACCTGGAGCGTGTTCGCGTCCAGGAACGTGCCGCGGCCGTCGTACTCCGTGATGGCGTTCTTCTTCATCAGGTAGTGAACGCCCTTGACCCGCCCGTCGGCCACCTTGCGGCTGCGCTGGAAGGCCGCGCCGTAGTCGAAGGTGACCTCGCCGCTGATGCCGAAGGTCTTGGCCTCGTTGTGGAAGATGTGGGCCAGCTCGGCGTTGCGCAGCAGCGCCTTGGACGGGATGCAGCCCACGTTCAGGCAGACGCCTCCCCAGTACTTCTCCTCGACGACCGCGGTGCGCAGTCCGAGCTGGGCGGCGCGGACCGCGGCCGTGTATCCTCCTGGACCCGCGCCGAGAACGACGACGTCATAGTGAGTGCTCATGAGTCGGACCATACCGTCCGACCGTGAGCACCCTTGCGCTAGACCTCCACCTTGTACGGCAGGCTCAGCTCGTCCGCGGGGACGCCGCGGATCCCCCAGTTGATCTTGGGCATCTCGATGATGGTGATCTCCACGTCCTCCTGGTCGTGCGGCCACTTGGCGTAGATCTCCCGGATCAGCGCCCGCTTGGCGTCGTCGCTGCGCCCGGTGAAGCAGACCACCTCGACGATCAGATAGCGCTCGCTCCGCTGCGGACACACGAAGTCGTCGGCGTCCAGCAGCAGGAACCGATGAAACCGCTTGTCCTCCGGCAGGCCCCACGCGCTCACCAGGCACGACTGCAGCAGATCCGAGACCTCCCGCTGCCGGCCCGCCCACACGTCCCTGCGGCCGTACACCTTCACCTGTGCCATGTCGGCCACTATAGAACGGTGATCCGAATCCTCCTCGCCGACGACGAAACCATGATCCGCGCCGGAGTGCGTGCGATCATCGCCTCCGACCCGTCCCTGGACGTGGTGGCCGAGGCGGGCGACGGCAGGCAGGCCGTCGACCTGGCCATCAGCCACCACCCCGACGTGGCGCTGCTCGACATCCGCATGCCCAAACTCGACGGGCTCGGCGCCGCGGCAGAGATCCGCAGGGTCGCACCGGAGACGGCGGTGGTGATGCTCACCACATTCGGGGAGGACGACTACATCGCCAAGGCGCTCGACGTCGGCGCCGCCGGGTTCCTGCTGAAGTCGGGCGACCCGCGCGAGCTGATCGCCGGGATCCACGCGGTGGCAGAGGGGGCGGCGTACCTGTCGCCCAAGGTCGCGCAGCGGGTCATCGCCCAGCTCTCCGGCGGCAGGATGGTCAAGGGCGCGCAGGCCCGCGACCGGATCCAGGCGCTCACCGAGCGCGAACGCGAGGTCCTGGCGCTGGTCGGGGCCGG
Source organism: Nonomuraea sp. NPDC049480 (assembly GCF_044465905.1). Taxonomy (NCBI): domain Bacteria; kingdom Bacillati; phylum Actinomycetota; class Actinomycetes; order Streptosporangiales; family Streptosporangiaceae; genus Nonomuraea; species Nonomuraea sp. NPDC049480. The sequence continues at coordinate 74,585 of NZ_JBITMD010000032.1, forward strand.
GCTGTCCAACGCGGAGATCGCGGCCAGGCTGCACATCGTGGAGGGCACGGTGAAGGCGTACGTGAGCGCCATCCTCACCCGGCTCGACGTACGCAACCGCGTACAGGCCGCGATCATCGCCCACGAGGCCGGCTTGGTAGCCTGACCCGTGATGTATCGCCACGTGTTCACGCAGGTCTTGCGGCGTTTCGACGCCGAGGCCGTGCACCATCTGACCGTGAGCGCCCTCGCGCTCCTCACGCGGCTGCCGCTGATCAGGCGGCTGCTGCACCGGGCGCTCGCGCCGCACGACCCGGCCCTGCGGATCACCGCGTTCGGCGTGCACTTCCCCGGCCCGCTCGGCCTGGCCGCCGGGTTCGACAAGGACGCCGCCTGCGCCGAGGCCGTCGCGGCGCTCGGCTTCGGCCATGTCGAGGTCGGCACCATCACCGCCCACGCCCAGCCGGGCAACCCGCGCCCACGCCTGTTCCGGCTGGTGCCGGAGCGGGCGGTGATCAACAGGATGGGCTTCAACAACGCCGGCGCAGCGGCCGCCGCCCGCCGGCTGCGCCGCGTCAGAGGCGTGCCCGTCGTGGTCGGGGTGAACATCGGAAAGACCAAGGTGGTGCCCGAGTCGGAGGCCGTCGCCGACTACGTGACCAGCGCCAAGGTGCTGGCGCCGCTGGCCGACTACCTGGTGGTCAACGTCAGCTCGCCCAACACCCCCGGGTTGCGCAACCTCCAGGCGGTCTCGCTGCTGCGCCCCCTGCTCGCCGCGGTCAAGGAGGTCGCCGACGCCACGCCCCGCCGCACCCCGCTGCTGGTCAAGATCGCCCCCGACCTGGCCGACGAGGACGTGGACGCCGTCGCGGACCTGGCGCTGGAGCTGGGGCTCGACGGGATCATCGCCACCAACACCACGATCAAGCACGGTGGTGAGACCGGCGGCCTGTCCGGCCGGCCGCTCAAGGGCCGCTCGCTGGAGGTGCTCCGCCGCCTGCGCGCCCGGGTCGGCGACCGCCTCACGCTGGTGTCGGTGGGCGGGGTGGAGGACGAGGACGACGTGTGGGAACGCCTCCTGGCCGGCGCGACCCTGGTCCAGGGCTACACGGGCTGGATCTACGGCGGCCCCCTGTGGGCCTCCCGCATCCACCGCCGGCTCGCCAGGCGCGTACGCCGCCACGGCCTGAAGTCCATCACCGAGGCCATCGGCCGCACCGCCTAGGGTGAACCCATGATCGAAGCGGTGTCACTCACGGACGACGTCATCCTGCGGCCCTTGACGGAGCAGGACGGCGAGGCCCTGCTCCGCGCCTACACCCGCAACCGCGACCATCTGCGGCCCTGGGAGCCCCGCCGGCCCGAGGAGTTCTTCACCCTGGCCGGCCAGAACCACCGGCTGAAGGACCTGCTGGCGCAGCAGGCGGCCGGCCGGGCGATGCCGTGGGTGCTGGCCGACGGTGACGAGATCGCCGGCCGCGTGACGCTCAACACCATCGTCCGCGGCCCGTTCCTCAGCGCCGACCTCGGCTACTGGATCGACGCAGGCCACGCCGGCCGGGGCCTGACCACCAGAGCCGTGCTGGAGGTGTGCCGGATGGCCGACCAGGAACTGGGCCTGCACCGGATCGCGGCCGCCACCCTGCTCGGCAACGTCGCCTCGCAGAGCGTCCTGGGCAAGTGCGGCTTCGAGCCGATCGGCCTGGCTCCGCGTTACCTCGAGATCGACGGGAGATGGCAGGACAACCGGCTGTTCCAGCGCATACTCAACGACCGCCCGGCCTTCTGACCTACATGCTCGGCCGGGTGGACTCCGGGTCGTGCGTCATGCCGTCGAGGTGGGCCATCACGTCCACGACCCGCACCTTGCCCGGACGGTGCGGGCGCCGCCGCTGCCACGGGCGCGGCCCGGCCGCCGGACGGTAGTCGACGCCGATCGCGTCCAGCCGTCCCAGGTGCTCCTCCAGCCGCTCGGCGAACCCCTCCTGGCCGGTGCCCGACCAGCTCACCTCGGCGAGCGCGCAGGCCCGCGGCCACAGGTGGTAGTCCATCGTCCGCGCGTCCGGCACCCACTCGGTCCACAGTTGCGCCTGCGCCCCCACGATCCGCGCCCGCTCCTCCTCCGCCCAGTCCTCGGGCGCCGGCCGGAACGCGGCCACGTCCGCGACGGTGATCGTGTCCCCGATGGACCGCGGCTCCTCGGGGGAGGCCGCCTCGGCGTAGTCGAGGTACAGCGGGAACACCGGCGTCGCCACCACGTCGTGCCCGGCGGCCGCGGCACGCCGGCCCACGCCCGCGCCGCGCCACGGCATGACGACCGTGTCCTGCCGCAGCCCGCCGCTCACGAACGCCTCGTCCCACACCACGGCCCGCGCCCCCCGCTCGGCCAGCGCGTCCGCCAGCCGCCTCAGGAACCACGCCTGCAGGTCATTGGTGGTGGCCAGCCCGAGCGACTCGCGGTACGCGGTGATCTCCGCCGAATCGGACCAGTGGTCGAGCACCACCTCGTCGCCGCCGATGTGCACGTAGGGCGTCTCGCCCAGCGCCCCCATCACCTCGTCGAAGACCGTGGTCAGGAACTCCACGGTCGGTGGCAGCGGCGACAGGATCGCGGGGGAGATGCCCCACCGCTCCAGCACCTCGTGCCGCTCCCCGGTGGCCCCGAACGCCGGGTACGCCGCCAGGATCGCCGACGCGTGCCCCGGCACGTCGATCTCCGGCACGACCGTCACGCAGCGCGTCCGCGCGTAGGCGCCGATCTCGGCCAGCTCGTCCAGCGTGTAGTAGCCGCCGTGCGGGACGTCGTCGTAGGCCGCCGCCTCCCCGTAGTAGTTGACCGCCGTCCGCGGCCGGTGCGAGGCGACCTCATGCAGCAGCGGGTACGCCCGGCTCTCCACCCGCCACCCCTGGTCGTCCACCAGGTGCAGGTGGAGCCGGTTGAGCTTGTGCGCCGCCATCAGGTCGATCAGACGCAGGATCTCCCGCTTGGGAAAGAAGTGCCGCGCCACGTCCAGGTGCAGCCCCCGCCAGGGGAACCGCGGCGCGTCCTCGATCCGCACCCCCGGCACCGGCCACGACATCTGCTCCGAGAACCGATAGGAGGCGGCGGGCAGCAACTGGTGCAGCGACTGCCCCGCGTAGAACGCTCCCGCCCGTCCGCCGGCCACGATCTCGACGCCCCGCGAGCCCACCGTCAGCCGGTACGCCTCCTCGCCCAGCTCCGGGTCCCGGCGCACGTCGATCTCACCGGAGTCGCCGGGACGCAGGTCGAGCACGGGAAGCGCGAGGCGTACGGCGTCGACCAGATCGCCGGACACGGTCGCGCCCGTGGTCAGCTCGTAAGAGGAAGAAAGACGAGTGAGCAGCTCAGGGCGAGGAATCATGCTTCGAGATAGTGCTGCAATCCGTTCGCCAGCGCCAGCGCGATTTTCTGCCGGAACTTCGGATCCTGGAACTTGGCGGCCTCGGCCGGGTTCTTCATGTTGCCGCACTCGATGAAGACCTTCGGCACCGTCGAGAGGTTGAGCCCGCCCAGGTCGTTGCGGTAGCTGAGGGCCTGGCGGCCGACGTAGGTGGAGTACGGCAGGCCCGTGCCCTTCGCGAACGCGGCGCGTACGGCCAGTCCCAGCTTGTTGGACGCGCCCACGACCCTGTCCACAGGCCCGTTGATCTTCTTCGGGATGATGACGTGGAAGCCGCGAGCGCTCGTGGGCGCGCCGTCGGCGTGTACGGAGATCGCGGCGTCGGCCTTGGCCTTGTTGCCGATCGCGGCCCGCTCGGTGATGCACGGGCCGACGCCGTCATTGTTGTTCCGTGTGAGCTTGACCGTGGCGCCGCGGCCTTTGAGGATCTTGGCGAGGCGGTTGGAGACGTCCCAGGCGAAGGCGGCCTCGCGGTAACCGCTCGCGGTGATCGTGCCCGTGGTGTCGCAGGCCTTCTTGTGGGTCAGCACGTCGACCTGGCGGTTGATGGCCGCCGGGTTGCGGTAGTTGGCGCCGTTGTGGCCGGGGTCGATGACGATGACCTTGCCGTCGAGCGGCTCTGCCTCCGGCGGGGCGTCCCTCGCGGGCCCTTGCTGTTGCTGCTGCGCCGGAGTCGCGGGAGCGGCCTGACCTGCCGCGGCGCCACCGGAGCCGGTGCCGCCGCACGCGGAGGCGATCAGGCCGCAGACGGCGAGGAGTGAGGCTGGTAGAGCACGCATGGGCTCCAACTTACGTCAAACCCGGTGCTCGAACCCCGCTTATGAGAAGCGCGGTGCGCCGACCTCCTGCCCCTCCAGCAGAGCGGCCAGCTCCCGCGCGTCCTCGGCGTCGAGGCCGAGGACGACGCGGGGGCGGCCCCACGGATGGTCGAGGGAGTGGGCGACGTAGCTGGCGACGGATTCCGCGCTGGCCTCGGTGCCCCGCCCCCTGCCCGCGCGCCAGTGCCCCCAGGCGCGCTCGAGTTCGGCCGCCGCACGCTGGGCGCAGGACACCAGTTCCGGATCACGCATGACTGTTCCCCCGGATCAGATCGTGGCCGGATCGGATCCGGCCACAAATAGCATGACCCTGCCGAGTAAACCGCCGTGCGGCCAGGCCGCCACGCGGCTTGACCCAGGTTTGGGGCTCTGCGGACGAGAAACCTGCTCCAGCGGACTGCCGCCCCACTGCCTCGTGGGTGCTTCAGGCCATGGCGGCAGTCGGCTCTGCGGATTTCTCATTCACTCCGAACGGGACCCGTGCTCCGTCGCACGATCAGCTCCGGCTGGATCTCGCGCAGGCGCGCGGCCTTGCCGGGGTCCCCGATCCGGTCGCTCAGCAGCGCGGCCGCCGACCTTCCCATGGTCCTGCGGGGCTGGTCGACCGAGGTCAGCGAGATGTGGCGGGAGGCGGACAGGTGCGTGTTGTCGTACCCGACCACCGAGAGGTCCTCCGGCACCCGCAGGCCCAGTTCGGCGGCGGCGGCGAGCACGCCGAGCGCCACCACGTCATTGGCGGCGAAGATCGCCGTGGGCCTGGGGTCGCGGGTCAGCAGCGCCGTCGCCGCCGCCCTGCCGCCGTCCTCCGAGGAGTCGGCGGCCTCGACCATGATGTACGGCGCCAGCGAGTGCCTGCGCATCGCGACGAGGTACCCCTCGCAGCGCGACGAGCGCGGCCCCTCGATGTGCGCGATGCGTTTGTGTCCGTGGCCGACCAGGTGGTCGATGGCCTGGCGGGCGCCGAGCTGGTCGTCGTCGACCACGATGTCGACGCCGTCGAGCTCGATGTCACGTTCCCCGACGACGACGGTCGGCGTGTAGGCGGTGGCCTCGATCAGCGTCTCGCTGGTCGGCGCGATGCCCAGCAGGACCAGCCCGTCGACCCTGAGCTCGAGGAAGGCTTCCACGGCCTCGTCCTCGAACGCGGGGTCCCACTGGCTGTTCCCGATCAGCATGCGCAGGCCGTCGCCGTGCAGGCTCTCCTGCAGACCGTCGAGGAACTCGGCGTAGAACGGATTGTGCAGGTCGGCGACGAGCGCGCCGACGAGGTGGGTACGACCTTCGACCAGGCTGCGCGCGACCGCGTTCGGCCGGTAGCCGAGCTCGCGGGCGGCCTGCAGCACCGCCTGGCGCCGGTGCTCGCTCACGTGCGGGGATCCGCGCAGCACGAGAGAAACCAGCGATTTTGAGACGCCGGCACGCTCGGCGACATTGCGGATGGTCGGTCTGGGCCGAGGCAGGGTGTCTACCTCCCTCAGCTCAGCGATGGTTGAAGTGTTGACGGGCGGTCCTGACATGTGTCTCCCCCGCGATGCGGATATGGGCACCTGTCTGACCAAACGATCGAGTACGCCGCAGGGTACGGCCTCACTCACGGATTGGTTCAATGATCCCCGTCTTGACGGGATAAGTACACGTCAGCCATCGGGCGAGGGGTCGGATACTGTGCAGGTGTGACACCCGGGAAGTCAGCCGAGACCGCACGGCCGGCACGGCGCAGGCTCAGCGTGGACCGCCGTCGCGAGGAGCTGATGGCCGCCGCGCTCGAGCTGTTCAGCACGCGCGACGCGGAGGATGTCTCGATCGACGACGTGGCGTCGGCGGCGGGCGCCTCGCGGGCCTTGGTCTACCACTACTTCGGTGGCAAGCAGGAGCTCTACGTGGCCGCGCTGAAGAGCGCGGCGGAGCAGCTGGAGTCCCGGCTGCGCCCGCAGGAGGGCGGCAGGCCGCTCGACGAGCTGGCCTCCGGGCTCAGGCGCTATTTCGACTTCGTCGAGGAGCACGCGGCCGGATTCGCGGCGCTGCTGCGCGGCGGCCCTGCCAACAGGACGGGCGAGGTCGGCGAGATCGTCGACGGCGTGCGGCGGCGGTTGTTCCGCCTGATCCAGAAGCAGATGGGCGTCGAGGAGCCCAGCCCGGTGCTGCGCACGACGCTGCGGTCATGGATCGCCTCCGTGGAGACGGCCGGCCTCGACTGGCTGGAGCACCGCGACATCGAGCGTCCGACGCTCGAGCGCATGCTCATCGATCACATGGTGGCGCTGCTCGGGGTTGCCGCCACCTACGACCGCGACGTGACCGGCCTGCTCGAGAGGTTGAGTTAGAGAAGGATGGCGCCGGGCGGGCGGCGCCAACTCTTCATGGTGGACCGGGCTCCAGTGCTAGCCAGGTCCACCCATCAACCCCCCTGAGGTTCGTGAGTCACGATCCTCTGGTTACTCGGAGCGCTGCTGCGGGATCCCCGCGAGCAGCGCGCGGACCTCGGTCTCCCGGTAACGCCGATGACCGCCGAGGGTGCGAATCGACGTCAACTTGCCCGCCTTGGCCCACCGCGTGACGGTCTTGGGGTCGACTCTGAACATGGTGGCGACCTCAGCGGGCGTAAGCAGTGGCTCGGCCTCGGGTGTACGAGCTGACATTTGTGCGGCCTCTCCTCCGTGTGGACCGGCTTCGCGATCCTGTGACTGCCTTTTGCGCGTGTCACGGATGTCCACCTATGGCGCAGAGCGTGCGGCTTTTCTGAACCATATGCGGCATCACCCGATGTGACCATACCGCCACGCAGAGCGATTGGCGAGCCCTTCTTCGACCCAACTGCCCGCCCCCGTGGCCATGTCACGCTCGGTGATTCTAGCGACACGTTTCGTGGTATCGCAGTGAAAACGGCAAACTACTCAGTTCGCAGAAGAGAGCAGCCGTGAGACGTGACCTACTCATGCAGGTCAGACGGCCGTATTGGGGCTCAGTTGGCAGATTCCAGTTGTTGCATTGACTTCCACCGCAGGATGACCCTCTGGTACATGGCGTAGGCAAGTTCTTCTTGACCCGTGTCCAGGCCCGTCAGAGCCGCCGCGAGCTCCGCCACCGACTGGTCGGCCTGCAGCGCGTCGTCGTCCATGAGGTGGACGAGCCCGCCGTAGTCCAGCTCGACCAGCGAGTGGGGATGGAACTCCTCCAGCCACCTGGCGATGTCCTCCACGTCGAAGTTGGCCGCCGCGTCGCCCAGGTGCCTGCGCAGCACGTTGAGCGCCCGCGCCGCCCGCCTCCTGGCCTGAGCCATGGAGGTGACGTAGATGAGGTTGCGTCCGGTGGCGGTGGTCTTCACATCCTGTCCAGGGGTGGAGGAGCCGAGCACGAGCCAGCGCTCGTTCCCATCAAACGGCACGAACCACGATGGCGGCACATGCCACGCCGTAGTACGAATGTGCGTCCGCAACGCCGACGAGCCGGCCTTCCGCTTGAACCGGTCGAAGTCGTCGGCGATCTGCTCGGCGACGCCCGTGGGCACGAGGTGATTCATCAGTTTCGCGGGAGTGGCCCCCCGCAGCCGTGAGAACGCCAGCCACGAGCGCAAGCGGGTCTGCCAGGGGCACACATACAAGCGGTCTTCGACGCGCCGTAGATAGGCGTTGGGGCTCTCCTGGGCGGGAACGGGTTGAGGGGGCATGCCGAGCAGGCGCATGACCGACTCGCCGTGCTCCGCATTGAGCGCGTTCGCGCGGCGCGGGCGGTCACGTGAGTCGGCGTAGTCGGCCCACGCCTTGCGCTCGGACTCGGCGAACGCGGTCAGTGGCTCATAGACGCGGAGGTAGGCGGCATAGGGCAGCACGGAGGCATCGTGTCATGAAGCGAACCCGCGTGCACCGTTGTGGCTTACTACTCTGTGAGGTGATCTCCGCCGCGACGGTGCGGCGGACCGGACAGGGAGTCACTACCGTGACCGACGTCTTCGGCTCGTCCCACAAGGACGTCCATGAGCAGGTCGTGTTCTGCGCCGACGAGCAGAGCGGCCTGCGTGCCATCATCGCCATCCACAACACCGCACTCGGCCCCGGGCTCGGGGGCACCAGGTTCTACCCGTACGAGAGCGAGCAGGCGGCCCTCGCCGACGTGCTCAACCTGGCCAAGGGCATGTCCTACAAGAACGCGCTGGCCGGGCTCGACATGGGCGGCGGCAAGGCCGTGATCATCGGTGACCCGGCCAAGGACAAGAACGAGGCGCTGCTGCGCGCGTACGGCAGGTTCGTCGAGTCGCTCGGCGGCCGCTACATCACGGCCTGCGACGTGGGCACCTACAGCGAGGACATGGACATCGTCGCCCGCGAGTCGCGCTTCGTGACCGGCCGCACGCCGGCGAACGGCGGCGCGGGAGACTCCTCCATCCTCACGGCGTTCGGCGTGTTCCAGGGCATGCGCGCCTCCGCCGAGGTCGTGTACGGCACGCCGTCGCTGCGCGGCAGGCGGGTCGGCGTCGAAGGGGTGGGCAAGGTGGGCCACCGCCTGGTCGACCTCCTGCGCGAGGACGGCGCGGAGGTCGTGATCTGCGACGTCGCCCCCAGGGCCGTCGAGCGGGTGCGCCTTCGCCATCCGGAGGTGCACGTGGTGGCCGACGCCGAGGCTCTGACGTCCGCCGACATCGACGTGTTCGCGCCCTGCGCGCTGGGAGGCGCTCTCGACGACGACACCGTGGCTCGGCTGAAAGTGAAGATCGTGTGCGGCGGCGCCAACAACCAGCTGGCCCACGCCGGCGTGGAGAAGCAACTCGCCGAGCGCGGGATCTTGTACGCGCCCGACTACGTGGTCAATTCGGGAGGTGTGATCCAGGTCGCCGATGAGATCGGCGGGTTCGACATGGATCGTGCCAGGTCCAAGGCCGCCCAGATCTACGACACGACTCTGAAGATCTTCGGAATCGCGGCTGATGAAGGCGTTCCTCCAGCGGTCGCAGCGGATAGGCTAGCTGAGCGCAGAATGTCGGAAGTCGGGCGTATTAGGGGCATTTGGCTAGGGCGCTGACGCCCCGCGCCCATACGGCGTACCGAGCTGGGCGCAAAACAGGTACGGTAATAGGCGAACGATAGGCTGACGCCCAAAGTCAGGCGGCGTCAGTGTGTGGTGCGTTAGCGACGAGGGGTCGGGGACGACCCCACACGAGGGGGTCGAGCCAATGGGGCGCGGCCGAGCAAAGGCCAAGCAGGTCAAGGTTGCTCGCCAGCTGAAGTACAACAGCGGTGGCACGGATCTTGACCGTCTTCGCGACGAACTCGGGGTCGGAGACTCCAGCCGCAATGACGACGCCGACGACCTCAACGATGAGCTGGCGGATCGCTATGCCGATTACGCCGATGACTATGGCGCGGAGGACGACGACGACGGCACTGGCCGGGCGTCCGGCCGTCGATAGCCGTAATTCTGGTTGACGTGGCCGAGGGCCCGGTGCTCCGGATCCTCGCTCACGCTCGTCGGGCCCCACGGGCAACCGTGGGGCTTTCGTCACGTTTGCCCACTGAGGCACCTCGGGCCCGTCCCGCAGGCACTCGTGCGCGCCGGGCTCGGGGAAGAACGCGTCGTCGCGTCCCCTGACGATCGGTGTGGGCGGGCGGTGCTCGCGCAGCCATGCCCGTGTTCTGGGTGATCGGCCCGGCGATCCACCAGGGATGCCGCGCGCCACCCTGAACTCCGACGCCCGCCGGATGGCGCATCGGTTGTCGTCATACGCCGCCTAATGTGTCCGTGTCCGGATATACCATTAGGTCTCATGGAGCTCCTGATTGGCGAGCCGCTCGCGCTGGACCTGGTCAACACGCGTGCCCGCGACTTCGACGCCCTCGACGCGCCCGGGGACTTCCAGGAGTGGCTCGCCCGGCAGGCCGGCCGGCTCACCGTGCCGGCCGCCCCACTCAAGGCCTCCGGCCTGGCCGCCGTCCGCCGGCTGCGCGGCCACGTGGAATCGGCGATCAACGCGGTACGCGAGGCCGTGCCGCCCCCCGAGGCGGCGGTGGCCGCGATCAACGAGGCGGCCCGCGCCGCCCCGCCCTACCGTGTGCTGGAGTGGCGCGACGGCGCCTTCCGCACGGCCGCACAACGCGACGGCGGCGACCTGGCCCGCCTGCTCGCCCAGCTCGCCGAGGCGGCCGCGGACCTGCTCACTGACCCGGCCGCCGGCCGGATCCGCGGCTGCGAGGGCCCGCAGTGCCGCATGCTCTTCCTGCCCGCCCACCCCCGCCGCCGCTGGTGCTCGCCCGACCTGTGCGGCAACCGGGTCCGCGTGGCCCGCTACTACCAGCGTCACAAGCCCGCCTAGAGGACTCCTGCCCACGCCTCTCGGCCATCCTCAAGAAAGCGGCCGGCGCCCCTCCGGGCTCGGCGACCTTGTCTAGAGGGCGGCGGCCAGCCTGGACTCCACGTCTCGGTAGCGGGAGACCGGGATCAGGTGGACGCCGGCGAAGGCGCCGGTGTCGCGCAGGGCGAGGACCTGCTCGCAGGCCGCCTCCACCCCCGCCATCCGGTCCGCGGCCACCCGCTGGATCAGGTCGTCGGGGATGGCGATGTCCGGGATCGAGGCGGCCAGGGTGCGGGCGTGGCGCTCGCTGGCCAGGACCATGACGCCCGCGTAGACGGGCACGTCCACCGGGTGCTCCTCGCGCCAGCGCAGCTGGGCCTCCAGCGAGAAGCCGACCTGGAGGAACAGGAAGTCGGCCGCACGCTTCCACGCGGGCAGCGGACGCAGCGCCGCGGCCGCCCCGAGGCGGAAGCCCGGCGAGAACTCCCTCGCCTCCTCGATCATCGACCGCACCGTCAGGTCGCTGGTGCGGTTTCCGCTCGTCGGCTTGTCCCCGTAGACGAAGAGAAACTGGTCCACTCCGTACGCCGCCGCCGTCAGCAGGTCGCGTTGGAAGCCGAGCAGGTTGCGGTCGCGCGAGTTGAGGCAGGCGATGCCGCGCCCCCCCATGGCCTCGACCTCGTGCGCCACGGCCACGCTCGACACGGTCGCCCGGCCGATGTGGTTGTCGGGGATGAGGAACGAGTGGGCGATCTTGCCGAGCGTGCCGATCTGGTGCCTGACGTGCTTCAGATCGGGCTTGGTCGGGGGTTCGATCTCGCAGATCAGTTCGAAGGTCATGGTCAGGACTCTAGCGGCCGGTCGCCAGCGCCTCGATGCCGGCGAACACGAGGTCGACGCCGAACGTGTCGTAGAGCCTCCAGTCTCCCTCCACCAGCGGGCCGGCCATCTCCACCAGATGCGGATATTTCTCGACGGGTAGCGACTGGAGGCCGAGGCGCTTCTGGCGTTGGATCTCGGCGACCTCCTCGGGAGTGCGGCCGCTGGTGAAATGCACGGGCTGGTCGGCGATGGCGATGGCGCTCTGCAGCACGTACTTGGTGATCAGGCAGCTCTCCGGCACGCTGAACCCGGCCTCGCGGCACAGGCCGAGCGCATGGTCCCAGACCGCGAGGAAGTTGGGGACCGTCGTCTGGTCCACCTGCTCCAGCACGTTCCTGGCGCACGGGTGGGTGCGCAGCGTGCGGACCAATCCCTCGACCAGGTCGCGCAGCCGCTCCTGCCAGGGCCTGTCGTCCGCGGGCTTGGGGGTGAAGCCCGCGATCAGGTGGTCGGCCATGCCGCCCAGCAACTGCTCCTTGTTCTTGTAGTGCCAGTAGAGGGCCATCGGGGTCACGCCCAGGTCCGTGGCCAGGCGCCTGATCGTCACGGCGTCGAGCCCCTCGGTGTCGCCGATCTCCAGGGCCCGCTCCGCGATCGCCTGCGCGGTCAGTTTTCCCATCACGGTTGACAACTATACGCCGTACAAGTTCAACTATACGACGTACAAGTACGGCGTACAGGAAGGAGTGGCCATGCGGTGGTGGGCTCTGGTCGCGGTGACCTTGGGCACGTTTATGACCTATCTGGATAACAATGTCGGGAATGTCGCGTTGCCGACGATCCAGCGGGAGCTGGGGCTGACGATCTCCGGGCTGGAGTGGATCGTGAGCTCGTACATCCTGGTCTTCGCCGGGCTCATGCTGGTCGGCGGGCGGCTCGCGGACGTGTACGGGGCCCGCAGGGTGTTCCTCGGCGGGCTGGCGGTCTTCACGGTGTCGTCGCTGGCCGCCGGGCTGGCCACGAGCGGGGGCATGCTGATCGCGGCGCGGGCCGTGCAGGGGGTCGGGGCGGCGCTGCTCACGCCCACCGCCCTGGCGCTGATCGGGCAGATCTTCCCCGACCCCGGCGAGCGCGGCAGGGCCGTGGGCATCTGGAGCGCGTCGGGGGCGCTGTCCATGGCGCTCGGCCCGGTGACAGGCGGCTTCATCAGCGAGAACCTGCACTGGGGCTGGATCTACCTGATCAACGTGCCGATCGGGCTGGTGACGTTCGGGCTCGCGCTGTGGGCGGTCAGGCCCGCGTTCACGCGAGTGCGGCACAGTCTCGACCTGCCCGGCCTCGTCACGTCGGCGCTGGCGTTGTCCGCGCTGACGTACGCGCTCATCGAGGGCGAGGGGGCCGGCTGGACCTCGCCCGAGATCCTGGCCGCGTTCGGGGTGTTCGCGGCGGCGGTCGTGGCGTTCGTGCTGGTCGAGGCGCGGGCCGCGGAGCCGATGATCGTGATGTCGCTGTTCAGGTCCAGGGCGTTCACCGGCGGGCTGCTCACCAGCGGCATCTGGTCGTTCGGCGTGTTCGGGATCTACTTCTTCAGCGCGCTCTGGCTGCAGAACGTGCTCGGCTTCTCCCCGACCGAGGCGGGCGGCTCGTTCGTGCCGATGGCCCTGGTCATGGCCGTGGTCGCGATCCTGTCGCAGCGGATCGCCGCGCGGCTCGGCATGGGCCGGACGGTCGCCCTGGGGCTGGCGCTGATGGGCGTGGCGATCTACCTGCTCTCCGGGGTGGGCGCCGACGCCGACTATGGGGACGTGGCCCCTTGGTTCATCCTGTACGGGCTCGGCGGCGGCCTGCTGGTGCCGCTGACCGCCGCCGTCCTGAGCGGCATGCCCAAGGACCGGTCCGGTGTGGCCTCGGGCATGCTGAACGTCTCACGCGAGGTGTTCGGGCTGCTCGGCATCACCGTGCTGGGCGCGATCCTGACCTCGGCCCAGAGTGGCAGCGACCGGCCCCCGCTGGTCGCCTTCCTCGACGCCTACCAGTTCACCCTGGTCATCGCGGCGATCGTGGTGCTGGCCGGGATCCCGGTCGCGCTCTACTCCCTGCGAGTCCAGCGGACCGCGGAGCGGCCTCAGGCGGCCGCCTCCGTCACCGTGGGATCCTCGAACTGAGTGCGGTACAGCTCCTCGTAGCGGCCGCCGGCGGCGAGCAGCTCGGCATGGGTGCCGCGCTCGACCACGCGCCCGTCCTCGATCACCAGGATGAGGTCGGCGGCCCGGATCGTGGAGAGCCGGTGCGCGATCACCACGGCGGTCCGGCCCGCGAGCGCCTCGCCGAGCGCCGCCTGCACGGCCGCCTCCGAGGTGGAGTCCAGCGCCGCCGTGGCCTCGTCCAGGATCACGACCCTGGGCCGGGCCAGCAGCAGCCGGGCGATGGTGAGCCGCTGGCGCTCGCCGCCCGACAGGCGGTAGCCGCGCTCGCCCACGACCGTGTCGAGCCCGTCGGGCAACGACTCGATGAGAGTGGCCAGCCTGGCTCTGGTGAGGGCGTCCCAGAGCTCGGCCTCGGTGGCCTCCGGCCGGGCCAGCAGCAGGTTGGCCCTGATCGTCTCGTGGAACAGGTGGCCGTCCTGGGTGACCATGCCGAGCGTGTCGCGGATGGAGTCGAAGGTCAGGTCGCGCACGTCCACGCCGCCGAGCCGGACCGCGCCCGAGTCGACGTCGTACAGCCGGGGCAGGAGCTGGGCGATCGTGGACTTGCCCGCGCCCGAGGAGCCGACCAGCGCCACCATCTGGCCCGGCTCGGCCCGGAACGACACCCCGTGCAGCACCTCGACGCCGCCGCGCGAGTCGAGCGCGGCCACCTCCTCCAGGGAGGCGAGCGAGACCTTGTCGGCCGACGGGTACGCGAAACGCACGTCGTCGAACTCGACCGCGATCGGTCCGTCCGGCACCTTCCCGGCGTCCGGCCGCTCCTGGATGAGCGGCTTGAGGTCGAGCACCTCGAAGACGCGCTCGAAGCTCACGACCGCGCTCATCACGTCCACGCGGGCGCTGGCGAGCGCGGTCAGCGGGGCGTACAGGCGGGTGAGCAGCATGGCCATCGACACCAGCGCGCCGGGCGCCAGCTCGGCGCGCAACGCGTAGAAGCCGCCGAGGCCGTACACCAGGGCCAGGGCCAGGGCCGAGACCAGGGTCAGCGCGGTGACGAAGGCCGACTGGGTCATGGCGGAGCGCACCCCGATGTCCCGCACCCGCCTGGCCCTGCTCGCGAACTCGGCCGACTCGTGCGCGGGCCGGCCGAACAGCTTCACCAGCGTCGCGCCCGGCGCCGAGAAGCGCTCGGTCATCTGCGTGCCCATGGCCGCGTTGTGGTCGGCCGCCTCGCGGCGCAGCCGGGCGATCCTGGTGCCCATCCGCCGGGCGGGGAACACGAAGATCGGCAGGAGCAGCAGCGCGAGCAGCGTGATCTGCCAGGAGATGCCGATCATCGCGGTGAGTGTCAGCGCGAGCGTGACGAGGTTGCCGACCACGCCTGACAGGGTGTCGGTGAACGCCCGCTGCGCCCCGATCACGTCGTTGTTCAGCCGGCTGACCAGCGCGCCGGTGCGGGTCCTGGTGAAGAACGCGATCGGCATCCGCTGCACGTGGTCGAAGACGGCCGTACGCAGGTCGAGGATCAGGCTCTCGCCGAGACCCGCGGACAGCCACCTGTTGACCAGTCCGATCCCGGCCTCCACGATCGCCAGGCCGGCGATCGTCAGCGCCACGACGACCACCACGTCCAGCGGCTCGGCGTTGAAGATCGCGTCCACCACCCGGCCCGCGAGCAGCGGCGAGGCCACCGCCAGGCCCGCCAGCACCACGCTGAGCAGCATGAACAGCGTCAATCTGCGGCGGTGCGGCCGGGCGAAGGCGCCGATGCGCCGGAGCGTCACCCTGGACAGTGGGCGGCGCTCCGGCCGGTTGTTCATCGAGTACAGCTGCTGCCAGGCGGTCACTTCCATGCTCATGGCATGGAACGCTAGTTCCTCAAGTTAAGTTGAGGTCAAGCGCCGATCTTCTCGCCCTTGCTGTGCCAGACCACCGCGACCGACGGACGCGGCTGGTCGCCGTCGGGCCAGTGGCTGCTCGGGTTCTCCGGGGTGGCGCCGTCGGTCTCGCCCGGGTGCTGCACCGCCACGAACACGCTCAGCTGGTCCTTGGTGACCATCGGGCCGCAGGTCTCGGCGCCGATGGGGACCGTGAGGAACTGGCGAAGGTAGCCGCGCTCCTTGCCGCGCACGGGCATCACGAACAGGCCGTCGTTGCTGCCGAGCTGGTTGCCGTCCGTGGAGATCCACAGGTTGCCGTCGCGGTCGAACGCGAGGTTGTCCGGGCACGAGATCGGCGAGACCTTGGACTTGTCGAAGCCCGCGAAGTACGTCGTGGCGTCGTTCGGGTCGCCGCAGACCAGCGGCAGCGACCAGGCGAACTTCGCCGCGGCGGCGTCGTTGCGCTGCTCGACGATCTCCAGGACGTGGCCGTGCTTGTTGGAGGGACGCGGGTTGACCTCGTCCACCTGGGCCGCGGTGCGGTTGCCGTTGTTGGTCAGCGCCACATAGACCGCGCCGGTGACCGGGTTGCGCTCGACGTCCTCGGGGCGATCCATCTTGGTCGCGCCCACCTTGTCGGCGGCCACGCGGGTGTAGACCAGCACCTCCTGAGCGGTCATGCCGTCCACGTAGGACTTGTCGCCCGAGACCAGCGGGATCCACTCGCCCGAGCCGTCGAACAGGCCGTCGGAGGGCAGCTTGCCGGACCCGTCGATCTCGGTCTTCGGGCTGTCGCCAGTGAACTTGGCCACATACAGGGTGCCCTCGTCCAGCAGCGTCCGGTTGTGCCGGTCGAATCCGGGGATGTAGCGCTTCTTGGAGACGAACTTGTAGACGTACTCGAAGCGCGCGTCGTCGCCCATGTAGGCGACCAGACGGCCGTCGCGGGAGATCGTCGTGGTGGCGGCCTCGTGCTTGAAGCGGCCCAGCGCGGTGCGCTTGATCGGCGTGGAGTCGGGGTCGAACGGGTCGATCTCCACGATCCAGCCGAACCTGTTGGCCTCGTTGGGGTGCTTGGCCAGGTCGAAGCGCTCCTCGACGCGGTCGAACCGGCGGCTGATCGACGGCGTGCCGGTCGTGAGCGTGTAGCGGGTCGCGTACTGCTTCTGCTCCGCCGGCACCTTGTCGGCGTTGACGAAGTACTGGTCGAAGTTCTCCTCGGCGGTCAGCACCGTGCCCCAGGGGGTGGTGCCGCCCGCGCAGTTGTTCAGCATGCCGACCGGGGCCAGGCCCTTGGGGTCGGCGGCTGTCTTGAGCAGGTCGCCGCCCGCGGCGGGGCCGCTGAATTTCATGGGCGTCTGGGCGGTGATGCGCCGGTTGTAGCGGCGGCGGCCCTTGGTGACCAGCTTCCACTCGCCGGCGCCCGCACGCTCGATCTCCACGACGGAGCCGCCGTGCGCGGCCAGACCGATCTTGATCTGCTCCTCGGTCGCGGCGGCGCCGGTGGTGTAGCCACGGAGCATCAGCTTCTCGTCGGAGTATTCGTGGTTCACCCACAGCAGCGCGCGGTCGCGGCCCAGGGGGAACAGCGTCACGAAGTCACAGTTGTAGCCGAACTGCTTGCTCTGGGCGTCGGCCGTCTGCTTGTCGAAGTCGAACTCCGGCGCGTCGGGCAGCACCGGGTCACCCCAGCGCACGACCACGGAGGAGCTGTAGCCGTCGGGGACCCGCAACGCGTCGTCCTTGTTCGGCGGTACAGGGGTGAACCGCAGATCGCCGCCGCCCCAGCCGTGCCGCTCCGTACCGGCCGCGGCCGCCTCGGGCTCGTCGGCCAGTGCCGGAGCCGCCCCGGCCACGCCCACACCGGCCACGAGAGCGCCCAGCGCGCCGGCGCGCAGCATGCCGCGGCGCGACAGCGCCTCCTTCACCACATCGCCGAAATAAGCGTTGTCGGAGGTGTTGCCATCGTCATGCGCGCACGCGTCGCCGCAGCGGAACTGACAGGTCAGCGCGGATCGGCCACCTTTGTGCGGGGTGGAGAGCAGCGGCAGCAGCCGCCGTCCGCCCCCGATGAGGTTCGCCACAGGTCCTCCATAAATGTGCGCGGTTGTACCGCCCGGAGGCTACGGTTGCCGTCGAAACCGTGGGTGAACGATGACCTCCGTCTTGATGAACGCTTCCCGGGAGACAATAGTGGGGTGCCGCCACGCAAGAGGGACCCGGAAAAGCTGAAATCGGCCCTGAACGGGCAGCTTGTCGCTCTTGACGAGCCTCCCTACGACGGGCCCGACTCCACGTTGCCCGACGCGCTGGTCGCGGCCGTGCTGGCCGCCTACGACCGCGGGCTCCAGCCTGAGCGCGACGCGGGCAGGCAGGCGGTGCGCTACCTGCTCGACAAGCTGGCGGCCGCCGCACCGGGCCGGACCGTCGAGGTACGCGTACCGCCGTACGCCGCCGTCCAGGCGATCGCCGGGCCCCGCCACACCCGCGGCACGCCGCCGAACGTGGTCGAGACCGACGGGCGGACCTGGATCGAGCTCGCGCTCGGCCGCCTCACCTGGGACGAGGCCATGAAGAAGGGCGCGATCTCCGCCAGCGGATCCCGCGCCGATCTGTCAGCGCACCTGCCGCTGCGCTAGCGGCCGCCGCTCATCCAGGGGAACCGCTCCTGGAAGCAGCGCTCGGCCTCCGGGCCGGACAGGTGGGCGCAATCCTCGACCACGTTCCAGAACCAGAGGGCCACGATCGTGAAGAGGACCAGGGACAGGACGCTGATCACGATGCCGGCGATGGCGCGGCCCTTGCCCGCCCGTTTGGCGAGCGCCACGCAGCCGAAGACGATCGACAGGATCGCCGTGATCAGGCCCGTGAAGCAGACGAACACCAGGAACGGGCTGGCGACGCCGAGGACGAGCGAGGCCGTGGCCAGGCCGCTGCCGGTCTTGTCCTCCTGGAGCTGCTGGTACGGGGGATACGGATACGGAGGCGGCGCCCCGTAACCGGGCGGGCCGCCGTACGGGCTGGACGGGGTGGTGCCGGGGACGACGGGCGGCTCCTGCGCATAAGTGCCGTACGGGGTCACGGGCGGGGTCGCGCCGGGCGGCGGGCCTTGGGCGCCCGACGGGGTGAAGGACGGCTCCTGACCCTGCTCGTACCGGGACGGCGTCGGCCTGCCCGGCGGCTCGCCCTCCGGCGGCGCGCCCTCCCAGCCGGGGTACGGCGGGGTGCCGCCCGGGACCGGGTACGCCTGGGTCGCCTCGGCGTCGCCCTCCGCCGGCGGCGGGATCTCGGGCGAGGTGGGCAGGTCGGGGTGCTTGGGCTCGACGCCCGGCCTCGGCTCGTGGGTCGGCGGCACGTCCAGCGGCGGGACGACGGGCGGAGCCGGCGCGATGGGCTCCTCCTCTTCCCGTGACGGTGGCTCCTCTTCCCGTGACGGTGGCTCGTCTTCCCGTGACGGTGGCTCGTCTTCCCGCGACGGTGGCTCGTCTTCCCGCGACGGTGGCTTGCCTCCAGGGCTGACCGGCCGTTCCCCTTCGGGCATGGTGCCGCCGGTCGGGCCCGCGCCGGGCGGGCCGCCCGCCGACCACGCGGGCGGGGTCTCGTCGCCGCCCGTCGGCCCGCTCTCGTAGGGCCCAGGCTCGGGCGGGCGTTCGTCCTGCCCCGGACGGGGCTCGTGCGGATCCCCAGATGTGGTCACGTCTGCGTCTCCCGACGGGTCTGTATGCCGGATACTTCACCCTTTCGCGGAGGGCGTCGGCTAAACCACGCGACACGGTAAAAGGCCGCTCATCCTTGGGTCACCATGCGCCAACACAGCAGGCGGCGGGCAAGATGAGGGCATGCTGGACGAGACCCTGTCGTACGCACTGATCAAGCTCATGAAGACGCAGCGCAACCAGTTGGCCGCGGCCCTGCTGCCGCTCGGGCTGCACGTGGGACAGGAGCTCCTGCTCAACCAGCTGTGGCGGGAGGACGGGCTGACGCAGGGCGAGCTCATCGCCAGGCTGGGCGTCGAGCCGCCGACCGTGACCAAGACCCTGCAGCGGCTGGAGCGCGCCGGTTTCGTCTACCGGGCGCCGGATCCCGACCGGCCGCGCGTGGGTCGCGTGCATCTCACCGACGCCGGGAAGGCGCTGCGCGAGCCGGTCGAGGAGATCTGGAGCAGGATGGACGAGGACCTCCAGCGTGGGCTCGGCGACGCGGAGCGCGAGCTGCTCGCCCGCCTCGTGCGGACCTGGTAGCCCCTTGAGCTTTCACTAGCGGCGAAACACCCTTGCCAGCCTCCCGGATATCGAGTTAGCTGGCTAATTAGTCGGCTAACTTCGAATTGGGAGAAATTTTCCATGCATGTCCTTATCACTGGTGGTTCGTCCGGCATCGGCGCCGCGACCGCGTTCGCGTACGCGAAGACGGGCGCTCGCGTCACGATCACCTACAACTCCGGCGCCGGGCGCGCGGCCGAGGTCGTCAAGCGGATCGAGGAGCACGGCGGGCAAGCCGCGGCCGTGCACCTGGACCTGGAGGACCACTCGACGATCGACCCCGCCGTCGCCCAGGCCGGCCCGGTGGACGCGCTCGTCGCCAACGCCGTCCGCTGGGGCACGATCATGCCCAACGGCGTCGCCTTCGAGAAGGTGCCGGCCGCGGAATGGACCGCCGCCCTGCACGCCAACGTCGTCGGCAACGCCCTGCTCGCCCAGGCCGTGCTGCCCGGGATGCGGCGGCGGGGGTTCGGGCGGATCGTGTTCGTGTCGTCGGGGGCCGCCGAGGAGGGGCTGCCGGGGCCGGGCCCGTACGGCACCGCGAAGATGGCGCTGCACGGCATGGCCCGCGCCCTGGCCTGGGAGGCCGGCAAGGACGGCATCCTGGTGAACGTGGCCGTCGCCGGCCTCACGATCACCGGCACGGCCCGTCCGATCCCGCAGGCCCTCCTGGACGAGATCGCCTCCCGCACGCCCAGCCGCCGGCTGTCCACGGCCGACGACATGGCCGCGTTGATCGTTTTCCTCGGCTCGGCCGCGAACCGCAACGTCACCGGGGAGATCGTTCGTGATGGTTCGAATGCGGGCAGGTCAAGTCACGCCGTGTGATATCTCACCCGAGTGTGCGAGCACGGAAGCGGTCAACCTAGACTGAGGCATGTGCTGAAGGGCGACGGCCGGCTCGGCCATGACCTGGACCCCCACGACCGTGCACCTAAAGACGCCTGTGGCGTCTTCGGCGTCTGGGCGCCAGGCGAGGAAGTTTCCAAACTCACCTACTACGGGCTGTACGCGTTGCAGCACCGCGGCCAGGAGTCCGCGGGCATCGCGGTCAGCGAGGGCAGCCGCATTCTCGTCTACAAGGACATGGGCCTGGTGGCCCAGGTCTTCGACGAGTCTGTGCTGGGCACCCTGCGCGGACACCTGGCCATCGGCCACTGCCGCTACTCCACGACCGGATCGAGCGTGTGGGAGAACGCGCAGCCGACGTTGAGCTCCACGGACGTCGGCGGGCTCGCGCTCGCGCACAACGGCAACCTGATCAACACCCCGGAGCTGGCCCAGCGCCTCGCCCCGGGGTCCACCAGGGCAACCACCGACACCGAGGTCCTGACCACGCTGCTGGCCCAGGACCGCACCCGCTCCATCGAGGACGCGGCCGCCGAGCTGCTCCCGCAGGTCAAGGGCGCCTATTCACTCGTCTTCATGGACGAGAAGACGCTCTACGCCGCCCGCGACCCGCAGGGCATCCGCCCGCTGGTGCTCGGCCGGCTGGAGCGGGGCTGGGCGGTGGCCTCGGAGACGGCCGCGCTCGACATCGTGGGCGCCACCTTCGTCCGCGAGATCGAGCCCGGCGAGCTGCTCACCATCGACGAGCGCGGCGTCAGATCCCGCCGCTTCGCGCTGGCCGAGCCGAAGGGCTGCCTGTTCGAGTACGTCTATCTCGCTCGCCCCGACACCACCATCGCCGGTCGCGGCGTGCAGGTCACCCGGGTCGAGGTCGGCCGCGAGCTGGCCCGCGAGCACCCGGTGGAGGCCGACCTGGTCATCCCCACGCCCGAGTCCGGCACCCCGGCCGCCGTCGGCTACGCCCAGGAGAGCGGGATCCCATACGGCCAAGGTCTGGTCAAGAATTCCTACGTGGGCCGCACCTTCATCCAGCCCTCCCAGACCATCCGGCAGCTCGGCATCCGGCTGAAGCTCAACCCGCTGCGCGAGGTCGTCGAGGGTAAGCGGCTCGTCGTCGTGGACGACTCGATCGTGCGCGGCAACACCCAGCGCGCCATCGTCAAGATGCTGCGCGAGGCGGGGGCACGTGAGGTTCACGTACGCATCTCCTCGCCTCCGGTGGCCTGGCCGTGCTTCTACGGCATCGACTTCGCCACCCGGGCCGAGCTGATCGCGGGCTCGCTGACGGTCGAGGAGATCCGGGCCTCGCTCGGCGCCGACTCGCTCGGCTACATCTCCCTGGAGGGCCTCACCAAGGCCACCACCATCCCCGCCGACCGCCTCTGCATGGCCTGTTTCGACGGCTCCTACCCCATTCCCATCGATCAGGACAACGTGGGCAAGTTCGTGTTGGAGACCAAAGCGTGAGCACGTATGAGGCGGCCGGGGTCGACATCGAGGCCGGCGAGCGCGCCGTCGACCTGATGAAGGACAAGGTGGCGGCCTCGCGGCGGCCCGAGGTGGTCGACGACGCCAGCGGCTTCGCCGGCCTCTTCGACGCCTCGGCCCTGCTGCGCTACCAGCGTCCGTTGTTGGCCACCTCCACCGACGGCGTGGGCACCAAGGTCATGATCGCCCAGCGGTACGGCAAGCACGACACGATCGGGATCGACCTGGTCGGCATGGTCCTGGACGACCTGGTGGTGTGCGGGGCCGAGCCACTGTTCATGACCGACTACATCGCCTGCGGCAAGGTCGTCCCCGAGCGCATCGCGGAGATCGTCGGCGGCGTGGCCGAAGGTTGCCGCCTGGCCGGAGCCGCACTGGTGGGCGGCGAGACGGCCGAGCACCCGGGGGCGATGGGGCCGGACGAGTACGATCTGGCGGGGGCCGGCACGGGCGTCGTGGAGGCGTCCGCCATGCTGGGGCCCGAGCGCGTCCGTGAGGGCGACGTCGTGCTGGGGCTGGCCTCCTCCGGCGTGCACTCCAACGGCTACTCGCTGGTCCGCCACATCCTGCGCGAGGCCGCGCTGTCCCTCGACACGGTCCTGCCCGAGCTGGGGCGGCCGCTCGGCGAGGAACTTCTGGAGCCCACGCGCATCTACTCGCTCGACTGCCTGGAGCTGGCCCGCTCCGCCGAGGTTCACGCCTACGCGCACATCACGGGCGGTGGCGTCGAGGGCAACCTGTCGCGCTCGATGCCCGGCCACCTGGACGCCCTGCTGGACCGGTCGTCCTGGACCCCTCAGCCGATCTTCGGAGTCCTGGCCGGTTACGGACGGGTGGCGCAGCAGGACATGGACCGGACGTTCAACCTGGGTGTGGGCATGGCCGCCATCGTCGCGCCGGACGCGGTGGACGCCGCCATCCGCCTGCTCGGGGGCCGGGGTCTGACGGCCTGGGTGCTGGGCGAGGTCGTCCCGGGCACGGGCCAGGCCCGCTACCGGTGAGGGCGTTGCGGGCGTGCCAGAGCCGCGAGGAGCGCGCCCGCGACGGCCACCGCGAACAGCACCGCGTACGCCCGCTGGAACCCGTCCACGAGCTGCCCCACCGCCACCGGGGACAGTTCGGACAGCGTGCCCGCGTAGACCTGGGCGCGTAGCCGTGGCCCCACGCTGCTGGTCAGGACGCTGAGCGAGAGCCCGACGCTGATCACGATCCCGATATTCATGATCATGACGCGGAAGCCGTTGACCACCCCGAGGCTCCCGCTCGGCAACGCCCGCATGACCTGCGTGGTGTTGCCCGTGAGGAACGTGCCGCTGCCGCAGCCGGCCACGAACAACCCGATCCCGATCACCCAGTACGGCGTACGCGGATCGGCGGTCAGCATCAGCGTGCCCAGCCCGGCGGCGCTCAGCACCGCCCCGCCGATCGACAGCGCGTACGGCGACACCTTGCGCCCGAGCAGGCCCACGAGCGGCGAGGCCAGCCCGATCCCGGCCGGCACCGGCAACACGCTCAACCCCGCCTCGAACGCGCCCAGCCCCCGGACCGCCTGGAAGTTCAGCGCGACCACGAGGATCAGCGCCGAGCGGGCCAGCGCGTTGCAGAACGAGGCCGCGTTCGCGTACGCCAGCAGCCGCCCGCCGAACAGCCGCAGGTCGAGCACGGGGTTGGCGGAGCGCCGCTCGGCCACCACGATCAGCGGCACCAGCACCGCGAACACCGCCGCACCCGTCACCACCACAGGACTGGACAGCCCCCGCGAGCCGGCCTCCGACAGCGTCAGCAACAACGCCGACAAGGCCGCGAACAGCAGCACGTTGCCCAGCGCGTCCACCGGCTCGCGCGCCCCGCGGGGCATCGGGCGTAAGATCACCGCACCCCAGATCAGCGCGATCAGCCCGGCCGGCACGTTCACCCAGAAGATCCACTGCCACCCCGCGGCCTCCGCGATCAGCGCGCCCAGGGTAGGCCCGGCCAGCTGCGCCACCGACAGCGTGCCGATGTAGACGCCCATGCCCTGGCTGAGCCGCTCCGGAGGGAAAGCGTCGGTGATGATCACGGTGCCGTTCGCCAGGATCATCGCCGCCCCGACCGCCTGCACCACCCGCATCGCGATGAGGAACCACACGTCAGGCGACAACCCGGCCAGCAGCGAGGCCACGGTGAACAGCGCGAACCCGGTCAGGTACACCTCCCGCCGGCCGAGCAGGTCGGCCACCCGGCCGAAGAACACCAGACTCGCCGTGTTGACCAGCAGGAACGCCAGCAGGATCCAGCTCGACTCCAGCGCGCTGGCCTGGAAGTGCCGCACCACGGTGGGCAGCGCGACGTTGAGCGTGCTGCCGGCGATGCCGATGAGGACCAGCCCGAGGCTGGTGACCGAGCAGACCCGCCAGGCGTAACGGAGGCGGCTGTCGTCTTGGGGGATGACCGCGACCATGCCCTCCACTATGACGTACGACGTACGTCCGTTTTGTGCTGGGGGTTACCGCGCGCGCTTGCGCAGCCCTTCGAGATCGTGGATCACCACGCGTCGCCGGCCGGTCTCGATCAGCCCGCGGTCGCGCAGCGTGCGCAGCGCCTTGCTGACGGCCTCGCGGGACGCGCCCGTCCACCCCGCCAGCTCGTCCTGCGACAGCGGCAGCGCCACGCGGACGCCGCTGTTGGTCTTCTCGCCGTACCGTTCGGCCAGCTCGATCAGCCGCGTCGCGACCCGGCCCGTGGTGTCGAACGCGCCGTACTCGATGCGTTTGCGGTCAGCGTCCCGCAGTCGCCCGCTGACGAGCTGCATGAGCAGCACCGCGATCCGCCCGTGGTTGCTCAGGAAGGTGGGGAAGTCGCGGACCACGATGCCGCTGATCGGCTCCAGCGCGGTCACGGTGGCCGAGCGCGGCGACCCGTCGATGGCCGACAGCTCGCCGAGCAGCCCGCCCGGGCCGCGTACCGCGAGCACCACCTCGGTCCCGCTGGTCGTGTGCGACGACACCTTCACCCGGCCTTCGAGCAGCACGAGCACCCAGTCGGACGTGTCGCCCTCGGTCATCACGGTCGTGCCTCGGTCCCACCGCCGCAACCGGCCGGCCGCGCGCAGGGCCTGCACGTCCTCGTCAATGAGCATGGACAGGAACTCGCCGTGCTCTGAATCCATGCGCCTGATTATGTCGGTACAAAGGTCCGGCCATCTATGCCATTTCTGTCAGAACGTACGCGGTCACGAGCTCCTCCTTGCCCTTGAGGCTGAGCTGCCCCAGAGGAGTGACCTCCGCACCCTGGCCCAGCTGCTTGAGCGTCGTCTCCCCGATGACCACCGTGCCGGGCTCGGCGATGCCCTCGAGCCGGGCGGCCACGTTCACGCAGTCACCCATCGCGTTGAAGCCGCGCAGCTCGGGACTGCCGATGTTGCCCACCAGCGCGGGACCGGTGTTGATGCCCACCCGCCACGTGGGCCACTGGACGTCGTCCACCCGCTTCCAGGACATCTCCTCGGCGATCTCGGCCGCGGCCCGCTGCATCTCCAGCGCGGCCTTGCAGGCGGCCCTGGCGTGATCGGCCTGCGTGGCGGGGGCGTTGAAGAGCGCCAGCAGCGCGTCGCCGACGAACTGCACGATCGTGCCGCCGTTGTTGAGGATGCGGGGGACGGCAGACGTGTGGTAGCGGTTGAGCATCTCCACGATCTCGCCGGGCGTGACCTTCTCCGAGAACGTCGTGAAGCCCTTGAGGTCGGCGAAGAGCGCGGTCAGCTCCTTCACCTGGCCGCCGAGCTCCGCCTGCGCGGGGTCGGCCAGCAGCGCGTGCGCCACGTCCGGCGACATGTACTGGTGGAACAGCGTGTGCAGCTCCTGGTAGAGGCGGGCGTTCTCCAGGGAGAGGGACAGCTGCCCGGCCAGGGTGGCGGCCAGTACCCCGTCCTGGCGCGTCCGGCCGACGGGCACTTCCAGCACGCCCGCCAGCTTGCCCTTGACCGTCAGGGGGAAGGCCAGGAGCTGGTCGCGCTGGATCGGGTCGCTGTCGGCGAACGCGTAGACGCGGGAGCCGATCTGCGTCTTTCCGTCCGCGACGAGCGCGATCTTGACGTCCCCGTACGCCTGCCGCACCCGCTCCAGCGACGAGGCCAGCAGTTCGTTCTCCGGCAGGCCGACCTTGGTCTGGGCGCTCACGTCCACCAGCGCGGCCAGGCGCTCGGACAGCTCACGCTCGTTGGCCAGCGCCTCGCCGGCCCGGTCGAGCACCGCCGCCTGGCCCTCGCTGAGCCGGAACTTGCCCGACATGCGGGTCGCGGCCAGCGGCTCCCCCCGCCGTACGTGCTCGACCATCTCCTCCAGCGCCTGGTCGTAGTCTCGCTGGATGCGCCGCACGGTGGCCGACAGCGTCACCGAGTCGAACAGGCCCCCGCTCGACCCCTCGCGCCGGAACTGCAGGTAGGCGCTGTAGGCCACGAAGACGAAGGCCAGGGTGAGCAGCAGGTGCCATTCCCACCAGGACAGATGCCAGTTGCGCTGCGACATCCCGGCGATCATCGACTCGGCCAGCAGCGCGTACGCGGTGATGAGGCTGATCAGCATGGCCGACGGCCGCCGCTTGTGCAGGAGGAACATCATCACGCTCGCCGCGCCGTACAGGAGGACGCCGGGAATGGACCCCCACACCAGCCAGGGGACCGGTGCCTGCGCGGGCGGGTCGCTGAGCGGGGTCAGCCCCGGGACCAGCGACGCGATGCCCCAAATAATCATGAAGCCGCCGAGCGCCGCCCGGACGAAATGTTGCGAGCCCAGCACGCGCTTGGCGCTCTGCTCACCCAGCGGCAGGGCCGAGGTGAACGCGAACACCGCCGCGACCGAGAGCCCCACCTGCTGGCCTATGTCGAAGCCCAGCGAGCCGAGCGGCAGGATGATCTGAGGCGTGGCCAGGCCGTGCATGAGGAAGAACCCGGCGCTGCTCAGGAAGACCATGGACACCAGGAACAGCCGGGCGTCCTGGCGACGCCGCGACGCCTCGCTGATCATCGCGCCGAGCGCCACGTTGACGCCGGCCACCGCAATGATCATCCAGAAGTGGCTGGGGTTGTGGTGCCATTCGATGTCGATTTTCGGGTTGGTGAGCAGCAGCCACAGGCCCAGCAGCGGCAGGACCAGGTGGATCCCCCAGACGACGCCACGGACCGGCTGCGTGGCCGGTGGCAGGTAGGGGGAAGGATCGGCGGTTGGCACAGACCGATTATCCATCCGAGATCGCCGCCGCCAACGCGTCCTTTTACTCACCCCGCGCGGTGTTCCTGATTCGTGTCCATGCCGCGTTCCTCAGTGCGGCGGCCCTCGCAGGCGTCGCCTTGTGCGGCGGCCCTCGCAGCCGTCGCCTTACTCACTTGGGTCGGCGACAATCGGTCAACCTAGTCAGTAACTCTGTGTTTCGTGATGAATGCGTTATGTGGTTGCTGTCACCCCTTGGAACGGTTGAAACGTGAATCTCATGCACAACATGAGTAACACTCGGTCCCCGGAAGGACAGCTGTGGCCATCAAGGTTCGTGGTGGGCGTACGCTCACTCTCGCTACCGCCGGCGCGCTCGCCGCCTCGCTCCTCGCCGTCGGCGGGGTCGCCACCGCTTCGTCGGCGGCCAATGAGGTGCACGCCTGCGTGCACAAGAAATCCCGCTACGCCCGCATCGTCAACCCGTCGACCAAATGCCGGAAGACGGAGGAACGGATCCTGATCGGCGGCGGAGGCGAGTCCACGACCACCGTCCAGACCGGCCAGCAGGGCGACCGCGGCCCGGCCGGGCCCCAGGGCCCCAAGGGCGACACGGGCTTGACGGGTCCTCAGGGTAAGCCTGGCCTCCAGGGCAAGCAGGGCGAGACCGGTCCGCAGGGCCCCAAGGGGGAGCAGGGCCTGCCGGGCAAGGACGGCAAGGACGGTAAGGACGGCCTTCCCGGTAAGGACGGTAAGGACGGCCTCCCCGGTAAGGACGGTAAGGACGGCCTCCCCGGTAAGGACGGCAAGGACGGTCTTCCCGGCAAGCAGGGCGAGACCGGCCCGCAGGGTCCCAAGGGCGCGACCGGTCCCGAGGGCCCCAAGGGTGACCGCGGCCCCACAGGTCCGCAGGGCCCGAAGGGCGACCCGGGCACCGGCGCCACGTACACGACTTACACCAAGACCGCGTCCCTGAACTCGATCGGCTCCGCGACGGCTTCCTGCTCCCAGGGTGGCAACGCGACCGGCGGCGGCTTCTCCTTCGCCACGCTCAAGAACGCCGTCGTCATGAGCAGCATGCCGAACGATGACGACGGCTGGACGGTGAAGGTGGTCAAGGACGACAACGGCAGCGGCCCCTACGGAGCCACCGCCACCGAGACCCCCAAGCCCGGCGACGTGAGCACCGCCAACAGCGGCAACCACGGCGCCTCCGTCAGCGGCACCGTCTACGTGATCTGCATGAAGAAGCAGTAACCCGAGAGGGCCGACACGGACACCCGTGCCGGCCCACTTTCGGAACGCCTCAGCCGAACAGCGCGGGAAGCGCCGCCTCGTGCGTTTCCCGCAGTTCCTCCACGGGCACCTCGAACATGTCCTCCACCACCAGCGACGAGCCCCCCGTGCGCCCGAGCCCGTAGCACGGCACATCGTTTCGCCCGCACAGCGACGCGAACTCCTCGTACGCCTCCGGCCGCACCACGACCAGCGCCCGCGAGGCCGACTCGCTGAACAGGTCGACGAAGGGGTCGCCGCAAAGCGTCACGGTCGCCCCGACGCCGCGCGCCAGGCACGACTCGGCCAGCGCCACGGCCAGGCCGCCGTCCGACAGGTCGTGCGACCCTTCGAGCAACCCGCGGCGGGCGGCCTCCACCAGCACGGTCGCCAGCGCCCGCTCCGCCTCCAGGTTCGCCCGCGGCGGCAGGCCGCCCAGATGGCGGTGGGCGACGTGCGCCCACTCCGAGCCGCCGAACTCCTCGCGCGTGTCGCCGAGCAGCACCACCCGCAGACCCTCCGCGACGAACCCGGACGGCACCCGCTTGGCCACGTCCTCGATGACCCCGAGCACGCCCACGACCGGCGTCGGGTTGATGGCCGTCGCGCCCGTCTGGTTGTAGAAGGAGACGTTGCCGCCGGTCACCGGCACGCCCAGCGTCCGGCACGCGTCCGCCAGGCCGCGCACGGCCTCGGCGAACTGCCACATGACCTCCGGGTCCTCGGGGGAGCCGAAGTTGAGGCAGTTGGTGACGGCCAGCGGCATGGCGCCGGTGACGGCCACGTTCCGGTACGCCTCGGCGAGCGCGAGCTGCGCGCCCGCGTACGGGTCGAGCTTGGCGTAGCGGCCGTTGCCATCCGTGGCCAGCGCGATGCCGCGAGTCGTCGGCTCCGCGTGTTCGATGGTCGCGCCCGCTTCGGCACTCGTTGGCATCGCAGGCCCGCTCTCTCCTGCCGAGCTCCTGCGCTCCGGCACCACGACTTCGGAGATCCGCACCATGCCCGCGTCCGCCGGCTGGGCCAGCACGGTGTTGGAGCGGACATAGCGGTCGTACTGGGAGGTCACCCACTCCTTGGAAGCCAGGTTGGGGGAGGCGAGCAGCTGGAGCAGGGTTGCCCGCAGGTCCGCGGGCCGCTCCAGGCGGTCCGGGGCGTCGTTGTTGAGCGCGGCCTGCCCGGCCGGCTCGTGGTAGGGGCGCTCGTAGACGGGCCCCTCGTCGGCGGCGGTGCCCGGCGGGATGTCGACGATGACCTCGCCGTCCCACGTCATCACCAGACGCCCGGTGTCGGTGACCTCGCCGATGACGGCGGCGGGCACGTCCCACTTCTCGCAGACGGCCATGAACGCGGGGATGTCGTCCGGCCGCACCACGGCCATCATGCGCTCCTGCGACTCGCTCATGAGGATCTCCTCGGGCCGGAGCGAGGGGTCGCGGAGCGGGACCAGGTTGAGGTCGACGTGCATGCCGCCGGTGCCCTTGGCGGCCAGTTCGGTGGTGGCGCAGGAGACACCGGCCGCGCCGAGGTCCTGGATGCCGACGACCACGTCGGCCGCGTACAGCTCCAGGCAGCACTCGATGAGCAGCTTCTCCATGAACGGGTCGCCCACCTGCACGGCGGGCCGCTTGGCGTGCGACTCGTCCTCGAACGTCGCCGACGCGAGCACCGAGGCGCCGCCGATGCCGTCCGGACCCGTGGACGCGCCGAACAGCACGACCTTGTTGCCGGGCCCCGGCGCGGTGGCGAGCTTGATCTGGTCCTTGCGCAGCAGGCCCACGCACAGCGCGTTGACCAGCGGGTTGCCGATATAGCAGGGGTCGAAGACGACCTCGCCGCCGATGTTGGGCAGGCCCAGGCAGTTGCCGTAGTGGCTGATTCCCTCGACCACGCCGGGCAGCACCCGGCGCGTGTCCACGGCGTCGGCGCCGCCGAAGCGCAGCGAGTCCATGACCGCGATCGGGCGCGCGCCCATCGACATGATGTCGCGGACGATCCCGCCGACGCCGGTGGCGGCGCCCTGATGCGGCTCGACGTACGAGGGGTGGTTGTGCGACTCGATCTTGAACGTGGCCGCCCAGCCGTCACCGATGTCGACCACGCCGGCGTTCTCGCCCATGCCCACCAGCAGCGCGTCGGACTTGGGCGCCTTGGTGGCGAACTGCTTGAGATGCACCTTGGATGACTTGTACGAGCAGTGCTCCGACCACATCACGCTGTAGATCGCCAGCTCGGACCCGGTCGGACGGCGGCCCAGGATCACCTTGACCCGGTCGTACTCGTCCTGCTTCATCCCCAGCTCGGCGAAGGGCATCGGCTCGTCGGGCGTCTCCGCCGCCCGCTTCACATTGTCGGTGCTCATGCGTCCACCAGGTTCTTGAGAATGGAGGTGAAGAAGCCGAGACCGTCGGTGCTGGGCGCGCCGACCAGCTCCTCGACCGCGTGCTCCGGATGCGGCATGAGGCCGACCACGTTGCCCGCCGCGTTGCGGATGCCGGCGATGTCGCTGAGCGAGCCGTTGGGGTTGCCGAGGTAGCGCACGACCACCTGGCCGTTGGCCTCCAGCTCGGCCAGCGTGTCCGCGGAGGCGACGTAGCGGCCCTCGCCGTGCTTGATCGGCAGCACGATCTCCTGGCCGGGCGTGAACGAGTTGGTCCACGGGGTCGCGGTCTGCTCGATCCTGAGCCGCTGGTCGCGGCAGACGTAGTGGAGGGAGGCGTTGCGGGTCAGCGCGCCCGGCAGCAGGTGCGCCTCGCACAGGATCTGGAACCCGTTGCACGTGCCCAGCACGGGCAGCCCCGCCTGAGCGGCGGGGACGAGCTCGGCCATGAGCGGCGCGAACCGCGAGATGGCGCCGCAGCGCAGGTAGTCGCCGTAGGAGAAGCCGCCGGGCAGGAACACGGCGTCCACTCCCTTCAGGTCATGGTCGGCGTGCCACAGCGGGACCGCCTCCGCGCCCACGAGGCGTACGGCCCTGGCGGCGTCCTGGTCGTCGAGAGTTCCTGGAAACGTGACTACGCCCACACGGGCAGCGCTCATGACAGTCGTCCCCTCCGAGGAATGCGCACGCACGCGCCACCGTCTCTTCGGGGTCGGACGGTGGTCTGCGGCGGTCTACTCAGGTTATCGGGTGCTCTCGCATGGTCCGCATCGGCTCGCACATCATGTGGACGCCCAGGTCAAACGACTGCCAACTCCCGGTGACGGGCGTCTTCGCTCTCGTCCCAGTCGAGCTGCTTGCGCAGGTGGACCGTCGTGCCGCGGCCGGGCGTGATGCCGAAGGAGATCTCGTCGACCACGGAGCGCATGATCAGCAGGCCGCGGCCGTTCTCGGTGTCGGGAGGGGGGAACTGGGGCGGGATCGACGGCACACCGTTGCCGTTGTCGGCCACCCGCACGTCGCACTGGCCATAGCCGATCGACGCCGTCACCTCGTAGCGGTTGGCGGGTCCCCCGTGCCGCACCGCATTGGAGCACGCCTCGGACACGGCGAGCAGCATGTCGGCAATGCAGGTCTCGCTCACGTTGAGTGAACGCATGGCATCACCAAGCACTCGCCTGACCATCGGTATGCCGATCGCATCCCGAGGCAGTGCCAACGAGAACTCAATATCCACCGGACTCCTCCGGGCGCCAGAATGTCACCTGGAGTAGGTTTCCCTGTGAAATCGGGGCTAACCGCAAAATCACGCTGTTGTTATTTAGTGTTGGCATGCCCGTGGCATTGTGGCACGTCCGAACCCGGCTTTAAGCGCCCAAGGGGAAATCCGGGAGCCATATCTCCCTTCTAGTCCTCAACCCGGACGCTGTAGTCCTCGATCACCGTGTTGGCCAGCAGCGTCTCGGCCATCTTGCGCACTTCCGCGAGCGCCGCCTCGTCGGCGGGGCCCTCCAGTTCGACCTCGAAACGCTTGCCCTGACGTACGGCGGAGACGCCGGAGAAGCCCAGCCTGGGCAGCGCCCGCGCGATCGCCTGGCCCTGCGGGTCGAGGATCTCGGGCTTCAGCATGACGTCCACGATGACGCGCGCCACTGCGTTCCTCCTGGGTAAGGCGGGGTTGGGAAAGCCAGCCTACCGGTGGCGTGTGGCTGCCTATACAACGGGAACGGGGAGGACATGGGGCTTGCGCGCAGGGCTGTGACGTCTGCCACGATGTCCCCAAACGCGTACGAACCACCACCACATGGTTCATCGCTTGGAAGGCTGGCCTAGGGTGGCAACCCCATCGAGACCGGCCCCGACCGCACAGGAGTGGCACGTGACAGTCGACGCCTCTCGCGGTGCTGACGCACCCCCGGAGCTCGTCCAGCTGCTCACCCCCGAGGGAGAGCGGGTCGAGCATCCCGACTACGACATCGACCTGACCCCCGACGAGGTCCGGTCCCTCTACCGCGACCTGGTGCTCGTCCGGCGCATCGACCTGGAGGCCGTGGCGCTGCAGCGCCAGGGCGAGCTCGGCATCTGGGCCTCGCTGCTGGGCCAGGAGGCGGCCCAGATCGGCTCAGGACGCGCGCTCACCGACACGGACATGGCCTTTCCCACCTACCGCGAGCACGGCGTGGCGTGGTGCCGTGCGGTGGACCCGGTGAAGCTGCTGGGCCTGTTCCGCGGGGTCAACCACGGCGGGTGGGACCCGGAGGAGCACAACTTCCACCTCTACACGATCGTGATCGGCAGCCAGACGCTGCACGCGGTCGGGTACGCGATGGGCATCCAGCGCGACGACGCCAACGCCGCCACGATCGTCTACTTCGGCGACGGCGCCACCTCACAGGGCGACGTGAACGAGTCGTTCATCTGGGCCAGCGTGTTCAACGCGCCCATCGTGTTCTTCTGCCAGAACAACCAGTGGGCCATCTCCGAGCCGCTGGAGAAGCAGACGCGCATCCCCCTCTACCGCCGCGCGTCCGGCTTCGGCTTCCCGGGGATCCGGGTGGACGGCAACGACGTGTTCGCCTGCCTGGCGGTGACGCGGAAGGCGCTGGAGGCCGCGCGCACCGGGCAGGGGCCGACGCTCATCGAGGCGTTCACGTACCGGATGGGGGCCCACACCACCACCGACGACCCGACGCGCTACCGCGTGGCCAGCGAGCTGGAGGCGTGGAAGCTCAAGGACCCGATCGAGCGGGTGAAGGCCTACCTGTTCAGGAACGAGCTGGCCGACCAGGCGTTCTTCGACTCCGTCGACGGCGAGGCCGGCCAGCTTGGCGCCGACCTGCGGCGGCGCTGCCTGGCCATGCCGGACCCCGAGCCGCTCGACATCTTCGACCACGTCTACAGCGAGCCCCACGCCCTGATCGACCAGGAACGCGCCCAGTTCGCCGCCTACCTGGAGGGGTTCCGTGACTGAGCGAAGCGAAGGCACCATCGGACGCAGCACGACTGTCATGGCGCCGGCGAAGGAGGCGTCATGACGATTTTGAGCCTCTCGAAGGCGCTCAACGAGGGCATGCGCCGGGCCATGGAGGACGACCCCAAGGTCCTCATCATGGGGGAGGACGTCGGCAAGCTGGGCGGCGTCTTCCGCGTCACCGACGGGCTGCAGAAGGACTTCGGCGAGGACCGGGTCATCGACACGCCGCTGGCCGAGTCCGGCATCATCGGCACCGCGATCGGACTGGCGCTGCGCGGATACCGGCCGGTGTGCGAGATCCAGTTCGACGGCTTCGTCTTCCCCGCGGCCGACCAGATCATCACGCAGCTGGCCAAGATGCCGATGCGGTCGCTGGGCGCGATCAAGTTGCCGGTCGTCATCCGCATCCCGTGCGGCGGCGGCATCGGCGCGGTCGAGCACCACAGCGAGTCCCCCGAGGCGTACTTCACCCACACCGCCGGCCTGCGCGTCGTCGCCTGCTCCAACCCCGCCGACGCGTACACCATGATCCAGCAGGCCATCCGCAGCGACGACCCGGTCCTGTTCTTCGAACCCAAGCGCCGCTACTGGGAGAAGGCCGACATCGACACCACCTCCACCGACTGGTGGACGCCGCTGCACGCGGCCACGGTGGTGCGGGAGGGGTCTGACACCACGCTGCTGGCGTACGGTCCCATGGTCAAGACCTGCCTGGAGGCGGCCACGGCCGCCGAGGAGGACGGGCGCTCGCTGGAGGTCATCGACCTGCGCTCGCTCAACCCGCTGGACGAGCCGGTGATCATGGACTCCGTACGCCGGACCGGGCGGGTGGTGGTCGTCCACGAGGCACCCGTCAACAGCGGGTTCGGCGCCGAGCTCGCTGCCAGGATCACCGAGCGGTGCTTCTACCACCTGGAGGCCCCGGTCCTGCGGGTCGGCGGCTTCTCCACCCCGTACCCCCCCTCGAAGCTGGAGGAGCACTACCTGCCCGACCTGGACAGGGTGCTCGAGGCCGTCGACCGCACCTTCGGGTACTAGAGGGGGCTTCTCATGCGACGCGAGTTCAAGCTCCCTGATGTCGGCGAGGGCCTCACCGAGGCCGAGATCGTCCGCTGGCACGTCAAGGCGGGCGACGCCGTCAAGGTCAACCAGATCGTCGTCGAGATCGAGACCGCCAAGTCCATCGTCGAGCTGCCGATCCCGTGGGACGGGATGGTGGCGGGCCTGCTCGCCGAGGAGGGCCAGACGGTCGACGTGGGCGTCCCGATCATCGCCGTGGACACGGCCGAGGAGGCCGCCGGGGGCGGCGGTGCGGAGGCCCGGGCCGAGGCCCTGGCCGAGGACATGGTCCCGGAGCCGCCGGCGGAGGGCGCCGTCGAGCCCGGCGCCCACGGCAGCCCGGCCCCCAAGGAGGAACGCCAGTCGGTGCTGGTCGGCTACGGCGTCAAGACGGGCGCGACGAAGCGCCGCCCCCGCAGACGCACCCCGGCCGACATCCCCGCCGACTCGGCCGTCGGCCCGTCCCGTGTGGCGATGGACAGCCCCGCGCCAAGCACACCGGACGCGGCCCCCGCGGCCCCCGGCCGGGTGGCCGTCCTCGCCAAGCCGCCGGTCCGCAAGCTGGCCAAGGATCTCGGCGTGGACCTCACCACCATCACCGGCACCGGCCCGCAGGGATCGATCACCCGGGAGGACGTCCACGCGGCGGCGGAGGCGCCGGTGACGACGCCGGAAGGCCCGGAAGAGCTGGTGGAAGAGCGCATCCCCGTCAAGGGCGTGCGCAAGATGACGGCCCAGGCCATGGTCGCCAGCGCCTTCACCGCTCCCCACGTCACCGAGTTCCTCCAGCTCGACATGACGAGGACGATGGAGGCCGTCCACCGCCTGCGCACGCTCGCGGACTTCGCCGACGTCAAGGTCTCCCCGCTGCTCCTGGTGGCCAAGGCGGTCCTGACCGCGGCCAGGCGCCACCCGATGATCAACTCCTCCTGGGACGAGGCGGCCCAGGAGATCGTCGTCAAGCACTACGTGAACCTCGGGATAGCCGCCGCCACCCCCAGAGGCCTGGTGGTGCCCAACATCAAGAACGCCCACGCCCTCTCACTGCCCGACCTGGCCAGGCACCTGGCCCAGCTGACGGAGACGGCACGGGCAGGCCGCACCCAGCCGGCCGAGATGTCCGGCGGCACGATCACGATCACCAACGTCGGCGTGTTCGGCGTGGACACCGGCACTCCCATCCTCAACCCGGGAGAGGCCGCCATCCTCGCCTTCGGCCAGGTCCGGGACATGCCGTGGGTGGTGGACGGCGAGCTGGTGGTCCGCAAGGTGACGACGCTGTCGCTCTCGTTCGACCACCGGATCGTGGACGGCGAGCTGGGTTCGCGGTTCCTCCGCGACGTGGGCGACATGCTGGAGGACCCGCTCCGCATCATCGCCTGGAGCTAGGGCAGACAACCCGCCAGAGAGGCGGTGACCGCCGGGAGGACCCCTCTCCCGGCGATCACCGCGGGCCCGGTACGAGAGCGCGCTTGCTCTCCGCGGCAGGCCCGTGCGATGCGATCCACACGGGCGCCTTCATGACGTCTGAGATCGCGGCGACCCAGTCTGATACACCCTCTTCGTAAACAGGCCGCGCCCGCATCATCCGCGTGGTTCGATCCATGTC
Source organism: Nonomuraea sp. NPDC049480 (assembly GCF_044465905.1). Lineage (NCBI taxonomy): Bacteria > Bacillati > Actinomycetota > Actinomycetes > Streptosporangiales > Streptosporangiaceae > Nonomuraea > Nonomuraea sp. NPDC049480. Next base: position 111,015 of record NZ_JBITMD010000032.1, read on the forward strand.
TCTCTCGAAGGAGACCGGGGGATCGTACGAGATACACATCCGGGAAACCGGCACGTCGAGGTGGGTGAGCGCGAGGAGGTCCACCCCACCGGCCGCCTCGGCGGCGTACCGGTGGGCGACCGCGTCGAAGTGCCCCAACCGGAACGGCCCCTGCCACGGCCCGGTCACGTTGTGCCGCTCGGGCAGCTCCAGCGTCGGGTCCTCGGTCACCAGCGGCCCTGGCCCGTGCCGGGTCGTGTACGTCCGCAGCACCCCCAGCCGCACCGCCCCCACCCCGCCGAGCAGTTCCTCCGCGTTGGAGAAGGTCGTGGTGCTCCACGTCGTGTACGGATCGAAGCCCCAGTTCTCGTCGAGCAGAACCCCCTGCGCCCCTTCGAACACCACGGACCCCGACGAGACCATCCGCGCGGTGAAGGCGGAGTCCACGAGCCGCACCCGCTCCGCGAACGCCCGGTACGCGTCCACACAGTCCTCCACAGGCGGCCCCGCCACACCCAACGCCTCCCGCAGCACGCGCAGCTTGCGCGCGAGCACGCCCGGCGGATCCCCGGCGCGCGGCGCCAGAGCCCCCTGCTCCAGCCAGTACGCCATCACCTCCCCCACCCCCATACCGCAGGACCCATGCCGCGAAGAGCCCCGCGCCACCTCCCGCCGCCGCCCGGCCTCCGCGTGGTACGGCGTCGCCAGTAACGCGTCCCGATCCACGGTGAGCAGCGCGAAAGGATCCGCCACCCCCAGCCGCTCCAGATGCGCCGCCTCCGCCGCCAACGCCAGCGGATCGACCACCACGAACCGCGACAGATGCGTCGGCACCCCACGCAACGTGCCCGACCCGAACTGCGCGAACGTGTGGTGCCGCCCGTCGGCCAGCACCACGTTGTGCCCGGCCTGGGCACCGCCGTTGAACCGCACCACCGCGCGCACGTCCCGTGTGGCGCACAGCCAGTCCACGACGGTGCCCTTGCCGGCGTCGCCGTACCCGAGGTCGACGACGATCACGTTCTCGCTCATCCGCGCCCGAGCCTCCGGGGCGAGCGCCTGCCGAGTGCCCGCTGCACCGACCCGCTCGCCTTGGAGCCCAGCTCGACCAGATGGTCCAGCCCTTCGTCCAGGTCGATCGCCTGCTCGCCGAGCCCGACCGTGAGCGCGATGATCTCGCACACGGCGTCGAGGTCGTCGAGCTCCAGCACGTTCTGGCCGAGCAGGCGCCGCCACACGGCCAGGACCTCGCGGTTGCCGGCGTGGCTGGCCCCGCGCGGCACGATGAAGTAGGTGTCGTACTTGGTCACGAGCTCGTCGACGATGTCCTCGACCCGGAGCCGCCCGGGCACGCGGTCCCCGATGACGTCGTTGGCCGCCCGCCCGGAGAGCCGGGGATAGGGCATCTCGTCGCCGATGATGAACAGGTAGCCGCGCTTGCCCCGCTTCTCGTGGCAGTCGATCGAGGTGTGCCTGGCCATGAAGTACATGGCCAGCTCGTACGACTCGGTCATCTGCCCGCCGCCCCCGCCCTCCAGCAGGATCAGGCCGAGCTGGTCGTCCATGCGGTTGTCGGACTCGAACTGGCCGACCTGCAGCGGTGCCCGGTCGCAGGTGGCGTCGCCGATCGCGCCGAACATGATCTGCGGGTCGACGGCGTACCCCTTGCGCTGCAGCAGCCCCAGCAGGTCGGGCAGCTTGTTCTGCAGGATGCGCGGGACCCGCCCCATCGACCCGGTCACGTCGAACAGGACGGAGATGGCCAGGGAGTTCGGGTGCTCGGCGGAGTCGCGGCTCTCGCGTGTGACGCCGTACGGGTCGAGGTCGGGGTGGGTCGTCCTGGCGCCCTCGTCGCTGTAGGCGAAGGCGCTGCGGCCGGAGGCCGAGCGGTAGTGGGCGGCCGAGAAGTAGACGTCCGCGGACCAGATTCCGCTGCCCATGTGTTCCTCCTTGAGGTCATCGGATTTCCTCCTCGCGCGCCGGTCGCAGCAGCGCGGGGTGGAGCAGCCGGGCGTCGCCGGCGCGGTAGAGCTTGGCGCGCGGCCCGCCCCTGGGGCCGCCCGTCTCGGTGGTCTCGCCGGTGCCCTCCACGAACCCGGGCACGGACAGGACCTTGCGGTGGAAGTTGCCCGCGTGCAGCGGCGTGCCCCACACGGTCTCGTAGATCAGCCGCAGGTCGGAGACGGTGAACAGCTCCCCTGCGAACGCCGTGGCCAGCGGCGTGTACTCCAGCTTGGAGCGGGCCCGCTCGATCCCGTCGGCGAGGATGCGGCCGTGGTCGAAGGCCAGCGGCGGCACGTCGTCCACCGGGTGCCAGACGGCCGCGGCCGCGTCCGTGCCGGCCTGAGGGTCGGGCAGGTCGGGGGCGAAGGCGAGGTACGAGATCGACACCACGCGCATCCGCGGATCCCGCCCGGGGCTGCCGTAGCTGGCGAGCTGCTCGAGGTGCGCAGGCCTGGTGGCCACGCCGGTCTCCTCGGCCAGCTCACGCACGGCGGCCTCGGCCAGCTCCTCGTCGGGCCTGATGAACCCGCCGGGCAGCGCCCACGCCCCCGCGTACGGCTCCACGCCCCGCTCGACGATGAGGACGTGCAGCCGCCGGTCCCTGATGGTCAGCGCCACCACGTCGACCGTCACCGCGACCGGGGCGTAGTGCCGCGGGTTGTAGTCGGCCAGGAAATCCGCCACGGAAGCACGTCCTTCTCAATCTGAGTCAATCTCAATCTGAGAATAACCCTGGCCATGACGGAATGTCGATAGGGTTTCCTCATGATTCGCCACATCGTGCTGTTCACGTGGACCGAGGACGCCACCGACGAGCAGAAGGCCGCGGTCACGGCCGAGCTGCGCAAGCTGCCCGGAGTCATCCCGCAGCTGCGCTCCTACACGGTGGGCCCGGACGCGGGAATCAACCAGGGCAACCACGAATACGCGGTGGTGGCCGACTTCGACAACGTCGAGGACTACCTCGTCTACCGCGACCACCCGCAGCACCAGGCCGTGATCGCCGAGCACATCAAGCCCATCCTGGCGACGCGGGCGGCGGCGCAGCTGAGCGTCTAGACCTCCGGCGGATTGTTCTCCCGGTGCATCAGCCGGTCGTCGGAGGTGCGGCCCCGCTTCGGGGCCAGCACGATGCTCAGCACCACACCCACGCCACCGACGATCATGAAGATGACGCCGATGACGTCCATGCGGACGCTCTCACCGAACACTCTGGGATCGATGGCGAACTTCAGGATGGCGCCGAGCGTGAGGAAGAAAATGCTGACCCCGACACCCATGACGACCTCCAGGCAAATGGCGAGTACGCCGACCGTCATACCCGCGTAATGGCGATCACACCCATCACGCGAGACACGACAGCGGCTGCCCGCCGTTATAAGTGATCATGTCGAGCACGGCGGCGACCAGATCGATCGGCGCGCCCAGCGGTTGCCCGTCGAGCTCAGCGTACGCGCGGTGCAGATTGCCCACGATGCGCTCGGAGTCCAGCAGGCCGCCCCACTCGCCCAGATCGGTCTCCCTGGCCGCTTCCAGCGGCGACAGCCCCGCCTCCCGGCCACGCCTGGCGGTCTCCTGCACGAACCTCAGGTAACCCTCGACCTGGTCGTACGTGTCGGGTCCGCACACCGCGCCGTGCCCCGGCACGATCGTCTCCGCCCCGAGCTCCCTGAGCTGCGCGAGCGCCTCGATGGCCCCCACGACCGAGCCCATCAGCACGAACGGCGTGCCGCCGTTGAAGACGAGGTCCCCTGAGAACAGCAGCCGCCGCTCCTGGATCCACACGTACGAGTCGTTGGTCGTGTGCGCGGCGAACCCGACATGCCTGACCTCGCACCGCAGGTCGTCGGAGTGCACGGTGATCCGGTCGGTGAAGGTCAGGAACGGCGGCGCCGGCTCCAGCTCGCCCCACTCGACCTCCGGCGACCACGCGGCGCGGTACGTGGGGACTCCGTCGGCCAGGATCTGCGCACGCACGCCCTCGTGCCCGACGATCGTGGCCTCGGGGAACAGCCAGTTGCCGAACGTGTGGTCGCCGTGGTGGTGGGTGTTGATCAGCGTGGTGATCGGCCGGTCGCTGACCCTGCCGATGGCCTCGCGGAACTGCCGCGTACGCCGCTCGGTGGAGCAGGCGTCGACGCAGATCACGCCGCGCCGCCCGGCCAGGAACCCGGTGTTGTTGATCCACCAGCTCCCGTCGGGCTGGATGTAGGCGTAGACGCCGTCGGAGACCTCTTCGACCCGCGGTGGCGGCAGGGGATGATCATGTGCGGTCGAACTCATGCCCGCGAAGCTACCGCGCCCCGAACCCGCGTGACTGTGTCCTTTGCAACAGAAACGCCCGCGCGGTCTTTGCAACAGAAACGCCCGCGCGGTCTTTGCAACAGAAACGCCCGCGCGAACGCGGGCGTTTCTGGACACGGCAGTGTTAGAAGGCCTCTTCGGGCAGCTCCATCAGCTCCTGGCCGGTGGCGGCGAGCACGCGCCGCTCGGCGGCCAGCCGGGGCAGCACGGTCTTGGCGAAGAACCCGGCCGCGGCGACCTTGCCCAGGTAGAACGGGTCCTCAGCCTCGCCCAGCCGGGCCAGCGCGACCTCGGCCTGACGCAGCAGCAGCCAGCCGATCACCAGGTCGCCCAGCCCCAGCAGGAACCTGGTGGTGTTGAGCCCGACCTTGTAGACCTCCTCCGGCTTCTCCAGCGAGCCGAGCGCCCAGCCCGCCATGGTGTCGCCCATGGCCCTGACCTCGGCGGCGGCCTCGGCGAGCAGCTTGCGCTCCTCCTTGAGCCGGCCGTTGCCCGCCTCGGATCCGGCGAACTCGCCGATCTCGGTGAGCAGTGAGCCGAGCGCCGCGCCCTGGTTGCGCAGGATCTTCCTGAAGAACAGGTCGAGCCCCTGGATCGCCGTGGTGCCCTCGTACAGAGAGTCGATCTTGGCGTCCCGGATGTACTGCTCGATCGGGTAGTCCTGCAGGTAGCCGGAGCCGCCCAGGGTCTGCAGCGAGCGGGAGAGCAGCTCGTACGACCGCTCCGAGCCGACGCCCTTGACGATCGGCAGCAGCAGCTCGTTCATCTCGTGCGCGTGCCGGTCGTCCGGGTCGATCATCACGGCGTCCTGGAACGTGGCCGTGTAGAGCACCAGGGCCCGCATGCCCTCCGCGTACGCCTTCTGCAGCATGAGCTCGCGCCGTACGTCCGGGTGATGGGTGATGGTCACGCGGGGAGCGGTCTTGTCCGTCATCCTCGTCATGTCCGCGCCCTGAAGGCGGGCCTTGGCGTACTCGAGGGCGTTGAGGTAGCCGGTGGAGAGCGTGGCGATGGCCTTGGTGCCCACCATCATGCGGGCGTGCTCGATCACCATGAACATCTGCTTGATGCCGTCGTGCACGTCGCCGACCAGCCAGCCGACCGCCGGGTGCTTGTCGCCGAAGGTGAGCTCGCAGGTCGTGGAGACCTTCAGACCCATCTTCTTCTCGACGTTGGTGACGTAGACGCCGTTGCGCTCGCCGAGCTCGCCGGTCTCCAGGTCCACGTGGTACTTCGGCACCAGGAACATCGACAGGCCCTTGGTGCCGGGGCCGTGGCCCTCGGGGCGGGCCAGCACGAGGTGGAAGATGTTGTCGGCCATGTCGTGCTCGCCGCTGGTGATGAAGCGCTTGACGCCCTCGATGTGCCAGGTGCCGTCGGGCTGCTGGACCGCCTTCGCCCGTCCGGCGCCCACGTCCGAGCCCGCGTCCGGCTCGGTGAGCACCATGGTGGCGCCCCAGTTGAGCTCGATGGCCAGTTCGGCGAAGCGCTTCTGCTCCGGGGTGCCGAGCTTCCACAGCGTGTAGGCGAAGTTCGGGCCCGCGCCGTACATGTAGAGCCCCGGGTTCGCGCCCAGCACCATCTCGGCCGCCGCCCACGCCAGGGTCCGCGGGATGCCGGGGCCGCCCAGCTCGGCGGGCAGGTCGAGGTGCGCCCAGCCGCCGTCGACCAGCGCCTTGAACGACTTCTTGACCCCTTCGGGCATCTTGACGGTGCTCGTGGCCGCGTCGAACACCGGTGGGTGCCGGTCACCTTCCTCGAAGGAGTCCGCCAGGACCCCGGTGGCCACCCTGTTGACCTCTTCGAGGATGCTGCGGGCGACATCCTCGTCCACGTCCGCAAAGGGCCCTGTGCCGAGGATCTCGCGTCGCCCGAGGACTTCGAAGAGGTTGAACTCCAGGTCGCGCACGTTGCTCTTGTAGTGGCCCATGGGTGCCGATCTCCTTGAACCGAGGACTTCTGTACTGACGAGTAACCTTACTCTGAAATGCTACCCGCGGGTAACCCTCGCCATGCATGGCATGCTCATCTCCATGGACGCCGAAGAACTCGCCGCGCGCTGGCGGGAGCGACTGGAATCCTGGGCCATTCCCGAGGAGATCCTGGCCAAGGCCCCGGTGGATCCGTGGAGCCACTCACCGGAGCGGTTCGGCACCCGAACCGATCGGGCGCTGGCCGAGCCGGACGACGGGCCCACCATGACCCGCCTGGCCGAGGCGCTGCCCGACCAGGGCACAATCCTCGACGTGGGCTCGGGTCCCGGAGCATCCTCCCTGCCGCTGCGCGGTCGCATCGGGCACCTCTACGCGGTGGACACCTCGGGCCGGATGCTGGAAGGGCTCACGCTCAGGGCGGACAAGCTGGGGGTGCCGGTCACGACGTTCGAAGGGCGCTGGCCGGACGTGGCGGACCGGGTGCCGGTGGCCGACGTTTCCATCTCCGCCCACGTGGTCTACAACGTCCCGGACCTGGCCGGCTTCCTGCGGGCGCTCGACGCGCACACGCGCGGGCGGGTGGTGCTGGAGCTGCCGCACCGCCATCCCATGAGCTGGATGGCGCCGCTCTGGGAGCACTTCCACGGGGTGAGCCGGCCGGTGCGGCCGATCGCGGAGGACTGCGTGGCGCTGGCGGCGGCGCTCGGTTACGCGGTGCAGGTGGAGGAGAGGGAAGCCCCTCTGGAACGTTTTACGTCGCTGGAGGAGCTGGCGGCCAGCGCCTGCCGGCGGGTCTGCCTGGACCCGTCACGGGCGGAGGAGGTGGCGGCGACGGTGCTGGAGCTCGGCATGTGGCCGATGCCGCGCGATCGGTGGGTCACCATCTGGTGGGAGTAAGTGACACCGGTTTGACGGCTTAGGTGGTGTTGAGATTGGCTATCCCCATGATCGAAATCCACGCCGTCACGATCGACGCCGCCAATCCGTACGAGCTCGCCGACTGGTGGAGCAAGGCCACCGGGCTGCCCCTCGGAGAGGGCGACAAGCCGGGCGACGACGAGGTGATGCTGCGGACCAAGCAGGACCCGTTCCTGCTGTTCGTCCGCGTGCCCGAGGGCAAGACCGTGAAGAACCGGGTCCATCTCGACGTCAACGGGACGGAGGGCAGGACCAGGGACGAGGAAGTGGAATGGCTGATCGGGCTGGGCGCGACCGTTCATGACGATCTGCGCCAGCCCGACGGCAGCGGCTGGGTGACGATGCTCGACCCCGAGGGCAACGAGTTCTGCGTGTGCCGGAGCCAGGCCGAGCGGGAGTCACAGGCCTGAGCGGTCACCGGGCGTCGCGGGCCCGGCCCTGCATCGTGAGCGTCAGGATGCCGGCGATCAGGTAGACCAGCGCGCCGTGCCACATGGCGTGCACGGCCGAGCCGAACACCCCCTCCCCGTCCAGCACCAGCTGCACCGGGTAGTCCAGCACCGCCGTGATGCCCGCGGGCAGCAGCGAGAACTTCCACGGGTGCCGCAGCGACCAGATGCGGGCCTGGCGGGTCACCCGGTCGCCCTCGTTCGGCTTGGACACCGCCCCGATCGCGGCGATCAGGGCGAACAGGCTGATGCCGAGGCCCAGCGCCCACACCAGATCGCCGCTGCCCGTGAGGGCGCCCAATCCGAAGCTGGTGGCGGCCACGGCGCCGCCGCCGATGGCGGCGGCCTTCCAAGGGGCACCACGCAGGGCGGCGCCCGAAAGCGAGACCTCATCGCGTCGACTGATTTCGTTCATGTGGTAATCGTGCCTTTTGGGATCCCCTGGGAGCATCCGGGACGGACCCTGAGCTGTCCCTGACATGATTCAGGCATGCAGCGAACCGTCATTGTGCAACTCGGCGCGGGAGAGGGAGCGCGGCTGCGCGACGTCCGGCTGCGCGCCCTCCAGGACTCGCCGGACTCCTTCGCGTCCACCTACGAGCGGGAGGCGGCGTTCCCGCCCGGGAAATGGGCTGAACGGCTGAGCAATCCGGAGTCGCGGTGGTGGGTGGCCGAGACCGGCGACGGTGTGGACGTGGGACTCGTGTGCATGCTCCTGGAGGAGTCCGGGGCCCATCTGCTGTCCATGTGGGTGGCGCCGGAGGCCAGGGGCGCGGGCGTGGGCTCCCGGCTGGTGGACGAGGCCGTCGCCTGGGCCCGGGCCGTGGGCGCCGAGGAGGCGCAGCTCTGGGTCGTGGACGGGAACGACGCCGCCGGCGCGTTCTACGTCCGTAAGGGGTTCGTGCCGAGCGGGAAGGCCGGCACCATCACGCGGGAGCCGTCAGGGGACGAGGTCCCGGAGACGCACTACGTGCTGTCCCTGCTCTTCCGCCAGGCACGCAGGGAGGACGTGCCGGCGATCGTGGCGATGCTGGCCGACGACCCGCTGGGCGCCGAACGCGAGGGCGACCCGTCCGACGAGCGTTACCTGGCGGCCTTCGACCGGATCGACGCCAACCCCTACGACGAGCTGATCGTGGCCGAGCGCGACGGGAAGGTGATGGGCACGATGCAGCTCACGTACCTGGCCGGGCTGTCGCGGCTGGGCTCCGAGCGCTGTCAGATCGAGGCCGTCAGGGTCGCGGCCTCCACCCGCGGCCAGGGACTGGGCCGCCAGATGATCCAGTGGGCCGTCGGCAGGGCCAGGGCGCGCGGCTGCGCCATGGTGCAGCTCACGTCCGACAAGTCACGTACGGACGCGCACCGCTTCTACGACTCGCTCGGATTCAAGGCCTCCCACGAGGGCTACAAGCTCAAACTGAGCTGATCTCGACGAGGTTGTCGTGATAGCCGGGGCCCTTGCCCATGTCGGCGTCCCGCTCGGCCACGACGGCGTTCGGGTTGGCGCCGCCCGGGCTGAGCTTCGGCCAGCGGCCCTTCGTCGACGCCACCACCCCGGCCGACACCCGGTCGCTGATCTCCACGTCGGCCAGGAACCCGCCTCCGTCGTTGTGGACCCTTACCCGCTGGCCGTCCACCAGGCCGCGCGCCGCCGCGTCGGCCGGGTTGACCAGCACCACCGGCTCCTTGGCGCGGCGCCGCAGCTCGGGATTGTTGCCGAAGATCGTGTTGAGGAACGTGTGCGCGGCCGGCGTGACCAGCGTCAGCGGGTACGGCGAGCGCCCCGACTCGCGGGCCGTGTACGACGGGACGTACGCCTGCCCGGCCCGCGGGAAGCGCAGCCGCCCCGACGGCGTCGGGAAGCCCGCGGCGAACGGCGCGAACGGCTTGGGGTAGTTCATCCGCACCCAGCCCTCCTTGCGCAGCCGGTCGAGGGTGATGCCCGCCAGCGACGGATGCCCGCTGGACAGCAGTTGCTCGGCCAGCTCCAGGTCGGAGTCGTACAGCGACGGCTCGGTCAGCCCCATGTGCGCGGCCAGCCGGCGGAACGTCTCGGTCGTGGACAGGCACTCGCCGGGTGGCTCGACGGCGGGCTCGTTCCACAGCAGGTACATGTGCCCGTAGCCGGCGTGCAGGTCGTAGTGCTCGGTCTGCATGGTCGCGGGCAGCACGATGTCGGCGTAGTCCACGGTGTCGGTCGGGAACTGCTCCATGACGACGGTGAACAGGTCCTCGCGGGCGAGCCGTCGCCGGATGGCGTTCGCGTCGGGGGTCGAGCCGAGCGGGTTGGCCGCGTACACCCACAGGCACTTCACGTCGTCCAGCTGTGAGGCCAGCTTGGTCATGACCAGCGTGCGGACCGGCTTGGCGAGGAGGTCGTCGCGCATGTCGACGTTCAGGTGGACGTGATCGCTGGTCGAGAACGCCATGCCGCCGCCCGGGTGCCGCCAGTCGCCGGTGACGCCGGGGATCGCGGCGATCGTGCGCATCGCGGCGCCGCCGCCCGCGTGCCGCTGGAGGCCGTGCGTGGCGCGGATGGCGGTCGGGCGGGTGCGGGCCAGCCTCATCCCCAGGCTGTGGATGTCCGCGGCCGGGATGCCGGTGATCTCCGCCACCTTCTCGACCGGGTGATCCAGGATCTCCTGGCGGAACTCCGCCCAGCCCTCCGTGTGCTCGGCCAGGAACTCCTCGTCCTGCGCGTTCTCCGCGAGCACGACGTTGAGCAGGCCCAGCGCGAGCGCCGCGTCCGTGCCCGGCCTGATCGCCAGGTACTCGTCCGCCTGGTCGGCGGTCCTGGTGCGGATCGGGTCGATGGCGACCACGTACGCGCCGTTCGACCGGGCGTCCTGGATGAACTTCCACAGGTGGTGGCCGCTGGTCAGCGTGTTGGTGCCCCAGAGCAGGACCAGCTTGGCCAGCGCGAAGTTCTCCGGGTCCATGCCGGCCGCTGTGCCGTTCGCCCGCTTCAGCCCGCTGCTGCCGGCCGACGAGCAGATGTTGAGCCAGTGCTTGGAGGCGCCGAGGACGTTCCAGAACCGCCGGCCCGCCACCCCCTCGCAGCCCTGCAGGTAGCCGAGCGTGCCGGTGCCCAGGTACGGCCAGATGGCCTCGCCGCCGTGCTCGTCGACGATGGCGCGCAGCCGTACCGAGATCTCCTCCAACGCCTCGTCCCAGGTGATCCGCTCGAACTGGCCCGAGCCCTTGGGCCCGGTGCGGCGCATCGGGTGGAGAATGCGGTCGGCCGCCTGGGTGTGCTCCAGGTAGCGGTTGACTTTCACGCAGAGCGCGCCCCTGGTGTACGGGTGGTCGGGGTTGCCGCGTAGTTTGACCGCTTTGCCGTTGTCGACGGTGACGATCCAGGAACAGGTATCCGGGCAGTCCAGCGGACATGCCCCCAAAATCCTCAGCTCACCCGACATGGGACACAGCCTATGTCGGGGAAACAAAGATGAATGGCTGGAGTCCCACCGTGTAGCTTTACCTGCGCAACATCTCGATCGAGGACACTGGAAGCTAAAGATCGTACGGTCCGGCCGGGAAGGTGCAGAATCGCAATCGGTGGCCGAAATCAGGGAACGAGATAACGCGGCGGACCTCGCGGAGGAGGACCCAGCCGTGGCGGAGTCACGTGCCGAACCGGACGTCTACGTCGTCGAGCCGCTTTTGCCCCAGCGCCTGCGCCGCCCCTCCGACCTGCTGCGCTTCTTCGCCACGCTCATCGTGCTCGGCGCGGTCATCCTCCTCACCCTGGTCGCCAAGCAGACGCTCATCGGCCTCGAAGAGGACGTCAAGGAGGGCGCCGAGCTCGTCCCGCTGCTCAGCAGGATCGCGGCCTTCCTCGGCGGCGCGGCCGTGCTCGTGGTGCCCGCGGCGTTCGCGGTCGAACGGGTCTTCCACCGCGACGGGCTGCGCGTCGCCGAAGGGCTGATCGCCGCGATCATCGGCATGGCGGGGTCGTTCCTGCTCGGGCAGTGGCTCGTCGGGGGCAACGTCGACGACCTTCGCGTGCTGCTGACCGGCGACCGCGACATCGAGCCGCTGAACACGCTGCTCACCTCGGTGATCGCGTACGCCACCGCCGTCCGCATCTCCCGCCGCCCCACCTGGCGGATGCTGATGTGGGCCGTGATCGCCCTCTACATCCTGGCGTTCTTCTCCGGCCGGCAGATCACGCTGCCGAGCGCCATCGTGACCGTGATCGTCGGCATGGCCATCGGCTACGCCACCCTGTACGGCGTCGGCAGCCCCAACACCAGGCCGCCGGGCAACGCCGTGGTGGTCGCGCTGCGCAAGCTGTCGTTCTCCGTGGTCTCGGCCCGCCGCATCGAGGACGACCACCAGGGCAGCCGGCGCTACGCCATCGGGCTCAGGGACGGCGCCAGCCTCGACGTCACCGTGCTCGACCGCGACCGGCAGGTGGCGGGGCTGCCGTACCGGCTGTGGCGGCGCATCAGGCTCAACTCCGAGACCAGGCGCCGCGCGATCAGGTCGCTCAGGGCCGAGCTGGAGCGCGAGGCGCTCATGGCGTACGCCGCCCAGGCCGCCGGCGCCAGCACGCCCCGCCTGCTCGGCACCAGCGAGATCGGCACCGAGGCCGCGCTGCTCGCCTATGAGCACATCGAGACGCGCCCCCTCGACGAGGTGCCCGACGCGGAGATCGATGACGCCCTGCTCGCGCAGATCTGGGAGCAGGTCGAGCTGCTGCAGATCCAGCGCCTGGCGCACCGGCGGCTCACCGGCGACAGCATCCACCTCGACCGGGCCGGCCGCGTCGTGCTGACCGACGCGCGCAGCGGCGAGATCGCCGCCGGTGACCTGCTGCTCCGGCTCGACGTCGCCCAATTGCTCACCTACCTGGCGCTGCGCGTCGGCCCCGAGCGCTCGGTCCGGGCCGCGGCGGCCGTGATGGGCCCAGAGGCGCTGGCCGCCGCCATGCCGCTGCTCCAGCGCATCGCGCTGACCAGGGAGACCCGCGCGGCCCTGACCAAGAACAAGAACGTGCTGCCCGGCCTCCGCGAGCAGATCGTCGCGCTGAAGCCGCAGGGCAAGGTCGACGAAGTACGCCTCGAACGGTTCAGGCCACGCACGCTGATCACGATCATCGCCAGCGCGATCGCCGCCTACATCGTGCTCTCCCAGCTCAGCCGGGTGGACGTCTACCACGTGCTCACGACGGCCAACTGGGGCTGGTCGGGGCTGGCGCTGGTCGCCTCGTTCGTCAGCTTCGTGGCCGCCGCGCTGATGCTGCGCGGGTTCGTGCCGGAGCCACTTCCGCTCTGGCGTACCGTGCTCGTGCAGTTCGCGTCCTCGTTCGTCAAGCTCGTCGCGCCGGCCGCCGTGGGCGGGGTCGCGATCAACACCAGATACCTGCAGAAACGCGGCATCTCACCGGCGAGCGCGGTGGCCAGCGTAGGCGCCTCCCAGCTCATCATGCTGGTCTTCCACATCGGGCTGCTGCTGCTGTTCGCCTACATCACCGGCTCCAACACCGCCACCTCCTTCACGCCGTCGCGCGGGCTCGTCGTGGCGCTGCTGGCGGTGGCGCTGCTGGTCGTGGTGGTGCTCGGGGTGCCGCCGCTACGCAGGATGATCACCGGGCGGTTGCGCCGGTTGTTCTCCAACGTGCTGCCCCGGCTGCTCGACGTGCTGCAGTCGCCGCGCAAGATGATCGAGGCGAGCGTCGGCACTCTCACGATCACCATCGCGTTCATAGCCTGCCTCTACGCGTGCGTGGCGGCGTTCGGCGGCGAGATCAGCTTCACCGCCGTCGCCGTCGTCTACCTCACGGCCAACGCCATCGGCTCGGCCGCGCCCACGCCCGGCGGGCTCGGCGCGGTCGAGGCCGCGCTCGCCCTGGGGCTGAGCGTGGCCGGAGTGCCCACCGAGCTGGCCACGTCGGCCGTGCTGCTGCACCGGCTGCTCACGTTCTGGCTGCCGGTGCTGCCCGGCTGGGCCTCCTTCACCTACCTCCAGCGGCACGAGGACCTGTGAGGGAAGCCGACCATCGGACGCAGCATCGAATCACCGGGCCGACGAAACCGGTCCGGTGATTTTGTCTATGGCCTGCAGCTCGTCCTCGGTGAAGTCGGGGCCGTCCACGCAGCCCACGTTGTCCTCCAGCTGCTTCACGCTGCTCGCGCCGATCAGCACGCTGGTCACCCTCGGGTCCCTGAGCGTCCACGACAGCGCCATCTGAGCCAGCGTCTGCCCCCTGCCCCTGGCGATCTCGTTGAGGTCGCGCGCCAGCTCCCGGTTTACCTGGTCCTCGCGCAGGAAGCGACTGGTGGCGGCCCGCGAGTCGGCGGGCACCCCCTCCAGGTACCGGTCGGTCAGCAGGCCCTGCGCCAGCGGCGAGAACACGATGCAGCCCATGCCCGCCTCCTCCAGCGCGTCCAGCAGCCCCTCCTCGATCCACCGGTTGATCATCGAGTAGGACGGCTGATGGATGATCAGCGGCGTGCCCAGCTCCCGCATGATCCGCGCGGCCTGGGTGGTCTGCTCGGCCGAGTAGTTGGAGATGCCCGCGTACAACGCCTTGCCCGAGCGGACCGCCCGGTCGAGCGCCCCCATGGTCTCCTCCAGCGGGGTCCCCGGGTCGGGACGGTGGCTGTAGAAGATGTCGACGTAATCCAGGCCCATGCGCTGGAGCGACTGGTCGAGGCTGGCCAGGACGTACTTGCGGGAGCCCCACTCGCCGTACGGGCCCGGCCACATGTCGTACCCGGCCTTGGTGGAGATGATCAGCTCGTCCCGGTAGGCGGCGAAGTCGTCGCGCAGGATGCGGCCGAAGTTCTTCTCCGCCGAGCCGTACGGGACGCCGTAGTTGTTGGCCAGGTCGAAGTGCGTCACGCCGAGGTCGAACGCCCGCCGCAGGATCGCCCGGGAGTTCTCGATCGGCCGGTTGTCGCCGAAGTTGTGCCACAGCCCCAGGGAGACCTCGGGCAGCTTGAGCCCGCTGCGGCCGCTGCGGTTGTACGGCTGGCGCTCGTAGCGTCGCCCGTCCGCCTGATAGGTCATGACGTGCCCCTTTCGATGATCCAGGAGAGCGCGAACGCCTCCTCGCGCCAGGCGTCGTAGCGCCCGCTCCGCCCGCCGTGGCCCGCACCCATCTCGGTCTTGAGCAGGAAGGGACCGCCCTGCGCGGTCGCCCGCAGCCTGGCGATCCACTTCGCCGGCTCGTGGTAGAGGACGCGTGTGTCGTTCAGGCTGGTGATCGCCAGGATCGGCGGGTACGGCCTGCCGTCCACGTTCTCGTACGGCGTGTAGCTCTTCATGTAGGCGTACACGTCGGGGTTGTGCAGGGGGTCGCCCCACTCGTCCCATTCGATCACGGTGAGGGGTAGCGACGGGTCGAGAATGGTGTTGAGCGCGTCCACGAACGGCACCTCGGCCACCACGCCCGCGAACTCCTCCGGCGCCAGGTTCGTCACCGCGCCCATCAGCAGGCCGCCCGCCGAGCCGCCCCTGGCGATGATCCGCTCACTCCAGCCGGCCGCCTTCAGGTGCCTGGCCACCGCCACGAAGTCGGTGAACGTGTTGCGCTTCCTGGTGAGCTTGCCGTCCTCGTACCAGTGGCGGCCCATCTCGCCGCCGCCCCTGACGTGCGCGACCGCGAACACGAAACCGCGGTCGAGCAGGGACAACCTCGCGACCGAGAAGCTGGGGTCGATGGAGGTCTCGTAGCTGCCGTACCCGTACAGCACGGTCGGGGCGGGCTTGGCGGCGTCCTTCCGCTTCACGATCGACACCGGGATCTTGGTCCCGTCCTCGGCCGCGGCCCAGTCGCGGAACTGCTCGTAGTCCGCCGGGTCGTAGCCGCCCAGCACCGGGCGCCGCTTGAGCAGGATCAGCTCGTGCGTGTCCAGCTCGTAGTCGTACACGCTGGGCGGGGTGACCATGCTCGTGTACGCCAGCCGCAGCCGCCTGGTCGTGAACTCGGGGTTGCCGGCCGGGCCGACGTCGTAGAGCGGCTCGGGGAAGTCGATCTCGTACGCGTTCCGCTCGGCCGCCTCGGCCCGCTCGCGCCAGACCTCGATCGTGCCGGCGTACGGCAGCACGCGCAGCCCGGTCAGGCCGTCGCGGCGGAAGTGCACCACGGCGTGGTCCGCGAACGCGTCGACCTCCAGGAGCCGGGTGTCGTCGCGGTGCGGGACGATCGGGGTCCACGTGCCCGGGTCGTCGAGCGGAGCCGTGGCCAGCTCGAAGTTCTCGGCGTTCTCGTTGTGCAGGATGTAGAAGAAATCGCCCGCGTGCTCGACGCTGTACTCCACGCCGGCCTTCCTCGGGCGGACGACCTGGAACTCACCCGTGGGGTCGGCGGCGTCGAGGACGCGTATCTCGCTGGTGATCTTGCTGCCCGCGCCGAGCACCAGGTACCTCTCGCTCCGGGTCAGCCCGATGCCTACCCAGTAGCGTTCGTCGGTCTCCTCGTAGACCAGGACGTCCTCCTGGGTGCCGAGGGTGTGCCGGTAGACCTGGTACGGACGCCAGGCGTCGTCGACCCGCGTGTAGAAGAACGCCGAGCCGTCGGCCGACCAGGCGCCCCCGTAGAAGATGTCCGTGATCTCGTCCGGGAGGAGCTCGCCCGTCTCGAGGTTCTTGAACCTCAACGTGAAGCGCTCGGCGCCCTTGTAGTCGGTCGAGTAGGCCACCATCGTCCCGTCAGGGGTGACGGCGCTGGTGCCGATCGAGAAGAACTCGCTGTCGCCGGCGAGCTCGTTGCCGTCCAGGATCACCTGCTCACGGTCGAGCCGGACGTCCGGGACGATCTCCGGCGGCGCGTCGCCGTCGGCGGGGACGCGGCAGGAGACCGCGTACTGCTTGCCCTCCTCGGTGCGGCTGAAATACCACCAGGCACCCTTGCGGCTCGGCACCGACAGGTCGGTTTCCTGCGTGCGGCCCTTGATCTCCTGGAACACCTGCTCCTGGAGGTCGGTGAGGTGAGCGGTCTGCTGTTTGAGAAATTCGTTCTCCGCCTCCAGATAGGCCTTCGTGTCGGGATCTTCCTTGTTGCTCAGCCAGGCGTACTCGTCGATGACGGTGTCGCCGTGGTGCGTGCGCTCGATAGGGATCTTCTTCGCCACTGGCGGCATGTTGCTGCTCACGTGGGGAGTCTATGTTCGGTCGTGATCGTTCTGTGTCCATGGAAGATGACGAACCGTCCCGAGCGGTCGAGGGCGCTGCTAATCTTTAGAAGCCGACGCGGTGCGGCGCAACCCTCCTCCTTCACTCCGGTGACAATGGTGTGCGTTGTGTCGTGGTCGTCGGCAATCCCTTCTGACTCGCCGGTCCGAAGATCGGTTCGCTTAACGGTCTGCGGCCTGGTAAGTTAGAGGGGTTGTCCCGGAAACGGGGCGTGGATTGATTCCCGCAGATCGAGCGAGTCCGGTCAATTTGACAGAAACTCGGGCGGCGGCGAGAATTAAGACACAACGAAAGACGGAACGAAACGCCGGAAAACGCGTCCGTTTCTTGAGAACTCAACAGTGTGTTAAAAGCCAGTGC